>CALUVG010000055.1 GCA_944324165.1 Candidatus Gastranaerophilales bacterium | reverse complement strand
GACGGTTAGCTCAGCTGGTAGAGCATCTGCTTGACGTGCAGGAGGTCACAGGTTCGAGTCCTGTACCGTCCACCAAATCAAAAAAATCCGAACCTTTTTCCTGTGGGAGAGGGGTTCGGATTTTTCGTTTTCTTCGGAAGATTAAATTCTGGTACGATGTTTCCTTGAGAAACAGTTTCAATAAAACAAATGAGTTTCTCATTTTGGCTTAAATGTAATCCGACAGACTTTTACTCTATGTGAAGCTGTCGGATTTACTATTTATCTTATAAAACGTCTAATATTTAAAACGTTTGTCTAAAATCCGGTAAACAGTATGCTGTATCTGTTCAGCAAGCATGACGTAAATTTCAAATTATATGCTTTTATAAGCAGATTAAAATGGTGGCTGTGTTAAAAAGTAGTGGTAACAGATCCTTTATTGTACTTTGTCGTTTTAAAGACGATTTTAAGAAAAATTATTTGGCAAAAAGACTTACAATAAAGTGTTCAAAAAAGTGTGCTAGAAATTTTGAACCGTTTATGATAGTTCTCTGTTATAGCTTGTAAAATAGTTTCATATAGCTTAAAAAATATATTTTGCTAAGAATTCTTAATATTATAGATAGCATCAATTAAGATGACAAACTTTTTGCTACATATAAGTTATAATAAGAGATAGTAAAGGATTTCTGGAGGAATTGACATGATCAAATTTGTTGATTATAATGTAAAAAAATATATAGACTCAATTTTGGGAGGGATATCAATGAATCTTGAAGGAATTCTAAATTCATATAAAAAGTGCAAAAAATATCAATTGGAAAGTGAAGTTTCCGAATATATTAGATATATTGATGCTGAGCCATTCTACATTTCTCCCTCTTTTACTCAAGTAAAGACCGATGTCAAGCTTTCAACATTAAATCCCAAATTTGTCCTTTTTTCTGCACCAGGAGCAACAGGAAAAAGCTCTCTTGCAAAATACATTGCATATCGTTTTAATGCGCTATACTGGAATTTAGCTAATGTGAAAATTGGAACAAATAGTTTTGCAGGATCTATTTTAAGCGCTGTTAGTCCAGAAAAATATTCAGAATTTATTCGTGATTTAAATACCGGTGATGTGCTTTTAGTAATTGACGCTTTCGATGAGGCCGAGATTGTTTCCGGGAGGAAAATGCTTAATAGTTTCATCTTTGATATAAGTGTCAATCTTAATAAGCATCAGCTGCCTACTGTTTTCTTACTGGCGCGTACAGAAACTGCACAATATATTGCTTCATTCTGCGCGGAAAATCACATTTCAATTGCACACTACGAGATCGGATTTTTTGATGAGGAATCAGCCAAAAATTTTGTTATTAAAAGTATATCGGAAGATAGCACTCCTACAAAAGCAGATATTAATTGTGTTAATTCCTATTATGATGTTATAAAACATAATATTACTGAAGAAGAAAGCAAGTCATTTTTAGGTTATGCTCCTGTGCTTGAAGCGATATCTATCCACATTAGAAATTTTCCTAATCGTCAGAAAATGATTAGTGAGTTATCAGGGCAAACTAGTTGTGTATCAATTATCACAAAAATAATGGATGATCTTCTTGTACGAGAACAAACACAAAAAGTTATTCCTGCTTTTATTAAAAAATGTCAGTCGTCTCATCCTGAATTTGCAGAATGGGATAAAGTGTATTCTCCAGAGGAACAACTTGTTAGATTGATAAGCTTGATTCTTTTTAATGATACATCGTATGAAAATTATCGTCTTCCTTTCCTTCCGCCACAGTTAGTAGATGATTACCAGGAACTTCTTAATTCTTTTTTACCTCAACATCCATTTATACGTATAAAGGCAGAGCCATCAGACAACAAACCTATTTTTACGGGCCCAGCATTTCGTGATTATTCATTGGCAAAAGTTATTTTAAATCCCAATTTTTCTTCACTCGCTGAAATGTATTTTGAAGAATCGCAAAGCCAATCTTATTGTTCTTCCCAGATCTTTTTTGACTGCTATACAGCAATTTCCAACAACGTAATCCATCCAAATCATATCTCTTATGTTTATGATTCGTTTAAAGCTAAGGCCACCGCATATGAACGCCCTTATATGGAATGCTCTGAAATCACAAAGCTCGATAATTCTAGTAATGTGATTGAATGCCTTACGGTATTTGATATGATGGCAGGAAATAAATGTATTCCTAAACGAAACGAATATGTTACCAGTATGATTTTTAATGAAAGCATCTTGCATTTTGACCAACTTGCAAATGTTTTTATTGAGGCTCCGCATATCACCGTTTCAATTGGGCATTCTGGCTTCGATGCTCGAATCTATAATTCTTCTGTTATTTGCAAAAATATTGAATGGAAAACAAATAATATAGCTATTGAATCCTATCCGCCAGAAGGGTGCTTGCTTGTGGCACGCGAGGAATTTATAGGAAATAATATTAAGTTTGACATTTTATCCGACTACAATCTGAAAGTGTTTGCTCCAAACCTGAACACATATTATAGATTATATCACTATAATTACAATTTTGAAGATAGTTCCAAACTTGATATCATTAAATTTATTCACGCATTACATTGCATATTAATTGAGTTTAGAACGCATCGCAAAGATACATTGGCCAAAACAGCTGAACGTATCGAGTTTGTTACTGTTGGAGGGAGCAAAATCAAGCGAAAAGTTTTAGAATATTTAAAATGTTGTGGAATAATTTACACTGATGCACACCTCTATAAAATAAATGAATCTAAGATGCAAGAAAAACATATTAATTTTAATGCACTCTCACGTATGGATATAGATCAATTGGATTTCGCGTTTAGGGATTTTTGCGAATGGATTAACATGTCATCTGCCAAGGAATAAAATAATTATACCAATAAAAAGGTGCGCCCTGAAGGACGCACCCGACTCGAAAAAAGCTGTGTATGTATGGCAGGGCGTTCCCCGGCGGGAACGTCCTGCTTTTCTTTTGCTGAACAGCGGGCCTGCTCTGCTCGCCATGCGGCAAATGCTTTCTGGTCTTCTTCATGTAAGCGCCTCACGAAACAGCGTACTTGTCAAACCCGGTCTCCAAGTGAGAGAATAATTCCATGTAATGGCCGTG
>CALUVG010000054.1 GCA_944324165.1 Candidatus Gastranaerophilales bacterium | reverse complement strand
CAATATTTTGGAGGAGAACAAAGACCTCAAAAAGAAAATGGCCTATGTAGAGGAAGAAGCTGCAAAGAAGATTTCAGTCGCTAAAACTAAATATGAAAATAAATTGAAAGAATTGGAGACAAGAGAGCAAGTTATAAAAAACGGTGAAGCAGAGATTGAAAATAAAATAACGCAGAATAGAGAAGATATTGAACATCAATATATTCAAAAAATTGTACAAAAAGAAAACGAACTTCAAGAAAAGTATGATATGATAATCAATAAATACTATGCTAAATATTATGCCTTTATGTTTTATAGCATAGTTACATTTTTGGCAACGATATTAAAATCAGAAGCCATAAAATATGATTTTTTAGAAGTGCTTAAAGGAATTAAAAGTTTAACGATTATAATTAACAATATTTGCAGCTTTGGAGCAAATAAATTTAATTTTATAAGCCCTTCCCATGAAATATTAAATTTAATCCTGAGCTGTATTTTATATATGTTTTGTTTTATTATCATCGCAGGTTTACTGAGCTTGTTGATATTCATTACAGTTAATTGGTTAAGTAAATTTTGGAATTTTGGTGCTATGTTGTTGATGATAATTAGCTGTTGTATAATATTTAACTTTGCAGATGGATTGAGGGAGGCGGTAAATATAAATTTATTTTTTATATTGTTTGTAATTTATTTGATTTATGTAACGGTTCGCAAAATTTTTAGAGATTGTTAAAATAATGTTTATAAGTAAAATTTATGTTAGACGCTGTTGTTTGATCTATGTTAACAACAGCGATTTTTGTTATCTATAATAGTTTTAAACTTTGGCTGCCTTGCAATTAATTTAAATAAGTCATATATAATCTCAAAATACAATGTGAATTTTTACAGAGGAAAAGGTGTTATGTAAACTAATGACGTTATGGGAGTGAAAAATTTCACAACAGGCATTATATGCTGAAAAAATAGTGCTTTTCTTGTAGAATTTTATTGCTTGTGCTATCATTAAAATTAGATAATTGTATCTGATTTTATGTTTGTTGTTCAATGTTTAGTATACTTCAAACTAATTTTTAAAATTTATAACCATAAAATAGACAATATGGGGGATAATTGACGTGATTACAGGAATAATTAAAAATAAAGTTGATAAGATATGGACTGATATTTGGGCAGGTGGTATTACAAATCCTTTAACGGTTATCGAACAGCTTACTTATCTTATGTTTATTCGTTCTCTTGACGAGAAAGAGCTTGAAGCAGAGGACTTTGAAAATATGAGTGGTGAGAAGATGCCCAAAATATTCCCACAATCTGAAGTTGGGCAATCTATGCGTTGGAGCAAATTCAAGAACCGTGATTCACGGCAAATTTTTGATATTATTTCTCAAAGAGTCTTTCCTGCTATAAAAAGTATGAAGTGCGGCCGCTTGCCGGATTTTAATGAATTTGGCGAATTGGTTGAGATTGAAGATGAATCAAGTAAAGCTGAAGAAAGTACATCTGCTTTTGCACGCTATATGAGCAATGCAATTTTCCTTATTCCTACAGAGCAGTTATTACAGAAAATTATAACTGGGTTAGATGATCTTTATGAGCATGACATTGCTGAGCTTGATATGCAAGGTGACCTGTATGAATATATGTTGAGCAAATTATCGGCAGCTGGTCAAAATGGACAGTTCAGAACACCCAAGCATATTCGTGAAATGATGGTAGAGTTACTTCAACCTACACCGGACGATATAATTTGTGACCCGGCATGCGGCACGGCCGGATTTTTAGTGTCAGCATCGGAATATATTCGCCGCAATTATGAAGACCAGATGACGGCTAAACAATGGGAACATTTTGCCGGACCGGCTTTTACAGGTTTTGATACAGATTACACTATGCTTCGAATTTCCGCTATGAATCTTATGCTGCATTCTATCAGCCATCCTGCAATTAATTATAAAGATAGTTTGTCTAAGCAAAATCAAATTACTGAACAGTTTACTATGTGCCTGGCTAATCCACCTTTTAAGGGTTCCATAGATGCTGAAAGCATTAATGACAATTTGAAAGCAGTTACTAATACTAAAAAAACTGAACTTTTATTTGTAGCACTATTTTTGCGTATGCTGAAAAAAGGTGGGCAATGTGCCTGCATAGTACCCGATGGTGTATTGTTTGGCGCAAGCAAAGCACATAAAGCTATTCGTAAAGAACTGGTAGAAAATCATCAGCTGCGTGCTGTTATCTCCATGCCCTCAGGCGTATTTAAACCATATGCCGGTGTATCAACAGCAATTTTAATTTTTACCAAAACAGGGCACGGCGGCACGGATAAAGTATGGTTTTATGATATGAAAGCCGACGGTTTCAGCCTTGATGATAAACGTACTGCCATTGAAGCAAACGATATACCTGATATTATCAGCCGTTTCCATAATCTTACCGAAGAAGAAAAACGCGAGCGCACTGAACAAAGTTTTTTAGTACCAAAGGATGAAATTGTAGAAAACGGTTACGATTTATCTATTAACAAATACAAAAAAGTGGAATATGTACCGGTAGAATATCCGCCGACAAGTGAAATAATGGCAGAACTGCATGCTCTGGAAATGGAAATAACGGCAGGGCTTGATGAATTGGAGAAAATGTTATGAAAGTAAGATTGGGAGATGTAGCAACATACATTAACGGATATGCTTTTAAGCCAGAAGATTGGTCTGATACAGGTTTACCTATTATACGTATACAGGATTTAACTGGTAATTCATATAAAACTAACAGATATAATGGTGAATATGATAAAAAGTATGAGGTGAATGATGGGGATATATTAATATCATGGTCGGCAAGTATCGGAGTTTATATATGGCAAGGTGAAAAGGCTGTTTTAAATCAGCATATCTTTAAAGTAGAATTCAATAAGCAAGTTAATATTTGCAAAAATTTCTATATATATCAAGTGGAAAATATTTTAAAAAAGGCGATATCAGAAACTCATGGTGCAACGATGAAACATTTAACGAAACCAATATTTGATGCCTTGCCTTTTTATTTACCAGATATAAAAACGCAAAATGAAATTTCAAATGTTTTAGATAAAATTACTACAATAATATCTTTGCGTAAAAAGCAAATAAAAAAATTTGATGAACTTGTCAAATCCCGA
>CALUVG010000053.1 GCA_944324165.1 Candidatus Gastranaerophilales bacterium | reverse complement strand
AAGGACTCCGAAAAATTTCTGCTGGGGGCTGAAATTTTTTGGAGGGTGTGAACTAGTGTGAACACTTCCGCCACGAATGACCCAACTTGTACTGTGAAAATCTTATAGCAAATTTATGTCGACGTGGCGGAATCGGTATACGCGCACGTTTGAGGGGCGTGTGGGGAAACCCGTGCGGGTTCAAGTCCCGCCGTCGACATTTAAAAAAATGATAACATTTGTTATCCTCTTTTTTATTTGTAAAATAGTATTGAAGAATATGTGTGAGTATTCAGAAAGCAACAGGCAACTTTACTTAATAATGTCAGTTCTTTAATAAAATGTATTTATGTTTGATAAGACATTTTTTGTTCTGCTATTGCTGAAAAAGTTTATAAGGAGTTTATAAAATGCAGGTAAATATGACTTCAAATCAAAATTTTAATGGTCATTTTTTGCAAACTAAGTCATTGAAAATTTTAAGAAAGACTTTGTGTGCGGCTGACAACTCTGTTTTGGATAAACAATTTAAGCTGATGGAAAAGGTTAAAGACGGAAAAATCTTTGGATATGAAACTTTCCCTAAAAATGAAGATGGAAATTCTTCAAGAATATATGAACTGGTAAAATATAATGGAAAAGAATATAAATTAACAAAATTTAGTGCGCCTAAAGAGGATTATCATTTTCTTTTTAATTCCATTCATAATGAATATAAATATAAACTTATGACAGGCACAAATTTGGATATCAACGGGTAATCTGTATTCCGCCCTGTTCTGCGACAGATTTACTCTCATTTAATGTTTTTATTTTTTTGTTTTGCCCCCCTCTGTTGGTCGGACATCAACATAAGAAACATCTTAATGTCCTAAATTTATTTAAGTTTCTTTACTCTGTTTTTAATTTTATCAAATATAGCATGGAATACAGTTTTGTATTTTGCACACTCAGGATCCAATAAATACAGCTTTCCATCTCTTGATATTCCAATCTGATGAACATCATAATCATAAAAGTCAAAATTTTTGTATCCTTTTTGCTTTATTGCCTGTTTTACATCCTCAACAAATTCTTTAGACAAACCGTGCTGGTATAATTTTTCTTCTAAGTAATAATGCATTTTCCCGATTTTCCCTTTAGCATATAAAGGTACATCAAAACTCTCATGTGGACGATTCATCGGGAAGTGGTTTCCTATAGATAATTTAAGAATTTTCCCATCTGGCGTTTCATACGCCGCTGCTGTAGAGCCATGCCCTACTAAACCAACAACCTTCTGAGATGATAATTCTGCATTTTTAGATGTTTCTTTAATAAAAACATCAAAAATTTCACTATTATCAGTTTCTTTGCTTTTACTTAAAGCATCAATAAGCGGCATATTATCTGAAGATGCTTTAAAGTTTATATATGATAAAAGTGCATTTTGGTTAGTTCTATTAAAATTATTTATAATCATATATTATTAACAACACAGATAAAAATAAAATTTGCTATTCTATAAATCCATCATAAAAACATTAGTATGTTATAATACTTAAGCCTGTTGCTTACTCAATAGTTTTACCAGGAATTCTTCTTGTCAAAAGGGTAATGAATGTTATATAATACTTTTATGAAAAGATTTAAACTTATTGCATCTGCTATCTTCTTAGTACTTTTAATGACTATATATCCTATCTATGATTTCATAGATAACAATCAGAAGATTACTATTTCGTGCATGAAAAATCGAAATATCTGTAGTGTAACTTCAGAAAAGATTATTCTTGGAACTAAAAATGAACTATTCGATTATGACATTCTCGGAGATGCTTATCTGCATACTGTAGGATGCAGTAAAGGCATCTCTTGTTATTATAATATACGCATTCCTCATAAAAACTACCCTGCAAAAACTGTTATAAAGCTTTATTCTTCTTCTGAAAATAAAAAGATGCTTATTAGGATTATTGATACTTTCAATAACTATAAAAACAATTCACCGGTTAATTCTTTTACCATTAGTACCGGAGAACAACCCTTTTTTATATCTTTACTAAATTTATATACTCTTTTGTTCTGGCTGCTTGTTTTAATATTACTGTTTGTATATTTAATAAAAAAATACTTGAAAAATCCAGAACAAAAAGATAAAAAATAGCCCTGTAAATTATTTAACTTACAGGGCTTTTATATTTATTTTATTATGGTTATGTTATTATTCTTCATCGGGGAAGTATCCGTTTTCGTTGTAGAAGCTAGCGGCTTTTTGAGCTTCTATATAAGAGTCATATTCTCTTACACTGCCATCACAGCTTAGAGTTACTTTACCGCCGACTGTTACATCAATTTTAGGTGTATTATGTCCTTTTGCTCCAATACCAGGCTTGTATTGATCCTTTGGAATATCCTTGATATCATCACGTTTTAAGTCCTTATTCAAATTGTATATTTTGTCGTTGACTTCAAGTGTATCCTCAAGGTACAAATCAGAGATCCATTTGTTTTGTTTTCTTTCTGCCTGCGAAATATTATGTTTTTCTTTTACAATACCAATTGCATCATTCAAATCATCTTGATTTTTAATATCATATGCTTTTGCTATTGCATCGTACAAGTATTTACCTCTGATATTGATATGCATTTCCGGAGCGTTTTGTTGTTCCACAATTGGTGATGCAGTTGCTTCACAATCATCAACTGTTTCAACTTCTTCCGGCTCCTGTACTTCTACAGGCTGTTCAATCGGTTTAATATCTATAGGTTTTATATCAATTTCCGGTAATTCAGGTTCCGGAATTACAAGCCCTACCGGTTTGATTTCCGGCATATCTTTGGCCAAGCGTTTTTGGAATTCTCTTGCTTCAACTTCTGCTTGATTTTTGAATTTTTGATAAACCTGGAACAACTCGTTCTCTGTTAAACGTTTGCCTGTATTTTTACCCATTGCTTCTTTTAATTCTTTTTTCAGAAGTGCCGGATCTATATCCAGTTCAAACAATTTTTTAGCAATTGCACGGCTTGCCTTGCCTTTTACGCTTTGTGCAAGTTTTTTATCAACGAATTGGTCAACAGCTATCCCCTGCAATACGTCAACTGTAGGAGGATTTTTAATATCATTAACTTTCCATACAGTTACAAGACTTGAGAGAACGCCACCCAATGCACCGGAAACTGCACCTGTTTTCATTCTCTGTCCCCAGGAAGGTTTAGCATTATAATTTGCCTTGTATTCTTTTTTGTATTCCTTTTTGTAATCGGCTTTATAATCAGCTTCATAATCGGCTTTGTAATCAGCAGTGTAATCAGCTTTTCCTGAATAGTCAACTTTACCTGTAACAGATCCAGAATAATCAGCTTTACCTGAGTAATCTACCTTACCTGAGTAGTCTGCAGTACCGGAATAATCTACTTTACCGGAGTAATCTGCGCTACCCTGGAAGCCTGTCTGACCGGAATAATCTACTTTACCGGAGTAATCTGCACTGCCGGAATAATCCACGCTGCCAGAATAATCTACGCTGCCGGAGTAATCTGCACTGCCGGAATAATCCACGCTGCCGGAATAATCTACGCTGCCGGAATAATCCGCACTACCCTGGAAGCCTGTCTGACCGGAATAATCTACGCTGCCGGAATAATCCGCACTACCCTGGAAGCCTGTCTGACCGGAATAATCTACGCTGCCGGA
>CALUVG010000052.1 GCA_944324165.1 Candidatus Gastranaerophilales bacterium | reverse complement strand
CTTGTGTCGAATTTTTGTTTGAGATCCCGCAAAGCGACAAATATGGTGTATCGCGTCGAAACTGTTGCGGGATGACGTAACCGGTGTTGACTGCACTTCTTTAGCGGAAGTCTGAGTGTAAGAGTACACTTCGTGTGCCTTGAAAGCCTTGTGGGGCTTGAAGTTAGATACCCCCCCCCCCCGCAAATGCTCTATTCATGCGGATTTCAGCCCCATTCGTGGCTTTGGTGAGTGCCTTATGTTCGCCGCCTAAATTTTCACATACATAGGAATTTTGAAACGCAAAATTCCCATCGTTGTGCAGGTATGCCCAACCTACTTTATATTTTTGTTCTTCTGCCAAATTTCCTGCCATCAAAATCCCTCGTATATATCCATACCTACATTATTACATATCTCTCCGAATTTTTCAAGTGTCTACTAAAAAAATAATTATGCAACTAGTATAACCGACAACGTAACGGCTTATCTTATTATGATAAACTAATATTGGAAAAACCTATCAAAATCTACATCGTCAAAGTTACACAAAAGTCTATAAACTTCATCATCCTCATCAATCCTCTGGAAATTATATTCATCAAACTTCCAGTATTTAGGATTTATACCTTTAACCCGAACCAGTCCTGCATCCTTCAGTATTGAAAGTTTACTTTTTACAACATCCAGCGACAAGCCAACCAGTTTAGCCAGTTCAACCGCAGTTATGCCATCCGGATGTGAGTATTTTTCAGGTGTCATAAACATTAGTTCTAAACCGACTTTTTTAAGTTCTGGATCTTCAGTATAACTTTCATATTCATACATAAGAATATAATATAATCTAAAAACATAATTTTTATCATATTTTCAGAGGATTTGCCGGAATAAAACAACATAAATGAAAGAGGGATTTAAAAATCCCTCTAAAAAATGGAGTCTGATGATATATTTGCTTACTTCCTAACTACCTACTAATCTTAACGCTTCTTCCAGCAATTCTTTGTTTGAGGAAATTAATTTGTTAGAAATTTCAAGTTGTAATTTTGCCATCTGGAAATATGAGATATTTCCTTTAAAATCCGCATTAGATAATTCTAGGAGTCCTGAGCGAATTTCTCCTGCGCCTAATACAGGTTTACCGGATTCTTCTGTTTCAAGGAAATACCCTTCCTTAAACTCAAATAATGCAGCTGAATTGTGGAAATTACGTGTTGTAATTTTGTATAGAGGTACAGTTCTTTTGCCGCCGTCAGCTTTGCCTATAATTGTACCGTCGTTTTTGATTTCATATTCGTCGTATTTTCCCAAAAATTTTCCGTTATTTGGATCAATCCAGAGTTTTATATCAGTGGTTGGAATATCAAGCGACCCGCCTTTCAGTGCTGTTTCCTGATACAAATCTGCAGTAACCGGTTTGGTACCTTGCATAATCTCGCCTTTATCATTCAGAATATACCCTTGCACTGTATTACCGTTTTTGGCGCGGTAAACACCTTCGCTGTCAAAAGTGAATTCGCCCAAACGGGTATAAATACTCTTCCCTTCCGGAGTTTTTAACAGGAAAAAGCCGCGACCTTCCAAAAACACGTTATCTTTAGAAGTACCCGGAGTAGATTTACCCTGATCCATTTTTTTGTCATAGTCATCATCTACGGCACCACCAAGAAACGTTTTAAAATTTACCTGTTGTTCTTTGAACCCCGGAGTGTAGATGTTTGTCATATTATGCGCAATTACATCCATCCAGTTTGTTGTTGCTTTTTGAGTGTTTAGTGCCGTTGTGAAAGAATCATTCATCAGCATTCTCCTTATCGTTATTATTTCTGTTTTGTTGTTCTTGCTGCTGTTTATGTTTTGAGTATGAAAGCTGGCTGTATGCCAGATTTTGATCATCAAAACGTTGTCTTAAAAATCCTATATTGTTTTTCAGGTACTCTTCAACTGCTTTGTCCCCCGGAATGAAGTTTGCCATAATACTTCCATCCTTGTTTACTTTTATAATGACAGAAACATCTTTGTCAAAATCTATTCTGAAAGGCTGATTAGTTTTCATGGAGTCAGAAAGCAAATTCATCATTGTAGCGGAAACTTTTGCTGTTTTTTCTGCTGCCTGAACATTAACCTGAGACAATTGCTGAAGATTTGAGGCAATAGACTGCATTGACATGTCTGTATTTTGCACAAGATTTGTAAAAAACATTGCATCACTGTCACTCATTGAAACAGATTGATAATCTATACTTGCCTGCAGGCTTGAAAAATCTGTGTTGCTGAAATTTATCTTGTTTCCGGTATCAATCAATGATTGAATATTACGGGAAAGTATAGACTGTTTTTCATCATATTGATACTCATTAACCTCAGCATTTCCTTTTAATGTTTCAGTGGTAGAATTTTTATCTTTTTCTTTGTTGCTATCTGTCGAGTTATCCTCTTTAGAGTCTTCAGTCTTTTCACTTTTTTCAGCCTCAGGATTTTCAGTCTGTTCAGTTTCCTGCGCATCAACTTCTTCCGTTTGTTCAGTTTTTTCCTCTTTTTGTGAAGATGCAGTCTTAATTTCATCTTCAAAAGAGGAAGAATCTGTTTTAGTTGTTCTTGAATTTGATTTTATGGATGAAGTTGATGTGGAACTTGTTGAACTTATTGCTGATGAAGATGTATCTATATTCATTACTTACCCTCATTATCTAATGCTTCAAGCTGTTTTAGAATTTCCTTTTCTTCCTCTTCCTGCTTTTCGACAGATTGAGCGAAGAATCTTGTTACGCCGAGTTCGGAATACTTTTTTAATTCTTGAGCTTTTTCTTCTTCGATATAGGCTTCTCTGCTTTTTTCCTTATGTTTTTCTAGAACTTTTACAGCCTGCTCCAGAAGTACCAGCTTATGCTTTTCAGCATCCAGAATATTTTGTTTTTCTACACGGATTTGTTCCAGTTGTTCTGCCTTTTCCCAGAGATGTACAAGGTAATTATCATAAGCCTCATACATCATCGGGTCTGCATGCCTCATGTTAGATTTTGTCGATACGATTTCTTCATTGTTTTTGCGTATGTTTTCTTCTGCTATAAAGACCTCTTGCTGCGCCTTTTGAACGACAAGCAACTGTTCTTCTTTTTTACGGATTCTGAAATCCAGTATCTTTTGTAATCTGTAACGAAAAGGCATTTTTCAGGCTACACTTTCTTGATGCTATTATGAGCGATTTTGAAAGTGCAATAAACATCTAAATGTATGAAATTATTAATGATTATTTTCTTAAAGTCAATGTTTTTAGATAAAGGCACTAAGGAGGTAATAAAGACGATAAGACGTGTCTTGGATTTGCCTGTCGCATCGTTCGCGAATAACGAGTACGCTTACGCTTTAACTCTTCGCTCACTCGCTCTCCACGCTCACGGAGTCTCGCCTTTTGTGCTTACGCACAAGCCGGCTCATTCCGTTCGCTATCCGGATTTGCTCACATTCGTTCGCTACATCCGTACGCAAATCCGCTAAGACGTTAAGTCCGTTAATAAAAATCAGGCAATTAGGGAAATTCCTCATTACCTGATTTTTATATGTCATGCTGAACTCGCAGCTCCTCTTGTTGCCGAATGTAATGAGGCTTACAAGGGAGGGGGCTCGTAGAGTATTTCAGGATCTCCTAAAATTAATCTATCTTTCTTTGTCACTCAATCACTTAATCACCTAGTCACTTCAGTTAAAAATAGATATTTCTCTTGAATATTACGAAAAAGTAACAATTAATTA
>CALUVG010000051.1 GCA_944324165.1 Candidatus Gastranaerophilales bacterium | reverse complement strand
TTTAAATATCTGATATTAAAGTAGTAAAAAAATAAATAAAAAACGGCAAAAAGAAAACTCTTTGCCGGGAAATTAAAACACATTTACACAATAATATTATTAATATTTTTCTCTGCTTTCGGCAGCCATATAATAATAATTATTATACTGCATATCATCATAAGTATATTTAGTATTCATATCGTTATGTACATAATCATAATTATCCGTCCACATTTCGCACTGGCTGATAACTGTTTTTACAGCATCTTCCATACCTTCAGGCGGATACTTATATTTTTTCAAAAGCCTTTTAACCAACCTGCGCATACCTGCTCTTGCAGACTCTTTTTTCTCCCAGTCGATAGTCCTGTTTCTGCGCAGTTCATCAGTAAGCTCTTTAGTTAAATAAATAAGCTCGTCATGTTTATAAAAATCTTTTATAGCCTGTGGTTTTGTTAAAGCATCGTAAAACGCCAGTTCTTCACTGTTAAGCCCTAGTTTTTGTCCTTCAGCTTTTGCTTTGGCAATTTCATCAGCAAGTTTAAGCAACTCCTTAATTACTTCTTCATTGCTAATCATACCGTTTAAATAACGTTTCATTGCATTATTAATAAGATCAGAAAACTTTTCTGATTTTACAAGATTCGTCCTCTTATAAACAGTTACCTGTTCGGCAATTATTTTCTTTAATAATTCAACCGCTAAATTTTTTTCTTTCATTCTTGATACTTCTTCCAAAAATTTAGGGTCGAACAACGAAAACTCGCCATCTATATCAGAAAATAAATTTATTACACCTTCACTTTTAATGCTTTGCTTTAACAACTCATTTATTCTGTTGTTAATCTCTTTTAAATTAAATTTTTTGCCAATACCGGAAGTTGTCAATCTTGCAAGCATTGTTCTCAACGCTTCAAAAAATGCTGCTTCCATTCTTAATTTATCATCAACAATACTACTGCATAGCGATAATGCCTGGCGCAGCAATAAAGCTTCTTTAAGATAAATATTTTGCGTTTTATCTTTTTCTTCAACATCACGTTCTGCAACAGATTTGCCAATAATAAAGTTAACTGCGCCGGTAATTATTTTACTTTTTTCTAAATCATCGCCGTCAATAAATCTTAAATAATCAAAACCATAAAGCAAATCACGGCATACCGATAATTTTTCCAAAAAGCGCGGATAAGCAGCTTTTTTAATATCTAAATCGCCATAATTTTTTCTGTCACGTTTGGTATAATCATTCATTGCATGTTTAAGCGCTGAAGCTATGCCAATATAATCAACAACCAAGCCGCCTTCTTTATCCTTAAAAACACGGTTTACGCGCGCAATAGCCTGCATTAAATTATGCCCAGCCATAGGTTTATAAACATACATTGTCGCCAAAGAAGGAACGTCAAAGCCTGTCAGCCACATATCAACAACTATGGAAATTTTTAAAGCAGATTTATTATCTTTAAACTTTACAGCCAATTCATCCCTATGTTTTTTATTGCCAATAATCTTATTCCATTCTTCGGGGTCTTTATTGCCCTGCGTCATTACAACGGCAACTTTTTCTGTCCAATCAGGTCGCAAATCTAAAATTCTTTTATAAATTTTCATTGCAATAGGGCGTGAATATGCAACAATCATTGCCTTACCGGTTAATAAATTGGCCCTGTTATTTTCGTAATGGTTTATTATATCTCTAACCAGCGAATCAATGGTTGTATCAGCACTAAGTATAGCTTCCATTTGCCCTAATTCCTTTTTACTTTTTTCAATTACATACGGGTCGGCATTTTCTGCCATAATATCATATTCAGCGTCAATTTTATGCAAAGTTTCCTGGTCAAGATTTAAATGTATAACACGGCTTTCATAAAATACCGGGCGCGTTGCGCCGTCCTCTACAGCCTGCGTCATATCATAAATATCTATATAATCACCAAAAACTTCTCGTGTACTGCGGTCTTTTAACGAAATAGGTGTACCGGTAAACCCAATATATGTAGCATTGGGCAAACTGTTGCGGATAATACGCGCCGTGCCAATTACCGTTTTAGCATGGTAATTTCCATGCTCATCATTGGTAGTTATAACTTTTTCAGCCAATCCGTATTGCCCACGGTGCGCTTCATCAGCCATAACAATAATATTATGACGCTCAGAAAGCGGCTCATTGCTTTCTTCAAACTTTTGCATAGTAGTAAAAATAATGCCATTTGCCTGCCTGTCAGCTAACAGCTCCTGCAAATTTTTGCGGCTTTGCGCCTGAACAGGTTTTTGCCTTAAAAAGTCCGCACAACGGGCAAACTGCCCAAAAAGCTGGTCGTCCAAATCGTTTCTATCAGTTAAAACCACAATAGTAGGGCTTTGCAAAGCCTTTTGCAGATAATGGGCATAAAATACCATAGAAAGCGATTTGCCGCTTCCCTGCGTGTGCCAAAAAACGCCACCCTTGCCGTCCGTTTGCGTTGCATGTACAGTTGAAACAACAGCTTTTTTTACTGCGAAATACTGATGATAACCGGCTAAAATTTTAAAAGTATCTTTTGTGGCAATATTAAAACAAATAAAGTTTTTTATAATATCTAACAGGCGTTCTTTTTCAAAAATACCTTCAAAAAAAGTATCAAACCTTGCATACTGTGTATTTTCGTAACTGCCGTCTTTGGTTTTCCATTCCATAAACCGGTCTATGCCGGAAGTTATTGTACCCGCTTTTGTAACCGTCATATCACTTATAACGCAAATAGCATTATAGATAAACATTGTTGGTATTTCGTGCATATAATTACGCAGTTGATTATATGCATCTTCAACGCCGGTTTCTTCACGAGAAGGCGACTTTAACTCCATAATTACAAGCGGCAAACCATTAATAAACACAACTAAATCAGCACGCTTTTCGGAATGTTCCACAAACGTCCACTGATTCATTACCGTAAAATCATTTTTAGCAGGATTATTATAATCAATCAAATAAACAATACGGGAACATTCCCTGCTGTTTTCGTAATATTTTACAGGTATGCCGTTTTGCAGATAATTCATAAAAGCAATATTTTTATCAAGCAGTGAACCGCTGTCAAAATTATGCAGTTTATACAAAGCGTTCTGTATTGCTTCATTATTCATTTTAGGGTTAATTTTGCGCAGTGCACTCATTAAAATATCTTCATAAAAAGGATTGCGGTAATCCCTTTCAAGATTTGGTGCATAAATATATTGATACCCTAAAATATCAGTAAAAATTTTAATAACAGCATTTTCATAACTTGCTTCCGTGTAAAACCCTGCCATTTTTATCACCTGCTTTTAATAAATTAAATCCAGCAAATTTTATAATGTTCTTTATCTATTAATATTGTTGCGCCATATTTATAATTAAGTTCATTCTTAAATAATTTAACTCTTTTAATATCTTCAATTTGATTTTTGTTCCACCAAGTTTTAAATTCTAAAACCAATAAATTATTCTCATTAGTACCACGTTTATGAATAATTAAATCAGGCATAACTGGTTTATTGTTCAACATTTTTATTAAATTAATATTACGGTTATACTCTACGTCTAAGTCATATTGCGGAAAATATTTTAATCTATATTTTTCTAAATAAACACCAAATCTAAAAACAATGCCCCTTTCTGATACATGATTATCTTTATTATACTTATCAGAATAAATTTTAATAAGATATTCATCATTTTTATATAATTTATTCAAAGCTTTTTGGATATAAAATTCTAATGCAAGTTTAGTATTATTTATCATAAAATACCTCAACATAAGTAAAACGATAATTTAGAAAAGCAAGC
>CALUVG010000050.1 GCA_944324165.1 Candidatus Gastranaerophilales bacterium | reverse complement strand
CACTTCGTGTGCCTTGAAAGCCTTGTGGGGCTTGAAGTTAGATACCCCCCCCCCCCGCAAATGCTCTATTCATGCGGGTTTCAGCCTCATTCGTGGCTGTGGTGAGTGCCTTATGTTCGCCGCCTAAATTTTCACATACATAGGACTTTTGAAACGCAAAATTCCTATCGTTGTGCAGGTATGCCCAACCTACTTTATATTTTTGTTCTTCTGCCAGATTTCCTGCCATCAAAATTCCTCTAAGTTCAGTCCTCATACTTCCATTATGACATATTGCTCAAATTTTTTCAAGTCTAATATAGAAATATTTATATTATAAACTATAAAAAATAGGATTTTAATCCTCTTTTGTCTGTTCATCAGGCATTGTGTAAGTATAATTAGGCTCCTGTGCTTTTGCCTCTTCTTCAGCTTCTTTTGCTGTTTTAAAACTCATTATAAAAACACTGCCTTTTGGAATGCTGATATCTTCACCTTTGT
Organism: Candidatus Gastranaerophilales bacterium; assembly: GCA_944324165.1. GTDB lineage: Bacteria > Cyanobacteriota > Vampirovibrionia > Gastranaerophilales > Gastranaerophilaceae > CALUVH01. Next base: position 3,701 of record CALUVG010000050.1, on the reverse strand, counting down.
TGGCATAAGATAATGGTGTGCTTTCATACAAAGATATAGCTGCAGACTTTGCACGATTACCGTGTTCATTTTTTACAGCACCTTCAACTACTGCAATCCCCGGACCGAAAAATCCGTCAAGAAGTTTATTACCAGCATAAACAGCCCCCTGTTTAGCAAGGGAACCGGCACTTACACCGCTGAGAAAACTGTATTTTCCTGTCAAATGTCTTTTTATTTGATAAGTCTGACCGGTCTTAGAATCTGTATAAGTCACCGGTACAAAAACAAATGAGGCATCACGTTTCAATCTTTTCGGAGAAACAACATCTTCAATATTACCTTCAATAAGACTGCCTGCTTCTAAGATAAACCCGTCAGCATTAACAGGTTCTACAACTTTTAATTGCCAAGTTTTAGATGGATTTGCAGTTGTGAAATCTGCCATTGCCTCTACTTTAACATTTTTTGCCATAACAGGCTGCATGGCAAGTGTTAATGTTAATAATGCGAATAAAATCTTCTTCATAAAGTTTCTCCTAATTTATTGAGTTATCAAAAATACCTTTTAAATATTGTCCTGTGTAAGATTTTTTAACTTTGGCAACTTCTCGAGGTGTGCCTGTTGCAACAACAGTACCACCGCCGGCACCGCCTTCAGGTCCCAAATCTATAATATAATCTGCAACTTTAATTAAGTCAAGATTATGTTCAATTATTAAGATAGTATTGCCCTGATCTGCAAGTTTCTGAATTATCTTAATAAGTTTATCCAGATCATACCAGTGAAGACCTACCGAAGGTTCGTCCAAAAGATACAAAGTCTTACCGGTCGCGCGTTTATTTAATTCTGAGGCAAGTTTTATACGCTGCGCTTCTCCGCCGGAAAGCGTTGTTGCACTCTGCCCCAATTTTATGTAATCCAGACCTACATCATTGAGAGTCTGTAATTTGTTTTTAATTGACGGAATATTTTCAAAAAATTCAAGTGCTTCTTTAACACTCATATCAAGAACATCCGCGATTGTTTTGCCTTTATATTTAACCTCTAAAGTCTCACGGTTATAACGTTTCCCTTTGCAGACATCACATTTTACATAAACGTCAGAAAGGAAATTCATTTCGATTTTTAAAAGCCCGTCGCCTTTACAAGCCTCACAGCGTCCGCCTTTTACATTAAAACTAAATCTTCCCGGTTTGTATCCTCGCATTTTAGATTCATTAGTTTTAGCATAAAGGTCACGAATATGAGTAAACACATCGGTATACGTTGCAGGATTTGAACGTGGAGTTCTTCCAATAGGAGACTGATCAATATCAATAATCTTATCTATATGTTCAAATCCTGTAATTTCGTCAACTCCTTGAGGTTTAGGTTTGTTGCCACGCAGCTTATGGACTGCATATTCATATATTAAATCCTGCATTAAAGAAGATTTACCTGACCCTGAAACACCTGTTAATACAACAATTTTGCCTAAAGGTATATCAACATCTATATTTTTCAGATTATTAATGCGGGCATTTTTAACATGCAGAAAATGTCCGTTTCCTTCACGTGTTTTTTCAGGAATAGGAATAAATTTTTCGCCGCTCAAATATTTGCCGGTAATAGATCTTTTAGCTTTAATAATATCTTCAATCTGTCCCTGTGCAATAATTTCGCCGCCGTTAACACCGGCTTTAGGACCTATATCAACTATATAATCAGCATTTCTGATTGTATCTTCATCGTGTTCTACAACTATCAAAGTATTTCCGAGATTACGAAGTTTTATAAGAGTTTTAATTAATCTGTCATTATCACGTTGATGCAGCCCTATTGAAGGTTCATCAAGGACATACAAAACACCGGAAAGCCCGCTGCCTATTTGAGTAGCAAGCCTGATACGCTGCGCTTCTCCGCCGGAGAGTGTTCCCGCACGGCGTGCAAGATCAAGATAACTCAAGCCAACATCATTAAGAAACTTAAGCCGCGCACGAATTTCATCAAGAATTTGTTTTGCGATTTGCAATTTATGTTCTCCAAGAACCAGATATAAATCTGAAACAAAATCAAGGGCTTCATTAACCGGCATAAGAGTAAATTCATAAATATTTTTACCGTTAATTTTTACTGCAAGCGGGAAAGGTTTCAATCTTGCGCCGCCGCATGCAGGACACGGTTTAGTAATCATATATTTTTCAATTTCTTCACGCCAGTATTCACCGTTAGACTCATTGTAACGTTTTTCAAGATAAGGAATAACACCTTCATACCTGTGATATTTAGTTTCATAACGGTGAGTTCCAAAACGCATAACTCTGAATTTTACAATATCACTGCTGCCATACAAAATAATTTTTTGTTGTTTTTCCGGCAGATCTTGAAACGGCTTATGCATATCTATTGCGAAATGCTCACAAACTGATTTAAGAACATCTTCATAGTAATTCGTAGTTGTTTTAGACCATGGATAAATAGCTCCTTCAGCAATAGATTTAGTTCTGTCAGGAACTATTAAATTCGGATCAATAACAAAATCCGCGCCCAAACCGCCGCATCTTTCGCAAGCACCATATGGAGCGTTAAAAGAAAATATTCTTGGCGCAAGCTCTTCAAAACTCAAATTACATTTCGGGCATGCCAGTTTTTCACTAAAAATAATCTCTTTATCGCCGATAACATCAACAATCATAACCCCGTCGGCTTTTTGCAGGGCTATCTGGGCACTATCTGCAATACGCGAACGTGCGGTTTCTTTAACAACAATTCTATCAACAACGACATGAATAGTATGTTTTTTAGTTTTACTTAACTCAATTTCATCATCATCGAGATTATAAATTTCATCATCTACCTTAACGCGAACAAATCCTTCCTGCCGCAATTCTTCAAAAGTAGATTGAAATTCTCCTTTTTTACCGCGCACAATCGGGGCAAGAATTTGAATTTTAGTACCTTCACCAAGTTTAAGAATGCTATTAACAATTTCATCAATAGTTTGCGGTTTAATTTCAGTTCCGCATTCCGGGCAGTACGGAGTGCCGGCTCTTGCGTATAAAAGACGAAGATAATCATAAATTTCCGTCACTGTTCCTACAGTAGAACGCGGATTGTTGCTGGTAGACTTTTGGTCTATTGAAATAGCCGGAGAAAGTCCGTCAATATATTCAACATCAGGCTTGTCCATCTGACCTAAGAATTGTCGTGCATAAGTGGATAAACTTTCAATATATCTTCTTTGTCCTTCCGCAAATATAGTGTCAAAAGCAAGAGAACTTTTACCGGAGCCTGATACACCGGTGAATACTATTAATTCATTTTTGGGGATTTCGAGGGAAACATCTTTTAAATTGTGTTCTTTCGCGCCTTTTATAATAATATTCTCAATCATACTTTCATTATTACATGTAAAAAAGTATTTTCAAATAATCATTAAATTATTTATCATTACATATTTTTTAGAAGGCGAAATAAAAATTTGCAAAAAATTTATGATGTGCTAAGATAAAACATGGACGAACAGTTGTCTATTGAAAATTTTATAACCTGATTATGTCAATGTGGCAAGAGGATTTTCGGTAGGGCGGAGTGAAGCAAAGCGAAACGAGCCCGTAAGAAGGAGCGGGACGTTACTCCCGCGACGACCCGAATAATCCGATAAGGACTCCGAAAAATTTCTGCTGGGGGCTGAAATTTTTTGGAGGGTGTGAACTAGTGTGAACACTTCCGCCACGAA
>CALUVG010000049.1 GCA_944324165.1 Candidatus Gastranaerophilales bacterium | reverse complement strand
TGTCTTGGATTTGCTTCACGCTCGCAGAGTTTCGCCTGTAGTGCTTACGCACAAGCCGGCTCAATCTGCTCGCTACCCGGATTCGCTCACTTCGTTCGCTCCATCCGTCCGCAAATCCGCTAACGTCTTAACGACTTCAAAAGCAGCGTTTACCCTCGCAGAGGTGTTAATCACCCTCGCAATTATCGGCGTGGTAGCAGTTCTGACAATTCCGGGCTTAATAAAGAACCACAATGAAAAAGCATGGAGCACGGCACAAAGTGTATTTGAAAAAAGGCTGGAAGTCGCAACGCGCCAGATGAATACCGAAGAGAAACTTGCAGGCTATTCAAATACAATGGACTTTGTAAACGAACTTAAGAAATACATTAAGATAACAAGAGTATGCGACAACAGCAACATTACAAAATGTTTTAATAAAGAGGTAATCTGGAACGAAGGCGAAGACCCGATTGACATGTCTGCAATTCGCAATGCCGCGTCATTAGGTCAAGATGATTGGGATACGGATACAGTGGCAGTTCAGTTTGCGAATGGCGTAAATGCAATTATTGCTTACAACCCAAATACAACACAGGAGCCATTTAACAATCAATTTGCAGCAACCTCAGCAAGCATGGCAATATTGTATGATGTGTCAGGCAACAAAAATCCAAATACAAACGGCAAGGATATAGCTCATAATGGAAATGTAAAACAGCTTGCAGGAGTAACAGGATGTTTATTACCGGAAGAGGAGTTAGGATTTTGTATAAGCCAGATACTAGGACCTCAGAATGGCGGATATAGACCATTAACAAAAGCAGACTGTGAACAAATAGCAGATGAAGGCTATGGAAATAATAAAGCATATTGTTGTAGTTACCAAGCTGATTATTGGGCAGGCGCAGTGAAAGCATGCGGTGGAGTTAGTAACATGCCAAGCCAAGATCAGCTAACAGAGTTAGCAAAATATGTATATGGAACCGATAGTATAAATGGAGGTACAAGTACAACATATGCAACGCTGGATACCGAGAAAGGAACACAATTCCTCTCAGCTGCACTGCTCTCAGATAGGTTCTTTGTTTGGTGTGCGCAGGAGTATAGTCAGGACATCGCGTACAACCGCGGCTTTTACTCTAACTACACGAGATGGGGCATCAACGACCGCTACGCCAGCAACGTACTGGCGGTGTGCGTGGACAATTAAGAAGACTTTGTCTTCTTAATTGGAGGGGCTAAGTTACTAGGGCACTAGCGGATTTGCGGACGGACGGAGCGCGAGCCGGCAGAGGGCGAAACGGCGACGCGAAGGCGGCGGCGTTGCAGTCACGTTTAACGCCGGCGAGTAAGACAGCGAAGTGAGTCCGGATAGCGAACGGAATGAGCAAGCCGAGCAGAGGCACGAGCGTCGCGAGAGACGAACAACAATCAACGGAAACGTTGAGTTGCGGATTGCGAGCTGAGGCTGGAGGAGCTTTCTTTGGAGCAAGCACAGCTTGCGTAAAGAAAGTCCGGAACGCCGTTACAAGCGAGCAACCAAGCCTTCGTTGTTGTTGTGAGCGTTGCCGTTTAATGCGAGGCGCAGTTGTGCATAAGCACAATAGGCGAGACTCCGTGAGCGTGGAGAGCGAGTGAGCGAAGAGTTAAAGCGTAAGCGTACTCGTTATTCGCGAACGATGCGACAGGCAAATCCAAGACGCGTCCTAACGTCTTATAGTCTTTATTACCTCCTTAGTGCCATAGCCCATTAGTAACTTTTTTAAGTTTTGTAGGGTGGGCAAAGCAATGCGTGCCCACCTTTTTTAATTGTCGGCTTAGTAAAGCCGCCATACATTTATTGTTTCTTTATTGTTGGGCAAGTATGCCCAACCGACATTGAGTGGGGAGACGAAGTGATTAGGTGATTACAATATAGTGAACAGTGAACTGTGGTTACAAAATCAGGTAATGAGGAATTTTCCTAATTGCCTGATTTTTATTAAACGACTTAACGTCTTAGCGTCTTATAGTCTTATAGTCTTTATTACCTCCTTAGTGCCATAGCCCATTAGTAACTTTTTTAAGTCAATAGGATTATTTTCTCGTTGCCTTATCCAGCTTTGTCTAAACCTCTTTTTATGCTAAATTATTGTTATGGAAGAATTTAAGCATTACACGGTTATGAAAAACGAAGCTGTTGACGCGTTGGAGTGTAGTGACGGCAAAATTTATGTCGACTGCACACTGGGCGGAGGCGGACACAGCGGGCTCATCTTAAGCAGAATTCAGCCTAATGGAAAACTTATTGCCTTTGATGTTGATGAAGATGCCATTAAAGCTGCCTCCGAAAGACTTAAAAATTACAAAAACTTAACAATAGTGAAAAACTCCTATACAAATATTAAGAAAGTTTTACATGATCTTGGAATAGAAAAAATAACCGGAGGTGTACTGTTTGATTTGGGGGCGTCCTATCATCAATTTAACAAAGCTGAACGCGGATTCTCCTTTTCTAAAGACGCTCCGCTGGATATGCGTTTCAATCAGGATGCAAATTTTTCTGCCTATGATGTTGTAAACGGGTATTCAGAAAATGATCTTGTACGAATTTTTTCCGAATACGGAGAAGAAAGATTTTCCAAAAGAATTGCTAAAAAAATTGTAGAGCAAAGAAAGCTGAAAAAGCTTGAAACTACCTGTGAACTGGCGGATTTAATCGTCAAATGCACCCCGCATATAAAATCCTCTATTCATCCCGCTACACGCGTATTTCAGGCTATTCGTATTGAGGTTAATCAAGAGTTAACAAATGTAAAAAATACATTGAATGATGTGTTGGATTTATTGGACTTTGGTGCTATAATAAGTGTGATAAGTTTCCACTCGCTTGAGGATAGGCTTGTGAAACACTTATTCAAATATCACTCGCAAAAGTGTCACTGTGACAAAAATGAAATGATTTGTCACTGTCCACCGCCAGTATTGGAATTAGTAAACAAAAAACCAATAGTTGCAAGTGATGAGGAGATTAAAGAAAATCCGCCTTCAAGAAGTGCTAAACTAAGAGTAGCAAGGTGTATAAGACGGGAAACAACCAAATAGTATAGTGCAAACCTTTTGAACAAAATTGGGGTAGGAATTTTGAACACAGCAAGAGTAAGATTGGACAATGAAGCATATATCTACAGATATTCTCAACAATATGTAGAAACACCTGTAAGGCAGAATGCACCGGTTATTGAAGGTTATTTTCAACAAGAAGATTCGGTTAAAGCTATGGCGATTAGAAAAGTCAATAAAACGTTATGTGGTTTGTTAGGTTTACTGGTTATTGCAGCTTTTGTAAGCTACTATTTTGCTATGAGCTGTGAATTAACATTAAATACTCTTTCAAGACAGATTACAACATTGAATGATGAGAATGCTGAATTACAAAGCAGTCTGGATAAACTTAAATCTTTTAACAACGTTGACACAACTATGATGCAGAAAAATATCTTGCAAAAAGCAGAAAAAGTTATTGAAGTTCCAGCTGTAAAATCTATTGTAAGTGTTGAAAAGCAGCCTGCAAAATCTGCTCCTTTCAGCTGGATGATTGGTTATTAATTTAAACTAAAGTACGCAAAAAACATCTTATTGCATTCAATTTTACGGAATCATCCTTGAATTCTGCAATGATACCTGTTATTTCTCTGTAAATTTCTTCATTTGAATTAAGATTATCAAAGCAAAACAGTGTTTCCAATTTTATATTCAGAGCATTTGCAATTTTTTGTAAATTATCAGCTGTAGGGAAAAATTTTCCTGTCTCTATGGAACTAATGCTGGTTGCATCAACGCCAACTTTTTCTGCCAAACTTTCTTGCGTAAGCTTTCTCAGCTTGCGATATTTTTGTAAATTTTGCCCGAACATTTTTTTAAGATTCATCAATAATTCCTTATATTAATAAATATTGTGGACAAAAAGCCGCGCTTATAAAACAGAGTTTTACGCATAATATATTAATAAACATTAGTATAACTTGTAGTATATATGTGTAATACTCATATTTTTAGGAGGAATTAGAATGAAACACAAAATTTTCACAAACATTTTCAAACAGATGCAACATTAATAAGCCCGATGAACAAAACGGGTATGGCTGCACAGCATGGGTGTTAGAAAATGAAAATTTTGATTACTTAAAATGCGATGATTTAGACTGGGACACAAAAACTAAATGTAACTAATATTTTAATAATCAGATAAGGCAATGTAAGTTAAATACACTGCCTTTTGTGTACTTAATTTGCATTCTAATATTTAAAGTTTGTAAGGATAATCATCCGCATATTCCCAGTTGTCCAGATAAATTAATTCTGAACAGTAGGCGGTAGTTTTAAGACATAATGAACGTATTTTTTCACGATAACCTTCCGGATAAGAACGCCGCGGGTTATATCCATACGTACCAAAATATTGTTTATCACTGTCGAAATATGCAGCTCTTGGAGCTACACGTGGAGAAAACAGAAAATAATACATGTCATATCCAATTGTATTAGGACCTTTATCTCCGTTTACATCATATATAATATCAATACAAGCACCATTTTTCATATAAAAACTAGACCCGTCATTCAAATAAATTTTGGAAAGTTTGAGTAGCACACCGCTAGATAGCGTAACAGGTTGATTTTCTTCAATTTTTACATACTTCATGTAAGGTAAAATATATTTCTGAACAAATTCAAATCCATCTTTAGCATTTGTTAATCTAGCTTCTTCTTTTTCATTTTCATCCAAATCGGTTGAATCAATAAATTCTTTTTGGGTCCAGGTTTCAACATCGCCGTTTTGTACAGTAGAGAGTTCAATTGCCTGCTGCATAGTAGAATAAAACTTCTTTAGCTTTGTAGAATATTCTTTCTTTTTATAGCTTTGCATTAACGCAGGCACTGTTAAAGCCGCCACCACGCCTATTATCGCCAGCGTAATTAAGACTTCCGCTAAAGTAAAGGCTTTGAGTTGTCTCATATATCTCCTTTCTTGCTGTAAAGCAGCAAAATCACATAATGTTTTTGTATCTTTGCAACAATTATATGCGTTTAACCCCAAATTGTCAAGACTTTTTTGGGGCTTAGATTAGTTAACTTGTTTTAAATAATGGATGAAAATATTGATATGTCTAATTTAAAGAAATTACTTGGAAAAAGAATAAAAGAATTGCGGATAGCAAAACACTACACGCAGGAATATCTTGCGGAATTAACTGATTTAGGGTCTACAAGTATCAGCAAAATAGAAACAGGACTTTATCACCCTTCAGATGAAAACCTTGAAAAAATTGCTGAGGCACTTGGTGTTGAACCATATAAGTTATATATGTTCAATCATCTCAAATCAGCCTCTGAATTAAGAGAAGAACTTCTGAGGTTAATCAGCAGTGCAGACGATAATGATATAAAATTAATTTATCGAATTGTGGAGGGTCTGATAGATTAGGTTGTATGAATGCGAGATGTGGCAATTATAAATCTGACGCATAATTCGCTGTTATCAGTAAAACACTTGAAAAAATTTGAGCGATATGTAATAATGTAAGTATGAATGAAAAACGAGGAATTTGGATGGCAGGAAAGCTGGCAGAAGAACGAATAGATA
>CALUVG010000048.1 GCA_944324165.1 Candidatus Gastranaerophilales bacterium | reverse complement strand
AATCTCTAACATTATTTGGAAATCTTTATTTGATAATTAATTGTTACTTTTTCGTAATATTCAAGAGAAATATCTACGAAACTGTCTATTAGTGCATTATTCTCCAATACATACCGCGAGGAAGCTGTTGTTGTTGCGGTTGCGGTCGTAGTAGTACGTGTTGGTAGAGTCAAAGGAGCGGACGTACGCGCCGTACTGACTATACTCCTGCCCAGACCAAACATAGAACCATCTTGAAGATGGTGAGGCTGAGAGGAATTGAGATGCTTTGGTTGTGTCCATTGCTAAGCCACTCGTTGTTCCACTTGAGCTTACGCTATCTGTATTGTAGATATAATTTGCTAACTGTGTTAGCTGATCTTGGCTTGGCAGGTTACTTGTTCCGCCACATGCTTTTACTGCACCTGCCCAGTAGTCATTGCCATTGTAGCAATATTGCACATCTATTTCTCCTTTATCTTTTGCTTCTGTACATTCTGCATATGTCATCGGGCTATATCCTGTGCCCGGGGCTAATATTTGTGTTATGCACATAGTATCTGCTAATTCAGGTATCATACAGCCCGTTACGCCTGCAAGATTTTCTACGTTTATTTTGCCTATATCCTTACCATTTGTATTAGGATTTTTGTTGCCTGACACATCATATAGAATTGCCATTGAATTGCTTGTTGCGCTAAACTGATTATTAAATGGTTCCTGTGTTGTATTTGGATTATAAGCTATTATTGCGTTCACGCCATTGGCAAACTGAACTGCAACGGTATCAGTATCCCAATCATCTTGACCGAGTGATGCGGCATTTTTGATTGTGGACATGTCTATCGGGTCTTCGCCTTCATTCCAAATGACTTCTTTGTCAAAACATTTTGTAATATTGCTGTTGTCGCATACGCGCGTTATTTTTATGTATTTCTTCAATTCGTTTACAAAGTCCATTGTATTTGAATAGCCCGCTAATTTTTCCTCTGTATTCATTTGTCTTGTTGCGACTTCAAGGCGGTTGGTGAATACCTTCTGTGCGGTTTCCCATGCCTTTGCATTGTAATTCTGGATTAATGCAGGTACTGTCAGCACTGCCACGACACCGATGATTGCAAGGGTGATGAGGACTTCGGCGAGGGTGAAGGCGGGTTTGTGTTTAAAGACGTTAAGACGATAAGACGTTAGGACGTTAAGTCCTTTACATCTTTTAGGCTTTGTTTCTACGTGATTAATTACGTTCGGATTAATAATACTTTTTAAATCTTTTCCCATTTGTTTTTTACCTCCTTTGGGTTATATTATTACATTAACTATACTCTACAGGTTACCTTTTAAAGGTTTATATATTTTCGCACAAGTTGCCTAACTTGTGTTTCTTTTAAAGACGTTAAGACTATAAGACGTGTCTTGGATTTGCTCCACGCTCACGGAGTCTCGCCTTTTGTGCTTACGCACAAGCCGGCTCATTCCGTTCGCTATCCGGATTTGCTCACATTCGTTCGCTACATCCGTACGCAAATCCGCTAAGACGTTAAGTCGGTTACATTTTTGAATGATGTATGTGAAAGCCTTGTGGGGCTTGAAGTTAGATACCCCCCCCCCCCGCAAAGCCTCTATTCATGCGGGTTACAGCCCCATACGGGGCAGTGGTGAGTGTGGAGAGTGGAGTGAGTGCCGTATTTTTGTCGGTCAAACTTTCACAATCACAGGAATTTTGCAACACAACAACATTTTCTTTGTTGGGGTGGAAACCCCAACCTACTTTATTTATTAATTCTTCTGCCAGCTTCCCTGCCATCAAAATTCCTCAATATATATCCATACCTCCATTATTACATATTACTCGGAATTTTTCAACCCTTCTTATAAATATCTAATCACATTTTGTTTTTGTACCCCAATCCAAATCATCACATTTTAAATAATCAAAGTTTTCATTTTCAAGAACCCATGCGGTGCAGCCCTGACCATAAACTGTTTGCCTTTTGCTACATGTCGGATTAAACGGGGTAGACGGATCACCTTGATAACCTGATGGCAGAACTCCTTTTTTAGTTATAATAAAATAGAATGCGTGCTCACCTCTACGGACATCCTTATTGCCCGATACCGGCAGATAAACAAGTATATCTGCATATTTTCCCCACTGATTATATGTTTCTGCAACATATCCCATTTGAATATAGGTTCCGTCTTGAAGGTAAAATGATGTTTTTGATCTTGCTTCTTTTGCACCATCGCTTATTACAAAATCTCCATCTAAAGAAAGGACTTTATGCGGAAAGCATACTTCTCCAACTTCACACCATTTATCAACCTTCATATATTTTGCCAATATTTCTGCCATTTTTTCCATGCCGGAATAATCAGTGACAGTAATATTACCGTCATCATCAACTTCATCAGTTGTTCCCGCAAGCCCCCAGTTTTCAAATGGTCCATAATCAGCAACGGCTAAATTGTATGCATTTGATAGTACTGAGTATACTTTTTTCAACTGGGTAATTCTTACGCGTTCATTATATTTTTGAACAAGTGAAGGAATAGTCATTGCTGCAACGACACCTATTATAGCAAGTGTTATCAACACCTCTGCAAGTGTAAAGCCCGACTTGTATTTGAAAATATTTTGCATTATTTTTTACTCCTTTCTGCATTTTATATCTTATTTTATAGAATTATATATATGTATATTCACAAATATAATTCTATAGTCAAAAATTGTCAAGTGGGCTACAAATATATAATGTATATGGATAAAAAAGAATTACTTAAAAAATTTGGGTTAAATGTAAAATTTGCCCGCATGAAAAAAGGCGTTACACAGGAACAATTTGCAGAACAAATGGGTGTTCATCCAACATATATTGGCAAAATAGAAACCGGACGCATAAATATGTCACTTGCAAAAATTCTGGAACTTGCAAATGCACTTGACGTAAATATTAACAAACTGCTTTACATAGAATAGCCTGAGCTGCCACATAACCTGTAGACCAACAGTTTTGCAGATTAAACCCTCCGCAAAAACCGTCAATATCAAGAACTTCACCGGCAAAATAGAGATTACTGACAATTTTAGACTCCATAGTTGCTGCATTTACTTCTTTTAAATCTACCCCGCCGCAGGTCACAACCTCACCGCCTGACGCTGTTCCTGTAATAGTCAGATCAAAATTATTTAAGCCTTCCAGAATTTTATCTCTTAATTTGCCATTTATTTGATGCGCTTTTGTCTCCATATTAATATTTAACATGTGCAATAAATACACCGCAAACGACTTAGGTACAACTTCCGACAAAATATTTTTTATTGATTTATGCGGATTATCATTTAACATTTGCTGTAAATCTAAATCCTTTACGAAATTCAATTTAATACTATAAGGAAAACTGTCACGTGCTTTTATTGAAGACAATTTATACGCATAAGGTCCTGAAATTCCTTTATGAGTAAACAGTAAATCTCCCTGCGCCAAAGTTATAGAAACACCGGCAAGTTCTGATAAATCCTCTTTTGTCTGCAATCCGACAAGAGCCTTACGCGGTTCAATAATATTATGTCCTAAATATTTGCACATATTGTAGGAAGAATGCCCGCCAATACTGATTACAACAGCATCAAAATCATAACTTGCACTATCTGTAACAACATTAAATACATTATTATTTTTATTAACCCTTAAAACTTTTTCGTTAATAATGTTTGTATGGCTAATTGCTTTTAAAAATTTGTCTCTAACATCGACAGACGAATTAGATGTAGGAAAAATCCGCCTGTCATCCTGCACATAAGTTTCTACACCTATATTGTGAAAAAAATCCAGCGTCTCAGCAGTCGCAAATCTAGAAAAAATTGAATATAGAAATTTTTCACCGCGGGGATAATTTGCAGCAAGCTCCTTAAAATCATATTCACAATGCGCAAGATTACATCTCCCGCCGCCGGTCGGTAACAGCGTTTTTAAAGGCGAAACCGCCTCTAATATGGTCACATCGCAATTATTTTGCAAAAAATACGCACAAATACACCCTGCCGGTCCGCCGCCAACAATTCCAACCCTATATTTCGACTCTTGTACCATATAAAAATACCATTTCAGGATTTTCTAAATCATTATGCAATTCTGATATTGTCTTATGCAGTACAGGATGTTCATAATCAGGAATTAATTCCAGCAGCGGCACAAGTGTAAATGCTCTTAGATGTAAATATTTATGCGGAACGGTAAGCGTATCGTCATTAATTATTTCATTATTATAAAATAAGATATCAATATCTATAGTCCTATCCTGATAATCTTCGCCTTCACGTTTAGTTTTACCCAACTGACGCTCAATTCTTTGGCACTCGGCAAGCAGTCCATGCGCAGATAGTTGGGTCTTAATTTCAACTACAGCATTAACAAACCATGTATCAGTGTCCATTCCCCATGGTTCAGTTTCATAAAATGCAGACGTCCTAATAATACGTACAGAATCCAAAGCCCCTAATAACCCGGTTGCCTGCTGTACATATCCGATACGATCGCCCTTATTTGACCCTAAGCTTAAATACACTATCGCCATACCACAATTCTATAAATTTTCAGACACCTTGTCAATAAGCTTTATTAAAAATTCATTCCACAATACAAATAAATTAACAAACTGGATATTATTTAGTTTATCATGTATAATTAACTTATTATGTATATTTATGGACTTATTACAACAATATTATTTATTATTACTCTGCCGTTCGTTTATCTGGTTAGAGCCATAAACGGTAAATTTTTATACGGTTGGAAAGAAAAACTAGGATTATTTCATTCTCCAGATTTAGGAGACAAGGTTATAATGTATCATGGGGTTTCGGTAGGAGAAGTCATCGCACTCGAAAATCTTATCAAAAAGACCCGTGAGACATTTCCGACTCACAAAATTGTGGTCACAACCGGAACAAAAACAGGACAGGAAATTGCACACAAAAAATATAGCGAAATAGCAGATTTTATTACATATTTTCCGTTTGATATTCCATTTTGCGTAAATAGTTTTCTTGACAAAATCCATCCTTCAGTTGTAATGATAGCGGAAACTGAATTGTGGCCTACATTTGCTTATAATTGCAAAAAAAGAAATATACCTCTTTATGTCATTAACGGAAGAATTTCTGATTCTACATACAAATCTTACAGATTACTTCGTTTCTTCTTTAAATACATTCTTAATTTTTACTCCGGTATTTATACACAAAGCGAATACGACAATCAAAAACTTATCAGTATTGGGGCTAAACCTGAAAATACTGAAGTAATGAAAAATCTTAAATTCGATATAAAAAAATCACCTGATAAAATTGATATGGGTAAAGGCAGAATTATAATTGCCGGCAGCACGCATCAGGGTGAAGACGAAATTGTCATAAGTACATTTAAACATCTCAAAAAAGAGTTTCCTGATATCAAATTGCTGCTTGCCCCGAGGCACTTAAACAGAGCGGCACATGCGCTTGAACTGGCTAAAGCAACCGGATTAGGGTCAGGATTGCGTTCAAAACAAGATAACTTTAATGAAAAAGATATTATAATACTGGATACACTCGGAGAATTAAGCAAAACTTATCAAATTTGCAACTTCGCATTCATCGGAGGAAGTTTCAATAAAACAGGAGGTCATAATCCTCTTGAGGCTGTTGTTTATTCTAAACCGGCAATTTCTGGTCCCTCAATTCATAACTTCCGTGATATATATGGTATTTTAACAAGATCCGATGCCGGAAAAGTAGTGAAAACACCTGAAGAATTAGAATCATATATGCATAAACTACTTTCTGATAAAGATTTTTATAATAAAGCTTGTAAAGATTGCGAAACAATCTTTAATGATCAACAAGGCGCGATGCAATTTGTTATTAACAAATTAGATAAAATTTTAAAATAATTTATAAACTTCAGTTTATCCAGTGTTCATGCACCATTGAGGTCTTTTACTCTACATTATTTGTATGATTTTTATTAAGAAATATTACGAAAAATAGAGAAGAAATTAAAGAAAAAATAGGAAATAACCGATAAAGAGAGTAAGG
>CALUVG010000047.1 GCA_944324165.1 Candidatus Gastranaerophilales bacterium | reverse complement strand
CTCGTAAAATTTTAATTATTGTAAACCATATCATTATTTATTATACACCAAATACAGGCAGATGTCATTTTGTTTTGATTGTATACAAGTATAATGATTTTTACAATATACAATAAATTTCTACAAATAAAAACGCTGCTTACCATTTATTATATAGGTAAACAGCGTAATTTTACTGT
The DNA here is from genome assembly GCA_944324165.1 of Candidatus Gastranaerophilales bacterium. Lineage (GTDB taxonomy): Bacteria > Cyanobacteriota > Vampirovibrionia > Gastranaerophilales > Gastranaerophilaceae > CALUVH01. The sequence continues at coordinate 6,044 of CALUVG010000047.1, read as the reverse complement.
TATTAGCTTTCCGTAAACTGCGCAGCTAAATTTTTAAAGGTAGAATTGGAACGTATTTGCTGGGAAGGTATAAACAAATAGCGCCATTCCTTATAACCGTTTGCTTTTGCCCACTCTGTAACAATTTGACAATATCTGATACCAGTTTTCTTTTTAGCAATTACATCGGGGTCATTTAATTTGTCCTCACCTTTTACTTCTGTCAAGTAAATTATATTTTCTGTTTCTACAACAAAATCAGGATGATATTGATTGCCGTTATTATAAGTCAACTTAAATTCCTGCGCAGCAGGACGCAACCAGTTTTTAACATCCTGGTCACGTTCAAGTAAACGTGCAAAATTTACTTCAGGCGTGCTGTCAAACTTTGCTGTTGCAAATACACCCTTTTTTATGCCTTCAAACAAAATATTTCTTACTTCATTCGCAGTAAAAGTATCACATAAATTTAATTTTTTAATAAAAGTATAATTGCTGCGCAAGTTATAGTTGCGCCCGCTTAAAACTTCTTCAACAATTAAACCCTCGTCACAATAAAAATGCTGCATCATTTGCTTGTAAATTATTTCGGCAATATTCCGTTTATACATCATAACAATGTTCTGCATACCGTTTTCGCCGTGCTTATCTTCAAAATATGCACAGCATTGGCTGATTAACTTAAATAATAAATCTGAACATTTTTCATAATCAATTTCAGGTTTTTCGCGCAAAAAAGCTAAAATCTTTTTTAAAGGATTATAACCGCCAAAATCAATAGCATGTCCTTTAATGTGCAGCATTTCAGATGGGTCTGTTAAATTTTGAATTAGAATTTCATTTTCGATTGGTACAAATCTTTTAAATTCATCTAAATTAAGGTCAAAATCAACAAAACAATATTCCTGTACGCCGCTGTCACTAACTTTAATTTGCGGGATAGGTATAAACTTTTCTTTAATTTGCTTATATGTTTTATCTGCTTTTTCATCAATCCACGCTGCTAAAGGAAACTCGTTTTTTGAGAAAATTTCTCCAAGGTCTTTGTTTTCTTTTGCCTTTTGCACAATTTCTTCTTTGAGTTTTTCTTTAATTGATTCGTAATTATGAGTATAACTTTTTTTAGCATTTTCACGATATGTTAAAAACCCTGTCATTACTTCGGTAATTTGAGTTTCAGTATTTTTTACAAAATCGTAAGAAGCTTTGTTAGGCGTTAAATTAAGCTTTTGGCACACCGCTTCCGCTTCTTCATCAGGCGCTTCAACCAAAGTAATTTGCGCAGCCTCTGTATGCTGTTTTTCAAGCGTTTCTGCAAAAATAACATTACCAGCTTTAAAGATGGAATCGCCGCGTTGCGCTTCTCTAATAATATCGTCAAACTTATCGTGGGCAGTTAAAACAACGCAATCTACAATTTCATTGCCGGTACGTTTGCCATACGGCAGGCGTAAGCCCCTGCCAACCATTTGTTCACGCAGAATTTTGGACGCCGCCGTGCGCAGCGGCACAATGGTATAAAGGTTATTAACGTCCCAGCCTTCTTTAAGCATATTAACGTGAATAACAATTTCAACCGGGTTATCGGCACGTTCTACTGAAAGCAAAAGCTGCATATTGGCATCGCTCTCTGCCCCACTTTGTTTAGAATGAACTGTAATAACCTTATTTTTGTAATCGCCGTTTGCAAAATCATCCGACTTGATATAATCTTCAATAACCTTGGCGTGTTCCGTATCTTTGCAAACAACAAGCATAAACGGCTTAACAACCGGCAAATTATTATTTTGAGCATAACTTTGCAGTTCAGCCTTTACTTTTTGATGATTCAACAAACCGTCATTAAGCATTAACATATCAGTTTCATTATCGCCAAAATTGTAAAAATCTATATCTTTACGGGTTAGTGCCATGGGCGTACGGGTATAGCCATCGGCAATAGCTGCCGAAAGCGGATACTCGTAAACTACATTTTTAAAATTAACCTGTTTGGCGCCGTTTTTAACATACGGCGTTGCTGTAAGTTCTAACCCTAATAAAGGGTGTAAATCATTCAATGCACTCCATCCACGTTTAGCGCGGTAATGGTGCGATTCATCCATAATAAGAACAAGGTCATCAAGCGCAGCAAGTTCTTCGTAAAATGATTGACCGAGATATTCGTTAATATCGCGCATTTTGCTTTCTTCTTTATTAAATTTATCAATATTAAAAACAAAAATGTTAATATCATTTAAGGCAAGATTGATACTTTTATCGCGGTAATCGTCATCAGCAATAATGTATGGCGTACTGGTGAAACAGCCAAGCCCTTTAAACACATATTTGGGGTTGGCTGGGTTGCCTAAATCCTGTTTCAATTTTTCGTAAACCGTTGTGCCGGGCGCAACCACAAAAAAATTGCGGATATTATGCTGCGTATATAAATATGCAATAAACGCGCCCATTAGCCTTGTTTTGCCGACACCTGTTGCCAGTGCAAAAGTTAAAGACATAAATTCGCGCTCAAAACTGCTACAAATAGGGTACAGGCTGTTAACAATGCTTAAATTGCTATTTAAATCTGCATTTTTGGCAAGGTTTACACTACCCATAATTTTATCAAGTATTTTAAGCGATTCTGCCTGCGGCTTACGCAGCGACATTACGCCGCTGATATATTCTGTTGTATATTTAAAAAAATCTGCTTTACTCATCATCTTCTACCTCATCGTAAACAGGCGGATGAACTATATTCAAATTATAATTATCTTTATTAAACTCGCAGCGGTTTAACAGCATTTGCGGAATTTTTTTAATAACTATATTACTAAAAGCATTGGCGGCTTTTTCATCATAAGATTTGCAGGCAATAATCAAATATTCATTATCCTGCATAGTATCTTTAATTGCCTGCAAATATGCGGCAGTTATATGCTTTGTTGTTACAAACAGATAGCTGTTTTCGCTGCCGGTAGATTGTTTCCAAAAAGTTTCCAGCGAAGGGTTATAGCTAAAACCTTCATGCAGTGCAACAGCGGCAGCAAGCATATCGGCATTATATTCTTTGTTTATGATGTATTCGCCAAAAGCGTCCTGATTGATAAGAGTCGGCGCAAGTTCATAAAAACGGTAGCCACCTCCACCTTGCCAGTTTACGCTTTTAGTAATGCCACCTTTATCTTCGCCGCTGATAACTTTATCAAGGCGTACTTTGCAATGGGTATAAGCGTGTTCGCCCATTTCAATGCCAATCCATTTACGCCCCATTTTATGGGCAACAGCTGCGGTTGTGCCACTGCCTAAAAAGCTGTCGAGTACAAGGTCATTTTCTTTAGTACAAAGTTTTAAAACACGCTCAATGAGTTTTTCTGCTTTTTTCCCATTTGGAAATTCAACGTTGCCTTCTTTGGTAAGATTTTTTGTTTCACCAACAAAATCCCAATAAGTGCCTTGCAATTCTTTTTTATAAACTTCTCCGTCAATTTCTTCTGCTACATCTTTTAACCATGCAAACAGTCTAAAATTTTCGCCTTTATAAAACTGTTCATATAATAAACCTTTATTTCTTCCAGTTTTAGGTATATATTCAATAGAAAATAAATCTCCTGATATATTTAATTCTTGCACTTTTTGCATAACGCGAGGACGTATTGAACTTTGGGGCATAGCTGTTTGAAAAATTTTTAAGGCATATTTGTTATAAGCTTTTGATTCTGTTATATTTTCTTCACGCATAAGAGCATTTATTGACTTAATTACATAATTTTCTCTTTTATAAATTTTAATTTCATTGCCATCGCCATCGGCAGTAGAACCAATGTAGATTTTATTACCGCTATCAACCAATACACTTGTGTATTTCCAGCTTTTTCCTTCTTCTCTATAATCCTCAACTAACTTACTTATGGGTTTATATGAATAAGTTGGTTTAAATGGCTGTAACATATCATAATCTTTAGTATAAATTAAAATATATTCTATATTCTTTTTTAGCTTTTTATCTTCTCCTCCACCTGAAGCACCAGCGATATTTTTCATTAAAACACTAACTGTACTAATATAATTTCTTCTACCAAACACTTCATCACATAAAACTTTTAAATAGGCTTGTTCTTCATCATCAATTTGAATAAAAATACTACCATCATTACTTAATAACTTTTTCAAAATTTCAAGTCTTTGTTTCATTAAACTTAACCATTGGCTATGTTCTAAATTATCATCATAATGCTCAAAAGCACTACCGGTATTATACGGCGGGTCAATATAAATGCACTTTACTTTCCCGGCATATTTATTCTCCAATGCTTTCAACGCCAGTAAATTATCGCCGTGGATAAGCATATTTTCAGTATCGAGGTCATTATCGGTATTGGAAAGTTCTTTATTTTCTATCAAAAGGCGCGGCTCAATTTTTGGTTCGTTTTCTTTGCCGTACCAGGTTAATTCTAATTTATTTGCCATTATATTCAATCCTTTGCGTGTAAAATAAAAACGGTTTACCTATATTATACAGGCAAACCGCTTTTAATAACAGTTTTATTTTGTATGCTGCTTAATATAATTAACAATAGAATCGCCTATCGGGTCAAGATCAGAACGTTTTGCCCAACCTTCTGGCAGAGTTCTTGTTTCAAGCATCCTTTTGTATTTTTGATAGTATTCAATCCCCTCAGGTGTTATGCTTACAAGCTCTCTGCACATAACATTATCAATAATGTCGCATATATCTAAATCATTATCACAATACTTTTTAGCAACTAATTCTTCAAAAATTTTATCTGCTACATCACTAAATTTCTCGTATTCTTCTTCATTATTATCCCAAAAACACGGAAATTGATGAGGAAAATCTTTATTGTTAAGAATATCATCAAATAAATTTTCAAACATTGTTAAACATTCTTCTCTGGATAATCTTCCGCATAAATCTGCCTTTATATCACCTTCGCTATAACCAATTGTTATTTGAATTAAAGATTTATTTAAATTTTTGGCAGAAAAAGCAATTTTTCCATCATACGATGCTTCAAATCTATAATCTTCATAATTTTGTAATTTATTATACATTTTTACCATATTCGGCACAGCATCTGTTAAATTTTCATCAAAACAATAAATATAATTTTCGTTATTATTGCCAAATTCAAAATGAAGGGTTGCTCCACATAAACTATGAAGTTTAAAATAAACTTTATTTGTATCCATATTATCACCAATCTTTAAAGCCTTTCTCTACATCTGCATCAAGTAAATATAAAATTCCATCATTGAAATCGTTAATAAATACAAGCTTTCTGTTGTCATTGGTAAAGAAAATCAATTCTTTTATATATGATTTTTGTGTGTTGTCAAGACGAATGCCATAAGAACCGGTAAAATCATCATCAGCATGGTCAAAATCCTGTTCTTTAATTGTAAAACCAATAATTTGTTTTTGTTTTAAAATTGAAAATGTTTTGTGTAAATCTAATTTATCTTCATAAAAACTATTTTCAAAATCATACATGCAGCGTTTCAAGCAGTCTTTAGTCAAACGTACTGTACTTGATTCGCTAAAATCAACCTCATAACAACCTTTATCAGTAATTATAATTACAGGGTCTAATATATCTTCAATGTAAAAATTATTACTTCTTCCGTTTTCAAGATAAAAAATGTTTCTGTTATAAACGTGATAGTTTTGATGAACTACTGCAATTTCTTTGATAGTTGAACCAACAATGCCGGAAGCATCAAGATATTCTTTTAAAACTTGCGGCTCTTGTATAATAGGAGCTGACCATTCTCTGGCATCAAATTTATCGTTTATAAAATTATCATTGCCGCCAAGATTTTCAAGGTTATATTTTTGAATAATTTCCTGCATAGTTGCCATAATCAGCACCCCGCTTTAAATAAAATAAAAGGCTTACCTATATTTATATTATACAGGTAAACCTTTTGTTTTTATAGTAAATTATATATGCTTATTTATTCTTCAAATATTCATCAATGGCCTGAGCGGCTTTTTTGCCTGCGCCCATGGCAGAAATTACGGTTGCGGCACCGGTTACAATGTCGCCGCCTGCAAATACGCCGGG
>CALUVG010000046.1 GCA_944324165.1 Candidatus Gastranaerophilales bacterium | reverse complement strand
GGTTCCGTAGCTCAGTTGGATAGAGCATTCGCCTCCTAAGCGAAGGGTCGGCAGTTCGAATCTGCCCGGGATCACCACTAAAAATAAAGTCGTGTAATTATACGCGGCTTTTTATATTTATACAAACAGTCAAAAAATAAGAGAAGCAAAAAAGAGAAGACGATGCCGCTTTTAGATATTTTTCACTTTCTGTAACGCAAAACGTAACAATTTGTTACGTTTTGTTACTTCTGTTACGTTACAGAATTTGATTTTTATAGGCGCGTAGATTCCCTATTCATGCGGGACTTCGAAGTTGTAAAACAAAAAAGCGTTACAAATGTCACTATAATATAAATAAAATAAAAAAGGAAATGCTGCGTTATAATATCGCTGAGCATTTCCTTTTTTATTTAATAAGTTCTATTTAAGTTCTGAATTTGCTTTTCAATATCGAACATACATAGATCTTTTCCTGAAGGGATTCGTTCGTTGTTATCATTTTCAATAAAATGTTCAGGAGAATTAAGTAATTCATTAAGTGAAGTAATAACGAATTCGTATTCAGATTCTCGTGTTTTAAATTGACGTCTATTTATATTTCTTAAACTTTCAAAAAATTGATAACCTTTTATTATAAATGATTTGCTATCCTCTTGACTTAATTGTAATTCTGGTGCAATTCTGCTGAGAAAATTAGCATAATAAACTAAATATATAATATTAGCTCTTTCTTTGATGCTATAAAATTTTGCTCTTTTATTTGCATCTTTATATTCTTCTGGCACAAGTTCAAAAAATAAATGACCTCTACCAATGGGTACAGAAAATATGAGCAATTCCTGTCGTTCGATTAAAGCTATATTATAAATATTATTATTAAAACCTAAAAGCCAATCAAGCGAAACGCAGAATAATGAAGTAATACCTACTAAAATGTCAATGGATGTGCCACGCTTTCCTTTTTCAATTTGAGCAATAGCAGAATTTTGTTTAAATCCAAGTAAAAGCGCCATATCATTCATAGTTAATCCATGCGCTAATCTTATGACTTTAAAGTTTTCAGCAAAAACATCTTTTGGATTCATTGTTAACCTCTTGAATATAATAATAAATTGCTATTACGCAAAGTTAGTAACTTAAAGATGATAATTCTGTAGCTTATTAAAATTATAACAAAATAAACGTTATTTTACAAACTATACACATATAAGTAGAATAAACTGGTAAAATATATGTTGACTAATAAAAAAGACAGTAGTAAAATAAAAATCACATAATAGAACTACATTTATAAAACTAACGTGGAGTGAGTAGATGGGAAAATTAATTGCTCTCAAATTTTATCAAGTCAACATGCAATTTTGGCTTAACGCGAAAATTCAGAAAATGCTTAAATTAAGCAATGGATATGCCTTAGCTGTGTTATACATGCAACTACTTAGTATTGCTGTGCGTCAAAATGGATACATATATTGGCAGGTTGAATATACCACTATTATAGAGCAACTTGAGGAAGAGCTGTATCCATTGGGTGGTAATTTTAGTTCGATGGATATTGATACTGCGCTTAGATTTTTTATTGAGTTAAAATTAGTAAAAATTGTCGAAATAAGTGATAACAAAAATAATGATATAGTTACAAATGATATAAAGGGAGCTTTACTACTCACGCAGTTTTATAAACTTACGTCACAATCTGGAATTAAATATCTAAGTGATAGACCAGAAGCGATACGACAACGCCAATATAGAGATAAAAAGAAAAAGCAAGAAGTGAAATCTTTATCTGCTCAAAGGCAGGAAAAATATAGACTTAATAAGCGGTTACAAATTATTGAACTTTTTAAGAGAGAAAATCCTGAATTTATATTGAATAGTGATAATATAACATACATTGCTTCTAAACTGCATATGAGAACCTCTACTTTAAGTAAGCTCTGGGATAGTAATTCAATAAAAGAAAGGCGGAGAAAAAATGGATAACGTAGATATCGACACCAAAATGAGTCAAATAGTGAGCAGCGAAAAAAGATTTTATACAGTTAAACAATTTTCTGATTATATCGGTTCTGACATACTGTCGAAAGCAAGTATTTATTTAATGATCAGGAGAGGTCAAGTTCCTGTTGTGCAGGCCAATAAACGAATACTGATTCCGGCGAGGTGGGTTTACCAGTTTTGCAATTCTGCTGCTTATAAGCTGGTGACGTATGATGAAAAGTAGTGAATTAAAACCATTTGGATCTGGTAGCCTTTACTGGGATAAAACTAATGGCCGCTGGTGTTGGGAAGGTAGTTTATTAATAGATGGTGTCATGAAACATAAAAAGATATATGGAAAAACAACAGCATTAGTAATAAAAAAACTCAAAGATACGGTTGATAATATTAATAGAGGTCTTGAGCTATCCAAAGATATAACTATAGAAAGATGGATAAATATATGGTTACATGAATTCAAGAAAAATGAAATAAGGCCAAGTACAAGACGTATTTATGAAGGGCATTTAAACAAAATAGTAATGCGCTTCGGACAAAAAAAGCTAAAAGAGCTAACGGCTTTTGAATTACAACGTTACTTTAACGAACTAAAAGTTAATGGGCATTTTAAAGGTGGTGGACTGAGCTCAGCAAGCATAAATCATATACGCAAATATTTTTCTATGGTTTATGATGATGCCATAAAAAATAAACTGATTGATTACAATCCTGTTAGGGCAACAAAGCCAGTTCATGGGCACCAAGTACGAGAACCTATATCTTTGACTGATGAAGAAACTATTCGTTTTCTGAATATTGTAAAAAATGGCGATTATATTTACGAAACTTTGGATAATCCTCGATTCAGGAAAAATGGATTGGCAACGCAATATATTGTTAAGCAGAATTATATTTTAATTTTACTTGCATTTTCGACCGGTATGCGTATTTCTGAAATATGCGGGTTAACGTGGGACTGTATTAATATCCAACAAGGGTATATTGTTATAAACAAGCAATTAGCACGAAATAAAAGTGAAGCAACATTTGAAGAGATTTTTTGTGAGCCGAAGTCAAATAATTCTAAGCGTAATATAGCTGCACCAGCTGTTTTAATAAATGAATTATTGCAATTTTTTAATTATCAAAGAGAGTTTGCTTTGACGATGGGTGATTGCTATCAAAATATTTACAATTTGGTATTTACGAATACTAATGGTACACCATTTAATTATTCGAATTTTAGGCGCAGGTATTTTGTAAGGATGGTTAAGGCAGCAGGTATAAATGAAAACTTTACATTTCATGGCATAAGAAGAAGCCATTGTAGTTTACTGTTAGAGCATAATGCTGATGTTAAAGCTGCCTCTATCAGATTAGGCCATTCGGATCCATCTTTTACCCGCAAGGTATATCAAGAAGTTTTGCCTTCCATGGAACGATCTTTAGCAGCAATGTGGGATAAAGTTATTTTGGCTAAATTAGACAAAACAGAGGCTGATAATAATGGCGATGAATGAAAAACAGAAAATCGCATTAAAGTACATGTTGGACGGAGAAAATGTATTTTTAACAGGCGGCGCTGGTACTGGAAAATCATATGTTTTGAAAGAATTTTTAAAAAGTAAAAACAATGTTGTTGTTTGTGCTCCAACAGGAATAGCGGCCTTGAATATAGGAGGTTGTACATTACATAAATTGTTTAATATACCTACTGATGAAATGCGATTTGACAGTACGAGAAAAGTAAATGAAGCATTGATTGCAGCTAAGACAGTTATTATTGATGAGATTAGTATGTGCAGCCATGATATTTTTGATTTTATTTGCCAAGAGTTATATATGCTTTCAGAAATCCCGGGTATCTCTAAAAAGCAAATAATTTTGTCCGGCGATTTTATGCAACTTCCGCCTATAAGTAAAGAAAAAGAAACTTTATTTCCTTTTCAGTCTAAATATTGGAATAAATTAAATTTTAAATGTATCGTGCTTGAAGAAGTATACAGACAGACCGATATACAGTTTGTACGCAAATTAAATCAAGTAAGAGTTGGAAATATAAATGCTTTGTATTGGATTGCAAAAAAGACTGAAAGTAATCCTTTGGTTGATAGTGCTGTTGTAATTGCTGCTAAAAATTCGTATGTTAATAAAATTAATTTTGAACAGATAAAACAAATTGGTGGTAGAAGTAAATGTTTTAATGCTGTTATTACCGGTGAATGGCAGGAGCTACCAATAGATAAAAAATTAACATTTAAAATTGGAACAAGAGTTGTTGCACTTGTTAATGATAAAAATGATAGATATCAAAACGGAAGTTTAGGATATGTTAAAAAATTTATGGAAAACGGAATAGAAGTTACTTTTGATAATGGGACAACAACAATAGTTGAACCATACACCTGGCGTAATTGGACTTACGGTATAGGTGATATGCAGCAAATAATCAAAAAAGAAATTGGCAAGTTTACGCAGCTTCCTTTAAGGTTAGCTTACGCAATCACAATCCATAAATCTCAAGGGCAAACATTTGATAATCTTGTTATAAATCCTGATTGTTTTGCTGAAGGGCAGTTATATGTTGCAATTTCAAGGGCAAAGTCTTTGGAAGGTATAAAATTTAGCCATAATCCTTCTGAGAAAGCATTAATTGTGTCATCTAAGGCAAAACTATTTTATGAAAAATTAAAAGCTGTACAAAATCAAGATAATTGGGGTGGCAAAAGAAATGGTGCAGGAAGAAAAAGAAAATATAGATTTAAAACCATTCCAATTAGAATTGGCGAACATACCAGAAGTATTGTAGAAAAGTTGCAAATGTTATCTATACCTGATTTAGTTAAGATAAAAGAATATATAAATACTTTAGAAGCAGAAAGTGAAACAAAAAAATAAGAAGCGCCGATTTACCGTAAACAGCACAGATTAACTGTAAAAACATTCTGCTACGGTTTAAAGCGGCAATGTTTTTACGTTAACACTGTGCATTTACTTGTGGTAAACCGGCGCCGCACTGTTGCTTTATGCAACAGGCAAGATTGGCAAGTGGAATTCCACTTGCATCTTGCGATGGGGTATACTTCCCCCTCGACCCCCTTGTTTGCAGCAGCATTCAACGGCCGTAAGGACGGCGGAGCTGCTGCAAACGGCAACTTTACAAGTTGCCATGCTGCTTAACGCAGCCAATAAAACGGAGAAAAAACTATGAGTACAACAGAGCCAAATCGTAAAAGAAAAAGAATTCTTTTAATACGTCTTAATGATAAAGAATATAATGCAGCTATTGCTAAAATAGCACAGACAGGATTGTCCAAACGGGAATTTATTTATCGTGCAATTATTGGAGCGGAGATACGCAAACTGCATGATATTGACGGCATTGAAGAAGAAATAAGGAAAATTGGAGTCAATATAAATCAAATTGCACGCAAAGTAAACACGTTAAATTTAGTTGAAGAATGGGAACTGAAAAGATTAACTGAGGAAGTGAGAAAAGTATGGCTATTATTAAGGCAGTTAGAAGTGGGGCATCATTAAAAAGAACCATTGATTACGTTTCTCGTCAAAATAAACTGGATAATTTTCTCATGGACGGCATTGATTGCAACGCACAGACTGCCAGTTTTGAAATGTTGTATATTAGGGATAAATTCGATAAACATGAAGGTGTGCAGTGCATACATTTAGTATATTCATTATCTTCAGATGAAGCAGCAAAAGTAGGGCTAGAACGGGTGATGGATAATGCCCGTAAACTTGCCGAGAATACACCTAATTTTAAAGGACATCAAATACTTATTTGTGGGCACGATGATAAAATTCATAAACATGCCCATATTGTAGTTAATGCTGTTAATTATCAAACGGGACAAAAGGTGCGTTGGTATAAGTATGATTTAAATAAATTTAAAAATCGCCTGATAGAGCAGTCGAAAGAACAAGGGCTTACCATACCTGTTAAAGGCCAAACTAACAGCATCGGCGGTCAATCAATGGAAGTACAAAAGGTGCTTGAAAAATCAGTGCATGAAAATTATTCTTCATGGCTTTTGAATGTTTATGCTAAAGTTAATGATGCTCAAAATAATGCTGTTAATAAAGACGATTTTATAAATATCCTCAAAAAAGATGGAATAGAGACCGTGTGGAATAATAGAAAAACGATACTTTTTATTGATGAAGCTGGAAATAAAGTTAGAGATACAAGATTAAGTGAAGTATTTAAGGCAGACATTAGTAAGGAGACATTGGAAAATGAATTTAAACGAAATGCAGAACTGCTTATTGGTAAAAGAGAATTGGAAAGACCTCTACATCAAGGAACAAGAGAAGAACAAGCTATTAACACAACAGAACAGACAAATAACACAAGAGAACGAAGAATTGAATATGGAGAATTCAAAACTTTTATCAGTAATGCAAGAGATGAAATCGTTAACGCAAGAACAGCAGAACGAAATTCAACAAAAGAGCGGAACGATAAAATTGTTGAACGAAAAAATAGGGATGCTGTACGAGGCCGACAATATTTTGGAGGAGAACAAAGACCTCAAAAAGAAAATGGCCTATGTAGAGGAAGAAGCTGCAAAGAAGATTTCAG
>CALUVG010000045.1 GCA_944324165.1 Candidatus Gastranaerophilales bacterium | reverse complement strand
TAGGTATCTGAAAAAATATTCCATAATAGGACCAAGTGTATATGAAATAGACTATAATACTGATAGGTATCTGAAAATATATCGCAATTATTAATGTTAACTTATAATTCCTCCATATACTTCTTTTGCAGCAAGATTGTAATTTATTTTATCAAAATCTCCAACAGGAGGTTTTATTTTCATTATTCTTTTTGTTCCATTTTGGTAAGAATTACCTATTGAGTTTCTACTTAGTCTTATGTCAGAAGTAAAGGTAAAACTATGTATTGTCTTTACTGTTGGTGCATATGTTTCTATAATACAATCTTCATAAATGCTTTTACCAACCCTAAATGTTATTGCTTTCTGACTATTCATAATATTTATAATTTTAGTATTAAAATCATTGACCTGCCATAATTCAGCATTTTCATTTTTAATGGTGGCTGTTAGTTGACATTTTATGTCTTTCAGATTGTTAATATATTTTTCAATATTATCACCATTCAATACTTCTTGTGTTGGCGTTTTTAATGTATAAGTATATTTTAATTCAGTCACAACATCAATAGGTACTTCTTCACCGTACTTACTTGGTTTTTCGATACTCATATCTTGAATAACACTAAGTCCATTAGCAAATCCCTGAATAAAGTTAGGAACATTGATGTTATTCCCAGCTTGCACAGCATTTCTCATCTCAACTAAACTGTTAAATCCAGTCTGAGCAAGTCCCGCATTTAGAGCCGGGCATATGTATTAAGCAGACTATCAAGCATAGTTTTGTTAGTGACCGGCTCTCCATTAATAATTTTACTGAGAGCTCCCGCCGCATATTTTTGAGTGAAATATGCCCCACCTTGAATATTCATATTTCCAGTCATATTTCTGATGTCATTTTCATCAAGGTTAGTGACATAGTTGTAGGCTTTGTTCCAAACCCCGGTGATAGTACTGGCAAGATTTTGCGCCTCTTTTTCATTTGCAACCGGTACAACCGGTTCTTCTTGCGGCAGATAGAAAGCCGCATACGTTTTAGCCATAATTTTTCTCCTTATGTTATGTGTATTATCGTCCATTTCGTTTTACTGCGTGCCAGGTTACTAATTTTCTTATATTGTCTTCAGATGTTATAGACATTATCGAACAGTTAGTATATATATCTGATGTTCCAATGTTGAGGTCACGTAGTATTAATGTGTCTTCTATGTTATTTAAATTGTCCTGTTCCAAGATTGGATAACTCAAGCTGTTTATGTTGAAACTTGATGATATTGTCCATATACGTTTGTTGTTGGGATGAGTAAAGCATTCTCCTGCTATTCCTATAACTTGTACATTGCTGCCGCCCGTCTGCGTTATGCCGACTTTTACCTCCGAAAATCCGGTTAAGGTTAAGCCGCGCCATACGAGTTCTGTGTTTCTGATATTATATAATGGCATTTTGTCCTCCTTTACTGTTGTATTTCTTCATTTATATCAATATTTCCATATTTAGTTTTTATTTGTGCGGTTATTTTTATTTTTAAATCACTTCTGTCAAACTTCAAAGTAAAGTTGTCTACTGATTGAACATCTTTTACTCCTTGAAGCTGCTTTTTGACGTCGTGTTCCAGAAATTCTGTATTGCGCATTCCGGTTGCATAATCAATACCGCGAGTATAATCAAGCAGCCAGTCATTGTAGAATGTGTTTAATGCCACAATTATGTGCTGCTTAATTTCGTCTATGCCATCAACTAATACAAAATCACCGTCCTGCATTACAAGACGATTGTTTTCCATTTTTATGTCTGTCATTATCTTTTCCCTTTCATTTTTTAAATTACTGCCCCTGTAGGATTGCCTTCATTACCGTTTGAGTGCGTGTGTTCTAAAAATACTTTACCGTCAATAGTTGTCTGTGCCCCGAGGGTAACCTCAGAGGCATTTATTGTTACATTTGCGCCGGTGATTGTAATATTGTTTCCCGAGATGTTTACGGATGCACCAGAAGTCGTTCCTACGATTATGTCTCCTTGCGGAAAAGCATACTGCTCCGGTGAGGGATAAAAGCCGCAGGAAAATGCATTATCATTGATGTCATGTTTTCTGACGGCTTCGCTCGTTTTGCTGCTGCCGTGAATATAGTTTGTCACGTCAGTGTCAAAAAATCTCACCGTTCCTCTGTCGCCTATATTCAGACCGAGAAATACATATGCTTTTGAGGTTTGTATGTGTTTTACGGGAACTTTGTACAGATAATCACTTTTGTTGTTGTCATAGTATTCTATGTCAACGCTGTATTGTGAATGTATATTTATTATTTTGCACGGCTTTTCTACAAGCGTGGTTGAATATAAACCGTCGATTATATCATTTAAACTGTCGTTGCAATTTCTAGTCATTATTTTTGTATCCTATGGTTATTTCTGTTAAACAAGCTTCACCGTAGTTATTTCCGTGGTGATAAATTTCGCGAATTCGGGCATTGCCTTTGAACTCATCAAATTCACATTGAATCCAATCGTTCGGAGTCAGGTTTGGTGTGAGAGTTGTTGTTATAATAATTTCATCAGTACCTTTTTTGTGAAGTTTGGCAGAATTTTCGCTGTTGAATACTACTGTTTCTTCGCCGTTAAATTTTTCATTCGGGGCAATAAGTTGAAACAAATTGTTTTGAATACTGAAGGATATCCCGAGTGGGGTACAGATTTTATCCAGAACACTTTGGGTGTAACCTACGGCTTTGTAATTGTCAAATTGTGTTTCCGGGAGTTTTTCGCTTATACTACCTGTACCGGTGCCTGTTGCACTAATGCAGTCCTGTATTATTTTTGCGGAGGATGTTTTTTCTCTGTAATTTAAATTGATGAATTTTGAAAATGCGTTTTGACCGTCTTTTAGGGTAATTAATGTAGCTTCGTCAACGCGATTTTCGGGTCTGCCTTTGCGAATTTTGTCGCGCTCAATGTAACCCCTGAAAATAAGTGCGGGATCATCTTCACCATAACTTGTGTATACATCTATTAGATTGTCTTTTTCTGAGAGTTCCTGAAAGATTGTATCATTCAAGTTCCAAATATTTATATAGGCTGTATTAGCCTCCGGTTTGTTGTTCTTGTACATTTTAAAACTAATGTCGAGTTTATCAATAATTGTTTCGCTTTCGGCAATAGTTAGTTTCAGGTTAAAATTTAAAGATTTATTCGTCATAGTACTCCATTTCAAAATCAGTGTGAAAATTGTTTTGTGTAATTTCGGTTTGTTCATTGTACTTATTTTTTATGATAAGTTGTCCGGTTATTAGACTACTGTCTTTAACTCTTTCAATTAAGTCTGAATTTTGGGTTATGGCTCTGCCTTTAATGAGATAAGTTTTTTGATTGTCTTTGATAACATAGATTGAGACCAGACAAAAACTGTCGAGCCACTGGAAAGAGAATGTGTACTGTTTGTTGTTAATAATGTATGCTAATCGCGCTTTGGGATTAGTTGTCAAATTTGGTAATTGAAATGTTGTAGGCATAATTTTTGCTCCTTTTTAATTTAAAAAAATGGAGTGATACTTAAAATATCACTCCAAAAGACGTTTAAGATGAACGATTTTTCATCGTAAGGCAAATTTTTTCGGTAGAGAAAGCCGGAATTTCGTCTTCTTCAAGAGAAATATTGTCAAGAAATTCAGAGGCTGTATTGTTACGTCTGACTTTGATATTTTGAACAGCTTCAATTCCATCGGTTTCGAGTATCGGGATAATGAATTCAGTTGCGTATATTGTAGAACCAAGTCCGAAGACGTGTTCTTTTAAGTATTCAAGAATATTTTCCTTTGCTCTGTTAGCTACAGTGTTGCTGTAGTAGCCGCTTTTTATTTTAATTTCTGCTGCTATATCTATTGCAATTTCTGTTGCTTTTTGGAATTTAATTTCTACAGGGATACCTTCAGAATCATATACTGTTACTGATGTGTTCCCCAAAGTCTCTAAACCGTCAACAATAGTGTCAAATATCGCATGCGCAAAGATATTATCAGTTGTATTTGGGTGAGCTATAATTTTGATTTGTCCGGCAAGCAAGTTTGCATCTGAATTAGAGGCATGCAATTTGAGATAAGACCTATGGTCTACATATTTAGATAAATTTTCAAATACAGCATTTCTAGTGCTTTTTGCGTTTGTTGTTTTAGCGTTTTTAAATCTTTCACGGAATTCAATATCAGATTCTTCTTCGCGACCGGTGTTTAGTTGTATGTCCTCCGGCAGCGACATAGAAATAATGCCATTTGGAGCCGCAATTATATTGAATTTATCTGTATTTTTCACGGTAATCGCCCCTTCAACAACACATTGAAATCTAACTAATGCCTTACCGTCAGAGTCTGTTGTGAAGTCATTCTGATTTGTAAACTCATTTTTGTCAGATAAAGAACGTATTGTTATTGTGCGGGCAGAATATTCTTGATTTGGTACTCCATGGATTTTACAGGAAAAAGTTGTCCTTTTGCCTTCCAATCTGTAGAGTCCGATTCTTTCATACAATGCATCCTGATACTCTCCGCTGGCAGTCTCAGGATCAAATTCTTTTGCAAGTTTCGCAATTTCTTCTTGCAGCATCATATTCATAATACTGCATGAGGCGGCGATATTGTCTATAATCCCTTCCGGGTGTATAAAGAAGTCTTTGCCAAATTTTGGTTTAAGTGCCTCTTCATACCGGTCTAAAGTGTTGTTTAGAGAATCAATCTCTAATCCGTTGTTGTCAATGTTCATAATTTTCTCCTTCTTTAAAATAATAGTATTAAAAATAATTACGTATAGACGTAATTATGCTTGACTTGAAAAAATAAATATGTTAAAACATATTTATGAAAGGAACAGTACTTAGGAAAATAATAATATCTACAGTGATATTATTATTGATGTAGACACAGGTATTGGCAAATCCTATACCTGTGTCTCTTTTTTTGGGGTTGGATAGTTGACATCTGTGAATATGAGAATTTGTCAGATATCTATAAACGTGAGGTACAGATAGAAATCTTAAACATTATACTTTCTGCTAATAAATTGTTATTATCTGATAATTTTGTTATATGTTTCACCAGATGCAAGATTATAAAAATTTCTATCAAAATCACCAATGAGCTTTTTACATTTATTAGTCTGATAAAAATTAAAAATAATTATAATTATTAATAATTATAATTGACTATAGGTACAAGATGTGTTAAAAAGGACTTATGAAGGGAACTGTATTTACAAAAACAATAATATGTATATTTATACTATTATTGATGCAGGCACATGTTTGTGCAAACCCCATACCTGTGTTTCTTTTTTTCGGTTGGATACAAAAGCAAAATGTTAGCAGTAGTATCTATGAACGCGAGTATGGTACAGATAGAAATCTGAAACGTTATGTAAAATTAGGCTCAGATATCTATGAGCGTGAGTATGGTACGGATAGAAATCTGAAACGTTATGTAAAATTAGGCTCAGATATCTATGAACGTGAGTATGGTACAGATAGAAATCTGAAACGTTATGTAAAATTAGGCTCAGATATCTATGAACGTGAGTATGGTACGGATAGAAATCTGAAACGTTATGTAAAATTAGGCTCAGATATCTATGAGCGTGAGTATGGTACGGATAGAAATCTGAAACGTTATGTAAAATTTGGCTCAGATATCTATGAGCGTGAGTATGGTACAGATAGAAATCTGAAACGTTATACTCTCTACTAATAAATTGTTATTAGCTGACAATTCCGTTATAGGTCTCACTAAATGCAAGATTATAAAAATTTCTATCAAAATCACCAATGAGCTTTTTACATTTATCAGTTTGATAAAAATTAAAAATAATTACAATTATTAATAATTATAGTTGACTATAGGTACAAGATGTGTTAAAAAGGACTTATGAAGGGAACTGTATTTACAAAAACAATAATATGTGTATTCATACTATTATTGATACAGGCGCAGGTTTGTGCAAACCCCATACCTGTGTTTCTTTTTTTCGGTTGGATACAAAAGCAAAATGTTAGCAGTAGTATCTATGAAATAGATTATGAAAGTGCTAAATATTTAAAGAAGTACAGTCAGTATGGTAGCAGTATTTATGAGATAGATTATGCAACTGATAAGAATTTAAAAAAATACAGTCAGTATGGCAGTATCATTTATGAGATAGATTATGCAACTGATAAGAATTTAAAGAAGTACAGTCAGTATGGTAGCAGCATTTATGAGATAGATTATGCAACTGATAAGAATTTAAAGAAGTACAGTCAGTATGGTAGCAGCATTTATGAGATAGATTATGCAACTGATAAGAATTTAAAAAAATACAGTCAGTATGGTAGTAGTCTCTATGAGATTGATTGTTCTACTGATAAAAATTTAAAATATTATCATTTGTGATTATGTAATTATACCTTTATAAACTTCTGAGGCGGCTAAATTATAAAATGGATTATAGAAATCCCCAATAACTTTTTGAGGATTCATAATTCTTGTATTTCCTGCATTTTGTTCAGAAAATGTATTCAATAAATAATTGATTTTTAAATCAATTTCAAATTTTATATCATAGATATTTGTTATGATAGGAAAATATCTTGCAATAATACAATTTTCATAAATACTTTTGCCTGCTCTAAAATATATAGCCTTTTTTTGAAACATAATATCAGTTAATTTATTATTAAAATCATTTATGTTCCATAATTCTGCATTTTCATTTTTTACATGCGCCGTAATTTTAATTTTTACCGGATCAAGATCGTTTATATATTGTGGTAAGTAACCAATCTCTTTAATTTTTTGTTCGGCAACTGTGGTTGTATATTCATATTCACATTTTTCTACCACATCAATAGGAATTTCCTCGCCGTATTTTGCGGGTTTTTCTACGCTCATTTGCTGTACAACGCTTAGCCCGTTAGAAAATCCCTGTACAAAGTTCGCAACATTAATGTTACCCGCCTCTACCGCATTTCGCATTTCCACCAGACTGTTAAACCCCGTTTGCGCAAGTCCGGCATTTAGTGCCGGCGCATATGTATTCAATTTTTCTTGTGTTATATGTATACTATTAAAAATAATTACAATTATTAATAATTATAGTTGACTATAGGTACAAGATGTGTTAAAAAGAACTTATGAAGGGAACTGTATTTACAAAAACAATAATATGTGTATTCATACTATTATTGATGCAGGCACATGTTTGTGCAAACCCCATACCTGTGTTTTGTTTAGCCGGATGGATTAATCATGAATCTTGTAAAGGAATTTCGCGTATAAGAGAGCATCTTACCACTGGCGGGGATAAGTGGTATTACCTTTATAGTACGCGTATTCAAGAAAAAAATCCTAATGGCGAGGATAAGTGGTATTACCTTTATAGTACACGTATTCAGGAAAAAAATCCTAATGGCGAGGATAAGTGGTATTACCTTTATAGTACACGTATTCAGGAAAAAAATCCTAATGGTGGAGATAAGTGGTATTACCTTTATAGTACACGTATTCAAGAAAAAAATCCTAATGGTGGAGATAAGTGGTATTACCTTTATAGTACACGTATTCAAGAAAAAAATCCTAATGGCGAGGATAAGTGGTATTACCTTTATAGTACACGTATTCAGGAAAAAAATCC
>CALUVG010000044.1 GCA_944324165.1 Candidatus Gastranaerophilales bacterium | reverse complement strand
TTATATGATGTGTCTGGAAACAAGAACCCGAATACAAATGGTAAGGATATCGGTAAGATTAACGTAGAGAATCTCGCTGGCGTAACCGGTTGCATGATACCAGAACTAGCAGATACAATGTGCATAACCCAGATACTAGGACCACGGAATGGCGGTTATGGACCATTAACCTATGCAGAATGTACCGAGGCTAAGAATAACGGCGAAATAGACGTAGATGCATGCTATAACGGAAATGATTATTTTGCGGGCGCAGTAAAAGCATGTGGCGGAAAGAAAGCAAACTTACCAACCATGGCGCAGCTAGGAGAACTAGCTACATATGTATATAATCATGATAGTACAATAGGTGCCCAGCAGAAAGTAAGTGGTTTAACACTAGACAGAAAAAAAGCAGCTCAGTTCCTCTCAGCCTCAGCGTATTCTAACTACTTCTATGTGTGGTCTGGGCAGGAGATCAGCAGTACCGACGTGTACTACCGCAACTTCTACTCTACCGGCACGGGCTGGTACAACACCAACCGCTACCGCTACAGCAGCTACGACCTCGCGGTGTGTCTAGGTGACTAATTTTCCAATTCCCAATTCGCGCGATTTTTCCCAGTAAGAGGCGATGCCTCTTACTGAAGGCACTAGGGCACTAAGTTACTAAGGCACTAAGTATTTACAAAAATAAGGCAATGTGGGGATTCCACGTTGCCTTATTTTTGTAAAGGACTTAACGTCCTAACGTCTTATCGTCCTAATGTCTTTATTAATTGCACTTCTTTAGCAGTCTCTAATATATAAGAGTAGGCTACGCCTACCCACCCCTCTCCAAGTTATGACTAAACTCGCTGAAGCTCGTTAAGTCAAACTATCCTCTCCCTCAAGGGGCGAGGAAAAAATCCCATTTTTCAGACAATATGGCATTCCATGTTGCCTGATTTTTATTAACGGACTTAACGTCTTAGCGGATTTGCGTACGGATGTAGCGAACGAATGTGAGCAAATCCGGATAGCGAACGGAATGAGCCGGCTTGTGCGTAAGCACAAAAGGCGAGACTCCGTGAGCGTGGAGAGCGAGTGAGCGAAGAGTTAAAGCGTAAGCGTACTCGTTATTCGCGAACGATGCGACAGGCAAATCAAAGACACGTCTTATAGTCTTTATTCAAATATCTTTATTGCGCGCGGGAGAATTCCAAGGCAATAAGAGATTGTCACTCCGTAATTTGTTATAGGAATACCTTTTTTAGAGGCTATTAAAATACGGGATAAAACTTCGCGTCTGTTAGTCATGCAAGCCCCGCAGTGAATAATTAGGCTATAATCATCAATTTTTGGAAAATCATGACCTGAATAGTTTTCTATGATTAAATCTTTGCCTGTTTTTTTCTTGAGCCAGTTTGGAATTTTTACTCTTCCGATGTCGTCTTCTATTGCATGATGTGTGCAGCTTTCAAGAATTAGGACTTTATCACCGTCTTTTAATGTGTCAATTGCCTGCGCGCCTTTTACAAATGTCTGTAAATCGCCCTTCAGCCTTGCAAAAAGTATGGAAAAAGATGTAAGCGGAATGTTTTCCTCTACAATTTCACTTACCTGTTTAAAGGCTTGAGAGTCTGTAACAACTAGTGCCGGCGGCTCTTTCAAGTTTTCAAGTGCCTGTTTAAGTTCGCTTTCTTTTACTACATAAGAAAGGCAATCTGAATCTAAAAGATCTCTGAGAGTCTGCACCTGCGGCAGAATAATTCTTCCTTTAGGCGCCTCTTTATCTATTGGAATAACCAGTATTACAGTGCTTTTCGGCGGAATTAAATCTCCTGCAATTTTTGGTGAATTTACGAATTCATCCGGTAATAATTTAACCAGCTTTTCTTTGAATTTGTAAATCAATTCACTGTCGTTTATTGCCGAAGATAGGATTATGTTTTCACTGTATTGTTCTATTTCATGCAACTTTTCCTGCAGAATATTTTGTTTATCGAGTTTGTTTACTATTACAATATTAGGTATTTTGAGAGTGTTTAATTCTTCAATTAAATTTTTTTCATATTCGCTGAATCCGTTAAAATCACAAACAATAACAGCAACATCTGTTCTATTTAAGATTTTTTTTGTTTTTTCAATACGTTTTGCGCCAAGTTCACTTTCATCATCAATTCCTGCTGTATCAAGGAAAGTTACGGGACCGGCAGGTAAAAGTTCCATTGATTTTTCTACAACATCAGTTGTTGTGCCAGCAATTTCAGAAACAATCGAAACTTCCTGACCGGTAATTTTATTTACTATAGTGGATTTACCGGCATTTGTTCTTCCAAATATTCCTATATGCAGACGCATTGATTTTAAGGTCTTCATACTTCTCCTCTTCTATTAAAAAAGCTGCCGGATGGCAGCTTTTAATCTTTGAAAATTAACCTCTGATACCCAGTTTTTTGATTAATTCTCTGTATTCATCAAGATTTCTTGATTTCAGGTAAGAGAGTAATCTTTTTCTTTTACCAACCATCATTAAAAGACCTCTTTTTGTAGCGAAATCTTTCTGATTGTTTTTCAGGTGTTCAGTTAATTCGCTGATTTTTTGACTCATCATTGCAACTTGAACAGCTGCTGAACCGGTATCTTTTTCGTTAGCACCGTATTGTTTTACGATGTCTTGTTTGTTTTTCAAATTAATTGACATATTTTTTTCCTTTACTGTTGAGTGATTATTGGCGTAAGCACTCTACAAAAGAAATAATAATATATCAAGAAAAAAAATCAACACTCTTTTCACAGACATGTTACAGGAGCTTAAGAATTACCCCATATAAGAAATTCGTCCATAGAACTGATTAGCATCATTAAAATGATCACGTGCAAGTTTTACTTCCAAATCAGTATCAAATTTAGAAGTTTTTAAATTATTATATGCTGTTAATGCATCATTATATTTACTGGTATCATCACCATATGCTCTATATTTTGTTTGAAGTTCAGAAAGAGCTTTTTCGTAATTGGCATCCATTGCATAACTTGCCTGCATAGCGGCTTCATATCTTGCTTCTGCATCGTCGCGAGCTTTTTCTTTTCCGCTAACCCAATCTTTTACGCCATTTTTGATGTTATCGGTGACACTTTTGCCAAATGTCCATGCGGATTCGCGTTTCAACTGTAACTTTTGGAATTGTAAATAATTTTCTAAGGTACCAAAACGTTCCTGTAGTTTCGGATCTTTTTCAAATTGAATTTTTGCATTTATTTCACTTAATCCCATAGTATGCCCTTTTCCTTTTATACTCTTTAAATATATAAAGTATTTTTTTCTTGTAAAATTGCTTGAATGAGATTAATTGTTAAGTATTATTAAGCTATGCAAAAATTTATTTAGTATAGTTTTTTACCCAGCCTTCGACAATCCTTAAAGGAGCACGGGTTAGGGCAAGTGCCCACTTGGGAATTGCTTTTGTTATGACACTTCCTGCTCCGATATTAGCTCCTTCAGAAACTTCAACAGGCGCGACGAGAACTGTATTTGACCCTACTTTAACATTGTCTTTAAGGATAGTTTTACTTTTAACTTTTGTCAGCGGGTTGTAATTTGCTGTTATTGTACCCGCGCCAATGTTAACATTTGCGCCTATTTCACTGTCACCGATGTAACTTAGATGACCTGCATTTGTGTTGTGGTCGATTTTGGCTTTTTTGACTTCAACAAAATTCCCTATTTTGCAGTTGTCTGCAACTTCTACCCCGCCGCGTAGATGTGCGCAAGGACCAATTTTACAATTACTGCCGATTTTATTTTTGCCTTCAATATAAGTTGCAGGATATATAATTGTATCATTTCCTATTTCTGTATCTTCGGATATCCATGTACTTGAAGGATCAACAATCGTAACACCGTTTTCCATTAAAGAGGTTAGTTTCCGTGTATTCATCAGACGGGTTGCCTTCGCAAGGTTTACACGTGAATTTATACCGTAAATTTCTTCATTATTTTCTAAAATATATGCATTTACTTTTAGTTTTTGATTTTTGCCCCAGGAAATTATATCAGTTAAATAATATTCACCCTGTGCGTTGTTGCTTGTAAGCTGAGAAAACGCAGGTTTAACTTTCCCCCAGTTGAGACAGTAAATTCCGGCATTAACTTCTGTTACTGCTTTTTGTTCAGTATTTGCATCTTTTTCTTCAACAATGCATTTTAGAGAATTGTCTTTTTCACGTATAATCCTGCCGTAATTTGTAGGATCGTCAAAAATTGTACTCATTACGGTCAAATCTGACCCGCAGGAAATGTGATATTCAACAAACTTTTTTAGTGTTTGTTCGGTAATCAAAGGGGTATCGCCGCAAAGAATAATTACGAGTCCGTCAAAATCTTCAAGAAACGGGCATACCATAGATACTGCATGACCTGTACCAAGTTGCGGGGTTTGAAGAACGGTCTTTGCAAAACTGTAATTTGATTTTACATAATCCGTTACTTCTTCAGCATGATGACCAACAATTACATATGCTTCATTTACAATTTCTTTTACATTATCCAAAACATATCCCAGCAGCGGCTTTTCCATAATTTTATGGAGAACTTTCGGGGTATTGGATTTCATACGTGTGCCTTTTCCTGCTGCCAGAATGACTGATTTAATTTCCATTTTTTGCTCCTTAATATCCTGAAACTATTTTAACACAAGAAATATATTTGTGATATTTTTATATTATGAGTGGAGATAAGAAAATAGCAGTAGTAGCATTAAGCGGCGGGGTTGACAGTTCTGTATCAGCATTACTTTTGCAGCAGCTGGGGTATGAAGTAATCGGTGTTACAGGGAAAATGGTTAATAGTGAAAATGCTGAAATTATCTGTAAAAATGCCAAAAATGTTGCAGAGAAACTGGGAATCAGGCATGTAATTCTTGATTTGACAGATAAGTTTAGAAAGGAAGTTATTGATTATTTTAAAACTTCTTATGAACAGGGCAAAACTCCAAATCCATGTATAAAATGTAACCAGCATATTAAATGGGGTGATATTTTTGATTATGCGATTAGTGTTTTGAAGGCAGATGTTTTTGCCACAGGTCATTACGCAAAGATTAAATGCGAAAACGGTATTTACAAACTCTATCCGGCAAGCGATGAACACAAAGATCAACTCTATTTTCTTTCACGTTTAAAACAGTATCAACTTGCAAAAACTGTGTTCCCTATCTCCGATTATAAAAAGGATGAGGTCAGGCAAATCGCTTATGATTATGATCTTCCGCCAAAGTCATCAAAAGAAAGTCAGGATATCTGTTTTATCCATAAGCCTTTGACCACAAAAAAATATTTGATTGACAAACTCGGAGAAAAAAGAGGAGATTTTATAGATATTTTAACCGGTAAAAAATGGGGCGAACATAACGGCTGTTATCAATACACAATAGGACAGCGCAAAGGCATTGGTATTGCTGCGCCTTATCCATTGTATGTAATAGATATTGATGCTGCAAAAAATATAGTTTATCTGGGGCGTGAGCAGGATAATTATAAAACTAATTTAAAAATTAAAGATTTAAATCTGGTATCAAGAGAAGAAAAAAAAGAATTTGATGCACTTGTGAAGATTCGCTATAACATGTCACATAGAAAAGCGCGTGTTTGTATTTGCGGAGATTGCGCTGATATAGAATTTTATGAACCGGTAAATTCTGTTACAATGGGGCAGGCCGGTGTAATTTATGATATTAATGACGGACATTTAATCGGCGGCGGCTGGATTTGCAAATAACTTTACTTTTGTTTTTTACAGGATTATCATGAATTACAGAGGGAAGAAAAATCATGTATAATCCAAAATCAAAAATAGCCGAAGAATTTATTGATCATGAAGAAGTTCTGGCATCATTAAAATATGCAGAAGAAAACAAAAATAATGTAGAAGTTATAGACAAAATTTTAGAAAAAGCAAAGCTGGGAAAAGGCTTATCCCATAGGGAAGCCGCTGTTTTGCTGGATTGTGAAATTGAAGAAAAGAATAAAGAAATATTCGCACTTGCCGAAAAAATTAAAAAAGATTATTACGGCAACAGAATAGTTTTATTTGCGCCGCTGTATCTTTCAAATTATTGCGTAAACGGCTGTGTATATTGTCCTTATCATGCAAAGAACAAACACATTCCGCGCAGAAAATTAACTCAAGAAGAAATACGACGCGAGGTTGAGGCATTACAGGATTTAGGTCATAAGCGTCTTGCGATAGAACTTGGTGAGGATCCTGTTAATAACCCGATTGAATATGTTCTTGAATCCATAAAAACAATTTACAGTGTAAAACATAAAAACGGTTCAATCCGTCGTGTAAATGTAAATATTGCGGCAACAACCGTTGAAAATTACAAAAAATTGCATGATGCAGGTATAGGAACATATATTTTGTTTCAGGAAACCTATAATAAAGAAACTTATGAACGCCTTCACCCGACAGGTCCTAAACACAATTACAAATACCATACTGAAGCAATGGACAGAGCTATGCAGGCAGGAATTGATGATGTAAGTATTGGTGTTTTATTTGGATTGGAATTATATCGTTATGAATTCTCAGCATTGTTGATGCATGCAGAACACTTAGAAGCAACTTACGGTGTCGGACCTCATGCTGTTAGTGTTCCTCGTATCAGAAAGGCTGATGATATTGATCCGTCTGCTTTTGACAACGGTATTGATGATGATACTTTTGCCAAAATCGTTGCATGTATTAGAATTGCAATTCCTTATACAGGCATGATTATTTCGACAAGAGAGAGTGAAGAAGTTCGTGCGCGTTTGCTGCATTTGGGTGTTTCTCAAATTAGCGGCGGTTCAAAAACAAGTGTAGGCGGCTATTTTAACCCGATGCCTGAAGATGAAGATTCTGCACAGTTTGATATTTCAGACAGACGTCCTCTTGATGAAGTTATAAAGTGGCTTATGGAATTAGGTTATCTTCCTAGTTTCTGTACGGCTTGTTACAGAAGCGGCAGAACAGGTGACAGATTTATGGATATCTGTAAGTCACAGCAAATTCATAATTATTGCCATCCAAATGCAATATTAACCCTGAAAGAATATCTAGAAGACTACGCATCACCGGAAACTAAGGCAATAGGTGAAAAACTTATTCAAAAAGAAATTCAGTCTTTAGAGGATGAAAAAATAAAAGAAACAGTAATTGAAGATGTTGATAAAATCGAACATGGCGGACGTGATTACAAATTTTAGATTGAATTAAACCAAAAATAAAGCGGATTTGCAGATTAGTGCAGTCCGCTTTTTGTTATATTATAATTTTTAAGGGGTTGAAATTTTTGGAGTGATATGTAATAATGGAAGTATGAGGACTAAACTTAGAGGAGTTTAGATGGCAGGAAATCTGGCAGAAGAACAAAAATATAAAGTAGGTTGGGCATACTTGCCCAACAATAAAAATGTTGTTGCGCTGAAAAAGTCTGGTGGTAGTGAAAGTTTGTACAGCGAAAAAACTGCAATAACTCCACTCACAACTGTCCCGTATGGGGCTGTAACCCGCATGAATAGTGCATTTGCGCGGGGGGGGGGTATCTAACTTCAAGCCCCACAAGGCTTTCACGGCACACGAAGTGTGCTCTTACACTCAGACTTCCGCTAAAGAAGTGCGGTCAACGCCAATTTCGTCATCCCGCAACGTGTTGCGAGCAGAGGGCGGACCAGTCCGCTCCTACACTCAGACTTCTGCTAAAGAAGTCCAGT
>CALUVG010000043.1 GCA_944324165.1 Candidatus Gastranaerophilales bacterium | reverse complement strand
TACAAGACTATAGAGGAAACGATATACAATCTGTATTAGTGCTAAGTTGAATTGTGAGCAAAATGGATTAAATCGTAAAAAAGATTTAAGAGCCTATTGAAACGCAGAATAATAGAAATAAGAATAAAAAAGGATTAAAAATCGACGAAAATAAAGAAAAAAGAAAAAAAATAAATAAAGAAAGAAAAATAGAAAAGCCAGTTATTTAAATTAATAACGAAACGCACAAAAAATTTAAAATAGTAAAAAAAATAAAATAAAAAACGAAAATTACTCACAAAAGAATAAAAAGTTTTTCCCTTTCCATTTTCCTTTACGACCGCACAGGTCGTTTTTTATTGCTTTACTGGAAAGCATCCGGCATCTTCACTATCAATTTTCCCGTCAAAGTTATTATCAATCCCATCAATACAGGAGCCGATAGAATTCCAGCTTTCTGCACGTACATTCTGTTTAAGATATTTGTCAGGAATTTTCTTCCAGAGATAGTTGAAAAAGTTACGGTAAAATATTGCAAGTCGTGTGTCTTCAATTACAAGAATATTTTCATCATTTCGTTTTTCTCCGGAATTAGAAAAATTCATAGAGCCTGTAATTATAAATTTATCGTCAATAATCATTGATTTACTGTGGAGTTTTCCTGCGTAATTTTCAACTTTTAATGGAATATTTGCTGCCCTGAGATTTTTTGATGCAGAACGATATGAAGAAACATTAGTTGCATCAAGAATTATTTTTACATCAACTCCTCTTGCTTTTGCCTTAATTAGCGCAGTAGTCAGCCCTTCATGAGTTATTAAAAATGCGGGTATGTAGATATAATTTTTTGCATTATTAACAATTGGTATAATATTATTTGTTATTACTTTATCCTGTGGTGAAAAATAGACGGAAACTTTACTGTTCCCGATTATGAATGTCCTTGGATTACCGGATGGAATTTTTGCGGTATGAAATTTACCTTCCAGCATTTGAGAAAATTCTTCTTCGTAAAGTTTTGCTATATCTTTTGAGTTTATGAGAATTAGATTATTAGCGTTAAAACCAGACAAACCTGTAGGACTGTAATTCATAGACCCTGTTATTACTGTTTGATTGTCTATTATTAGAAATTTATTGTGCATAATGTAATTTATTTCAGATGCAGCAGATGATTTGTCTGAGTTATGAACTTTAGACAGAGCCAGAAGATTGGGGGTATCAGGATAGTAGGAATTTCCTTTGGTTGTTTCATCATAAACAATCCTTATATTAACTCCACGCGCTGCCGCATTTTTAAACGCTTGTTCAAGAGCAGGAACTTTTTCCCAGCCATATATTGCAATATCAATTGATGCTGCGGCTTTATTTATCTCCTGCAGAATTGTACGACAAACATCACTTGTACAATTTCTGTCCGGCTTTAATTTTGTTGTGAAATCTGTAAGCAGGAATTTTATACTTCCATTAGATATTTGTGCAGGGGCAGGAGGAATATTCTTGATTGTGGTTGAGTTGCGAAGATGTTTTTCTTTTGCCGGTTTAATGTGGCAAAATTTACAAGGTAATGCATTTTTAGGTAATTCATTAACATAAACTACTACTGTGTCGTGTGCGATAAGACCGTATTTGCAATCTAGTTCATGATATTTATTACTTCTATGATTCAATATTGCCAGTTTTAGTTTGCGAGCACGTTCTAAATTCTTTTTAAATGCATTTGTCGTTTTGCCGTTATAAATCCCAAATCCATATGAATACATTTTTTCCGCATAATTTTCATTATTGATATAAATATCAGCATAATGGCATTCCGGAGTAATTTTACCGGTATATTTCAAACGAATTTTTTTATCAGATAAAAGTGTTTCAGCATAGTTATCAGTAAGGAAACCAAGAGAAATGGCGTCTTTTATGCTAATATTGTATTGTTTTGCAAGTGTTTCCTGTGAGATTAACAGATTGGATGTGAATGTTTCAAGATTTGCAACGCAAATTGTCTCATTGTCATCTGCAATTTTGTTATTGTTTAAATCAATCTGCACTACATTAGGATTAATTACTTTTAAAACAGTTTTTTCCGAGCGGCGATAAATTTCAAAAGTAATAAATAAAATAAGTGTTGAAATTATAAAAAATATAGTAAATTTTCTCATTAACCTATTTTTTTGTAGTTAGTAATTTCAAATCCAAGGCGTTGTATTTTATCTTCCAGAGCCTTGTCCTGAGTTATCTGATATTCTTTGTAGTGCTGGTCAAATTTTGATTTTATATAACAGCAAGGATGAATTAGTGCTTCAGCAATACAGTCACCATCGAGTTCTTCCAGCCCGCAGGCTACAGTTTCGCTGTTCATTAAGCCGGTATAGCCGACGCCCAGAAGGTAATCATTTGTTTTTAAACCGTATTTATCTATTATCTTTTTGTTTTTTCTGGAAAGAGTATTTAATAGTATTACTTTTAGTATATTAAGCGGGTATTTGGGTGACATATGTATCTTAAAATCAGGAATCATATAAAATTCCTCATACTGCGTTCTTACGTATGGAATTTTGTATTCTTGTGCTAATTTACAGACAATTTTAAAAATGTTTGGAATTGCATGTACATGGACATGTGAATCTATATGGTCAATTTCTGCAAATTTTTTGACAAGTTCTATCTGTGCTCTAAATTCTTGTTCAACCTGATAAAGAAATTTTTCATTATTGGATTTGTGCATAATACTAAAAAATCCATTATTGAATTTCCCTTTTTTGTTAGTGAGCATATCAGCTTTAGTCAGAGCTTTTCCTTCAATAATGTTAAGATGTACCCCCAGTCCGAGCTCAGGACATTCCGGTAAAATTTCATTAACTGCGGCATTGAAAGCTTTACCGTTTGCGCAGATACTTGCAGAGGTTAGAAAACCGTTGTTGTATCCTTCTAAAACAGCGCGGTTGTTAGC
This sequence comes from Candidatus Gastranaerophilales bacterium, assembly GCA_944324165.1. GTDB lineage: Bacteria > Cyanobacteriota > Vampirovibrionia > Gastranaerophilales > Gastranaerophilaceae > CALUVH01. The sequence continues at coordinate 5,434 of CALUVG010000043.1, read as the reverse complement.
TTTTGACATTCCAAAATCATCTGCGTTTAATATAAATAGTTTACTCATTGAGAAATCCTTGCCTTAATTTTTTCTATATTATATTATAAAAAGTAGAAAAGAGGAAGAGTATGAAAAAAACTACACTCGCTATAGTTGTTCCATGTTATAATGAAGAATTATGTTTAAAAGCAACAATTGCAAGATTGTTAGAAGTTTTGCGCATGCTTGAGCAAAAAGGAAAAATTAAAGAAGACAGCTATATATATCTGGTAGATGATGGTTCAACAGATGATACCTGGAATATTATTACTGAATACCATAAAAGGACGCATCAGGTGCGCGGCGCGCGTTTTATAAGAAATTACGGCAATCAAAAGGCATTAATAGCCGGGTATGAGAGTGTAAGAAATATAGGTTGTGACTGTGCGGTATCTATAGATGCCGATTTACAGCAGGATGAAATGGCAATAGAAAAGTTTATTGATGAATTCCATAATGGTGCGCAGATTGTTTCAGGCATACGGAATGACAGAAAAACAGATGGTTTTATTAAAAAGAATACTGCTCTGCTGTTTTATAAAACAATGCATCTTCTGGGGGTGAAAATTCCTGTTAACCATTCCGATTACAGACTTGTAAGTAAAAAGGCTCTTGATATTATGGAAGAATTTGATGAAAGATATTTGTTTTTGAGAGGCTTTTTTAATGAGCTTGGATTAAAAACGGCATATGTTTATTTTGATGTAAAGCCACGTATGGCAGGAAATTCCAAATTTAACATCGTTTCTCTTACAAGACTTGCTCTGGAAGGCATAACGTCCTATAGTATCAGACCTTTAAGATTAGTAACTATTTTAGGATTTTTAATGGGATTTTTTGGCTTTTTAGTAGGTGTTGAAACTATTATTGAAAAAATTTATTTTAATAATTCACCTAACGGCTGGGCAACTGCTGTAATTCTTTCTTGTGTTTTTGGCGGTCTGCAAATTTTTTGTCTTGGAATTATTGGAGAATACGTGGGACAAGTCTTTAGAGAGGTTAAATCCAGACCGCGTTATATAAAATCTGAAGAATTGAAATAATGTTATTTAAGAATATTCTTGTGATAGCCTGTTTAAAATACTCATAATTTTTGAGTAATCATCTTCAGTTACAAGTATAGATCTAATTTTTGCAGCATTTTTTATTCCGGCAATGTAATAAGGATAGAATTTCCGCACAAATTTAATTCCAATGTCTTTTCCTCGAAGTTTAATTTCTTCATCCAGATGCAATTTTAGAATAGTAAGTTTTTCAGACATAGATGGGGCATCGAGTTTTTCTCCGCTTTGCAGGTAGTGCTCAATTCTGTGAATTAGCGTAGGATCTCCTAATATACCGCGTCCTATGGCAATGCCGTCAGCCTGACTTTCCTCAAGACATTGAATTGCGGTATCTATTGATGTTACATCTCCGTTGGCAAATACAGGAATATCAACATTGTCTTTAAGATTTTTTATGGCTTTCCAGTCCGCATTGCCAAAATAAAACTGTGAGCGGGTACGACCGTGTATTGTGATAAAGTTAGCTCCTGCTTCTTGCATTTTTTGACCAAATTCTATATAATTCAACTCATTAGAATTGTAGCCCAAACGAAATTTTACACTTACAGGTTTATCAGTGCCGTCTTTCACTGCTCTAACCAGATCAGCAGCAAGCGAGGGATGTTTCATTAGCGCACAGCCGTCATTGCCCTTTACAACCTTATTGACCGGACATCCCATATTTATATCTATCATATCTGCTCTATCATTTAAATATTCTGCGGCTGCTTTCATTAAATGTGGTTTATGACCGCTTATCTGATATGATATTGGAGAGTGATCCTCATCACGTTTTAGTATTTCTGTTTCATGTGTCTGAGCCAGAAATTCCGAACTTATCATTTCTGTTGTAATAAGCGATGTTTTAGAAAATTTTCTGACAAGACTCCTTAATACATAATCAGTTATTCCTGCCATCGGGGCGAGTGATACACGGCTTTTTATTAGATTTTTTACTTTATTTTGCATAATCTTTTAATTCTTCCAGACGAGTTTGTGAATATTTTTTATAGTCATCATCTTCTGTATATGAATTTACAAAAGTTTTATAATATGAGTAAGCATTTTTAAACTGAGACAAGGTATCATAATCTACAGCTATCAGGTAATTAATTATCCCGAGTTCCTGATTGTTTTCAAGTGCTTTTTTATAATCATCAATTGCTTTTTGATACTGTTTTTGGGTGTCGTAAATCATTCCGCGGTAATACAGTGCATATGAGTTGTTACCATCTTTTGATATTACCTGATTTAATTTAGCAAGGCTTTCTGTGTATTTTTCATTATCAAATAAATCAATTGCTGTTTGGAGAGTTTCTGACGTTTGGTTCTGCTCAATACTTTGCTTTAATTCTTTAGCCTGCAGATGGTTAGGATTAAGCGAAAGAGCTAAATCGGCATAACTTTGTGCATTTTTCATGTCATTTTCTTCAGCATGAATTGCGGCTATATAATAGGCTATATCTGCATTTTTACTGTCTAAATCCAGTGCTTTTTGATAATATAAAAGCGCATTTGTATTATCACCTAAATTCTGGTAAGATGATGCAATTGCAAGCGCTACATCTACTGTAAGCGGTTTTATTTTTAGATATTCAGCAATAGCATTTTTGTAATCTTGTTTATTATAGTATTCTCCGGCTTTGGCAATAATTTTATCTGATATTTGAGAGTTAATTGACGCATATGCATCATTTATCTGCTTGTTGTCAGAAAAGCGGACCTTTGCTGATTTTAAGATATTCATTGCCGTATCAGTGTTTTGTTTTTGTCCGTATGCTATAGCAAGATTGGCAAAAATTTCAGGATTGTCGTTGTCAAGTTTTAAAGCTTCGCTATATAAATATATCGCATCATCAATTTTGTTATTTTTATGCAGTTCAAGTGCGTAAGAATAAATAGTATTTGTGTCCAGTTTATTCTTTTTAACATAATCAACAAATTGCTGTGGAGACATTGATTTTCTTACTGTATCCATAATTCTGTCATTAGCAACCTGATTGTCCGGCTCTTTAGCAAGAACTTTTTTGTATGTTTCCATGGCAGCTTTGTTATCGCCTAAAGCTTCTTGAGATTGAGCTTTGTAAAGATTTGCCTGAACATTATCAGGATAAAGTGTTAAGACTGAGTCGTAGGCGACAATTGCTGTTTTGTAATCTCCCTTTTGCTGATAGAGTGTTCCTACATTAATTCTTGTATTTATATTTGCCGGATCTAAATATTCAGCTTTAGAATAATATCTTAAAGCTTCATCTAGTTTTCCCTGTTTCTGTAGAATAGCCCCGAGATTTGCAGTTAAACTGGCATCATTTGGCGTTAGATCAAGTTTCTTTTTATATATTCTTTCAAGTGCATATAAAACATCTTTGTTATCTTCAGTTTGCGTAAGAATAAAATTGTATTCGTCAACAGCATTTTCTTCTTTACCTATTTTATCAAGTGTTTTGGCATAAATAAGACGCAAACTAACATCTGTAGGAGCTACATTTATTGCTTTTTTATAGTATTCTGCAGCTTTGGGATCATTGCCTATAAGCCGCATTATATCTCCCACCTGCTCAAAGCTTTCTTTAATATATTCTTTATCACCGATAGCCTGATTAAATTCATAGCCGGCTGCAGCGAAATCACCATTGGCACGTAAAGATTTTGCTGTTTCAAATCTATTCTTAGGGCTTGTATCAAAATGGGTGGCATTAAGACACCGATTAAGGTTAGAAGTGACTTGAACAATAGCCTGTGATGAATTTTGTACAGCTTTTTCTTCCGGATAATAAACAAGGTAAAATAATGCGCTTCTATAGTCATCTGCAGCTTTTTTATAATTTCTATCAGTATTGGCATAGTAAGTTCCTCTTGCCAAATACGAGTTAACCAGACCTATTCTTGCTGAATTGTCCATATAATTTATTCGGAGAGCACTTTTAAATTCTGTTATTGCACCGGAGTATTGAAAGTTAGCAAGGTATTGCTGCCCCAGATCAAAATGTTCTTTGAAAGAGGCATTTGCCGGTAGTGAAAGTGTTAAAATACTGAGTAAAGTAATTATTGATTTTTTCATTGCAAACTCCTCGTTTAGCATATACCCTACTAATAGATAATATCATGAACATTTCTATTTTAATATTAATATACGAAAAAAGAGATTAACTGATTAGTTAATCTCTCAATAGTATTTTTTTGATGTTTTTTTTAATCAAAATCGGTCTTGGAAATAAATGTAATAAAATCATCAAATAGTACTTGTAGTGGAAGCGACATATCAATTGTCATAAGTTCATTTTCTTCTCGTAAATCCAACATAACATCTGCCCCCAGCATGTCCGCTTTTGATTCCGTCATCATACGCAAATACTCCTTATATTGTTGTTTTAACTTGTTTTGCTTGATTATCAACAATATATATATCGGCATTTTGTTTAAAAACTTTAGCCGTTAAAATTATATAAAAATAGCTGAAAGGCTTATCTGTCAAGAGTTTAAGGATAAAATAATTTGAGTTTACAAATTGTTACAAAAAAGTTTATAAACAGCATCTGGTAAAAATAGTGTGCTTGTGCTATTATTTTCTTGTAAAATCAGTATAAGGAGAAACAGTCATAGCTAACGATAAATATACAAAAGACAAAAAAGACCAAACAATAATGAATGAGCGAATTCGTTCAAAAGAAGTAAGATTAATTGATGAGAAAGGTCAAAATCATGGTGTTGTAGATAGAGCAACAGCTTTGAAAATGGCTTATGAAGCAGATTTAGATTTAGTACTGGTCAGCCCTAATCAGGTGCCTCCTGTAGCTAAAATTCTTAATTACGGCAAATATAAATATGAGCTGGAAAAAAGAGCTAAAGAGGCCAGAAAGAAACAGCATGTAGTTGAAGTAAAAGAAGTAAAAATCAGATACAAAATAGATACACATGATTATCTTGTGAGGATTAAAAGTATTCAAAAATTTATAGCACAAGGTAATAAGGTAAAAGTGGTTATAATGATGCGCGGTCGAGAAATGCAGCATTCAAATCTTGCATTTGATCTTGCAAACCGCTTTATAAATGATTTGAAAGATGAGCCATTGGTAGTAGAAAAGAAGCCTATGTTGGAAGGGCGTAACGTAACATTATACCTCGGACCTCAATAATTTCAAATTGAATTGTGCGAATTAAAGAAGAAAAAACTATTGACTTGAAAAGTTCAGCACATATAATAGAAATGTTGACAGAAATGTCAGTTGAATATATACTAAATGCCGTGATAGCTTTCCTTCGAGAGGGTTGAAACGGAAATGGAGTTCAAAGTCTGTAGAGCTTGCTCTACCAACTCCTTGAAAATTTAATAAAAAATATGCCGCAATAGCTCCCCCAGTGGAGTGAAA
>CALUVG010000042.1 GCA_944324165.1 Candidatus Gastranaerophilales bacterium | reverse complement strand
AAATCAAAATTTGTAATTATAAATGTAGCCAAACATTAGCAAATATTAATAGAATGGAGTGGATGAGATGTCAAACTTCGAATTTTTAAAATCTAAAAAAGAATACGCCTTGTTTGCACCGGCGGCAATTGAGGCAGAGAAGATTTACGCATCTGCTCCTGCTATGTGTGCTGTTGGTTGCCGAAAAGCTTTGGAGTTAGCGGTAAAATGGGTATATTCTGCTGATAATACTATGCAGATGCCTTACAAAGATAACTTGCAAGCACTTATACATGAGCCTTCATTCCGCTTCGCAGTTGATTATAATACATGGTGCAAGTTACCGTTTATAATTAAACTTGGTAATTTAGCTGTACATACGGAACGAAGTGTTCAGGCAAGTGATGCACTTGCTTCTTTGCATAGTTTATTTGAATTTATTTTGTGGATAGATTATTGTTACGGTGATGATTACCAAGAACGTAAATTTGATGAAGTAAAAATACCCACAGAACGGTTTATCGTTGATACTAAGAAAATTAAAGAACAGGAAAGCCTGTTAGGGGAAAAAGACGCGGAAATAGAAGCTTTGCGTAAACAAATTGAGCAAATGTCTGCTGAAATAACTGCTGCTAAAGAACAGCACAAGCAGGAACGCGACTTTACGCCTGAAGATATTTCTGAATTTAAAACACGCAAAATTTACATTGATGTAGATATGAAGGAAATGGGATGGAAATTTACCGGCCCAGATGCAGATGTACAGGAAGAATATCCAGTTGAAGGAATGGCCGGCGTTATAGGACAAAAAGGATTTGTAGATTATGTATTATTTGGGAAAGATGGTTTGCCATTGGCGGTAGTGGAAGCTAAACGTTCCAGTAAAGACCCAAATATCGGGCGGAAACAGGCAGTTTTGTATGCTGATTGTTTGGAACGCAAATTTAATCGCCGCCCTATGATGTTCACTACTAATGGTTTTGAAACTTACTTTTGGGATGACAAAAGTAGTCCACAGCGTAAAGTTAGCGGGATCTTCAGCAAAGATGATTTGCAGAAACTAATGAATAGGCGTACAGAGCGTCAGAATTTAATCTCGATACCTATAGATGATAAGATTACTGATCGTTACTATCAAAAGGAAGCTATTCGTGCAGTATGTGAACAAATACAAATAGGCTTTAGAAAACATTTGCTTGTTATGGCAACCGGTACAGGTAAAACCAGAACAGCTTCCAGTTTAACTGATGTTCTTAGCCGTGGCGGATATGTTACAAATATTTTATTTCTTGCGGACCGCACAGCTTTGGTAAAACAGGCTAAAGATGATTTTAAAAATTATCTGCCAAACATGTCGTTGTGTAATCTTTGCAGTAATAAAGATGACAAAAATGCCAGAATTGTATTTTCAACATATCCTACGATATTGAATGCTATTGACGATACAAAAACTAAAGATGGACAGCGCTTTTTTACCCCGGCTCATTTTGATTTGATTATTATCGACGAGAGTCATCGTAGTATATTTAAAAAATATCGTGCTATTTTTGAATATTTTGACGCGATAATGGTGGGGTTAACTGCTACGCCTAAAACTGATGTAGACCGAAATACTTATGACTTTTTTGAGATGGAACATGGTGTTCCGACTTATGCTTACGATTATGAAACTGCTGTAAAAGAAGATCATGTTCTTGTACCATATTACAACTATGAAGTTAAAACAAAATTTTTAGAAGAGGGAATAACGTATGATGAATTATCTGATACAGATAAAGAAAGATACGAAGAAGATTTTATTGAAGATGGATATTTGCCGGAATTCATTCCTTCAAATTCCTTAAATAACTTTGTTTTTAATGAAACTACAGTTGATATAGTTTTACAAGATCTAATGGAGCGCGGTATTCATGTAGCAGGTGGAGACCAGCTTGGTAAAACTATTATTTTCGCTCAAAACAAGCGTCATGCAGAATTTATCATTAAGCGTTTTAATAAGCTTTATCCGCAGTATCATGGGACGTTTGCTCAGCGTGTAATTTGTGATGATACTTATGCACAAACTGTTATAGATGATTTTAAGAACCCTGATAAAGAGCCTGTTATTGCTGTATCTGTTGATATGATGGATACTGGTATTGATGTTCCTGAATGCGTTAATTTAGTATTTTTTAAGAAGGTACGCAGCAAAACAAAGTTTTGGCAAATGATTGGACGCGGAACAAGATTATGCAAAGGATTGATTTGTAGTGATCAAATTGATGGAGAATATAATGACAAAAGACGATTTCTTATTTTTGATTACTGTGGAAACTTCGAATTTTTCCGTGCAAATATAAACGGATTTCAATCAAAAGAAGTAAAATCACTAACAGAAAATATTTTCATCAAACAGTTAAATATAGCGATTTTAATGCAGGACGCCATCTATGCAGATGAATCTTATCAGGCCTGGCGTAGCGAACTTGTGAGTACTTTTTATAACCAGGTTCATGCGCTCAATACGGATTTGATATCAGTACGTTTAAACCTGCAAAGCGTAGAGAAATTTAAAAGAGATGAAGCTTTTTCATATATCAGCGAAAGTGATAGAGGAGAATTAATTAGTCATATTGCGCCAATTGTTAAACATGATGACAAAGATGAAATGGCAAAACGCTTTGATAATTTTATGTATGGATTAATTATTGCTGATATAAAGAAATTGCCTTCTTTTGTAAAAGCACAAAAGCAACTCCAAAATATAGCGAAAGCATTAGAAGAGAAAATTAGTATACCACAGGTAAAAGCAAAACTTCCCATTATTCAAGAAATTAATAGTGAGGAATTCTGGAATGACAAGGATATTTTATTATTTGAAAAAATTCGCAAGGAATTGCGAGATTTGATAAAATTTTTGGTTGAAATAACAGAGAAAATGCCAATATATACTAAACTTGAAGATCCTATTATTGATAAAGGTGAGGGATCGCCTGCCGCCATTGAAGATCCATTTGAGAATTATCGAGCTAAGGTAAACCGATATGTTATAGAACATAGCGATACGCAGGCTATTTACAAGCTGACACATAACATACAGTTAACGGCAAAAGATTATAAAGAGTTAGAACATATACTAACAACTAAACTTGGCAGTAAAGAAGATTATGCCAAAGTGTATGGAGATACTCCTTTTGGTTTAATGATACGCAAAATTGCTAAATTAGATCACCAAGCAGCTATGGCTGCATTTTCACAATTCATTAATGACCAATCGCTGAATCAAAAGCAAATTGCTTTTGTTCATAAAATTATTAATCATATTGAGCAAAATGGATTTATGGAAAATGTAGCTATACTTACAAAACCGCCTTTTGATAAACCGTTGAGTTTTACAAAGCTGTTTGATAAAACTACACAAGCAGCTATTATGGCAGCAATAAACAAAGTACGGGAAAATGCAATTACAATTGCTGCATAATCTTAGTAAGTGCTAATTGGAAAAATTAAGCTATGACTATATTATACGAGGTAAGATTAATATATGCACACTAATGATAGAAAACTTGTAGATTTGATAAAAGCAGTAGAGAGCGGAGCTACTCAACTCCCGGATTTTCAGCGTGGCTGGGTATGGGATGACGGACGCATTAAAGCGTTGATATTAAGTGTTATTCATAATTACCCTGTAGGCGCTGCAATGTTCCTTGAATACGGTAACGAAAGCATTCATTTTAAACATAAACCAATTGAAGGAGCACCGGCAAACGAAACTACAGAACCGGATGAATTGATACTTGATGGGCAGCAGCGTCTTACTTCGCTGTATAATGCTTTATACAGTAAAAATCCTGTTCATACAAAAACGGATACGGGAAGAAAAATTGATGTGTTTTATTATTTAAACATTGAAAAAGCTATTGATACAGAAGCAGAAGATGAGGAAATAGTTATTTCAGTACCTGCGGATAAGAAGATTACTTCAGATTTTGGAAGAAAAGTTGATCTTGATCTTTCAACTAGAGAACAAGAATTTAAACTAAAATATTTTCCTTTGAACATAATCTTGGATCCATCTGAAACTCAGTACTGGCAATTTGCGTATCTTAAATACTACAATGGTGATACAAAAGTGTTGGATCAAATTACTGCTCTGCTTGCTAAAATTATTAGTCCTACTCAGCAATATCAGATGCCAGTAATACTACTGGAAAAAACCACTCCTAAAGAAGCTGTTTGCCAGGTTTTTGAAAACGTTAATACAGGCGGTATTGCTTTAACGGTATATGAGCTTGTTACAGCTATTTTTGCAATGGATGATTTCAGGCTCAGAGAAGACTGGGAGGAACGGAAAAATAAATATTTTTCAGGAGATGTTTTATCACAGGTAAGTCCTACTGACTTTTTAACGGCTCTAACTTTATTATCTAAATTTAAGCTGGGTGGAACGGTTAGTTGCAAGAAAAAAGATATTCTTAGCCTACCTCTTGCTGAGTACAGAAAGTATGCAGACAGTCTTTGTATCGGTTTTACAATTGCTGAGAAAATTTTAACAGAAGAAAGAATCTTTTCAGCTTATGATCTTCCATATAGCACTCAGCTTATACCATTTTCTGCTATATGTACCGTTCTTATAGACGGAAATAAAATTTATACATCAACAGTAAGAAATATGGTTAAGCAATGGTATTGGTGCGGTGTTTTTGGGGAATTATACGGTGGTGCTAACGAAACTAGATATGCTAACGATATTGTTCAAGTTGTAAAATGGATTAACAATAACGGAGATTTACCTAAAACCATGACGGACTTCTACTTCAATCCAATGCGCCTGCTTAGTCTTCAGACCCGTCAATCTGCTGCATATAAAGGCATAATGGCTTTGATTCTTAAAAATCATGCACATGATTTTATTTCCGGTGCAGAAATGGACTTTGCCGTATATACAAGTGATAAAATTGATATACATCACATATTTCCTAAAAATTATTGTTTATTGAATAATTATGATAAGCAGAAATGGAATAGTATTATTAACAAAACCCCTATATCAGCGAAAAGTAATCGTGAAATAGGCGGACATGCTCCATCTGTATATTTAGATAAACTGCAAAAGAAAGGCTCTGTATCTAAGATAGTTCTTGATGAATATGTAGAGTCGCACTTAATAAACCATGATTTACTTCGGGCAAATGATTTTAATAATTTTATTGTTGACCGAGCTAAAAAATTACTTCGAGTCATTGAAGCGGCTACAGGCAGAAGCATTCCTGGCAAAGATTCAGAAGAGATAAAGAAAGAATTTGGAGCATCATTGGCTTAATCATTCATAACTTTACTTAAATTCTATTGATATGTTATTTTAATTGAATAAGGTTTTGTTTATAATATAATATTTAAATTAGATTAGGCGGGGAAATTGAAATGGATAGTTAAAAAGAGAAATACGAACTTTAATCAGTTGCTGGCAATCGCTTGTTGTGGTTACGGAAGCGTACTAATGATATACATTTAAAGCAATATCTATTTTTTAGAATACATTCTAATTCAGCTCTCTCGGAACCCTTTGGGAGTCCTACTTTATGTTCGTACTCTCCCAAATGTGAAAAAATTTTGAAGTTATAATTTTGTTTTAGTTAATTATTATGGTATTGTAAGCTAACTGTAAAAAAATAAAGCTCCGTTATGGCGGAGCTTTTAATTTAAGTGCAGATTTTAAGCAGCGTATTCAACAATAGCTACTTCTGTTAAAGCCTGCTTTAATTGTGCAACGATTTTTTCAAGTTGTTTCATTGTCTGATAGTTGAATGAAACTTCGCCGCACTGGGTACATTTATGGCAGGGAACATTTTTAATGATGATAAACTGGCCATTTAAATCAAGCATATAGTTGGTAACACTATTTTCAAGCGTACCTTTACAAAAAAAGCATTTATCCATAGTTATCAGCCCTTTCTTTTAGTAAAATTGTTAATCCATTTATTAGGGTTAGGTTCGTATACGGTTATAATCCATAGCTTTGTATCAGTTACGCCAACTACTATGTGTAATAGGCGTTTTTGTATCGTTACGCCCAAAATCAAACAACTTGGATGGGGGTAATCATCAGGATTTTCTTCTATTATTTGACCGTTTAAAATGGCTTCTATAATTTCGTCAGCTATTATTTTGCGTTGAAACATTCTGTCGGATACGTGTCTGGAAAATTCGATTGATTCAGTACGGCAAAGTTTTTTAATTTTTAAAATATCCATAAAATCCTCCTTCTATAAAACTTATTATAACATAGTTAAAGGTCTGATGTTAAATTTAAAAATTCTCTTATTTGATATAGAGCGTATTTTTGATTTACGGCAAGCCGCAGCACTAAATATGGCGGAGTTGGAATACGGTATATATGTTGCGTATGAGGTCGTAAATTTCAGATTTTTGACGAAGAAGGCAAGTTGTTTATTGAAAAAATTTTCAGATGAGTATAAAATGTGGTAACATAAATAGTTATATAATCAAATCTGGAGGTGTTTATATGCGCTGGTCTAATAGATGTGAAGATATATTATATAATGGGAAAAATATGCTATTTTTGATGAGAATATAGAAATTTTTAAACCAGAAGATTATGGTTTTAATGTTTTTGGACCAGTGGAGCTTCATTGGTGTGACAGTGGATATAGCCAAACTTATAAAATAGAAAATAATAAATTATATATGGACGAATTATTTATTCAATACTCTAATGATAAAGATATTGAATTTTTTGGAAAAAGTAGAAAATTAGATGGTTATAGCCATGCATATGTATATTCTGATATAAATAAATTTTTTGAATATACAGGCCGGATTTTGGCTGGTGGGTACTATGAATTTAATGGGTATGCTATTAGGGGTATATATACTTTTTTAGCGCATAAAGATGTAAAAGAATTTGTTTTTGAAAACGGCATTCTTGTGGAAGTGAATGATTACAGTAAAGAAACTGAGAAAATTCGTGATGAAATTAAATTATTAATAAGAACTGAAGAAGTTAAAATAAAAGCACTTGAACCGCTTAAAAAGCATGGTAAACAAAATCGTGGCAAAAATAAACATAAAATCAAATTAAGGGATATGTTTTATATTGATGTTGAGAAAATAGAAAATTCTGTAATAAATAACTTCTGTTCAGCCAATAAAGGGAAGATATGGTGGATTAAGTTTTAAATATTTTTTTGTACAAAATTTTATATTGTAGATATTTTTGCAATTTTTGTCACTATAAATCATGATATAATATTTAAAATGAGTTAAGTGAGGAACCTAAAAATGGATAAATTAAAAGATAATTACAGACTTTTAATTAATTGGTGGCGCTCTCTAAACATTTCAGATGATGCAGCACTTGCTGAAGCCTTTAATGGGCACATTATCAATTTTGCCTATAATTCTGGCAATATAGAAAACTCCAATGTTACTTATCACGATACCCGTGAGGTATTTGAGCACGATGGCGTTAGTGGCTATACTGGCGATTTACGCACGTTATTTGAAATCCGTAATGCTAAAATTGCCATGGAATACTTTTTTAAAGCGTTTAGGGAACAGTTGCCTTTTGACGAAACATTCATCAAAGAGTTGCAGCGACGTTTGACGCTGAATACTTATGATGAGCGCCGCTGGCAACGTGGTGAACGACCTGGTGAATACAAAAAAGGCGATTATGTTACCGGCCGCAATGAAACTGGCGCACCTGCTGAAGATGTAGCTGATGAAATGCAGGAACTTATGGATGATTTAAAGAACCTTCCGGAAGAACCAGAGAAAGTTTTAACGGCAGCCGCTTTCTTTCATGCTAAATTTGAAAATATACATCCCTTTGCTGACGGGAACGGGCGTACAGGAAGACTGGCAATGAATTACCTGCTTGCTTGTAATAATCATCCGCCGCTTATCATTCATCAGGAGGACAGAAAAGCATATTTTGAATCTCTTGAAGCCTGGGACACCGAGCAGAATCTTACGCCGCTGAAAAGATTTCTATTGGAGCAGCTTATAAAAACATGGGCAAAACGTATAGATAAATTACAAAAACTGGTAGAACGTAATATTACTGCAAATCCTGATTTACCAACTGATTTTGTAAGAGATTTATTATTTGCACGAAATTTGCCGGACGAACCATTTTATAGCGAAGCAAACCGCAACAGGAGTGAAGAAACTTTTGAAGATGGCACAAAAGATAATTTAAAATAACATGAATTTCTTAATGATGACTAATAAGTAAACAAGTAAGAGCAGTTATAAAAAACTTAAAAAATTATCCACAGTTGCTGTATTTATTTTAATCTTGAAAACGTACAAAATTGAAAATGTGACAGAAAACGTTACAGAAGTTAATTTTGCCTGTGGATAACTTCTAAAATAGAGAGTGTAAAATAGGGGAATAAGGTTAATCTGGCATTAAAGTTATAGAAAATTAAGACATAATCAACAAATTTTATAAAGTAAAAATTAAAAAATTACATTAAGAGTTCTAAAAAATCATATTTTACAAGCTATATTATTGTTCAAAAAACTCCTAAGCGGTAGGTCGGCAGTTCGAATCTGCCCGGGATCACCAAGTAAATATGCGCCTTTCCAGTTTTTGGAAGGGCGTTTTTTTATTGGTTTTACAACAACAAGACTAAATTCAAGACTAAATCGCGAAGTAAATAAAAAAATCCGTCAGAGCGTTTTTAGAACTCTGACGGATTTTTTATTTAGTGAATATTGACGATTTACTTTCAAAAACCAAATTAAGTGATTTAATACAAGTCTCTAAAAATTCTTTATTTGCGACACTAATCAAAAGATAATGAAATA
>CALUVG010000041.1 GCA_944324165.1 Candidatus Gastranaerophilales bacterium | reverse complement strand
AATCTCTAACATTATTTGGAAATCTTTATTTGATAATTAATTGTTACTTTTTCGTAATATTCAAGAGAAATATCTACAAAACTCAAAGCAGAGTGCTCATCAATAGTCCTCGACTAATAAAAAACACCCATCTGATGATGAGTGTTTTTTATTAGCGGAAGACGAGACTCGAACTCGCAACAACCTGCTTGGAAGGCAGGGACTCTACCTTTGAGTTACTTCCGCATATTATTATCTTAATACAAAATTTTTTTTTTGCAAGTATAATATTGTTATAGAATATACACATGGCTGACTAATTCTTTAGAACTAGTAAAAAGATGTTAGTCTTATGGCTAAAAATTTATTCTCCAGAGTGGTGAAATTTTTTGAAAAAACGTTTATTATATAAAAGTAAGCTTGTTATATCCAGGCACTTTTTCGGGGTTGCGACAAGATTTTTTCTTTAGCGGTTTGGTTTAAAATATGACAAGCTTGCCTCCTCTGATGATAATGTTTAAAAATATACTATGTACAAATTAATTTATTAAACTCTATGTTTGATATTCATGGCTTGCCGAACGGCAAGTCTTTTTCTATCTGTATATTTTCATAATTGTATACCTGTTTTTTTTATGGTATTATTAAAGATATAAAAAAGGAGGTTTATATGACAGAAGAAGTTAAAGCAAGCCATATATTGGTTAAGACAGAAGAAGAAGCAATGGACTTATACAATAAAATTAAGGATGGTCTTGCTTTTGAAGAGGCTGCAAGAGAATATTCTCTCTGTCCTTCAGGACAAATGGGCGGAGATTTAGGATTTTTCGGACGCGGCATGATGGTTAAACCTTTTGAAGATGCAGCTTTCGATTTAGAAGTCGGTAAAATTTCTGAACCTGTTAAGACTCAGTTTGGCTGGCATTTAATCCTTGTAACAGATAAACAATAATGATTGATGATTTTTTAAAAAAAAATGAAATTGACTGTTTGCTTGTAAACTCAACAAATGAATTCCTTGTTGAGTATAATTCATTGGAAGAAAATTCACGTTATCATCTCACGGGATTTTCCGGCTCAACCGGTGATGCTTTGATTACCGGAGATGCAGTGTTTTTGTTTGTTGACGGCAGATATCATATTCAGGCTGATAATGAAGTGGATGCCTCAAAGATTACGGTTGTAAAACTTCAAACAGGACAGACTTTTACTGAAGAAATAGCTAAAAAAGTTCCGGATGGGGCTGTTGTGGGTGTCGTCGCTAAGAAAAATTCTCAGGCAAGAGTAGAAGAATTTGAAAAAAAATTTAAAGTTAAGCTGCTTGATGAAGATCCTTTTGAGTTAAAAAATATCAAGAGAAATTTTTGTAATGAACAATTAGATATAAATTTTACGGGGCTTTCAAAGGAAGATAAGATAAGAGCTATTCAGAACAAACTTTCTGATGATGAAGCGTTTCTTTTTACGAATTTGGAAGAAGTTTCATATCTTTTTAATATGCGGGACTTTTCCAAACCTTATGTATCTAATATTTTAGGCAAAGCCTTTGTTACAAAGAATTCTGCAAAACTTTTTACCCCTTATGATATGCAGGAGTTAGAGGATACTTTAGTCCAATTTGATGGTAAAATAATTGTTGATAAAAGCAGTGTTAATGCTCGGGATTATTCTATAATAAAAGACAGGGTTGTTTCAGTGGATGAAAGCCCTTTAAAACTTATGAAATCAGTCAAAACCGAGGCTGAAATAATGCATTATAGGGATGCTTTTAAAAGAACAGATGCGGCGATGTATGCAATAAGAGAGTTTATTGAAGAAAATGATAATATTTCAGAGTATGATATTGCCGGTCAATTGGAAAAGGAATTTTTGCGTTTTGGAGCAAGAAGTCTCAGTTTTAAGCCGATTGTTGCAAAAGATAAAAATTCGGCACTGGCACATTATTCAAAGTCATCAAAAGATGAGGTTATTAGTGAAGGAAGTCTTGTGTTAATTGACTGTGGGGCTTTTTATGACGGCGGGCTGGCAACTGATATTACAAGAGTATTTGTAAAAGGAAAGCCTGATGAATTGCAAAGAAAAGTTTATACAACCGTATTGAAAGTGTTTTTGAACTCTTTTAATTATAAACATAACGGCGATTTTTGCGGGTTTGATGTGGACGCAAATGCCAGAAAAATATTTGATGCAAATCCTGTAGACAATTTTGTATTCAATCACGGGCTGGGGCATGGCATCGGTGTAAGTGTTCATGAAGCACCTCCGAATTTGGGAACACAAAAAATTGCAAGAACTAAGATTGTAGAGAACATGTGTTTTACAATAGAGCCGGGGTTATATAATAAAGAACATTTTGGAGTGCGGCTGGAAAATTCCTGCTACTATAAAAATGGCAAAATAAATTCTTTTGTTAACATGTGTTATGAAAAAAAACTGATTAATTTTGATATGTTGACAGTGCAGGAATTAGAATGGCTTGGAGAGTTTGAGGTATTATGATAGAAATAACTGCTGTGAATAATAACCTTGTAAAAGATACTGTAAAACTACAGCAGCGCAAGTATCGCGATAAGGAAAATAAGTTTTTACTGGAAGGATATAAGTCTATAGAAGAGGCTTATCAGGTCGGTATTGAGATTGAAAATGTGTTTGTACTTAAAGAGCATGCGCCGCGGTACTCATTTATTAGAGACAAGATAATTCTTACAAATGAAGCAGTATTGAAAAAAATTTCCACAACCGAAACTCCGCCCGATGCAGTGGCAACCGGAGTGCAAAGGCATTATGATTTAACAAAATTGAAGGGACTTAGAAAGGTTGTTTTACTTGAAAATATTCGTGATTTAGGCAATTTGGGTACAATTTTCAGAACATCTGTTGCGTTCGGGGCTGACGCTGTGGTGTTATATGGTGAGTGTGCTGATATTTATAATCCTAAGTGTGTACGCGCTTCTGTAGGTAATTTATGGAAAATACCGTTTGTTAATATTACTGAATTTAAGCAGCTTGAACAGTATTTCAGGAATTTTAACAGAATTGCAACACTACCGCGTGCCCAAAAAATGCTTAAAGATTTTTCTGTACAGCTGCCGCTGCTTGTAATGTTTGGCAGCGAAGCTGACGGGTTGAGTGATGAACTTATAAATTTTGCAACTGAGGAAGTAAAAATTGAAATGAATGATAACGTTGAGTCTCTCAATCTTAGTGTTTCCTGCGCCGTTGTTTTATACAGAATGTTTATAGTATAATTTTTATATGGAAATTGCTGAAGTAAAACGCATATGGAGTGAAGTTAAAGCTATATTGAGGGAGACAATTCCTGCTCATGCTTATTATTCGTGGGTTGAGGCAATGGAAGCCGTGGGATTTGACAATAATATTTTTACAATCCTTACAGTGCATCAAATGGCAACTCAGATAGTACGTCAGAGTTATTACTCACAGATTTGTGATGCGTTTGAAAAAGTGTTGGGTAAAAAAATAGATTTTACAATTAATTATGATGCAGAGCTTGCCGAAAAATATAAAAAAGAAATGAAAAAAGAAAGCCTGCGTCCGAAAATTGATAAATCGGCAGAAAACCGCGCATTAGAAAATCTCGCACAAATGCAGTCCTATTCAAATCTTAATTTAAAATATAAATTTGAAAATTTTGTAGTAGGCGAAAATAGCAGATTTGCACATGCTGCTGCATATACCGTTGCGCAAAATCCGGCAAAGAAATATAATCCTCTTTTTATATACGGCGCATCAGGACTTGGCAAGACGCATCTTATGCAGGCTATAGGGCATTATATTATATTCAATAAACCGAAGTTACGCGTAAAATATATTAAGACGGAAGAATATTTTAATGAAATAATTAAAAACTTGCAATGTAACGATAGAGTTTCCAGAATGGATAAATTTCGTCAGAAATATAGAAATGTAGATGTGCTGCTGATTGATGACATACAGTTTTTGGAATCTAAAACTGCAACTATGGAAGAAATTTTTCATACATTTGACAGCCTGTATAATAATGACAAACAAATTGTTATAACCTCAGACAGACTTCCGAAAGATATTCCTACACTGCCTGCCAGACTCAGAACTCGTTTTGAAATGGGGCTTGTTGTTGATATAACTCCTCCTGATTTTGAAACACGGGTAGCTATTTTAAAAAACCTCGCAGAACAAAATAATATGAAGGTTGAATTTGATGTTTTTGAATACATTGCAAATAACTTTGTAAATAATGTGCGTGAATTGGAGGGAGCTTTTAACAAGGTAAGTGCTTATGCGGAAATAGAAAAAACAGATTTGACCCTTCCTTTTGCCAAAAAAGTTTTGAATTGTGAGGCTCATAGGGCTGAATTAACAATAGAAAATGTCATAAAAGCCGTAAGTGATTATTACGGAGTATCTATCAAAGATTTCAAAAGTACATCCCGTAACCAGAGAGTTTCAGGGGCAAGACATGTTGCGGTCTATTTGGCGCGCGAATTGACACAAAAAAGTTTTGAAAGCATTGCAGAATATTTGAATAAAAAACATACCACAATGCTGTATTCCTATGAAAAAATTAAAGAAGAAGTAAAAAGAAATAAAGATTTGGAACATGCAATTACGGAAATAAAAGAAAGTTTGCGGGATTAATATGTTTGATTATATAAAAGGCTTGATTAGCGGAAAAACAAATACATCAAAAGGTACATACCTGACAGTAGAGGCAGGCGGTATAGGATATCTTCTGGAAGTTAGTGCAAGAGATTATTCGGAAGTTAAGGAACTTGATGCAGAATGTAAAATATACACTGTACTTTTGCACAGAGAAGATAAAATGTCTCTATGCGGATTTTTGCATCGTGAAGACAGAGATATTTTCAATATACTTATTTCTGTATCGGGCGTAGGCAGCAAGATGGCTTTAACGCTGCTTGATGAATTTCAGTCTTCTGAACTTATAGGATTTGTTATAGAAGGAAATTACAAAGAATTGACACGCGCTAAAGGGGTCGGACCAAAACTCGCACAGAAAATTATCCTTGAACTTAAAGATAAATTAATGAATTATCAAACGAATGAACCGATTAAGGTTACCGGTTTGAGCACAAAACAAGATTCACAGGCAGTGGAAGATGCTCAAATGGTACTGGTATCACTGGGTTATGAACGCGAAGAAATTAAAAATGCTATATCAAAATCTGTATCTTCGCTGAAAGAAAATGCATCGGCTGAAGAAATTTTAAAAGAAACATTGAAAATTTTATCAATGTAGGTTGATTGTTTTAATACCGTGTGATATAGAGTTCAGGTTATTTTTTACCCAATAACCGTCTGTTTCTTGAAAATTAAATCCCAATCCAAAATAGGTGGAGCCTGATCCGGACATTATTGCTTCAGGATAAAGAGATTTTATATGTTGTAATTCGCGGTAATCGTCGATAACAGCCCATTCCAGATCATTTACAAAATCAGAACGCTTTTCTTCACTGACGGCTTTTTTGTTGCTAAATTTAGTGTAGGCTTCTTTAGCACTTATTCCTAAATTTATCGGTTTGATTAATGATACAGTGAATTCTTTAAATGGCATTTTTTCAAGAATTTCGCCGCGTCCTGATGTTTTTTGACATCCGCCTTCAAGACAAAAATTCAAATCAGAGCCTAATTTTGCACATAATTCATGTAATTCAGTATGCGAAAGCGGAGTGTTAAATAGTTCATTCAAGCCGTAAAGCACACCTGCAGCGTCTGTGCTCCCTCCTGCAAGTCCTGCTGATACAGGAATGTTTTTTTCAATAAATACGGATGTCCGGCATGGTCTTAAGTTTGTTCTTTCAATGAATAACAGGCATGCTCTATATACAATATTTTTTTCGTCATACGGAATTTCAGCACTTGTTCCGGTAAGGTTTATTTCAAATTTTGCGGAATGAGCAATTGAAATTGTCAGGTAGTCATACAAACTGATTGTCTGCATTACACTGTCTATATTATGAAATCCGTCTTCGCGTTTGTTCAAAATTTTTAAAGACAAATTTATTTTTGCCGGACATTGAACTTTAATACTATTTCTGTTCTGTTCCATTTTTTAATTCCTCAGAAAGTTTGCCAAACATTTCTATAGATAATTTTTCACCGCGAATATTTTCATCAAGTCCTAATTTTTCCAGTGCAGCTTTTACATTCTCTTTAGAAAATCCATTATTTACAAGACAGTTTTTAATATTTTTACGTCGTTGTGAAAATGCGGCTTTGACTGTTTTGCGAAAATGTTTGTAATCGCTTAAATCTAATAGCGGTCTTTCACGTACAACAAGTTTTACAAGTGCGGAATTGACTTTTGGTGCCGGATAGAATGATTTACGTCCCACAAGTTTCAATAATTCTACTTCAGCCCAGAATTGTGAAAGTATAGTCAACAACCCGTACTGCTTGGCAGGTGAATTTTCATTAGCGACCATTCTTCTTGCAACTTCTTCCTGAACCATTAGTATTATATCTGTAATTTTTTGTCTGTTTTTGTTTGCTAAATCATCTACTTCACCGAGCAAATGTGCAATTATAGGACTGGTAATATAATAAGGAATATTGGCTACTATTTTTATTTTACCTTCACATAACTCGGAAAGATCTGTTTTTAAGATATCTTTGTGAATAATTTCAAGATTTGACGCCTCATGTTTATTTAACTCTTTAATGGCTTCTTCATCTAATTCTATAGCAATAACATTTCCTGCATGCTTTACAAGCTGTTCTGTTACAAATCCGACCCCCGGACCTATTTCAACAACAGTATCATCATGTGAAATATCTGCAAATTTAATTATATCCTGAATTACCTCACCGTTAATAAGGAAATTCTGCCCTAATCTTTTCTTTGTTCTGAAATATCTTGCCCGTTCGTAGTAGTTCATCATACTAAGTATAATACCACACACAGGTAAATGTTTTAAATAAATTTCTTTGTTAATTTTTATTTGTTATAATTGGAAAGAACGGGGGATAATGTGAGTAACGTAAAAACTGAACAACGACTGGAAAAACGCGATATAATAAAACTTTTTACATCAGGCTGCAAACCTGCAGGCATGCACAAAACTGGAATAGAATATGAACGACTGCCTGTTTTTGATGTGACCTCAAAAGCCGCGGATTATGGGTCTGAATTTGGGGTATGTAATTTGCTGCGTGCTTTTGCAAAGGAAGAGAATTGGGATTATATAACAGATGATTACAATATTATCGGGTTGAAACAAGGACATGACACAATAACGCTTGAACCGGGATGCCAGATGGAACTCAGTATTGAACCGGAATTAACTATTTCTGCTTTAGTGAAAAAAGTTAATACTCTGGATAAAAGTATGCAGCCGGTTTTGAAACATATGGGAATATCACTCTTAAATTACGGTGTTTCTCCTTTGTCTACACATAAATCAATTAATCTTATCCCTAAAAAACGTTACAAACTAATGGCAAAATATTTATGGGGTATTTTATCTGATGTCATGATGAGAGAAACCGCCGGTATACAAGGATGTTTTGATTTTGAAAGCGAAGAGGATGCAATAAGAAAGTTCCGTATAGCCAACAAACTCGTTCCATTTATGACTGCTATGTTTGCAAATTCACCAATAAGAGGCGGTGTAGAAACCGGATATAAGAGTTTTCGTGCACTAAGCTGGCTTAATACAGATAATGACAGATGCGGATTTGTCGGGCAAATTGACGATAATTTCACATTTGAAGATTATATAGATTATGTTCTGCAAACTCCTATGATTTTTATTAATCGTGACGGGCAGCCTCTTGATATTAACGGTAAAATTAATTTTGAAGAGTTTATGGAAAAGGGTTGGGAAGGTCATGATGCAACAATAGAAGACTTTGAGCTTCAGGCTAACCTTTATTTCCCTGAAGTCAGACTGCGTAATTTTATAGAAATTCGAAACCATGATTGTGTAAATAAAGGATTGCAGTATTCAATTATTGCTATTTATAAGGGTATACTTTATAACAAATACGCCCGAAATGAGATAGAAGAGTTGTTTGAAAAATTCAGTTACAGAGATTTTGCAGAGTTAAGGTATAATGTTCCTAAAAACGCATTAGCCTGCAAAATTCAAAATTATCCGATTACTGATATTGTTAAGGAAATTTTGTATATAGCTGAAAAAGCATTAATAGAAGAAAACAATGGCGAAGAAAAATATCTTGAGCCAATAAAAGAACTGGCATTGCATGGTGTGACCCCTGCGGATATTGTTTTACGAAATTGGAACGGCTGCTGGAATAAAGATATTCGCAAATTAATACAATATGTTAAGAGTTAATATATTTATTCCTTCAAAAAATCGGTTGTTGTAATTTCCTAACAGTTTTTTCTATAAGACTTGAAATTTTTAGAGTAATATGTCATAATGAAATTGTGGATATATGCGAGGAATTTGAATGTCTGCAAATTGTGCAACAAAAGAAGAATTTATAGTAGGTTGGGGTTTCCATCCCAACAAAAATACTTCTGCTTTGAATGAGGCTGTAAGCCGCATGAATAGAGCATTTGCGGGGGGGGGGGGCGACAACCTCAAAGCCTGAGCGGCTTTCAGCGCACGATACAACAACCTGTCATGCTGAACTTGTTTCAGCATCTCCATAACAAACAATTCCGGAAATGCTATAACTGCTATACGTCATCCCGCAACGAGTTGCGAGCAGAGGCACGAGCGCGAAGCGCGAGAGTTGACGCCGAAACGGAAACGGTCAGTTTTCGTTGGAGGCGGAACGGTGCCGTTTATCGCGAGCAACCCAGCACAAGCGGAGCCAACAAAAATTTCCGCTTTGCGGGATCTCAAACAAAAATTCGACACAAGTTAGGTAACTTGTGCGATAGTGTATAGAACCACAAAAAGTGAACTAATAGATAGAAAAAAGACGTTAAGACGATAAGACGTTAGGACGATAAGTACGTATCAAAAATATAAAAACGAAAGGAAGGTAAAAATTTATGGAACAGAAACCAAAATCAACAAAAATTATTAATCAGAACGAAAATCAGCACGGAGCAACAGAGCCAGCTTTAAGTAACTCCTTAGTGCCTCAGTGCCTGTCTTGGATTTGCTCCACGCTCACGGAGACTCGCCTATTGTGCTTACGCACAAGCCGGCTCATTCCGTTCGCTATCCGGACTCACTTCGTTCCGTCCGTCCGCAAATCCGCTAGTGCCTTAGTAACTTCTAAGAAGGTCGCTTTCACCCTCGCAGAGGTCCTAATCACCCTAGCAATAATCGGCGTAGTTGCGGCAATAACAATCCCTTCATTAGTGAAGAACTACAACGAAAAAGCTTGGTCAACGGCACAGGATGTGTTTACAAAACGCCTTGAAGTGGCAACAAGACAAATGAATACCGAAGAGAAACTTGCGGGCTATTCAAATACAATGGATTTTGTAAATGAATTGAAGAAGTACATAAAGATAACTCGCGTATGCGACAACAGTAACATAACAAAATGTTTTAACAAAGAAGTTATTTGGAACGAAGGCGAAGACCCGATTGACATGTCGACAATCAAGAATGCAGCAAGCTTAGGACAAGACGATTGGGATACGGATACAGTAGCAGTGCAATTTGCCAATGGCGTGAACGCAATAATCGCATACAATCCAAACACAACACAGGAACCGTTTAATAATCAGTTTGCGGCAACTTCAGCAAGCATGGCAATATTGTACGATGTATCGGGAAATAAGAATCCAAATACAAACGGCAAGGATATTGCTCATAATGGAAATGTAAAACAGCTTGCGGGAGTAACGGGATGTTTATTACCGGAAGAGGAGCTAGGATTTTGTATAAGCCAGATATTAGGACCACAGAATGGCGGATTTGGACCACTAACAAAAGCAGAATGTGAGGCACAAAAAGGAGACTTAGGTATAAGTGCTTGTAATTATGACAATGATTATTGGGCTGGTGCAGTAGCAAAATGCGGAGGTACAAGTAAAATGCCAACAATGGAACAGCTGGGACAATTAGCTGCATATGTATACAATTATGATGGAACAATAGGAGCGCAACAGGATGTTTATAGTCTAACACTAGACACAACAAAAGCAGCTCAGTTCTTCTCAGCCTCATCGTCTTCTAACTACTTCTATGTGTGGTCTGGGCAGGAGCGCAGCAGTACCGACGCGTACAGCCGCGACTTCTACTCTACCGACACGTACTGGTACTACAACTACCGCGGCAACAGCAACTTCCTCGCGGTGTGTCTGGGTGACTAATTTTCCAATTCCCAATTCGCGCGATTTTTCCAGAAAATCGCGCCCGCCGAACGGCACGTGGATAGAGAAAAAGCTTCGTAGGGTGGGCAAAGCAATGCGTGCCCACCTTTTTAATTGTCGGCTTAGTAAAGCCGACCTACAATGTTTTTGTCGGGCTAAAGCCCGACCTTGCTTAGTGATTTATTCTTATATAAAATAGAAAAGGGACAGAGACTTAGCCCGAC
>CALUVG010000040.1 GCA_944324165.1 Candidatus Gastranaerophilales bacterium | reverse complement strand
TACCACTGGAATTTTGTGACGCAACAGTATTTTTATTGTTGAGATAGAAACCCCAACCTACAGTAAATTCTTCTTTCATTGCCAAATTTGCAGCCATCCAAATTCCTCGCAAATATCCACACTTCCATTATTACATATCGCCCAAAAAATTTCAACCCTTTTGGCTAAAAAGTGCAAAACTTGCGTTGCAAACAAATAGATAAAGTATACGTTTTTATATTTTTCTGTAAAGTTTTGTTTAATACTTTGACATGTTAACTTTATTAGTGTCTAATTATATATGGACGTCTATACTCGGGTAGGATTATGTATATCAAACAACTTGAAATAGATAATTTTAAATCATTTGCCAATAAATCGGAAATCCCTTTACTTAAGGGCTTTACTACAATTTCCGGTCCGAACGGCTCCGGAAAAAGTAATATTATTGACAGCGTGCTTTTTGCACTCGGGCTTGCTAATGCAAGTGAACTGCGCGCTGAAAATCTTTCGCATTTTATTTCTACTTATACTAAACGTAATGAGGCGTTTGTAAAAGTTACTTTCGGTGAAGTCGATAATGGTGAAGATTTAAGTATCGCAAGAAAAATACGTAAGTCCTCTCAAGGCTATGCAAGCACATATTATATAAATGATAGTGTAACAACTCTAACTAATGTACATGCACTCCTTGAAAAATACAACGTAACCCCGAACAGCTATAATGTTATGATGCAGGGCGATGTTATGGGAATAACTAACTCTTCTCCTAAAAACAGGCGTAAAATTATTGATGAAATAGCCGGTATTGCTGATTTTGACAGGCGTATAGAGCAGGCTACCAATGAGCTTAATACAGTGGAGCAGCGCGTTGAACGCTCAGTTGTAATTCTTAATGAAGTTGAAAATATGCTTGAACAACTCAAAGAAGAACGTGAAGTCGCGCTTAAATATCAGAAATTACGAGAAGAGAAAACATCCCTTGAAAGTCAGATTAATAAAGTTAGATTTTTTGATTTGAAACGTAATATCGAACAGGCTCACGAAAATATTCTGGAATTTACCAGGAAGAAAAAAGAAGAAGAACTGAAAAATAAAGATTTAGATGAACGTTTAACTCTTATAAAAGCAAAATATCAAGAAATTTCTGAACTTGTTAAGGAAAAAGGCGAAGCTCATCAAATAGAACTTAAAAAGCAAGAAGAAGCCATAAAAGGTGAAATTGACAGAAAAGTCAATGCCTCTAATTATGCTGATAAGCAGATACATGACGGGTTGCGCTCAATCGAAAATGCTAAAAACGGTATTGAAAATTTCAATAAAAAAATAGAAGATTTTAAACTTAAAATAACACTTAAAGAAGACGAAATAAACAAAATTAAAGAAAATATTCAGGAACGCGAAGTCGAGTTGAAGAAAATTCTGGAAGATATGACAGGGCTTAATGCAACTGCGGATCAGCATATTGAAAGACGTAATAATTTAAGAAAAGAGCTTGAAGAGCTTAGAGATCAGGAAACAAAACTGATCCAGACCAAACTTCCTCTGGAAAATGAATTAAAAAACTTACAAACTGAATTGACTCGGGCTAAAGCGACAGTTGAAGAATTAACATCATTAAAAGCAAACTTTGCAAATGATTATGATTTAAAGAAAACACTTGTTGAGCAGTTAGAAAAAGAACTACAGGATTTTAAAAATATCCAGCAAAATACAATGCATGAGCTTGACACAACCAAAAATGAGATAAGTGATTTAAATTATAATATTCAAATGGCTTACCGCAAGATATCCTCTATGGAGGCAAAAAAGCAGGCGGCAGAAGATGCAAACTTTGGTCGCGCTATAGATACGATTATGAGTGCGAAACTGCGTGGAGTTCATGCGCCTCTGGTACAGTTAGGAACGGTAGATAAAGAATATTCTACGGCTATGGAAGTTGCTTTTGGCGGAAGAATGGCACATGTGGTTGTTGATGATGAACATGTTGCATCTGTTGCTATTGAAATGCTGCGTTCCGCAAACGCAGGCAGAGCAACTTTTATCCCTTTAAATAAAGTTGTTAAAGCTCCTGCGCGTCTTGCTTTACCTAAAGACAAAGGCGTTATAGATTTTGCAATTAATCTTGTGGATTTTGATGACAGGTATATAAATGCGTTTTTCTATGCTGTAGGAGATACACTTGTTGTTGAAGATATGGAATGTGCAAAAAAACTTATCGGCAAATACCGTATGGTAACTTTGCAAGGTGAGTTGTTTGAAAAATCCGGTGCAATTACAGGCGGTACTGTTAAAAGAACAGGACTTAGTTTCAGTCAAAATGACGATGAGGAACTTGAAAAATACCGCGCAAGATTAAAAGATATGGAAGCTCATTTAGGGGCACTTGAAAATAAACGCGCGGATTTAGAGAAAAAATTAGATACTGTGCGCAGCAATTATAATGATTCCACGGCTGAATTTTCAAAATCTAAAGTAGAACTTGAAAACATGAATAAAAACTATGCAAGCAGTGAAAATCTTCTGAAGGATAAGGCTGATTTTATAGCCGCGGCAGAACCTAAAATTGCTGAATTGAATAAAAAGCTGGATAAGCTTGAAGATGATAATGTTAAACTGTATGACAAAATGACTCTGGTGCAGGAAAATATTGAAGAAGTTGAAAAGCTTATTGACGATAAAGATTTGAAAGATTTAAAAGAGAAAACACAGGGGGTTGAATACGAAATAAAACGCCTGCAGACAAATCTTATGAATGCCGGTAATGATAAAAATGAGTTAGAAAGACAAATATCATTCCACGTTAATCTGATTGAAACCAAAACCGAAGAAATTAAAAACATTGAGCATAACAATATAAAACTGGAAGAAGATAAAGAACGTTATAAAAATGATATATCAGGCTTAAATGAAAAAATGGAAACCTTGAAAGAACAGATTGAGCAGATAGAAGAAAAGCTTGGTAAATTGTTAAAAGAACGTGATGAAATTAATGCGGATTTAATTGAATTAGAAAAACAAAAACACATAAGAACGGCGGATATAGAACGTATTGCAGAGCAGATAGAATCATTTAAAGCACGCCGCCGCGAATTGGAACCGCAGCTGGAAAAAGCTAAAAATGAATTGGAAGAATCCGGTGTTGAAGTTAATAAGCTTGAACCGGTAACAATTTCTATAGATGAAATAAATGCAAAAATTCAACGTTTAGAAAAGAAAATGACAGAATTAGGTGATGTTAATATGCGTGCTTTAACTAAGTATGATGAAGTTTTGACCCGTCAATCAGAATTAAAGCAGCAAATAGAAACTTTATCCAAGGAAAGAAAAGAAATTCTGGAGAGGATGCATGGATATGAACAGTTGAAAAAAGAGACATTTATGAAGACTTTTAACCACATAAATGAAAACTTTAAAGAAGTGTTCCATCAATTATCAGAAGGTGAAGGTGAATTAAAGTTAGAGTGTCCTGATGACCCTTTAAATGGCGGGATGACAATAGAAGCTCAGCCGCGTGACAAAAAATTGCAGCGTCTGGAAAGTATGTCAGGCGGAGAAAAATCACTTACAGCTCTGGCATTTGTATTTGCAATTCAAAAATATATGCCGTCTCCGTTCTATGCTTTTGATGAAGTTGATGCAAGTCTGGATACAATGAATGTGGAACGTATCGCCCATATGATTGAGAATCAGTCAAAAGATACGCAATTTATAGTAGTTAGTCACCGTAAACCTATGATAGAATCAGCTAATAGAACTATCGGTGTAACTCAAAAAGAAAAAGGGATAACAAGAGTAACAGGGGTAAAACTTAGAGAAGACTAATGGAAGCAGCAATAGATTACAATAGTTTGAATATATTACAGGAAAACGACACTTCTCATAAAAGTGAAGGTATTGGTATTCTTGTGGATATGGCAAAAGCCGGAAAAATTGATCCATGGAATATTGATATTGTAGATGTTACTGATAAATATCTCGCTCATATTTGTGAGATGAAATCCCAGAATCTTCGTTTAACGGGCAGAACATTTTTGTTTGCGGCCGTATTGTTGAAAATGAAATCCAATATTCTTGAAGGAATTGATATTCTACAATTTGATGACCAGCCGGTTGATGATGGAGTTCAATATGATGATGACGGGTTTCCGCTTGAGTATCCGGAAGACGACTATATACCAACAAATAATGTTATTTCGATTGACGAAGTTTTGCAGCGCCGTACAAGTGTTCGTCTAAATCATAACCGTGTAGTTACATTGCGGGATTTGATAAGGCAGTTGGAATTCTATGAAAAATTAGAAAAAAAACAATCCTTAAAAAGTGCTCATGAACGTGCTAAAAGACGTGTACAATCTTATTCACGACTCTCTGCTGATGATATTGTAAATCTTGCACATGACGAGTATATAGAAAATTGCGTCCAAACTTTAAAAGCAAATTTAGAACAAATTTTTACTAAAAACGATAAAATTGAATTAAATGAACTTACCCTTCTCGGCATGGATAAAATTAGTGCATATATAGCTTTATTGTTTTTAACAGCAGAAACTGATTATGATTTAGAACAAAAAGAGTTTTATTCTGATTTATACGTAGTGAAAGGTGAACATCATGATAACGTTGAAATCTAGAATAGAAGCAGTATTATTTATTACGGCACGTGCAGTTTCACTGGATGAAATAGCTGTTATTCTCGGAGAAGAAAAAGAAGCTATAGAAGAAGCTATTTTAGAACTTATTATGGACTATTCAGCACGCGACGGTGCTCTGGAAATTGATGATGAAAACGGATATATTTTGCAGGTAAAAGAAGAACATATGGATCTTGTTGAACTTCTCTGTCCGGTAGATTTGAAACCGGGAGTTTTGCGAACTCTTTCTGTTATTGCATTAAAAGAGCCTATTCGATTAACTGACCTAAAAGAACTCCGCGGGTCTAATACTTATGAACATGTTCAGGAACTTGTTGAAAAGGGGCTTGTTTCTAAAACTCGTGATAAAAACGGAAGAAGTTTTAATATAAAAACAACACCAAAATTTGCAGAATATTTTAAACTTAAAGGTGATACCCGTTCACTTGTTAAAATATTGGAACTTGATAAAGGAATAAAAGATAATGCCAAAAAAGAATAATACTAAATTCCTTATGATAATCCTGATTGGTCTGCTGTTATTCTTTTATGCATTCCCGTATTTATTGTTTAAGATTGGTGAAAATGCATATGTAAATAAAAATTATGTGCGTGCATTTAATACTTTAAGCGTTGCTTATCATATGCATAAACAAAATGAAGACTATCGTTATTATTATGCCAGAACACTTACAAATTTAAAACCTGTTCTGCAGGTTCAAAAAGATTTATTTGAGATATCCCAAAGCAAGATAGATGATGGTGCTAAACGGGTTGCCGCTAAAAAAATAGATGAATGGCGTCTGAATGTAAATTATAACATAGGCAATAACTATATATATAATGCGCCGTCTGAAAAGGGTATTGTACGCTGGGATGACAACAAATTTCCTCTAAAAGTAGCGATTGACGAAACTGTATCTGTCCCTTCTTATTATAGAAATGAAATTGTCGCATCATTAAATCAATGGAGTCGATCTGTAGATTTTTTGAAATTCAAATTGGTAAATAAAACATCCGATGCTGATATTGTTCTTAAAATAGCAGCTTTACCTAAAAATGCCTGCAAAGGAAAAGAATGTAAATTTATAGTTGGATTTACTGTTCCAACTATAAAAAACAGAATTTTAAAGAAAATGACAATAACTCTTTATGATAAAACGCCTACAGGTGAATATTTTTCGGATAAGGAATTGTTTAATACTGTTATGCATGAACTCGGACATGCATTCGGGATTATGGGGCACAGTTATTATGAAGGGGATTTGATGTTTGTTTCTACAACATCAAATAATGAGATGGATTATGCACGTGCAAGAAGTTCTTTCCAGTTCTTAACTTCAAGTGATATAAATACAATAAAACTATTATATAAATTGATACCTGATGTTTCAAATACACCTGTAAGAGAAATGAATACGGCAGGATTGATTTATGCACCGATAATTATTGGCAGTGAACAGGAAATGCAGGAAAGAAAAGTTCAGGAGGCTCTTGCATATATAAATGAGGCTCCTGATATGTCAGGCGGTTATGTTGACCTTGCTATAGCCTATTCTGAACTTGGACATGACGACAAAGCACTGCAGGCATTTAAAAAAGCAATGAAGTTTGCAAGAACAGATGCGGAAAAATATATTGTGTATTACAATCTTGCAGTGCAGCTTGCCTCTATGAATAAAAAGTCAAAAGCTTTGAAATATGCACAAAAAGCCAAAAATATAAATCCTACTGACGAAGTTATTGAATTAATTTCTAAGATCAGCCGTTAATGTTTTAGTGTAAGAATATTTTAGCTTCTACATCTTTTTTTATGTTTAAGCTGTTGTTTAGACTATTAGCAAGTTCTGCTGCCGTATTTGCAGTATAGAATTTCCCGCTGGTTACAAGAGAGGTACATTCAAGCTGTGCTAAATCATCTTCATCTTTAATATTGAACGCAATTACATCTATTTTTATATCTTTTCGAACTTTAATTAGTTCCATTGCATATGTACAGGGACTTTCGTCACAATTTTCACCGCCGTCAGTCAACAGTATTATATGTTTTTTACCGGTAAATCCTAAAAAATCATTTTTTACAGCCTGTTTTAGTGAGTATGTAATAGGCGTCATACCTTTGGGTTTAATATCATTAAGCGAATAAAGTATGTTACCGCCGCTGTTTTTTGAAATAGGTGACACAAGAGAGGTCGCCCGACAGGCATCAAATGCACTGAATCCCATTCTATGCCCGTAAACTCTTAGACCTATTGCTGTATTTGCCGGTATTTGAGGTATAATTTTACGCATAGTTTCCAGCATCATATCTAGTTTTGATTGTCCGTTAAGATATTCTGTCATGCTGTTTGAAAAATCAAGTATAAATAAAATTTTCTCATCCGGCTGCGCCGCAAAATTTGTATCTGCCGCGTTATGAACTGTATAATTCTCAGCCTGACAAGGCAGAGTGAATAATAATATTAGAATTAGTAAGAGTACTTTTTTCATTGCAGTTTTATTTTATAAATATATATGAAATTTTCCCATTTATTATATGCTATATTATGTTGACGATTAAATTTGCTTGCAATATTATAAAAGTATTATGAATAGTGCAGAAATTATAAAAAAAGCAGAAAAAGATTTACATGAAGTATTTGAAAATATAGAAGAAATAAGGGATTACAATCAGGAAAAAGTCCTGAATGCATTCATAGAAAACAGAGTTGCTCCGGAACATTTTTATACAGTATCAGGATACGGGCATGATGATATCGGGCGTGAAGTTCTTGATAGAGTATTTGCAGATGTGTTTAAAGCTGAGAAAGCACTTGTCCGCATACATTTTGCATCAGGAACCCACACACTTGCATGTTGTCTTTTCGGAAATTTAAGACCGGGAGATAAACTGATATCTGTTGTGGGCTCTCCATATGACACAATGCAGGAAGTTATAGGAACACTTGGTGATGAAGAAACAAAAGAAGATTCTTTAATTGCTCATGGTATTATTTATGAAGAAGTTCCCTTGAAAGATAATGATGTTGATTTTGACGGCATTGCCGACGCAGTTGATGAAAAAACAACAATGGTATTAATTCAGCGGTCAAAAGGCTATTCAACAAGAAAATCGCTATCTATTGATACTATAGAAAAGATTTGTAAAATAGTAAAACGAAAAAATCCTGCTTGTATTTGCTTTGTGGATAATTGTTACGGCGAATTTGTAGATAGTAAGGAGCCATTAGAAGTCGGAGCGGATTTGATTGCGGGCTCATTAATCAAAAATCCGGGCGGCGGAATTGTGGAAGCCGGTGGTTATATTGCAGGAAAGGCGCGGCTGGTCGATAGAAGCGCGAACAGATTAACAGCCCCTGGAATAGGCTGCGAAGGCGGAGCAATGTTTAATCAGCACAGATTAATGTTTCAAGGTTTGTTTATGGCTCCTTCTGTAGTGTGTGATGCTGTTAAAGGAGCAGTTCTGGCTGCAAAAATCTTTGAGGAAATAGGATATGAGTCTTATCCTAAATATGATGAAAAACGTACTGATATAATACAAAATATAATATTTGGCAGCCCTGAACCTTTAGAAGAATTTTGCCGCACAATACAATCATTTTCACCTGTAAACGGTTATGTTACACCTATACCTGAAAATATACCGGGTTATGAAGATAAAGTAATTATGGCTGGCGGAACCTTTATTGAAGGCTCAACCATTGAACTTTCTGCCGACGGTCCTATCAGACCGCCTTATGTTGCTTATATGCAGGGTGGATTGAATTACGCTCACGTAAAAATCGCATTGAAAAAATTTCTTGATAAAATTAAAAATTGACACATTTGGGCAAGTTTAATACAATAATTTTATGGAAAATTTTTCAACAAAAAATCTAGATTTAGCACTAAATAGTTTAAAATTAGCCTTGCATGAATATAATAAAGATACAAATAATGAATCTGTCAGAGATTCCATTATTCTAAGATTTGAATATACTTATGCTCTTTCGGTCAAGTATATTCAGAAATATTTAGAATTAATATAGATAAAGAATTTTATCAGGCAATAGAAAAAGATTTGACGCTTTTTAATTCTTAAATTTCTACCTCCTAAACATTAGCCGAAAGAGTAATTTTTATATTTATTTTTCGAGTAATGTGAAGATTTGTAAAAGCTAAATAGCACTATATAGCTAATTCTCAGGGGTGATGTAAAGTTTTAGGACCCAAAACTATTTGACTGGTATATTTTTGTGTTATTATATCATGGTACACCCTGAGGTGATTTAAAAGTTTGTGTACGTAGTAGTATTAGAGAGAAAGGTTAAAATATGTCATTACCAAATGTAGCATACTTTTCAATGGAAATAGCCCTTGATCAGTCTTTGAAGACTTATTCAGGCGGTTTAGGATTTTTAGCCGGCTCACATATGTTATCTGCCGGTTATCTACAAATGCCAATGGTCGGAGTTACAATGCTCTGGTCTTATGGTTATTATGATCAAAGAATAGCACACGATGGTCAGGTAGAAGTTGCTTATATCAGAAAATATTATGATTATTTAAATGATATTGGAGTAACAACCGAAGTTGATGTTTTCGGTGAAAAAGTTAAGGTAAAAGCTTACAGAGTCGAACCGGAATTATTTGGTGCTTGTCCAGTATATCTACTAACTACTGATATTGAAGGTAATAGTGACTGGGCAAAAAGTATTTCTTATAAATTGTATGACGGAAATGAGAAAATTAGAATTGCTCAGGAAACAGTTCTTGGTATTGCCGGTGTAAGAGTATTGCAGCAAGTAGGTTACAACTTTGATGTAATCCACATGAATGAAGGGCATGCATTGCCGGCGGCATTTGAATTGTTGAGACAATATAACGGAAATCTTGACGAAGTTAAGAAAAGAACTGTATTTACAACTCATACACCTGTTGCAGCAGGTAATGAAGTTCACTGGGTTGATACATTGCTTGAAGGCGGATTCTTTGCAGGTGCTTCAAGAGAAACTGCAGTTAATCTCGGCGGTGAAAACTTCTCACTTACTGTTGCAGCATTAAGAATGTCCAGACTTGCAAATGCAGTATCACAATTACACGGTCTTGTTTCTAACAAAATGTGGGAATGGGTTGAAGGCAGATGTCCTATCAGAGCTATCACTAATGCGGTTAATCTTCATTACTGGCAAGATAAACGTATTAAAGAGGCTCAAACTGATGAAGATTTATTACGTGTAAAACGTGAAATGAAAGCTGAATTGTTTGAATATGTTGCAAACGTTGCAGGTAAAAGATTTGATCCTGATGTTTTAACAATTACATGGGCAAGAAGATTTGCTGATTATAAACGTGCTTGGCTTATCCTTATGGATAAAGACAGACTTAATAAATTGTTGGATGCAAATAAAATTCAAATTATTTTTGCAGGTAAATTCCACCCTGATGATGTAATGGGTAAAGAAATGTTCAACAAAATTCTTAACCGTTCACACAGTTTGAAAAATGTTGTTGTATTGCCTGGTTATGAATTGCAATTGTCCGGCATGTTAAAACGCGGTTCTGATATATGGCTGAATACACCGCTTCGTCCATTCGAAGCATCAGGTACTTCAGGCATGTCAGCTAATGCTAACGGTGCTTTACACCTGTCAATTCTTGACGGTTGGGCTGTTGAAGGTACTTTCCACGGTATTAATGGCTATACTGTTGAATACGAAGGACTTGATGATGAAATGCCTTGGGAAGAACGTCATTGGAAAGACCATGAATGCTTAATGAATATCATTGAAAATGAAATTATTCCTACTTACTATGAAAATAAAGCTGAATGGGCAAGATTGATGCGTCAGGCTATCAGAACTTCTGAAGCATACTTTAATTCAGACAGAATGGTTATAGAATACTATAACAGATTGTATAAACCAATCGCACATAATGATGCATCAACAGGAGAAACTAAAAAAGAAATGAAAATTTCAGAAACTCCAACATTTGATGCATGGACATTCTCAAATATTAAATAAGGAAATTATTAATATTGAAAAGGAGGCTGGAAACAGCCTCCTTTTCTGCATTTTAGCTATTTTGCGTCATTCCTCATGTTACGAAATGTAACGAACATGAAAGAAAATATTAAAGAAAAGAGAGTGCTGCGCCGACAATAAGAGTACGGAAAAAACAGAAAGGGACCATGCAATGGGAATGGCAGCATCACAAGCCAGATTTTTAGGCTTGACAGCAAGAAAGA
>CALUVG010000039.1 GCA_944324165.1 Candidatus Gastranaerophilales bacterium | reverse complement strand
AAAATGACACCTTGTGAATACAGAGAATACCTTGCAATGTCCTACTGACCGATTACGTTTTAGTGGGGACATTTCATTCTACCCCAACAATGAAAATGTTGTTGCGTTGCAAAATTCCTGTGGTTGTGAAAGTTTGACCGACAAAAATACGGCAATAACTCAACTCTCCACACTCACCACTGTCCCGCATGTGGCTGAAACCCGCATGAATAGTGCATTTGCGGGGGGGGGGTTATCTAACTCTAAGCCCCACAAGGCTTTCACGGCACACGAAGTGTGCTCTTACACTCAGACTTTCGCTAAAGAAGTGCAGTCAACGCCAATTATGTCATCCCGCAACGTGTTGCGAGCAGAGGGCGGACCAGTCCGCTCCTAC
Source organism: Candidatus Gastranaerophilales bacterium (assembly GCA_944324165.1). Lineage (GTDB taxonomy): Bacteria > Cyanobacteriota > Vampirovibrionia > Gastranaerophilales > Gastranaerophilaceae > CALUVH01. Next base: position 10,687 of record CALUVG010000039.1, on the reverse strand, counting down.
ACTCAGACTTCTGCTAAAGAAGTCCAGTCAATGCTGGTTATGTCCTCCCGCAACAGGTTGCGAGCAAGACAAACAAAAAATTTCCGCCTTGCGGGATCTCAAACAAAAATTCGACACAAGCTAAAAGACTTGTGCGATAGTGTATAAAACCACAAAAAGTAAACTAACAGACAGAAAAAGACTATAAGACGCTAAGACGTGTCTTGGATTTGCTTCACGCTCGCAGAGTTTCGCCTATTGTGCTTATGCACAAGCCGGCTCAATCTGCTCGCTACCCGGATTTGCTCACATTCGTTCGCTCCATCCGTACGCAAATCCGCTAGGACGTTAAGTACAAAACAGAAATATAAAAAGAAAGAAAGGTAAAAATTTATGGAACAGAAAACAAATTCAAAGTTAGTAGAAACCGTAAAACGCGACGGTAATGAGATGCTGAAATACTCTACGAGCACCCTCCCTTGTAAGCCTCATTGCATTCGGCAACAAGAGGAGCTGCAAGTTCAGCATGACATCTCAGCACAGGCACAAATACATGTCAATAATAACGAGACCAGTCACGAAGTAACAGAGACTAAAGATGATACGGACTTAGCGGATTTGCGGACGGATGGAGCGAACGAATGTGAGCAAATCCGGATAGCGAACGGAATGAGCCGGCTTGTGCGTAAGCACAAAAGGCGAGACTCCGTGAGCGTGGAGAGCGAGTGAGCGAAGAGTTAAAGCGTAAGCGTACTCGTTATTCGCGAACGATGCGACAGGCAAATCCAAGACACGTCTTATCGTCTTAACGTCCTATCATCTTTATTAGCCATACTTGTGGAGTGAGTCGTTTGATGCACCTCTAATCTCTCAATAATTTGTTACATCAGTTAAATATTCTGTTTGTTTGTCCTATCATTAATAATTGGAAATAGACTGTAATTAAGGGGAGAAATATGAAAAATAGAATTGGTATTGATGTTGGCGGTACAAATGTTAAAATCGCTCTGGTTGATGACAAAGGTAAAATTATATATTCAAATTCAGTTCCAACACGTGCGGAAATGGGTTATGAATATACTGTTAACAATATCAAACAGGCAATTTATGATTTGATGAAAGAAACAAAGCTTGCAACAAAAGATATTGAAGGTATCGGATTTGGATTTCCCGGACAAGTCGATTATAAAGCGGGTATTGTAAGAAATGCCCCTAATATTCCGGGCTGGGTTGAAGTTCCTATCGCAAAACTTATTGAAGATGAATTCAAAATTCCGACCCGCGTTGATAACGATGTAAGATGTGCTGCCCTTGGTGAATTAAATTATGGGGCAGGTAAAGGATGTGAAAACTTAATTTGTATAACTGTTGGTACCGGCATTGGTTCAGGCTTAATTATTAATGGTAAATTAGTTCGCGGTGCATCAAATGCTGCAGGTGAAATAGGTCATATTAAATTACAAATCCATGACGGACCAATTTGCGGATGCGGAGATACAGGATGTCTTGAAGCTTTTGCGTCAGGTCCTTCTATTGTTGCAATGGCTGAAGATTACATCAGAGGCGGAAAGTCAACCAAATTCCGCGAAATGGCAAGCGGCGGAGAAATTTCACCATACATTGTTTGTGAGGCGGCAAAGGCAGGTGACCCTGTTGCTAAAAGAATTTTCACAATTATGGGTGAATATATCGGTATAGGGCTTGCAAGTGTTGTAAATCTGTTAAATCCTGAAAAAATTATTATTGGCGGCGGCGTTGCTGATGCAGGTGATTTACTGTTAGATCCGCTGAGAGAAACGCTTAAAAAACGCGCTATGAAAATCGCAGGCTCTGCTGTTGAAGTTGTTCCTGCACAACTTGGTAATACCGCGGGTGTTATCGGGGCAAGTCTTTTAATTGAAAGTTAATAAATGATTTACTTTTTCTACGGAGAAGAAGAATTTAATATAAGCAATGAAATCGGGAAACTCAAAAAAACTCTTGACAAAAATTTTCTTGAAATGAGTTTTAAAACTTATGATAATCCAAAATTTCCCGATTTAATTGCTATACTGAGAACGCAGCCGATGATGTTCGGTAAGATGCTCATTGTAATCAACTGTCTTGATTATTTTTCTAAGACTTTTGAGGATAAAGAAATTAAACAAATATCCGACGCTCTTGAAAATAATCCTGATACATTAGATATTGTTTTTGTCGCGCAATTGCCGCGTGACGAAGGCAAAAAGCTTGACAGCAGAAAAAAATTCTTTAAACTGCTGAAAAACTATAATGCTCAGGAGTTTCCGACAATCCCGACTTATAAAACTGCGGAACTTGAAGGTTGGGTACAAAAACAGGCGCGTTCAAAAAAAATAAAACTTGATAATAGTGCTATAACAACGCTTATTGCTCAGGTCGGGAATAACTTGAGGCAGCTTGACGGTGAACTTGAAAAACTTGCTTTGCTTGCTTATCCAAAAGATTTGATAACCAAAAATATGGTACAGGAAATTTGTATTTCCAATGAGGATTTATTTGCTTTTTCTGATTATTTGATGCAAAACGAAAAAGACAAGGCACTTTTGGAATATCGGAAACTGCTTGATAAAAAACATCCGCTTGAAATTCTTGCGACATTACAAACCATGTTGAGAAGATGGATTATTTTGAAATCTAAATCCTCAGAATGCTCGCCGCTTGAACTTTCCCGTCTTACAGGGCAGCATGAATATGTCGTTAAACTTACTTTGCAGAAACTAAAAAAAACAAGTCTGAAAGATTTAGTACATCTTAAACAACGCTTAACTGATACTGAATATAAAATCAAATCAGGACAATTATTAAATCCGGATGAGGAGGTTGAAAATGCCTTCATTTACTAACGATTTGTATGAGAATTATCCATTTTTGATGCGGTATTTTGAAAACGGGATTAAAAATCCTGACAAAAATATTGCACACTGTATATTGTTATATGGAAATGATATTCAAACGCAATATGATTTGGCTCTGGAAGTTGCACGAATGCTGAATTGTACGGGTACACACACAAGAGACTGCAATTGTCTTAACTGCAATTGGATAAGAGAAAATAAGCATCCGGCTGTTTTGACTATTTCAAAGGTTGATAACAAACCGTCAAATGATACGTCAAAAACTGTTATCTCTATAGATCAGGCTCGTATGATAAAAAACGATTTGCTGGTAACCAGTGAATATCATAGAGTTTTGATTTTCTGTGACAGAGATAAAGACGGAAATGTCTGCGGGCTAAATGAGGCTAATTTTCAGGAGCCAACGGCAAATGCTTTACTAAAAACATTTGAAGAACCTCCGCAAAAAACAACATTTTTCTTTTTAACAAATGACAAGTCAGATCTGATATCAACTATAATTTCACGCTCACAATGTTTTTTTGTTCCGTCCAAGAAAGACGAATCATCTGACTATTCTCTGGTAAAGGATGTGATGGATGGTTATCTGGAACTCGAGCGAAATGAAGTTTTGGATTTTAATGACAAAATATTAGAACTCACTAAAGAAAATGATGCAATGGAAATTTTTACCGGCATGCAAAATTATCTGAATGCAATGTTAAAGTCAAATATTTATAATGTACATCTAAAAATGAAACTAATACATGATTTGAAAGCAATAGAAACAGGCAAAAAACAGTTAAATTTGAATATGAATATACAAACAATAATAGAAAATCTGGCATTTGAACTGATACTTAATTAAGTTCGGGCATATGAACACAAAACCAAAGGCATACTTTGGATTTGTAAACTAATTTATTTGCTTTTCATATTATTTTTTTAGTGTATAATTATTTTAAGACAATATAAGATGAGGGTTTATAATGAATAAAAATCAATCAGTAGGAATGTACATCGTTCTGGCTATAGTAGTTCTGGTATTTGTTTCTTCTGTGTTTATGGCAGGTCCAAATACAAGTACGTCCGAAATTTCCTATTCTAATTTTTTGGAAAGATTAGAAAAAAATGAATTTAAAACTATTGAAAAAGCTAATGACTTTTTAATTGCTGTACCTAAAGTTCAGCCGAAAGTTGAAGTTACAACAACCGACACGGCAATGACACCGCAAAATCCGTTTGGAGTTGCGGTAGAAAAAAAGGCACCGGTTGTTCAGTATAAAGTTTTAACGCCAAATGATCCGGATTTAATAAAAAAATTGGAAGCATCAGATGCTGAAGTCAGAGTTATTAAGCCTGAAGACGGCTCACAATTAATGGGCATTCTGGGAACTTTACTTCTTCCGCTTTTATTGGTCGTATTTCTGGTAATTATGGCAAAAAGTATTCAGGCAGGCGGCTCTCAGGCTATGTCTTTTGGTAAAAGTAAAGCTAAAATGATGCTTGATAGCAAAGTAAAAACAACATTTAAAGATGTCGCCGGCATTGATGAAGAGAAAAAAGAACTTGAAGAAATTGTAGACTTTCTTAAAAACGGAGCAAAGTATCTGAAGTTGGGGGCACGTATTCCAAAAGGTGTTTTGCTTGTAGGTCCCCCTGGAACAGGGAAAACATTGATGGCAAAAGCTGTTGCCGGAGAAGCCGGTGTTCCGTTCTTTTCAATAAGCGGTTCAGACTTTGTTGAAATGTTTGTCGGGGTCGGTGCCAGCCGTGTAAGAGATTTATTTGATCAGGCTAAAAAACATCAGCCATGTATTATATTTATTGATGAAATTGATGCAGTTGGTCGTCAGCGCGGCGCAGGGTTAGGCGGCGGGCATGATGAACGTGAACAAACTCTTAACCAGCTGCTTGTAGAAATGGATGGGTTTGACGAAAATACAAACATCATTGTTATTGCAGCAACTAACAGACCGGATATTCTTGATAACGCTTTATTAAGACCGGGACGTTTTGACAGACAAATATATATTAATGCCCCTGACGTTAAGGGGCGTGAAGCTATTTTAAAAGTTCATGCTAAAAATAAAAAACTTGATAGTGAAGTAGATTTAAAAATTTTAGCAAAAAGAACTCCTGGATTTACCGGTGCAGATTTGCAAAATCTTTTGAATGAATCAGCATTGCTTGCGGCAAGGAATAACAAAACAAGTATTTCAATGGATGATATAGACAATTCAATTGATCGTGTTATTGCCGGTATAGAAAAGAAAAGTAAAGTTATGACTGATGAGGACAAAGAACTTACTTCTTATCATGAAGTCGGTCATGCTTTAATCGCAAAACTTGTGAAAGATGGCAATGAATTACACAAAGTTTCTATCATTCCGAGAGGTTATGCACTTGGTATTACCTGGACAAGACCTAAAGATGAGGGAGTTCATACAAGCAAAGCTAAATTGTTGGCTGAAATTACCGTATCACTTGGCGGTCGAGCTGCGGAAGAAATTGTTTACGGTATTGATAAAGTAAGTACAGGTGCCTCCCAAGACCTTACAAACGTAACCAATATCGCAAGAAAAATGGTTACTGCCTGGGGTATGTCCGACAAGTTAGGTAATATGACTTACGGCAAAAATCAGGAAAATGTATTTATGGGAAGAGATTTCGGACATCAACGGGATTACTCAGAACAGGTTGCTTACGAAATTGATACCGAAATTAAGCACATAATTGATGAAAGATACGAACTGGCTAAAAAACTTTTAACCGAAAATCGTGATATGTTAGAAGTTATCGCAAGAGAACTTCTCGAAAAAGAAACACTTGATGAAAAAGAATTTGAAGAAATAATGGATAGGGTTAGAAGTGAACGACAGGCTTAAAATTATTCTTGAAATACCTGTTTTTAATCCTGATAACGGATTTCAAATAGTAAAAGATTATTACAAGACTACAGACATTATGGAAATACTAAATATCGCACAATCAACCGCGTGCGATATTTTAGGATTGAAATTTAACATTTCGGCGCAAAAAGATATTATTGATGCTAAAGAACTGTTAAAGAAACTTTTGCCGCATATAAATAAATCAATTATGATTTGCGGAATAAACAATGACGAGCTGGACAGACAACTATTGCCGGCTCTTATTGACGTATTAGACCGACCTGCAATTATTTCTTTTGTAAATGAAAATACATACAAAGATATTACACCGTCTGTAATAAAAGGCGGGCATAAGCTGGTTATCAGAACACCGATTGACATAAATCTGGCAAAAGAGATGAATATTTTAACATCAGATTTAGGACTGCCGCTTGAAGATATTATTATTGACACAGATATCGGAGGGCTGGGATACGGTCTGGAATATGGTTATAGTATTATGGAAAAGATAAAACTTGAACATAATGATGAATATCTTGCAATGCCAATGATCTCTTTTGCTTCCGAAGAATCATTAAAAACAAAAGAGGCAAAATCTGACAGTTTTAGTGAAAGTTATGGCACGCTGGAAAGCCGGACAAGAATGTATGAACTTGCCTCTGTATCAGCTGTTATTGCTGCCGGTGCTGAATATGTTGTTCTCAACTATCCGCCGAATGTTGATACAATAAAAAACGGATTGGAGATATAATGGAACTTTCAGGATTACAAATATTCAAATACCTGCCGGCAGCGAAAAAAGCAGAACATACAAATTGCAAGCAATGTAAATGTCCTACTTGTATGGCATTTGCCTTAAAACTTGCTAAAAATCAGGTTAAAATATCTGATTGTCCTTATGTACCTGATGAATTAAAAGAAAAATTTGAACAAGCACAAAAGCTGCCGCAAAAAACAGTTGAAATAAATGGACTTAAAGCAGGCGGTGAGAATGTGCTCTATAGACACGAAAAAACATTTGTTAACCCAACAGCTTTAGCTGTGGTTGTTGACGTTGCGAAGACCGGCTATGAAGAAAAAATTAAACGGCTTGAAAACTTTGAGATTACAAGAGTAAATGAAACATTTAAAGTTGATCTAATAATTCTTCGTAATTGTAACCGTGATATAAAAACATCGCTGCGCTGTATTAAAGAAGAAGATTTTTTAAAACTCCCATTGATAAATGCGGGCAAAGAAGATTTTAACGCCACGGCAAAAAATCTTATAAATATCAGAAAAAAAGCAATTCAAGAAAAGGATGATAAATTTTCAGACCCAACATATGTATACTTTAAAAGCAGTTTGGATATATATGAAGTCTGTGCGCAGGCAAGTTTTTATATTTGTAAGTACGCAAATATGCTTATATTTGAAGATTTTGATGAAGCACTTTTTTCCACATTAATTACATTGCGGCAGAATATATTCACTGATCCGCAAAAACCATTGCAGGTTGAGCCAAAAATTTACGAGTTTAATAATCCTGATGAAAATTCTATAATTTTTATGACTACTAACTTTGCACTGACATTTTTTGCGGTAGCCAATGAGCTTGAAAATTTAAATGTTCCATCATATTTAGTTGTGACTCCTGCCGATGGAATGAGTGTTTTAACTGCTTGGTCAGCAGAAAAGTTCACTGCACAAATGGCGGCTAAAACAATTAAAAAATTCGGACTTGCAGAACGTGTTAAAAACAGAAAAATAATTATACCCGGACTGCTTGCACATATGCAAAAAGAATTACAGGATGAAATTGAAGATTTTGAAATTGTAGTAGGTACCAGAGAAGCCTACGAAATAAGTGACTTTGTAAAAAATTTATAGAAGTTTTTATAGGCAATAATAATATTCTAACGATGATTATTGTCAGGATATATTATTTTGTGTTATAAATATTATTGTCATATTTTGGGTAGGAAATTTTGATGAAAAGAAAATATATCGGATTCTTTCACGGTGCAATGGCTGCCGCTAGCTACGGGATGAACCCTTTATTTGCTTTACCTTTATACGGACACGGGGTTGGTGTTAATTCTGTACTTTTTTACAGGTATATTTTTGCAACAGTTTTGCTAGCTTTATGGATGAAATTAAAAAAACATTCTTTTAAAATTGATCCTAAACAACTGGGATTACTTTTTGTAATGGGGATGTTTTTTTCTCTTTCTTCATTATTTCTTTTTGTAAGTTATCAATATATGGATGCCGGAGTTGCATCAACACTTTTGTTTGTTTATCCTGTTCTTGTTGCAATAATTATGATTTTGTTTTATCGCGAAAAAATCAGCCGTGAAATTTTTATTTCCATAATTTTTACTATATTGGGAATTTATTTTCTTTATACCGGTAAAAACAATGAAGTTTTGAACTTAAAAGGTGTAATTTTTGTTTTTATTTCAGCATTGTTATATGCACTATATATTGTGGGAGTACGGCAAACTTCTCTAAAAAAATTGTCGCCTGAAAAATTATCGTTTTATGTATTAATATTCGGGTCTCTTGTTTATATTTATAACACGAATTTTTGCACACAAATTGATAAAATCCCTGAATGGTATTTGTGGGTCAATGCTATTGGTTTAGCACTTTTACCAACTATTATTTCTTTAGAATCAATGACTATTGCTATAAAACTGTTGGGCGCCACTCCGGCAGCAATTCTTGGAACTCTTGAACCGGTTACGGCGTTGTGTATAGGAGTTGTTGTTTTTCACGAAACTTTGACCGTAAGAATAATTTTGGGTGTGATTTTTATTTTAATTTCTGTTTTAGGCGTTATTTTAAACAAGCATAAGAAACGCATAGCGGAGCATTCAAAATAAAAAGACTGTATTTTTCTATACAGCCTTTTATTTCTTATTTAAAAATTGTTTGTTCTCTATCCGGACCAACGCTTACTATAGATATTGGAATTTCTAAAAGTTCTTCCAGTCTTGCCAGATATTTTTTTGCGTTTTCAGGCAATTTATCATATTCTTTTATTTTTGTAATGTCTTCTGTCCAGCCTTTATGTGTTTCGTAAACCGGCTCAAGATATTTGTGAATAAAGACATCAGTCGGGTAATGTTTATAGATGTTGCCGTTTCGTGTATCTTTGTAAGCAGTACAAAGTTTTATTTCATCAAAAGAGTCAAATACATCTATTTTGGTAAGAGCAAGAGAGGTCAAACCGCCTACAAGTACAGAATATTTCATGGTCACAGCATCAAACCAGCCGCAGCGGCGCGGTCTGCCTGTCGTTACTCCGAATTCGTGTCCTATTTCACGTATTTTATCACCTGTTTCGTCTTTTAATTCTGTTACAAAAGGACCTTCGCCGACTCTTGTTACGTAAGCTTTTGCCACACCAATAACTTCATCAATCATGGTTGGTCCATAGCCGCTGCCGGTAGCCGCGCCTCCGCCTATAGGATTAGAGGAGGTAACAAAAGGATAGGTACCATAATCCACATCAAGCATTACGCCCTGAGCACCTTCAAAAAGTACAGCCTTACCGTCACGTTTAGCATCTTCAAGAACTGTCTGCCAGTCAAAACAAACATAAGGTTTAAATATTTCTGCATATTTCTCACATAATGCAAGAAGGCATTCTTTAGAATAAGGTTCAAGACCATATACTTCTTTTAACATTTTATTTTTTAGAGGAAGAATAATATCAAGTTTTTCAGATAAGGCGTCTTGAGAATATAAATCTTCAATTTTTAAACCAATACGTCCCATTTTGTCTGTATAAGTCGGACCTATGCCTTTTTTAGTTGTGCCAATCTTACCTTTTGTTGCAGTGCTTTCGGAATATCCGTCAATTTCGGTATGGTAAGGCATTGTTATAGACGCAAGCGGGTTAATTTTTAGACCGGATACATCCACACCATCAGCAATAAGTTCTTTAACTTCTGTTTCAAAGGCTTCCGGCAGAATAACTGTTCCTGCGCCAATAAAACACATTTTGCCTTTATACAAAATCCCGGAAGGTATCAGGTGAAACTTAAAAGTTTTGTTGTTAGCAACAACAGTATGCCCTGCATTACATCCGCCCTGATATCTGATAATTAAGTCAGCTTTTTGAGCGAGCAAATCTGTTATTTTCGCTTTACCTTCATCGCCCCACTGAGCACCAACTACAACACGATTAGTCATTTCATTTCCCTCTATTTCTTTGCTGTCAACCTTAATTATTATACCACAAAAAGGATAATCCGTTTTACATAAGCAAATTTGGTTAAAATAAAGATGTTGCAAAATACAAATGAAGGGTTGAAAAATTCTGAGCAATATGTAATAATGAAAATGTGGATATAAAAGAGGAATTTGGATGGCTGAGAAGCTGGCAACAAAACAAGAAAATACAGTCGTTTGGGCATACTTACCCAACAGTGAAAAAGTTGTTGCGCTGAAAAAGTCTGGTGGTAGTGAAAGTTTGCACAGCGAAAAAACGGCACTCACTCCACTCTCCACAATCACCACTGCCCCGTATGGGGCTGAAACCCGCATGAATACTGGATTTGCTGGGGGGGGGGGTATCTAACTTCAAGCCCCACAAGGCTTTTAGGTACACGAAGTGTACACTTACACTCAGACTTCCGCTAAAGAAGTGCAGTCAACGCCAATTATGTCATCCCGCAACAGTTTCGACGCGATACACAATAATTGTCACCTTGCGGGATCTCAAACAAAAATTCGACACAAGTTAAAATACTTGTGCGATAGTGTATAAAACCACAAAAAGTAAACTAACAGACAGAAAAAAACTATAAGACGCTAAGACGTTAGGACGCTAAGTACGTATCAGAAATATAAAAAAAGAAAGGTAAAATTTATGGAACAGAAAACAAAATCAACAAAAATTATTAATCAGAACGAAATTAATCACGTAGCAACAGAGCCATTATCATGTCCTCCCCTTGAGACTCTGCC
>CALUVG010000038.1 GCA_944324165.1 Candidatus Gastranaerophilales bacterium | reverse complement strand
CTCTAACATTATTTGGAAATCTTTATTTGATAATTAATTGTTACTTTTTCGTAATATTCAAGAGAAATATCTATTTTCTAGGGAATTATTAAAGACGTTAGGACGATATGTCCAATACATGAATAAGGCAATGTGGCATTCCACGTTGCCTTATTCTGTAACAACAGTTCACAGTTCACTAACTCTTTATCTCCTTACTGCCCCCCCCTTAAGGGCATATGACTTTTAATTTTTAATGTTCGTGATATTATATTAAAAAAAACAATGGAGGAGCTTTATATGAAAAAGATATTAATAACTGCTGTAATGATTCTTTGTTCAAGTCTGGCATCTTTTGCCTATGAATTTACTCCGGTTAATGATAATCAAATAATTCAGTATTCTACAGAATTAAAAAATTGGAGAGATTATTTAAGTCCGTCTGAGGATTATATCGAATTTATAAAAAAGGTGTCAAGCGGAACCGGCAGTTATTCTATATATTATTCTCCGGACGGTAAAATTACACGCCAAATCGGGTCTAATTTTGAATTTATAACTTTAGACGGACGTCTAATTGCCTGTCATAATGCAGAATTGAAACTCTTTGAACTGACTGTAGAAGATGGCAAACTGGCTGAAAAAGAATTGACTGAAGATCAGATAAAAGAGTTATTCCCTAATGTAGAAATAGTCAAAATGTCTCAATTTGAAGATAAAAAGATCGCAATTGGCAAAAAACCATTTGAAAAAAAAGAAGTTTTACTTTTAAATGACACTAAAGGCTACTTTCATAAATACTCATTCAAGCCGCGCAGTATCAAAAAAACTCCTATTGCAGGGCTGATTGAAATAGAAAGATTTGAACAAATACGATTTTCTCATTATCAGGATGACAATGAAAGATTTCCTGCTTACACAATCAATGTAAGGCTTGAACTGTTTTAATCTTAACTGTTTTGTTTGATGTATTCTGCAATAATCTCAGCCGCATCACCAACCAGATGTTTACACGGACGTTTCAGATAGTATTCCTGCGTTCTGTCTTCAGGAACAGGACTATCCTGTTCAACATCTAAGCCCAACAAATCGCGGCAAATTATAGTTTTATTTTTAGACTTAAATTTTTCTGCCAGCTGTTGAATACGTGCATAGTGTTCAGCTTTCACTTCCTTATTATTTGGCTCGGTATAACCGTATTTTAATCCTGCTATCATAAACATAGAACTTACCGCACCGCATACTTCTCGAAGTCTGCCCATGCCGCCGCCAAATGATGAGGATAATTTTAATGCTGTATCAAAATCCATTCCTAATTCGTCAGAAAATGCACAAAATACAGATTGTGCACAATTGTATCCGCTCAAAAATAAGTTTTCTGCTTTTTCTCTGTAATCCATAATACTTATTATATGCCAAAAATCCTTAGTGCAAAGTATCCTTTGTAAAAAAAAGAGCCTTTATTAAAAAGACTCGTTGGAATTAAGAATAGCTGGAAGTATGAAAAAGATTTAATTATATTTAATCCCTATCATATTTTAGTTACAATTACCCGATAGACTACTCTTTTTGATTTGAATTTTAATCTTTAAGTGCTAAGCTGTAAAAAATGGATTTTGAAAAGGAGAATAATTTTGGATCTTGAAAGAGTAATAGATGTTGCTAAAGGCGCACAAAAAGCTGATCTTGTTATAAAAAACGCAAAAGTTATAAATGTTTTTACAGAAGAAATATATGATGCTGATATTGCAATAGTTGAAGATAAGATTGTCGGCGTGGGCAACGATTATAATGGAGAAAAAGAGATTGATATCAAAGGGGCATATGTTTCTCCATCCTTTATTGACGGACATGTTCATTTAGAAAGTTCTATGCTTTTACCCTCTGAATTTGCCCAAATAGTTGTGCCGTCAGGTACAACAACCGTAATTGCCGATCCGCACGAAATTGCAAATGTTATGGGACTTCAGGGAATAAGTTTTATGCGCGAAGCCACTAAAAATTTACCCATGGATGTTTATATGATGCTCCCACCCTGCGTACCCGCAACAAATCTTGAGACATCCGGCGTTGAATTAAACAGTTATGATCTGGCATTGCTTATTGATGCGCCATGGGTTTTAGGAATTGCTGAGATGATGAATTTTCCTAGTGTTATTGAAAATGACAGAAATGTTTTGAGTAAAGTTAAGCTCGGACTGGAAAAAGACAAAAAAGTAGACGGTCATTCACCTAATTTATCCGGCAAAGAGCTTTGTGCCTATGTTTCAGCAGGAGTTTGTTCCGATCACGAATGCACTACACCTGAAGAGGCAGTCGAAAAACTAAGACTTGGCATGAATATTATGATTCGTGAAGGTACGGCAGCAAAGGATTTAGAAGCATTAATACCTCTAATGAAAAAATACAGCACAAGAAAATGCATGTTTGTCACAGATGACAGGCATCCGCAGGATTTGTTCGGTCATATAGCCTCTATGGTAAAAATTGCCGTAGAAAAAGGTATTGAGCCAATTAAGGCTATTCAAATGGCAAGTTTAAATACTGCTGAATACTTTAAACTCTCAAACCTTGGGGCTATTGCGCCCGGATACAAGGCTGATTTAATTGTGCTGGACAACCTTAAGGAGTTCAATCCTTCAATGGTATTTAAGAATGGCAAACTTGTTGCAGAATCAGGAAAACTTACTGTTGATTTGAATAATCTTACCCCTCCGCCTTTGAGAGGTTCGGTCAATATAAAATATTTATACAAAGATGATTTAAAAATTCCTGCACAGTCAGATAAAATCAAAGTTATTAACGTTTTGGAAAATCAATTGATTACGAAAAAGTCAGTTGAGAATGCCAAAATAGAAGAAGGATTTGCTGTTAGTGATGTGGAAAATGATATTTTAAAAATAGCAGTAATAGAAAGGCATAGAGCAAGCGGTAATATAGGTTTAGGATTTGTAAAAGGCTTTGGTTTAAAATCAGGTGCAATAGCCTCTACAGTTGCACACGATTCTCATAACATGATAATTATAGGCACAAACGATGATGATATGTATCGTGCGGCTGTAGAAATAGTTAAATCACAAGGCGGCAAAGTTGTTATTGAAAATGGTAAAACTCTAGCGAAATTGGAATTACCAATTGCCGGTTTGATATCAGATAAATCCTCTGAAGAAGTTATATCACAATTGCAAGTATTAAATGAAGCCGTAAAAAGAATTCATTGCAAAATTAAGGATCCGTTTATGAGCATGGCATTTTTGTCACTGCCTGTTATTCCTGAGCTGAAAATTACTGATAAAGGCTTGATTGATGTTTGTGAATTCAAACAAACAGATTTATTTGTATAATTATCTTTTTGAAGGTATTTGCAGAGGGCAGTTCTTCTAAATAATAACTTTTTAAAAGCATACAGAGTTTTTTAATGTTATTATTCTAATTTTTATATTAAAATATAATAAGGGAGAAGATTTATGAAAATAGTTTTGCTGGAATCTTTATCAGTAAATAGTGACATATTACACTCATACGTGACAGAATTAAAATCTCAAGGGCATACTTTTGAAAGTTTTGAGAGAAGTGAAGATACTGCCACGCTTATAAATGAGGCTAAAGATGCAGATATTGTAATTCTTGCAAACATGCCTTTGAAAGGTGAGGTAATCAGAGCATGCCCGAATTTAAAATTTATAGATGTAGCTTTTACCGGTGTTGACCACATTGACATTGCTGCAGCAAAGGAAAAAGGAATAGCAGTAAGCAATGCCTCCGGTTATTCAAATGACTCGGTTGCGGAATTAACCCTTGGAATGATTTTAATGCTTTTACGCAATGTTCGGCAGGTTGACCAAAGAGCACGAGAAGGCTTAACAAAAGAAGGATTTATAGGTAATGAATTAAAAGGTAAAACAGTAGGAATAATCGGTACAGGGGCAATAGGAATGACAACAGCACGTCTGTGTAAGGCTTTTGGCTGTAAAATAATTGCATATAACGGTTTTTCTCACAAAGCAGATACCGAATTAATTAAATACCTTCCATTAAAAGAAATGCTGGAACAATCAGATATAGTTGCTCTACACTGTCCGCTGACAGAACAATCACGTAACTTAATCAATAAAGAAACTATTTCTTACATGAAAAAAGAGGCAATATTAATAAATGCAGCACGCGGTCCGGTTGTCAATTCGCAGGATTTAGCCGATGCTTTAAATAACGGTAAAATACGTGCCGCAGGTATTGATGTTTTCGAAACAGAACCGCCGCTTGACAAAAATCACCCTCTTTTACATTCAAAAAATACTCTGGTTACACCGCATGTTGCCTTTGCAACCGGAGAATCAATGGAAAAAAGAGCAAAAATAGTTTTTGAAAATATACAATCCTGGCTTAAAGGAGAACAACTCAACAAAATAATATAATTAAACATTTATCCAAAACTGAATAATTATAAATATGGCAATCAGTACCGAAATAGTATTATATATACTTTTCAGGCAATTTTTTGTTCTTCAAATATTAACTTATGAAACAATAACCTGACTGCCTGATTTTCATGTACATATTTATCTTATAATTAGTGTGGAGAAAACAATCATGATTAGAGATAAAATCTTAACACTTTTTATAAGTTTAGCATTTATGGTCAATTATACCTGTATGCCTGTTCTTGCAATAAATATTATTTCAAACAAGAATACTAACAGCAATATCCAGGCGACAACAGACAAAACTATTGATGAAATTATTCCTGCAAAACTTGAAAAAGAAATGAAATCCGCAATTAGTAAAATTTACGGGGCTGAAAATACAGAAACAATATATGCCAATATATTGAAAATTGCGCAAAAAGCAAAGACCGAACGTCCTGTTTATTTGCTTGAACAGGATAAATCCAGAACTTCAGACTGGTATAAGGACGAAGTTATTTATATGTTTTATGCAGATCAATTCGGTGTTGCAAATTCAATTAAACCGAATACATTTAAAGATGACATAAAAATGCTTGATTATTTAAAAGAATTAGGTGTTACGACAATATATGTTCTGCCTTTTGCGGATTCACCAATGGGTGACGCCGGATTTGACGTAAGAAATCCGCGCAATGTCAGAAGTGAACTTGGAGGCATGACAGAATTTAAACAATTCCTTGATGCGGCTCAATGTAAAGGGTTCAAAATTAAAGCCGATCTTGTTCTAAATCACTTTTCAGATCAACATCCCTGGTTTCAAGCAGCTTTAAACGGAGACTTAGACAAACTTAACTATTTTGTTGTACGGGACACACTGCCTGAGTATACAAAATATAAAGATGAAAAATTAGGTTATGTCGTTGAATATAAAGAAAGTAACGGTAAAATTTCAAAACGGAGATTAATATTTCCTGAAAATACAGACAATCATTACCGCAAAATTACAATAAACAATAAAGATTACTATGTATATCACACATTCTATCCTTTCCAGCCTGATATAAACTGGAAAAATCCTGAAGTGCTGTATTATAATCTTGAAACTATTGCATTCTGGGCAAATTTAGGTATAGATATTTTTAGAATGGATGCAATTCCATATTTGATAAAAGACGAAGGAACTAATGCAGAAAACCAACCAGATACACACAGAATTATTACCATCTTAAGTGATTTTCTACAGGCAATAGCTCCGCGTTCCGTAATACAAGCAGAAGCCTGCCAGCATCCGAATAAAATACTGCCTTACTTTGGAACTGAACATAAATTTAAAAATGTCATTCAAGGAGAAGAAAAAGAATTAACAAGAACTGATGAAGTCCAAATTGCCTATCACTTTCCATATATGCCGGCTATATGGGCATCATTAGTGGCTGCAGACAACAGTTATTTTTGGAAAGCCTACAAGCAAACGCCGCAAATTCCTAATTCAGCCTCCTGGGCTATATTTTTAAGGGTACATGATGAGTTGACACTTGAAATGGTTGATCCGGAAACAAGAGAATTGTTATATGAAGATCTTGCTCCCAAAGGAGCCACTTTCAGAAAAGGGTTTGGAGTGAGCGGCAGACTGGCAAATTTCCTTGATAACAATCCTGATAGAATTGGAATGGCTTTTTCTATACTTCTTTCCATGCCTGGGGTACCAATTATTTATTACGGGGATGAAATAGGTGTTCAAAATAACTTTGCAAATGCTAAAAAAAGTGCTCGATTACGTGAAAATAAACAACAGGCTGAAAAAAATACCAAAAATAAAACAAAACTGCTAAGTTATTTTGACAGCAGAGATATCAACAGAGGACCTATAACCAAACATGTTTTTGATAATGCGGTTGAACAAAAAGGTACTTATAACAATAAAGTTTATGAAAGAGTTAAGAAATTAATAAAGGTAAGAAAACAATATCCTGTTATGTCAAGAGGAAGTTTTGTACAGATCAAAACAGAATCTCCTGATATTTTTGCCTACGAACGCGAAACCGATACTGACAGAATAATAGTTATAAATAACCTTTCTAAACATAGAACAAATGCTACCGTTATCTTTATTGATGATGATTTCGGGAAAAAAGAAAAAGATATTTATCTAAAAGATTTACTTACAGACAAAATGGTACGGGCAAAAGTTAAAAATAAAGAACTTACTGTGCGTCTGAATTCTTATGATGCAATGTGGCTAAAGATGTAAGTTTTTCTTTCAAAAATTTATTACTTTCTCTAAGTGCCACCCCTGTATAGGTCGTGATAATCATTGTCAACACGAAGAACAAATAGGTATTTTGAACGGGATTATAAATCCAATAGATATCATGAGCAGCGCGTTCAGAGAACGGAATACCATTTAATTTCATCGCAATAGCGGTTAAAATAAACATTACAAGCAGATGATTTGCCATAATATGATAAGTTACCTGCCCCATATACTGTAAGAATTTTACATCTTTTAAGTATGGGTACAATAATTTAGTTACCAACATAGACGCCCATATACCGGTAATACTTGTTATTATTGGAACAATTAGCTGATCATCAAATCTTGCCCAAACCAACACATAACTTAAGCCAATACCGTGTTCCGGGTCGTAATCACGGTTAAAAAGCCACAATATTGATTGCAGAACAATTACCAATCCTGCAATTTTCGGGGTAAAAAGAGCGTAATTGTCTTTGATGTAAGTTTTATAAAAATAACCGAGATAAACAAAGAATAATGAAAAAATTGTTCTTATAAATAACAAATTAATCGAATTTAACTCCACAATTTTAGAAAGAGGTATTGCAATTAATCCTAAGACAGTAAATATTCCAAGATGAATAAATTTGTTTGATGTTGTTTTGGTAAGTGCCCGCATTATAAATAAAAATACTATTAATGTTATAAATAACTGTGTTACGAACCATAACGGACATGATAAGTCCAGCTGATGTCCGTTTAAAAACGGGGTGATAAAGAAATTTTTTAATGTTATAGGTTTACCCCAGAAAACATTCGTCAATTTATAAATTATTATAGTTACTACAGTGTAAAAAGCCGAATACAAAAAATAAGGCACTAAAAGACTTTTAACTCTGTTAATCAAATATGTCTGCACATCATTTATATATTTGTCCTTAAACAAATATCCTGATATAAAGAAAAATAATGCAAGCTGGAAGGAGTATGGAGGAAAAATCCCCAGGAGAGAAAACTCCAGATGTCCTGATACCACAAGCATAATTGCAAGTGCTTTTAACAAATTTATTTCATTTGAAAATTCTTTACCCATAATTTTGATATTAGCATAAAAATATTAATAAGTTTCTATAAATTTTACAGCCTCATCAGCAACTGATTGATTTACCAGCTCAGCATAATGTTTTTGAGCATTGGATACATCCGGCAAATTACTTATCGTTCTGGTTAAATACGCCATATAGCTGTATATTGGCAGTTGATCTTTTCTACTTAAAAACAGATCAAAATTATTCAGTTTAAAATCAGAATTTACAACCCGAATGTTTATATCATCTACATCCTGACGAATCATATGTAACGTAATTTTATCCGGCTCATTCATATTAATACAATTTGTCTGATACCACACTCCTGAACGTTTTAAAGCATTGTTAAACTTGCTAAGATCCTTACCGTCTTCATCATCAGTGAGATTACATGTAATCTTTACTTCTGTTATCTGTTTATTACCGTTTTTTACGTTAGACTCAGGTGTAACATATGCCCCATATTTACTGTATTCTTTTTTGGCAATATGTAAATTTTTTATTCCCGTAAATGCTATTTTCATATTCCAGTCAAAACGTACATAAAAAGTTTTTTGCTATTTTCTTAATAATTCTTTATATTTTGACAAATTTTTTTATGTTTAAATATTTTATATAATTATACTAAAATTATCAAAAATTTAATTCTCAATAAAAATGAAAGGGTAAAGAGGTACTAGTCTATGAAATTAATTGGAAAAAAAGTGATACTTGCAGCAGCAATCACTGCTGGAGTACTTATTCCACAATCGTTCAACCTGAATGCTCAGGCAACTGATATCAGTGGAGTAGAAGGTAACAACGGTATTTACAATATCCATCCTGATGTTTCAAAAGGTGATATTGGTTTCAGACATTATGGAAACTTTGTATTAAGTGAAGGAGATATTGCTAATTTAATATTTAAATATGGAGCTGAAAATGTTTCAAAGTTTGTAAACCTTGTTGATAATACAATCAACATTAATGGTATTGTTAATTCAATGCGTGACGGTAATTTCTATGACGGTCATGCAATATTTATCTCTCCAAAAGGTATGGTTGTAGGTGCCAGCGGTGTTTTGAATGTTGGCGCATTATCTGTAATGACCCCTTCTCAGAGTGATTATAAAAAATATATCGACAGCAATTATGAAGGAAACTTATCAACACTGGAACATGGTACAGCAGACGTAACAATTAATGGTAAAGTACTTTCAAGAGGCGATATCAACATAATAGCTAAAGATGCAACAGTAACATCTAACGGTGCCTTGTTAGCCGGTATAAACAATACTGAAGCTCTTACTTCACGCAGCAAAGTTGATATGTTATTTAATTCTTTAGTTAACGCTACAGAAATGAAAACAGGTAATACCTTGGCATTGCAAGATGGTAACATTGTTATTAAAACAGAAGTCCGCGATGGCGGAATAAATGTTGCCGGGCTTGTAAAAAATAATGGTAAAGGTGATATCTCTCTTATAAACAATGGATCTCAAGATCTTAAAGTTGTCGGCAAAGTTGAAAACACACAAGGCAATATTCTCTTAAACAACAGACAGTCAAATACGGTAATTTCCGGTAATATCACTAATGCTGACGGTAACACTACTATCATTAACAACAAAGGTGAATTGAGAGTTGGTCACACAGGTGACATTAATAACAAAGGTGAACTTAGACTTGTAAACCGCGGCGAAAACGGTATGACAGTAAACGGTAATGTTACGAACGATGGCGTTACCCTTTTATCAAGCAACAACGGTAAAGTAGTTATCAATGGTAACATTAAAAATCAAAATGGTCGTTTAACTGTAGTTAACAACGGGTCAGGATTAGAAATTAATGACACTGCAAAAATTTCAAACAACGATGAAATTAAAATTGCCAATACCGGTAATGAAGGTTTCATTATGAACGGTGAAATTAAGAATAATGGCTCAACCGCTTTAACTAACTGGTATGGAGACTTTATCATCGGCGGTTCAATCGAAAACGAAAGCGGTAAAATGAATCTTTCAAATGCAGGTCCTAAAATGCATTTAACAGATACATCTAAAGTAGTTAACAATGGCGATTTACAAATTATAAATTCCGGTGTTGACGGTTTAACCCTTGATGGTACTGTAGAAAATACAAGCACTACAAATATCTGGAGTGTAAAAGGTGATTTAGATGTTAACGGTACAGTATCAAACAGCAATGGGAAATTAACAATTACAAACGACGGTAATGCATTAAATATCGGCGAAAACGCTATTGTGATGAATGATGCATCTACCGTTATTACAAATACCGGTGAAGGAGGATTAAACCATAACGGTTTAGTTTTTAACTCCGGTAATACAATTGTAGACAATCAGGCTGGTGATATGAATATTAACGGTGTTCTGGCTCAAGCAGGTAATAGAATTACTGTTAAAAATTCAGGTAATGCATTAAATATTAACCGTACAGATGAAGATAATGTCGGCGGCATTGGAGCAATAAACGCTGATGTAACAATCTTTAACACAGGTAAAGGCGGAACTAATATCAGCGGTATTGTTAACTCAATGGGTGAAGATCAGAATATCTCTGTTGTAAACCAAGCCGGCGGTTTAACTATTGATGGCGGTTTGTTAAATGAAAATGGCGATATCAGCATTTCAAACAGCGGCGACGGTGCGTTGTATTTAACTGAAAATTCAGTTATTGACAACTTAAACGGCAAAGTTGGTATTTTAAATACATCAGAACAAGGTGCTCGTATTGATTCTAATATCAGAAACAATGGTATTACAAACATTACAAACAGAAACGGTCATCTTCAAACAGATGCTAAAATTGCAAATCAAAACGGAAAACTTGAAATTGTTAACAACGGTTCAGGCTTAACCATAGGCGGTAACGCACATATAACTAACAATGACGAAATTAAAATTGCCAATACCGGTAAAGACGGTTTCACAATGAAAGGTAACATTGAAAACAATGGGTCAACCGCTTTATCAAACTGGGCAGGTGATTTCGTTATCAGCGGTAAAGTTGAAAACCAAGATGGAAAAATGAATATTACAAGTGCTCAAGATAGCAACGGCTTGCACTTAACCAAAGAAGGGCAGTTAATCAACAACAACGATGAATTATATGTTCAAAATACCGGCAAAAATGGCATGATTCTTGACGGTGAAGTTAAAAACAACAGTTCAACAACTCTCTACAACCTTGCAGGAAATATGGAAGTTAATGGACTTGTTCAAAACAACGGCGAGTTAATGGTTTCCAACAAAGGCAGCAATTTAACCGTAGGAAAAGATGCTATCATCAAAAATGACGGCAAAACAACAATAAGAAATACCGGTATTAAAGGTATGAATATCGATGGTACTATTATTAACGAAAACGACGTTGTAAATGTTGAAAATAGAGCAGGTACTTTGAATATGAGTAAAGACGCTCAAATTATCAACAGAAAAGCTGATATCAACATCAAAAATCAAAGCGCAGCAGCTATGAATTTAGACGGAAGTATCTACAACCTTGAAGGTGATGATATTAATGTTGAAAGTTCAAGCGAAAAAGGCGGCATGATTATCGGAAGCAATGCATTATTAAGCACTTCCGGCGATGTAAATCTTAAAAATACAGGTGCTAAAGGTATAAAAGTCCGCGGTACAGTTTCAAGTACAAATATTAATGTAGACAACAAAGATTCTCACATCATTCTCGGTGATGCAGCAAACAAAAGAACTGAAGCAAATCTTAAAGCTACAAAAGATGTAAACATCAATCTTGAAAATGGTTCCGTATTGAACGCCGGTACTAAAGATACATTAATTGCAACTGAAGGTGATTTAAATATCAAAGTTGACAACGGCAAAATCGGTGTGGAAACAGGCTCCAGCGGCGGTGGATACACATATGGTCCAAATGCATCACAAGTAGATACATCAAAATCAATCAATATTGATGTCGCAGGCAAAATTAATGCAGAAACTAACGATACTTTAGGTACAACCGGTGATTATGTAATTAATTTAGCAAGCAAAGGAACTGATTTAAATGTAGACCACATAAAGGCAGATGGCAGAGTTATTCTTCTTGCAGATGTAGATGAAAACGGTAATATTGGATCTATTAAAAATGTAGCAGAAGATGCAACAAGACCAAACATTGAAGCAAAAGGTTTCTCACTAATCTCAAGTGGTGCAATTGGTGAAGAAGGCAATGAATTAACTTTCAATGATACAAATTACGCATACAAATCTGATGTGCTCGCCATAGATGATATCAATATGAAAGCTCTGGACGATGAATATGATCAAGCAGATGTAAGATATATAATTTCTAAAAACGGCAACATCAATGCGGAATTCACCGGACTGGCAAGAGTAAAAGATACATACGCAGGAGGCGGTACTATCAACATAACCAATCGTACAGGAAAAATGAACATTGAAAACTTAGGTTCAACTCCTAATACAGAAAGTACATACTTTGATTATGTTGACCAGATTATGCCTTTAGAATAATAAATAGCAAATAAAATAAAAACTCAGGCGGAGATTTACACCGCCTGAGTTTTTTATACAAAGTTTATATTAACAAAGACTTGAAAAATTTAGAGTGATATGTAATAATGGAAATGTGAGAATACAAACACGAGGGGGTTGGATGGCTGGAAATTTGGCGACAAAACAAGAATATAACGTAGGTTGGGGTTTCCACTCCAACAATAATACTTCAGCCTCGCATGAGGCGGAAGCCCTTGTCCTGAGCGGCTTTCAGGCATACGAAGTGTGCTCTTACATAGGAAAACCGCTAAAGGCGGACGAAGTCCGCTCTTATACATTAGAATATTGGTTAATG
>CALUVG010000037.1 GCA_944324165.1 Candidatus Gastranaerophilales bacterium | reverse complement strand
GAGTACCATTTTTTGGTCGGTCAAGTTTTCACTACCACTGGAATTTTGTGACGCAACAGTATTTTTATTGTTGAGATGGAAACCCCAACAAACAGTAAATTCTTCTTTCGTTGCCAAATTTGCAGCCATTCAAATTCCTCACAAATATCCACACTTCCATTATTACATATCACTCTAAATTTTTCAAGTCCTGCTTGTTCTCTTTAATTGTTACAATTTATAAACATTTTCCTAAATTCCTTGTTGACAGCCGTTTTTGTTTGACTTACTATTGATATGCTTGAGATATAGTATTTAAAAATATCCGAAATATTTATGAATAGCGTTATCCCGGGCAGGGGCTGAAACTCAGTCAATAAGCAGCTTTCACCCCGTTAGGTTTAGTAACACAATTAAGAAAAAGGAATGTCAAATGGCAAGCACTAAAAGACAACGTATCAGAGTTTGTTTGAAAGCATATGATCATAAATTGATTGATGTATCATCAGACAAAATCGTAGAAACAGCAAAAAGAACTGACGCTAAAGTTGCCGGTCCGATTCCTTTACCTACAAAAAGACGTATATATTGCGTATTGCGTTCTCCTCACGTAGATAAAAAATCTCGTGAACATTTTGAAATGAGAACTCATAAACGTATTATTGATATATACGAACCAACTCAACAGACTACTGAAGAGTTAAGCAGATTAGATTTACCTGCTGGTGTTGATATTGAAGTCAAATTATAATATATGGGCTTGAACGCACGGCATAGAAAACTATAACGGTAGTTCAAGCCAAAATCAAAATCAACCCCGTGCACTTTTGAAAATTTAATAGCATTATGCATATATAATGTGAACTGCGACCGGTAGAGAACTATCGGGATAATCAAAAAGATTATCGAGGTGAAAATCCTCATTAAGGTAAGGACAAAGCAAGACGTAGCGCTCGCAAGTGAAAATGCAAAAGATGGCAATACTTTCAAAGTATGGCTTTGGATATATGTTGCTGACTTTGCAAGAAAGGTAAAATAATATGACACTAGGTGTAATTGGTAAAAAACTAGGAATGACTCAAATCTTTGATGAAAAAGGTTTGGCTATCCCTGTAACAGTTATTAAAGTTGATGAAACTGTTGTAACTCAGGTTAAAACTGTAGAAACTGACGGCTATAATGCTATTCAGGTAGGTACAGTTGCAGCAAAAGAAAAACATCTTACAAAAGCTGAACTTGGTCATTTCAAAAAGAATAACTTAAGCAACTACAGACATCTTCAAGAATTCAGAGTTGACAATCCGCAAGACTATAAAGTTGGTGATAAAATCGAATTGTCAGTTTTGGAAAATGTTGAAAAAGTTGATGTAACAGGAAAATCAATAGGTAAAGGTTTCCAGGGTACCGTAAAAAGATGGAACTTTGGAAGAGGACCGATGGCTCACGGGTCAAAAAATCATAGAGAACCTGGGTCAATCGGTGCAGGTACTACTCCTTCCCGCGTTATCAAAGGTAAAAGAATGGCTGGTAACATGGGGAATGAAAGAGTTACAATTACTAAATTGAAATTGGTTAAAGTTGATTCAGCTAACAATTTAGTTTTGATAAAAGGTTCAGTTCCCGGTTGTGAAGGCAGATTGGTAACAATTGTTCCTTCAAGAACAAAATGGAACTAACCAGGGCACGACGTGAGTGTAAAGCACAAACTAGTAACCAAACAGTAAGGACGAAAGTAAAGAATAATAAAAAATAACAGAACAAGTTGTAAAAATCCCGAGTTGCCATATAAAACGGAATATCCGAAAGGGGTAACAGGCAGTAGATAAAATATAAAAGGAAAAATAAAATGTCAAAAGAAATATTAAGTACAAATGGAGAAAAATTAGGCGAAATTACATTGGAAAAAAGTGTTTTCGGTGTTGAACCTAATATTCATGTAATGCACTTAGCATTAAGAAGACAATTAAATAATGCCCGTCAAGGGTCAGCTTGTGCAAAAACTAGAGCTGAAGTATCTGGCGGCGGTAAGAAACCTTGGAAACAAAAAGGTACAGGTAGAGCAAGAGCAGGATCTCTTCGTTCTCCATTGTTTGCCGGCGGCGGTGTTGTATTTGGACCAAAACCAAGAGATTACGGGTTCAACATGCCGCAAAAAGCAAGAAAATTAGCTTTGAAATCCGCATTGTCAGCAAGACAAGAACAATTAGTTGTTGTAAAAGATTTCTCAACAATTACTGAACCTAAAACAAAATTAATGGTTTCAGCATTGAAATCATTGAATGTTTCCGGCAAAGTACTTGTAATCGCTGATGTTAAAGCAGCTGAAAATAATTATTTAGAATTGGCTGCAAGAAATATCCCAAGCGTAAAAATTATTTTGCCTTCAAACTTAAATGTAAAAGATTTATTGGAAGCTGATTTTGTTGTGATTACAGAATCTGCAGTAAAAGATATAACAGAAAGATTAAGCTAATCATAAAATCAGAAAACAGTAAAGGAAATAAAAATGAGTAAAGATAGAACTAATACAGAAAAATTATACGACGTAATTAAAAAGCCGTTGATTACAGAAAAATCTGTAGGCGCAACAACACTTGGTCAATACACTTTTGAAGTAGTGAAAGATGCTACTAAAATTGAAATTGCTCAAGCTGTAGAATTAGCTTTTCCGGGAAGAAAAGTTAAAAGGGTAAGAACAGTTTATATGCCGTCTCACGAAAAAAGAATGGGATATAAATTTGGAAGAACAGATTCTTCTAAAAAAGCAATCGTAACAATCGAAGGCGATCCAATAGAAGAACTTATCGGTGCGTAGCGAATACGCTGGCGGGTGTAGTACAAACAGATATACCCCCCGTTAAAAGCAAGAGTGATAGAGATTATAAAGATATCACAAAAGGGGCGTCAGGCACAAGTCCCAACGAAAGTACAAAGCCAATAAAGGAGAAAATAAAATGGCAATTAGAAAAATAAATCCGACATCTCCGGGACAAAGAGGAATGACAAAAAGTGATTATCAAGAAATCACAACCCAAACTCCTGAGAAGTCATTATTGAAAAAATTGAAAAAAACAGCAGGTAGAAATAATACCGGAAGAATTACATGTCGTCATAAAGGCGGCGGTGTAAAAAGAGCATACCGTGTAATAGATTTCAAACGTGAAAAATTCGGTGTACCGGCTACTGTTAAAACTATTGAATATGATCCGAACAGAAATGTAAGAATTTCACTTGTTTATTATGCAGATGGTGAAAAAAGATATATTTTGACACCGGAAGGATTAAATGTCGGTGATGTGATTGTATCAGGTCCGGATGCACCTGTACAAAACGGAAATGCATTACCATTGGAATTAATCCCTCTAGGTACAATTGTTCATAATATTGAACTTACACCGGGTCGTGGCGGCGTTATGGTTAGATCTGCCGGAAATGCTGCACAGGTTATGGCTAAAGAAGGTAATTATGTTACAATAAAACTACCGTCTTCAGAAATGAGAATGGTAAGAAAAGAATGTATGGCAACAATTGGTACATTAGGTAACTCTGAATTCAAAAACATTTCAATCGGTAAAGCCGGAAGAAAACGTTACTTAGGTATCAGACCAACTGTACGTGGTGTAACGATGAACCCTTGTGATCACCCTCACGGTGGTGGTGAAGGTAAGACAGGTCCGGGCGGACATCCTAAGACACCTTGGGGTAAACCGGCTCTTGGTTATAAGACACGTAAAAAAGGAAAGGCTTCAGACAAATTAATTGTTAGAAGACGTAAAAAGTAAGATAGCCGTTGGCAAGCGTAAGTGAGCCTTACGGATATCTTATCCCGAACTGGTTTCGGGATCTCGAAAGAGAAATTGAAAATTGACAACCTTAAAAAATAAAAAAGGTATATAAAACAGAATCAGTTCTGAATTAATACCGGAGCTGATTCTGGAAACCTCCCCGATAGGGAAGAAATACAAATAAACAACACAAAGGAGAAAAAATTAATGGCACGTTCATTAAAAAAAGGTCCATACGTAGAAGAAGCTCTACAACAAAAAATTGCAAAAATGAATGCAAGCTCAGAACATAAAGTTATAAAAACTTGGTCAAGAGCATCAATGATTATTCCTGATATGTTAGGACATACCATTGCTGTTCACAATGGGAAAACTCACGTTCCTGTATACATCACTGAGCAAATGATTGGACACAAATTAGGTGAGTTTGCACCTACAAGAATGTACAAGGGACATGCAGGTTCCGACAAAACGGCTAAAAGAAAGTAATTAAAGCTGTACGGATGTCTTTCCTGAATATGTTTCGGGAGTCGATCCAAAAGAAATAAAAGCAAAAAGATAAGGAAAAATAAAATGGAAGCTAAAGCAAGACAAACTGATATCAAAATGACAGCAAGAAAACTTCGCAGAGTAATCAATGAAGTAAGAGGAAAAGCTGTTAAAGAAGCTCAAGATATGTTGCGTTTTATGCCTTACTTTGCAGCAAGAGTAGTAGAAAAAAATCTAAAAGCTGCTGTTGCTAATGCACAAGAAAAATATGGTGTTTCTGCAGATGCATTGAAGATTTCAGAAATATATGCAGATGAAAGCACAACATACAAAAGAGCCAGAGCAAGAGCGCAAGGTCGTATGTACAAAAGACTAAAACGCACTTCTCACCTTACATTAAAAGTTAGTGATACACAAAGCAAATAAAGGTAGATAAAATGGGACAAAAAACACATCCAACCGGATTTAGAGTAGGAATAATTCAACCTTGGGCAAGCACATGGTTTGCAAAAATTAAAGAATATGGTGAATTTGTGGCAGAAGATGCTAAAATTAGAAAATTCATCAAGAAAAAATTATATGCAGCCGGTGTTTCTAAAATATTGATAGCCAGAAAAGCTCAAAATATAACAATAACAGTTGTTACAGCAAAACCAGGTATTGTTGTAGGTCGAGGCGGTCAAGGTATTGATGAATTAAGACAAGAAGTAACTAAATATCTTGGTAAACCGGTTATTATTAATGTTGTTGAAGTTGCAAGAATTGATGCAGATGCACAGTTAGTGGCAGAAGCAATTGCTCAACAATTAGAAAAACGTGTAGCATTCAGAAGAGCAATGAAACAAGCAATGCAACGTACAATGAGATCCGGTGCTCAAGGTATAAAAGTTATGGTATCAGGTCGTTTGGGCGGAGCTGAAATCGCACGTTCAGAATGGGCAAAAGAAGGAAGAATTCCATTGCAGACATTAAGAGCAGATGTTGATTACGGTTTCACTGAAGCAGATACTATAATGGGTAAAATTGGTGTTAAGGTATGGATTTTCAAAGGTAATTTAATGCCAGGAGAAAAAGCAGACCAAAATATCAAAGCTAAAAATGAAAAGAGCGGTAATGAAAAAGGTCAACGCCGTTCAAGACGCCGTCCGATAGAAACAACGGAAGCGTAAGGTATTAGTAAAATAAAATACAGGAGCAAATATAATGTTACAGCCTAAAAAAACAAAATACCGCAAAATGATGAAAGGTAGAATGAAAGGTACTGAAACAAGAGGTACATCATTTGAATTCGGTCAATACGCAATAAAGGCGTTAGAACCGGGCTGGATTACCAGTCGTCAGATCGAGGCTGCACGTCGTGCAATGACTCGTGAAATCAAACGTGGCGGTAACGTTTGGATAAAAATATTCCCCGATAAACCTATTACAGCAAAACCTGCAGAAACCCGTATGGGATCAGGTAAAGGTAATTTGGAATACTGGGTAGCTGTTGTTAAACCTAACAGAATTCTTTTTGAACTTGACTATTTTGACAGAAGTGTTGCAGTTCATGCATTAGAATTGGCTGCACAAAAACTGCCTATCAAAGTTAAGATAGTTGAAAAAGCTAAATGTGAACAAAAATAAAAAAGGAAATAACAAATGAAATTAAGTGAAATGCGCGAAAAATCAATAGATGAATTGGAAAACGCTATCATTGACTGGAAAAAAGATTTGTTTAATTACAAATTGCAGCTTTCAACTCACAAATTGGAAAATACAGCATTGATATCAAAAACAAAAAGATTCATCGCACAAGCGAAAACTGTTATAAGAGAAAAATCTTGTAGCACAGTGGAGGTTCAAAATGCCTAAAAAAGAAAAACAAGGTGTTGTAATAAGCAACAAAATGGATAAAACAATTGTGGTAAAAGTAGCCGACTACGAACCACATCCGAAATACAAAAAGATTATAGAATCAAATAAAAACTACAAAGCTCATGATGAAGGTCACGTATGCAATGTAGGCGATACAGTAAGAATTGTAGAGTCTCGTCCATTGTCAGGCGGCAAACGTTGGTCTTTACTTGAAGTTGTAGAAAAAGCAAGATAGTACCTTATATATTTAAGTTATATCAGGTATTATAAGTCATCCGTAATAAACGGTGACATGCAACATCATTATTTATATAAATTAGATAATGCGCTGTTAAAAAGTTAAAAATATTCTTTAAGATAAAGGAAAAATAAAATGATACAACAAGAAACAAGACTAGAAGTAGCAGATAATACAGGTGCAAAAGAACTGTTGTGTATTCGAGTAATGGGCAGTTCAAATAAAAAATTTGCTGCAGTAGGTGATGAAATAGTTGCTACCGTAAAAGCAGCAGCACCTAATCAGACAGTAAAAGCCGGTGAAGTTGTTAAAGCTGTTGTAGTAAGAACAAAACATGATATTAAACGTGAAGACGGATCAGTTATCAGATTTGACGAAAATGCAGCAGTTATTATCAACAAAGATGGTAACCCTCGCGGAACACGTGTTTTCGGACCGGTTGCCCGTGAATTAAGAGATAAAGGTTATATGAAAATCGTGTCTCTTGCTCCGGAAGTAATCTAGCTCTTAACGAGCGCGTAGGCGCGAGTTTTAGTGATAGATTGTCCCGAACTTGTTTCGGGATCTTGAAAGAGAAATTGGAAATTGAAAAATCTCAAAGATGCTCTTAACGAGTGCGGAAGCGCGAGTTTTAGAGATAGATTATCCCGAACTTGTTTTCGGGAGCTCACTTGAAAAGTAATTCCCCGAATATTGCTTTCGGAACCCGCTTGAAAAGTGAAAAAATTAAACACATGTAATAGACCATTCATGGTCAGTCCATGAAAAAAAGCTTGAAAAAGCAGGAGAAAAAAATGACAGATAAAAACAAAAAAAGCTTGCATGTTAAAACAGGTGATAGAGTTATCGTAACATCAGGCAAAGATAAAGGAAAAATCGGTAATATCAAAAAAGTAAATCCGACTGAAGCAACAGTAGTTGTGGAAGGCGCAAACATGGTTACCAAAGCTCAGAAACCTCAGCCAATGGCAGGTATTCAAGGCGGCTTAATTAAACTTGAAGCTCCAATGGATTCTTCAAAAGTTATGGTAGTATGCCCTGCTTGCGAAAAACCGACAAGGATCAAACATGATGTCGTTGACGGCAAAAAAGTTCGTGTTTGTAAAAAATGTGGTGAACAATTAGATGTTTAATATTTTTAGCATATAATAATATTAACATCCGAGAATTAAGGAACAGAAAAATGACATTAACAAAAAACTTAAAATCAAAATATCAAGATGACGTCAAACCGGCGTTGAAAGAAAAATTCGGTTATAAAAATGAACATCAAATCCCAAAATTACATAAAATTGTATTGAATATGGGTGTAGGTGAAGCTTCTCACAACTCAAAAATTGCAGAAGCAATTGAAGCACAGTTGACAAAAATTGCAGGTCAAAAATCAGTAGTTACAAAAGCTAAAAAATCAATTGCATCATACAAATTGAGAGAAGGTATGCCTGTTGGTGCTATGGTAACATTACGCGGTGAAAGAATGTATGATTTCTTGCAAAAGTTAATCACAGTTGTTCTTCCTCGTATTCGTGACTTCCGTGGTATCAGTGCAAAGAGTTTTGATGGTCGCGGAAACTATACATTAGGCTTGAAAGAACAGGCATTATTCCCTGAAATTACTTATGAAGAAGTTGATCTTGTAAAAGGTATGAATGTTTCTATTATCACAACAGCAGAAACTGATGATGAAGCAAGAGAATTGTTAAGATTACTTGGAATGCCTTTTAAAGGTATGAATAAGTAATTCAGAACAAAAATTAGATTATCGAAAAAAATAAATACAAAATAAAGGAGAAATTCATGGCTAAGAAAGCGATGATAGACAAAGAACTGAAAAGAGAAGCACTGGCAGCAAAAGGTAAATACCCGAAAGTCAGATTGCACAACAGATGTAGTATCTGCGGCAGACCACACGGTTTCCACAGAGACTTTGGTCTGTGCAGAATTTGTCTTCGTAAAATGGCACATCAAGGATTACTTCCTGGTGTTACCAAAGCTAGCTGGTAAGTTGTATCAGCTTATATTGCTGTTTTGGATTGTGGCGACAAGATAGCAAGATCAATACTACAAATTAATGTAAAAAATTTGCGGGTGTAGAGTGCACCCGCTAAAATTTTGTCAGAGCTAAATTGTTTATTATTCTTTTAGCAGGCTTTTAGTTATGTTGTAGACAATTTCCAACTTTTGTTGATCTTTGGAAATTTTTAATAAATTATTGTTTATTTCATTAATAAGTTCGTCCTTAGGTTTAAGGTGATTGAGTGCAAATAGTTCTTCGCTGGTTGTGTTAAGTGCTTTAATGAGTTTGTCGATGGTTTCGGAGGTTACAAAATTTTCTCCGCGTTCAATGGCACTCAGTGCTCGTTGAGAAATATCTACAGCTTCTGCAAGCTGTTCCTGAGTGAGCCCACGTTTTTGCCGCATGCGTTTTATTTTTTCGCCAAATTCTTCTTTTATACCCACATTTATACCTTTTACTTCGTGATTTTTTGCCAATATGCATCTAAAAGTATTTTATATGAAGTTTTATTAAGCTGGAATGTAGCGTAAATACTATAATTGAGGTTATTACAATTATAAATTGTAAAATTGGCGCAATTTTGTAATAAAAGTTTTGTTTATATAGGAGTATAGATTAAACACGAAAGGAGATTTAAATATGGTACAGGGTGTAAATTCTAAAGTTATGGCAGAAGTTTTATTTGCTACCGAGGGGACAAGTAAAAGAGATGTCAAAAAAGCAGTTAATGAGGAATTGTCAAAGGCTATCTCAGAAGGTAGAGTTTCAAAAGAGGAGGCACGTGCTATTAAAGCAGAAATTCGTACAAATGGCTATGATGCTGCAATTGCCCGTCAAAATACTGTAGAAAGCAATGTTGAGGCATTTAAAAATGGTGATAAGATGATTATAGGCACAAATGCAGCATTGATATTGGATTCAAAGAATTTGGATATAGATAATGTGGTGGAACTGGCCAGAACACATGGCGGCGAGGATTTTAAATTGAGCCAAAAGCAACAGAAAGCATTCAGAGAGGAGTTGAATAAACAGATAGAAAGTGAGGGCGGCAAGCCGCTATCTAAAAAGTCTGTTCGTAAGTTATTAGACGGACTCGGGTTTTATGCCCCAAGCAGAATGGATAGTTTTGCGGATGGACTTACCAGAGCAACGGATATGTTCGGGTTGCATGGAACATTTGGAGATGCAAAGAATTCTGTAGCATCCGAACTTGAAGGTCGTCGCGTTTCACATGCGGAGGCAGAGCTGGAGCTGTTGCGTGAGAATTATGCACCTTCGGATAAAGAAATAGCCAAAGGGTAGATTTGTCAGGCGTTCATATGAACGCCTGATTTTTTTATAAAAGGACTTAAAAAATATTGTATAAGTTTTGTAAAAATCAGCTTGTAAAATATTAGAGTTTGTGCTATTTTAATTTTGTCAGACTATCGAAACAAGCCTGCAAATAGAGAGGTCAGGCAACATTAATTCGACAAGTGACGGGTAGTATTCGGATACTGCCAAATATTATAAATATTATTTGGCAAGTCCACAAGTGAAAGCGGCAATGTTTTCAAAGGAGAAAAATTATGTCAATGACAGATCCTATAGCAGATATGCTAACAAGAATTAGAAATGCAAGTATGGTAGCTCATCCTTCAGTAGAAATGCCTTCATCAAAATTGAAAGTTGAATTGGCTAAGTTGTTAAAAGAAGAAGGGTTCATCGAAAATTATGAAGTTAAAGATGCAGGAAAATTCAAGATGTTAGAAATAACATTGAAGTATGATGCAAAACATAAACCTATTATATCTAAATTGGAAAGAATTTCTAAACCGGGCTTGAGAACTTATAGCAAGGCTAAAAACTTGCCACAGGTACTTGGCGGTATGGGTATCGCTATTATTTCAACAAGCAAAGGTCTTTTGACAGACAGAAAAGCGCGCAAAGAAAATATCGGCGGCGAAGTACTTTGCTACGTATATTAATTTTAAAAACAGAAAATTGAGAAAGCGGGCGGAATTTTATTCCGTCCGCTTTTTTATCTGAATAATTAAATAGCAATAAAAAAGCGGGATTTATTCCCGCCTTTTTTAGTATTTTTCTTTACGAATATTAATAAATAAGTTTACATTTATTTATATCTGTGCTAATGTATTTTAGCGGGTGTAATTGGTAGAAAGATCCGTTGATAAAACTTAAAAGCCGAAATATTTATGTTTTATCGTAATTGTAGTTAATATACCCATAAGGAGAAAAATTATGTCACGTATTGGTAAAAAACCGATTGAAATACCTCAAGGTGTTGAAATAACTCTTGACGGTCAAACTGTTACAGCAAAAGGACCTTTAGGTACAGAAACTGTTGTAGTGCGTCCTGAAATTGCTGTTAAAATTGAAGACAATCATATTATTATGTCTAAAGTAGGTGATTCTAGAGAAACTGATGCTTTATTCGGGTTGTTCAGAACTCTTGTTGCAAATGCTGTTCACGGCGTGAAAGAAGGCTTTGAAAAGAAACTGGAAATTCAAGGTGTTGGTTACAGAGCACAAATGGAAGGTAAAAATCTTAATTTAGCACTGGGTTATTCTCACCCTGTTATTGTTGAGCCGCCTGCAGGCATTACAATTGCAGTTGAGGCAAACACTAAAATCAGTGTAAAAGGGTCAAATAAACAAACTGTCGGCGATGTAGCAGCTTACATCAGAAGCAAACGTCCACCTGAAGTTTACAAAGGTAAAGGTGTAAGATATGAAGGTGAACACATCAGACGTAAAGCAGGTAAGGCTGGTAAGAAATAAGATAGCCGTTGGCGAACGTAAGTGAGCCTTACGGATATCTTATCCCGAACTGGTTTCGGATACCCGGATAAAAAGGTTATCAAATGAAAGTTTCTTTTTCAGGTGTGTATGACATTCGTTTCCCTCAAAACACTAAAGATGAGGAAATTCAGAATAAATTTACACAAACTAAAGAATATGTGGACAAAACATATAATAAATACTTAGATATAGTTGAAGTAAAATTAATGGATTCGTTCCATATTCAGAAAACTGATAAGAAACTTGCAGACAAAGGAATACGTATTTCCAGTACAGTAGATAATCCCTGGATGTTATGTAATATATTTGATAAGATTGATAAAAACTTAGGACAACAATTTGTCGACAAATCAAAAGTCGAATTAGTATTAGATACAAAAGCTTAAAAATGTTGCATGCGGAGGGTGTTCAGCCCGCTAAAGCAAGTAATGAAAGGATAAATAAAATGATTAAACAAGAAGCAAGAAAACCAAAAGTACAAAAAAGACATCAAGCTATTAGAACTAAAGTGTCAGGTACATCTGAATTTCCTAGATTGGCAGTTTACAGAAGTACTAAACACATATATGCTCAATTAATTGATGATGAAAAACACGTAACTATTGCATCAGCATCTTCAAATGACAAAGACCTTAAAGAAAAATTATCTCACGGTGGAAACATTGAAGCTGCAAAAGTTGTCGGTGAAGCTATCGCTCAAAAAGCTAAAAAAGCAGGTATTGAATGTGTAGTTTTTGACCGTGGAGGATTCTTATATCACGGTCGTATCGCTGCTCTTGCAGATGCTGCTCGTGAAGCTGGTTTGATGTTCTAGTTTGCGGTTAGTTATAAATAAATACTTTTTAAAAACGCCTTCTTTAAGAGGGCGTTTTTTCAATAAAATATTGTAAAATTATTGAAATTTACCATAAACATCATTATAATAACATTATGAATGATTTAGATGACAGCAAACTTAAAGATTTAAAAACGCGGGTACATAATAAATTAGAAGAAACATCACTGTATGAATTTAAAGGTACAGTATCAAAGCTTTTAGGTTTGACCGTTGAAGTCAAACTACCGGGGTTAAAAATAGGGGATTTATGTTATATTGAGACATTCACGGGGGAGAAGAAACCGGCTGAGGTTGTAGCATTTAAGGGAGATGCTGCACAATTACTGTTATTGCTTGATGGAGCCGGTATTGGTCAGGGAAGTCTTGTTACATCAACACGCAGACCGATCATTATACCTGTAGGGGATTTTTTATTAGGCAGATTGATCAACCCTATGGGTGAACCAATAGATGATAAACCGATGGATACCACCGGTGCTACATGGCGTCCGATTGAGGGACCGCCTCCCGGACCGTTTGAGCGTCCGATTATTACGGAACAGTTTTCAACCGGTGTGCGTGCAATTGACGCTTGTATGACTATGGGTTGTGGTCAGCGTCTGGGATTGTTTGCCGGATCCGGTGTCGGTAAAAGTACACTTCTGGGTATGATTGCCAGAAATTCAGATGCAGATGTCAACGTAATGGCACTAATCGGAGAACGTGGTCGTGAAGTAAAAGAGTTCGTTGAAGATTCATTAGGCGTAGAAGGGATGAAGAAATCAGTGCTTGTCTGTTCAACCGGTGACCAGCCGCCGTTGATCAGACAAAAGGCACTTCTAACCGCAACTGCTGTTTGTGAATACTTTAGAGATCAAGGGAAAAAAGTTTTCTTAATGACAGATACCGTAACCCGTTGTGCAATGGCAGGGCGTGAAGTAGGTTTGTCTATTGGCGAACCTCCGACAATGAAAGGTTATCCGCCGTCCATTTTTTCATGGCTGCAAAAAGTTCTGGAACGTGCAGGTAACAGTCCAAAAGGTTCAATTACCGCACTTTATACAGTTCTTATGGAAGGTGATGATATTTCAGATCCGATTGTTGATACTGTGCGTGGTATTGTTGACGGACACATTTTCCTGTCAAGAAAAGTTGCAGAAAGCAACCATTACCCTGCAATTGATGTTCTCGGGAGTATCTCAAGGCTTATGTCAGCAATAGCAACTCCGGAACACAAAGAGGCTGCGTCTAAAATGCGTAAAATTTTGGCAATGTATAGAGAAAATAAAGACCTTATTGATGTTGGTATGTATCAACCAGGTTCCAACCCTAAATTGGATACTGCAATTGAAATGATGCCGAAGGTTAACGGCTTTTTGCAGCAGCGTACTTCAGATAGCGTTTCAATGGAAACAACTATTCAAACTCTGATTGATATGATGCGTGGTGTTGATATATAGAATAGTTTATGTATTATATTTTGAAAAGGTAATCATAACACTTGAAAAATTTCAGATGATATGTAATAATGGAAGTATGAGGACTAAACTTAGAGGAGTTTTGATGGCAGGAAATTTGGCAGAAGAACAAAAATATAAAGTAGGTTGGGCATACCTGCACAACGATGGGAATTTTGCGTTTCAAAAGTCCTATGGATGTGAAAATTTAGGCGGCGAACATAAGGCACTCACCACAGCCACGAATGAGGCTGAAACCCGCATGAATAGTGGATTTGCGCGGGGGGGGGGTATCTAACTTCAAGCCCCACAAGGCTTTCAAGGCACACGAAGTGTGCTCTTACACTCAGACTTCCGCTAAAGAAGTGCGGTCAACGCCAATTATGTCATCCCGCAACGTGTTGCGAGCAGAGGGCGGACCAGTCCGCTCCTACACTCAGACTTCTGCTAAAGAAGTCCAGT
>CALUVG010000036.1 GCA_944324165.1 Candidatus Gastranaerophilales bacterium | reverse complement strand
GAAAGCCTTGTGGGGCTTGAAGTTAGATACCCCCCCCCCCGCAAATGCACTATTCATGCGGGTTTCAGCCTCATGCAGAACTAAATTATTACTGTTGAGATAGAAACCCCAACCTGTATTATTTATTTGTTCTTCTGCCAGCTTTCCTGCCATCCAAATTCCTCTAAGTTCTGTCCTCATATTTCTATTATTACATATTGCTCAGAATTTTTCAAGAGGTAATTACATGGAATAAAATTGCAAAATTTATCTTTGGCAAAATTATATCCCAACACTCAAGCCCGCACAAAGATTTATGCCCTGACCAGTTATTCCTCTTGCATCTTCAGATATTAAATATTTACATAATCTTGCTATTTCCTCCGGAGTTACAAAGCGTCGCTGCGGTATACTTTCAATTATCTCCTCTTTTGAAAACGCGCTTTCCTCTATTGAATCATTCCCTAACTCCGTATCGACCCAGCCGGGATTTATCGTATTTACAGTAATATTATATTCAGCCAGTTCAAGCGCAAGTGCTTTGGTCAATCCCAATAGTCCGGCTTTACTTGCACTGTACAAACTTGCATTTGCCTCTCCCATTACCCCTGATATTGAACCTATATTAATTATTCTGCCCCATTTTTTGGCTTTCATATAAGGTACGGTATGACTTATCAGGTATGTTGGGGCAATGAGATTTGTTTGATAAATCCTTTGAATTTCTTCAACTGTTACGTCGTCTATATTATTATAAATGTATTCTCCGGCATTGTTAATCAATACATCTATTTGTTTCTCTTTTATAAAATTAACAAGGTTATTAATATCTTTTGACAGATCACATACACAAAATCCTTTTGCATTGCAGGCAATAAGTGCGTTTTCATTTCTGCCGGTCACAAAAACATTTCCTAGTGTTTTGAGTTCTTCTGCAATTACATTTCCTATGCCTTTTGATGCGCCTGTAACAAGTATATTCATATGTATTTATCCTTTGTTTATTAATTCTTTTACTATAAAGTATGCCATGTAAATTCCTGCACAACTTGCCACAAACGGAGTTGATGCAGGTGTAATTTTTGTGAACTCTATTTGTTCGCCGGATTTTGTTAATATTTTTTCATTCTGGCTGATTTTTTCCCGACTGTGTGGTTTTTCTGTGCTTGCAACAACTGTAATTCCTGTTTCTATGCCTCTTTTTTTCAACTGATAAAGGATGTTAGAGATAAATGGGGCATTTTTAGATTTTATATCTTTAATATCACAAATATAAAGTTGTGTAGGATCTATACGATTGCCCGCCCCCATAGAACTTATAACAGGTATATTATTTTTTATACAATTTTCAAGAAGGGATATTTTGGAACGCATTGTGTCAATAGCATCCGCAACATAATCAATATCAGCGGCTAAATCATTATGCTCTGTATAAAAATCATCAACCACATTTATTTTGATTTGAGGATTTATATCTGCCAATCTCTCTTTAAAAAGTTCAGCTTTACTTTTGCCTATAGTTGAGTGTAAAGCTACAATCTGACGGTTTATGTTAGATGCGGAGACCTTATCAAAGTCGACAATTGTCAATTCGCCGATACCTGCGCGGGCAAGCGTTTCCGCACAAAAGCCGCCGACTCCGCCGAGTCCGAATACCGCAATATGTTTTGATGCAAATATTTTTTGACATTCCTCTCCCCAGAAGAGTTCATTACGTGAAAATATTTCATCAGAAATCGGATTATTCACAAATCACCTTTTATTTGACTATTCCGTAACCTAAAAGGAATGTACAAATAATAAATATTGCAGCAATAATGCCGGTTAATTTATTTAAGCCTTTTTCTGCACTTTTTTGTGAAGCAAATACATGTGATGCGCCACCCATGCCTGCTATTCCGTCACCTTTAGGTGAGTGCAACAGAATTAAAACTATAAGTAATATTGCAGAAATTATTTGGATAGTCCAGATGAATGTAAGCATTTTTTATTTTTTCTCCTTTTTGTTTGAAATAAAATGGGCGCGTTTTGAATTCAGTTTAATGCTTTCAAAAGTATATAATCTTGCCGGACGTTTAGAAGATGATTTTGTGAATTCATTAAGTTCTATCAGTCCTTCCGTAGAAAGCGCTTTTTTTCTAAAATTGCGTTTATCGAGCTTTTTGCCCATAATAAGCTCGTAGGATTTTTGCATTTCAGTCAGGGTAAATTTTTCATTTAATAATTGATATGCAACCGGACAAATTTCCAATCTCTCTCTTGTGCGTTTCAGAGAATATTCGATAATCTCTTTATGGTCAAAAGCCAGAGGCGGCAGGTCAGAAACTTTATGCCAGCCTATTTCAGGCGAAGTATTAATTTGAATATCTTCAGCTCTAACCAGAGCAAAATACGCGCAGGTTATAACTCTTGAATTCGGGTGACGCAATGGATCTCCGAATGTATAGAGCTGTTCAAGATAAATATTATCAACAGCTGTGCGTTCTTTTAACACTCTTAGTGCCGCTTGATCAAGATTTTCAGACAATCTGACATAACCTCCGGGTATTGCCCATTTGTCCTTGAAAGGTTCATTCATACGTTTGACAAGAAGCACATGCAAGGCATTGTTTTTCAGTGTCAAAATAACAACGTCGACTGTAATTTCGTGTGTTTTTGTCTCATTAAATATCATATCTTCTACCCTAAGATAATATTATAATAAACAAATCTGTATTTCTTAGTCAAGAGTTAGTTTTTTTTAACATAAATTTACACAAAATTTAATATTAAAGGCAATTTTTTTAAGCACAAATACTTTATATAATTACGGGGAATATAAAAGGGGAATTTATGACAAATTATCAATTGGGATTCAACACAAACAGCTGGGCTAATCCATTAATGAATTGGGGAATTTTAATAGAGCCGCAAGAATACAGACCTGTATATCAGCAGCCGGTTATTTTACCGTATCCAAATTTTCCGGTCTCAGAGATACGCAGTATAAAAGATCTGCCTGTCTGGAATTATCAGCCGGAACCGGCAAGAATAGCATTATATCAAAATTCATTTGATAATTTTAATAGTTTATATAATATAAATTTTTCAAAGAACAATTCAAATAATTATACTGTTGCTCCACAACCAACTATACCACTTGAACAGTGGATTAAAAGTTTAAATTTAACAATAAAACAAGACAAACAGCCTTTAGTTTCTATAGAAGAAAGCAGGCTTAATGCGGCAGCAACTAATAAAAATGATAAATCTTTAGGTAAAATACAGCAGCAAATCTCAAAAAATTTAGAAAACTGGAAAGAAAAAAATGTTTCTATATCTTTGAATAACAGAGCAAAAACAACCAAAACATTGAGTGTAGAATTTTTAAATCGCGTAAAAGAAATTGCTCAAAAACTAAAATGTGATTATAGAGACTTGCTCGGGGTCATGAATAGCGAATCAGGTTTGAACCCTAAAGCAAGAAACAAACATTCCGGTGCTATTGGTTTGATACAATTTACTGATATAGCAATAAAGGATCTGAATCAGACTTATGGTATGAATCTTACTAAAAATAAAATAGCAAATATGTCTGCATTAGAGCAACTGGATCTTGTTGAGAAATATCTGACACGTACTAAAAGTTTTAGGTTTAATTCATCAGAACAACTAAATAGTGCTGATTTATACGCAATAGTGTATCGTCCTGCTTTTGCCGGCAAAAAAGTCATAGCCACCGAAGCTGACGGCAAAACTTATCGTTTGAACAGAGGACTGGACTTAGACAAAGACGGAGTTATTTCGGATAGAGATTTAGCGCAGGTTGTCAGAAATAAACATATTAATGTTAATCTTGTTGCATAAGTTTATTGCTGCAAATATATCCGGGCAATTTCAATATCATTTTGGGTTGTTATTTTTATATTCTTATAACTTCCGTCAAGAATATACACGTCCTGCCCCAAATCTTCAAGCATACCGGCATCATCTGTGTAATCTTTGCCGGCAAATTTAAGATGAGCATTCATTATTAGATTATATTCAAAAGCCTGTGGTGTTTGAGTGTTATATAATTTTGCTCTGTCAATAGTACGGATTATTTTACCATCTTGAACTTCTTTTATAGTATCAATTGTCTTTGTTGCAACTGTAATGGCTTTTTTCTCCTGTACAAGTTCCATTGCTCTGTTTACAAGGTCAACCGATATCATAGGGCGTGCTCCGTCATGTATAAGAACATAATCGCATTCGCCAGCCCGAAGCCCATTGAATACTGAACGTTGGCGGCAATCTCCGCCCTGAATAATTTTAACTTTTTGAAAATCTTTAAATATCTCCTTCAATTCATTCATAATTGACGGGTTTGCGCATACTATTATTTCATCAACATTTGACTGTTCAAAAACTTCTACGGTATATTTTATAACTTCTTTACCGTTTATTTTTTCTATAAGTTTGTTTTTTGAACCAAATCTTGAAGATGTTCCGCCAGCCGGAATAATTGCATTAAATTTCATGAGTTCTCCTTAAAATGATTAAACAATTTATTCTCAATATCATTAGATGTGTATAAAACTTTTTTGTTATCATATTTTATTTCTACGCCTTGACCTGATAGAACGTCGCCTATTATATAACCCTGAGCAAAATTTTCAGGAACTGCCGCAATAAGTTCATAATCTTCTCCGCCATACAAGATCAAATCAGTGTAATCATTAAAGTTTTTCAGATCTTTATCAAAAGGTATTTTATCAAAGTCAATGCTCATTAAAACATTACTTTCTTTTGCTATTGTCGATAGTGCATCCATTAAGCCGTCGGATGTATCCATCATTGCATAGGCTTCATTTATATTTTCTGCTAAATTTTTAGAAAACTCAATTCGTGCCACAGGCATGAGGTGTGCATTTACAAACTTGCCGTTTTTTTCGCCATTTATAAGCTGCCTCAATCCGGCTGCACTTGAACCGTGATTACCGGAAAGAATAATTTTATAACCGGCTTTTGCACTTGAGCGTGAGGATATTGTTCTGTTTTTTGAACTTCCTATAGCTGTTATGGATATAAAAATTTTATCCGAGCC
Organism: Candidatus Gastranaerophilales bacterium; assembly: GCA_944324165.1. GTDB lineage: Bacteria > Cyanobacteriota > Vampirovibrionia > Gastranaerophilales > Gastranaerophilaceae > CALUVH01. Next base: position 9,426 of record CALUVG010000036.1, on the reverse strand, counting down.
TGTAATATCTCCGCCAACTATTTCAACTCCATTGCAAGCTTTTTTTGCACCTTGATAAAATTGTTTTACAAAGTCGGAGTTTATATATTGCGGTAAAGACAGTGCTATTGTTAAATATAAAGGCTTGGCACCGCTTGCGCATATATCACTGATATTTACCATTACGGACTTGTAGCCGAGTTGATATGGTGTTGTAAAATCCATTTTAAAATGCACATCTTCAACGAGACTATCCTGAGTTACTACTATACCGAGTTCCTTTAAATAAGCACAGTCATCACCAATGTATTTTGAATTCAGTGTATTTTTTATTATATTTATAAATTCTTTTTCTTTCATGGCTGTTTTTAATTTAAATCGTGGTCAATAAGAGAGACAAATTCCTGAACAAGTGCCTGGTTCCATTTTTTCCCAGCATCTTTTTTTATAATTTCAATAGCGTCTTTCGGACTAAGTTTTGATCTGTACGGGCGTTGTTCGGTTAGAGCAAAGTAAGCATCGACAATTAGAATAATTTGAGAAGTCATTGGTATTTCATCTTTAGAAATTTTACCCGGATAACCTGTTCCGTCCCAATTTTCGTGATGATGCTCAATGATTGGAATAACATCCTGAATGTAAGAAATAGGTTTTAGAATTTCTCTTGCTGCGATAACAGGATGCTGCTGCATTTTTATATGTTCTACATCCGTAAGCGGACCGCGTTTGAGAAGAATTTCCGGAGGCAGCATAAGATTGCCTATATCGTATAAAAGTGTTGCTATTCTGAGGTTGTCAATTTGTTCTTTTGGTAAATCAAATCTTTTGGCAAGGCTTACCGCAAGAAGAACTTTAGACTTCATAATACCGTCGGAATGCAGCGGGTTATAAATGCTGTTAATCATATCTGCGGCTGAATATAGGGCATCTTTGGTACTATTTGCTGTTTGTAGTTTCTGACAAATTTCGTTTGCCATGGTGCTGTCAATTGGTACATTGTGTTTGGACAGAATATCCATAAATGTATTAACAGCAATTTCCTGCCAGCTTGTTTCTGTAATCGGTTTGGCAAGAGTAACCTGATTTCTTCCGTTGCGTTTGGAAATATACATTGCCTGATCTGTAAGCTCAAGAACTTCTTCTATATTATCTGAATGTTCAAGATAAGTTGCAACACCTATACTTGCTGTAATATGTCCTATGGTTTCAATCTCTTGCGATTCAATAGCTTTTCTTATACGTTCCGCGGCTATCATTGCTCCTTTGGAATCGACACCCGGCAGCAAAACATTAAATTCTTCTCCGCCCATTCTTGCTGCAATATCTATCGAACGGGCATTTTTTTTCAAAATATCAGCAATTGTTTTTATTGCAAGATCTCCATAAGCGTGACCGTATACATCATTGATTTTCTTTAAAAAATCCAAATCAAGACCAATAAGACTAAATGGTTGATTTTGACGCTGTGCACGGGTAACCTCTTTTTTGAGGTATTCTTCGAAATATCTGCGGTTATAAAGTCCTGTTAAACTGTCTGATACTGCTTGAGCTTTAACTGTTTCAAACAAATCGGCTATGGTAATTGCGACTTCAATTTGTTGTGCATAAGTAGATAAAAAATCAGTTTCACTTTCTGTTAAGTCTTCCCTGCTTGAAAACACACAAAATAATCCAAAGGGATTGTTTCTTGTATACAGTGGTATAATAATTATTGATTTGCTGTATTTTTCACTCAAAGCCTCTTCTACAATTCTTTCATCTAAATCAGGTAGAATGTATTTCAATGCTTTTTCGAAATTTTTAGTTTGAACAATTTTCTTTTCGTTCAGTGCTTCTGCATAAAAACTTTCCGGATTAAAAGCCAATCTTCTGGTTTGCATAGGGTCATGGATAATGTCATTTATGCGCTGAATGGCGTCATCTTTTGATTGCGCCAGAACAGTCATATATTTTCCTTTTTCATCCTGATCAACTTTTATGATATTACTATGCAGGTAACCGAGTTCGCCTTGAATGCTGTTTACTATATTATCAAGAACACTCTGCAAAGGTTTCGCAGAATTCATCATATCCAGGATATGCTGGAGGGTAAGTATTCTTTTATTGGCAAGATTTAATTCTTTAGTTCGTTGTTCAATTTCTTTTTCCAGCTGCAGGTTGCGTTCATAAATTTCCAGATAATCAGTTTTACCGCTGTAGATACTGTTTTCTACTTCGGCAATTTTAATACTGAATTCTTTTAATTTATCGAAAAAGCCCATTTTATCCTAAATATATATCACCTGAATACTTCTGTAATTATTATACACCATTATCAGTAGTTTTTAACAAATTATTTACAATATTTATTATTTCTTCAGCCTCAGGCAGCCTGCGGCAGGCTTCAAATTGTGGTGATGCCAGAGGACAGTGTTGTTTATAGCACGGCTGACATGGCAAATTGCCTATTACTCTAAAGTATTTTTTATCATCTCCGAATGGTCCATAAAGAGTCGGCGGGGTTATGGTAAATATCGAAATAACTGCAGGTTTGCCGCTTGCCCAGGCTATATGAGCACTACCTGCATCCGGTGAAATAACAATGTCCGCACGCGAAAACAACTCTATCAAATCGGTTAGTGTTGTTTTACCTGTTAAATCAATAAATTTATTTCCGCCTATTTCATCTATTAATTCTCTATCGTTTTCTGTTGCGGTGAATACTAAATTACACTTATCTTTTATGCCGTCAATTAATTTGTGCCAGTTATCATTATGCCAGAATTTTAAATGTCTGGTTGTTGCTGGAGAAATAATAACTATTGGTTTAGTTTTATTGATATCAATCAATAATTTATCAATTTTTTCCTTAGTTTCTTGAGTAGACGGCGGAAGAGTAAATTTAATTTTAGGTTCAACACCAAGATATTTTGCATATTCAAGATAATTATTAACAGAATGTCTTTGTACTCCTGCATATATTGACGGAATAAATTCATTTATGCCAAGCCAGGATAATTCTTTTCCGCCTCTTGATGTAATTCTTCGCTTTGCGCCGCTGAAAATCTGTAATAACATACTTTTAAACATTTTTTGAGAATCTATGAGTATATCAAATTTTTCTTTTCGAAGGGCTTTAATTAAGTGGATATATTCAAATAGATTTTTTATAGAAAATTTATTCTTTTTCCATTTAACTGTAGGGGCAAGGAATGTTTTACTTACTGCGGGGTTGTTGTTAATAACTCCGTAACCTTTTTCCGAAACAAGCCAGCTCACATCATAACCGGCATCTTTAAGTGAATTAGCCAGTGGAATGTTAAATATTACATCCCCGAGAGATGTTAATTTGATTATTAGAACTTTCTTTTTATTTTGCATTTTAGTAACCTCTGTCTTCTAAAAACGCAGCCCCTATAACTCCTGAAAAATCCCCCAGAGAGGCTTTTTTAAATTCTATTTTTTCAGCAGGTACGGGTAAAGATTTTGCGCGGGCTTTTTTTATCGTTTTTTGATAAAAGAAGTCTACTGCATTAATTAATCCTCCGCCCAAAACGATTAATTCGGGATTTATAAAGTTTATAATACTGGCAATACCGCCTGAAAGGTATTCTGCAGCTTCAGCTACACACTGAGTAACTAAGTCGTCTTCTCGTTCTATTGATTTTTGAATCATGCTTGAAGTTATATTTTTCCCTTCTTCAAGATATTCAGAGATACATGATTTGCGTCCTTTTTTCAAGGCTCCTTCAATTCTTGTTTCTATTGCAGAACGAGATGCATAAGCTTCAAGACATCCGTGTGCTCCGCAGGCGCAGGGACGACCGTTTAAATCAACAATAATATGCCCAATTTCTCCGGCAGTTCCGGTTGCTCCTGTTATAATTTGTCCATTTTTAACAATAGCTGACCCGACGCCTGTGCCGACAAAAACGCAGACAAAATCTTTACAGCCTTTTGCCGCGCCAAATTTCATTTCCCCAATTGCGGCTATCTCAACATCATTACCGAGATAAACAGGTATATTAAAATGATTTTGTAACTCTTTTCTAATATTTAAATTATAACAATCAAGGTTCGGAGCAGCTATAAGAATACCGTTTTCTCTGTCATTTTGACCGGCAGCTCCAACTCCTATAGAACTTATGTCTTTTTGTTCCAGATTATTATTAGAAAGTAATTCTTCTATACTTTCAACCATTTTGTGTATAATTTTGGAGGCACCTTTCTCCTTTTTAGTTTTCTTTTTAACAAAGTCAACAACTTCACCGGTTTCGCGATTTACCAGTGCTGTAAGAATTTTGGTTCCGCCTAAGTCTATTCCAATTGCATATCTTTTCATATACTTTTATTATATACGAAAAATAAAATAGGTCTAGTTCACGAATACATTCTCATCGTGTAATCTTTTGCGCAATAATTATTACCGGAGCATACGTCAATTTTATATCAGGATAAGTATCAGTGTATTTTGTACAAAATTCTTTGACATCTTTAAATGTCCAGTGAGTTGAGGACAGAGAGTTTACTCCGGTATTTTTCATATGTGCAAGAAGTTCAAGAGGGGATGAAAAATTAAGAACTTGAGTATATTCTTCTGCATATAAAATTTTATAATCTTTATTTAATGCGGATTTGATTTCGTCTATTGATTTATAATTTAGGGTAAGCCCGCAAGTTTCACGTATTTCTTTAAAATTATCCGGTGAAAATGTTGAAAAAGCAAGGATACCGTCCCGTTCAAGAAATGCGGAAAGATAGTGCGTTTGTTTCTCTAAATTTTTAAACCATTGAAACATTGCATTAGATATAATCAAATGCATTTTAACAGGCGGCTTAATTTTGCCTGCATTACCTTGGATAAAACTATATTCAGGCAGAATTTTATCCAGATATTTCTTGGAGTTCAGTATCAAATCGTTCGCAAAATATTTTTTATACCGTAATCTTTTGACGATTTCTTGAGTAAGAAGTCCGGTACCTGACCCCAGTTCCAAAATATTATCATAACTTGTTTGTATATTACATAAAGCGTCAACCATTTTTTTTGCAAGACTTTCCTGCACAATTGCATTTTGATTGTACTTATCCATATGTTTTTCAAATTGTTTTTTTACAATTTTCGGATTTACTTGCATTTTAGTATTTCTTCCCAGCTATCAAACATATAAAACGGAAAATGTCCGCATTCAAGTTTAACCGCAATATTTTGCCAGCAATTCAATTGATTTTTAACAGGAATAATTTTGTCATTCATCCCGACTATTACGCGGTCATAAAATTTCCCATCATAAGACTGCGTTTCTGATTTAATGAATTTGTCAAGACTGACTAGTTCATCAACACGATTTTGAATAGTACGTTCTACAGGATTTTGTTCGTATTTTTTTAGAAACTCTTCATTAGAAAATACATTCTGGTAGAATTTCCCCTGTAAACCGGTTGCAGCATATTTCAATGTCAGATCGAATGTTCTGAAAGGAATTCCAAATGAATCATCTATTGGGAAAGGAGTTCCATTTACTGCAATTTTTATACTGCATGCCGGCAGTTTATCTCTCAGGTAATAAGCTATAAATACCCCCATTGACCAACAAATTAGATTTATGTTGTCATATTGGGAAAAATCTATTTGTGGAAAATTAAGAGTATTATAATCATAAAAAACCAAAACATCGTAATCCTTGCATTCTAGACATTCAAAAGGCTTGTAATCAAAACTCCAGCCTGCAAAAAATATGATTAGATCATTATTGTTATTTTTATTTAGCCAATGATATTGCATCTAATTAGTTCCTTAAGTTTTACTAAATCCTGTTCATTAATTTCTGTTGTTAATGAAATTCTTATGCGGGAAGTTCCCTGTGGAACTGTCGGCGGACGGATTGGCAGAGTAAAATACCCATTTTCATAAAGAATGTCACACATTTCGATTGTCTTTGCATTTTCACCGATAATAACTGGAATTATATGACTTTCACTTTTGAATTTTTTACCTAATTCCAGCATGTTCATCCTTTTTTTATATGTCAGAGGCAGTTCATTTTCTATAATCCACTTAGTAAAAGCAACGTTAATTGGCGGTAAAGCTGTTGAAAAAATAAAGGAACGCGCTTTGTTAATCAAATAATCAATAAGAATTTTGTTACCTGTTGCAAATGCTCCCACAGATCCGATAGCTTTGCCAAATGTTCCGATAATTAAATCTATATCTTTTATTACATTTAATTTTTCGCATACTCCTAAACCTTTTGTTCCAAAAACTCCAAAGGCATGTGCTTCGTCAAGAACTAATAAACAGTTATACTTTTTCTTAAGTTCTATGAGTTGTAATATATCTGCAATATCTCCATCCATACTGAATACGCTTTCAGAAACAATAACTGCATTATTAAAGTTTTTGCGTTCACGAACTAAAAGCCTTTCAAGAGCGTCCATATCATTATGCGGATATCTGAAAAATTTACCTTGAGCAAGCTGCAAACCATCAATTATACTGGCATGGTTCAACTTATCAGAAAATATTACATCGCCTTTTCCGGCAAGGGTACTGTTAATTCCTACATTTGCGTGATATCCGCTGTTAAAAATTAAAGCAGCTTCTGTTTCATAAAGATTAGAAATAAGTTCTTCCAGTCCCTTATAAACCGGCAGAGTACCTGTTAAAAGTCTGGCAGAGGCACTGCCAAATGACCATTTACAGCCTGCAGTCCCTAAGAATTTATCTGTAATTTTTTCATTGTCAGCCAATCCCAGATAATTATTAGAAGAAAGATTTAGTAATTTTTTGTCATTGACGTAGATGTATTTCTCATCCTTTTTTGAAAAATCTTTGATATTTCGTAGATGTGAGTTATCCTCAAGTAAATTTAATTGTTCATTATAATATTCATACATACTTTAAATGTATGACAAATATTAGAGGATGTCATCTAAATGTACCAATTTTTTAACTTTTTGTTTAGATTTTACTAAAAGTGGGAATAAAGATTATATATCTTTATTTAAATTGAGCAATTTAATATCTTAGGAGAATAACTTGAGAAACTTAATACACGAGGTAGATTTTCGGAAAAATTCTGCAAAGTCGGCATTTGCATTGCCGGATTTACTTATTGCATTAACAATTATCGGGGTGATAGCAGCATTATTTATCAGTAATCTTGTTGCTTCTATTAACGAAAAAAGGAATATGGTCGCACTGAAAAAAATTCAGAATTCATTAACGCAGGTTACTCAGTTAGTAATTGTAGATAATATGTCTCCTCTGTATTGGAATTTGAGTGAATATGACTATGAATCCGCACAAAAAGCTTATTCTTTCTATAAACCTTATTTTAAAATATTAAGAGAATGTTCAAATCAGCAAGGCTGTTGGAAGTATCCGACAAAATATTTAAGCGGCAGAGTTTATTTAACACATACCGAACCTTATCAATATATGTTTACACTAACAGATGGTATGAATGTGCTTATCAATGTATTTTCAAAAGAGATAATTGAGGAGGAATTCGGAGTGAAGGTAAGTGCTCCTTCTGTTGTGTTTATTGTTGATGTGAACGGTGATAAGAAACCAAATCAGGTAGGATCAGATATATTTGCTTTTGTACTTGACGAAGATAGAATATTACCTGCCGGAGCTGATTCAACATACAACTGTAATACTGCAGGATTTGGACTTGCTTGTACCGCACGTGTTATGAATGATAATTGGTCAATAAGCTACTATTAATAAAATACTGTTATTTATTTTGTATTTTGTTAATAGGATTGTAATTGTCTTTTAAATTATTCTGAATTAAATTTTGATAATAATTTTCTTTAAAGCTTAATAAGTCTAACTGCTGCTGCAAAACTTTCATTTGAGCAACCGCATTATTTTTAGTTGATTTAATTATCTCAAATCTTTCCGGTATAGTAGAATCGCCTTCTATACACAGATCAATATATTTTTTTATATCTTTATTCTGAGTACCGACAGATCGCAAACATTTTACTATTTTTACCCATTCTAGGTCATTTTCTGTAAACAGACGGATATTATTGGAGTCTCGTTTTATAAATGGAAAAAAGCCGCTTTTAGCCCAGAACCTGAGGGTGTGAACAGAAACATCCATTTTGTCCGATACATATTTAATCGTGAACATTTTCCAGCCTCCTTAATATGTTATAGTAATTTAAAAAGCCGATAAAGGGATTTGAACCCTTGACCTGCTCATTACGAATGAGCTGCTCTGCCAGCTGAGCTACATCGGCTTTTTAATATTATTATAATGCAATTAACAGGATATGCAAGTGGTAATATAATATACAGATAAAAAAATACGCGATTTTATAAAATCGCGTATTTTAAGTTAATTAACTGTAGAGCAATATTATTCAACTGTAAGTTTTTTAGTATTACCTTTTTCCGCTGCCAATTTTGGAGCTTCTATAGATAATATACCGTGTTCCAATTTTGCTTTTGTTTTTTCTACATCAATTTCTTGAGGGAAATATACAGTTCTTGCAAATTCACCATATTTGAATTCTGATTTTCTGAATCCCTTAGTATCTTCTTTGTGTTCTTCTTCTTTTTTAGCATTAATAGTTATATGATTTTTATCTATATCTATATCCAGATTTTCTTTTTTAACACCTGGTAATTCAGCTTTTACACTGTATTCATTATCTTTTTCGTGAATTTCTACAGGCATTGCATACTTATCCATTTCTTCGTTGAAAATATATTCAGGAAAGAAACTGTCAAAATTTCTGTTTAAAATAGAACTGATTTCATCGTTTACTGATTTAATAAATCCATCAGGTGATTTTTTAATTAAGAATTTCATAACGTTCTCCTTTCATTTTTCATACCATTTACTTTCTACATTCTTATTATTACTCTGTTTTTCCTAAATATTTATTTTTTTAACCAATTTTTAACAATTGGTGGCAAATTATTTTTTCTGGTATTTTAATATAATAAAAGGCAGATAACTTCGGAGTAAATATGCAGACCCCTAATATAAATACAAGAACAACTAATCCATCTTTTCAAAAATTTATTAAAATTAAAGGTCATCCACACAAATTGCAAGAATTTCGCGAATCTTTGCTTGACAAAACTGATAAATATATGACTTTAAAAGTGAAAAAGGAGCCTCATAGAGGCGTTTTATATCTTTTTAGCGGCAAAGATTTTGATGAATTTATTGATTGGACTAAAAAAGTCTATTTTAGAAAATTCCGTACACATATTGAAAAATACATGTCTAAAAAGCCCAAAGTGATGGATCTTGAAGAGGCTAAAAAATTACTAAAAAAATAGTTTATTGTAATAAAAAAATCGGAATGACAGGATTTGAACCTGCGACCCCCGCGTCCCGAACACGGTGCGCTACCAAGCTGCGCTACATTCCGATTATTTAATTGTCAATCAAGTACTCGCGTACTTGAAGGTGCGCTACCCCTCTCTCAAAAACAAGC
>CALUVG010000035.1 GCA_944324165.1 Candidatus Gastranaerophilales bacterium | reverse complement strand
TTATTAATCACATAGAAACAAAGCCTAAAAGATGTAAAGGACTTAACGTCCTAGCGGATTTGCGGACGGATGGAGCGAACGTCTTAACGACTTCAAAAGCAGCGTTTACCTTGGCGGAGGTGCTAATCACCCTCGCAATAATCGGGGTTGTGGCAGTGCTGACAGTACCAGCGTTAATACAGAATTATAATGAAAAAGCATGGGAAACTGCAAAAAGTGTATTTGAGAAAAGGCTGGAAGTTGCCGTAAAACAGTTAAATACAGAAGAAAAACTTGCAGGCTATTCTTCTACCATAGATTTTGTAAACGAACTTAAGACTAAAATCAAAATAATCAACGTTTGTGATAGTAATAATTTAAGCAAATGCTTTGAAAATACAATTTTAACCGCCGACGGTCAGGAGGTTGATGCTACAAATTTGAAGACCTCCGCTCAACTTGCAAAAGAGAATTGGGGAACTGAGCCAGTGGGAGTACAGTTTGCAAACGGTGTTAATGCACTTATTGCTTACAATCCGAGTACAGAGCAACAGCCGTTTAATAACCAGTTTAGCGCGACAGAGGCAAGTATTGCGATACTTTATGATATATCAGGTCATAAAAATCCAAATACTTTGGGCAAAGATGTAAATCAGAATGCGAATGTGAAGACGCTTGGTTGTATGATAAATCCTGATTTATTAGGCGGCATGTGTATAAGTCAAATACTAGCCCCGGATACAGGATATAGTCCTATGACATTAGAGGAATGTAATCAAGCGGTATCCGACGGAAACTTAGGCATAAGTGCATGTTTTCATCACGATGATTATTGGGCAGGTGCAGTGAAAGCATGCGGCGGAGTTAGTAAAATGCCAACAGAAACGCAGTTAATGGATTTAGCGAAGTATGTATATAACACAGACAGTATAAATGGAGGTATTAACGCGCAAACATATGCAACCCTGGACAGAGAAAAAGCATCTCAATTTCTCTCAGCCTCACCGCTTTCTGGCTCGTTCTATGTTTGGTCAGGGCAGGAGTCTAGTTACTACAGCGCGTACAACCGCATCTTTACTTCTAGTGGTACATATTGGAGCAGTGGCGACCGCAGTAGTAACAGAATGCTTGCGCGGGTTGCGGTGTGCGTTGACAATTAAGGATACTTTGTCTTCTTAATTGAAAGCACTAAGGGGGTAAGGCACTAGGGCACTAAGGAATTATTAAAGACGATAAGACGTGTCTTGGATTTGCTTCACGCTCGCAGAGTTTCGCCTATTGTGCTTATGCACAAGCCGGCTCAATCTGCTCGCTACCCGGATTTGCTCACATTCGTTCGCTCCATCCGTACGCAAATCCGCTAGGACGTTAAGTCCAATACATAAAGCAGGCAATGTGGCATTCCATGTTGCCTGATTTTGTAACAACAGTTCACCGTTTCACCGTTCACTTCCTCTGCACTTTGCATTTTCTCCTCGCCCCACTTCTATTTTTAGATATTTGTTAACAAATATAAATATCTTGTTGCCTTAAATATAACTATTGATATAAAATGAAAGAACAGTCATGCTTGCATGATTTAGCGTTGAAAAAACTAATATTATTATATAAAAAAGGGATAGGGAGGTTAATGTGAATACCACTGAAGAAAAATTGGACTTGACCGAAAATGCCGTGAAAGTTCTTGAAAAACGTTATTTAAAAAGAGATAAAGAAGGAAACTGTGTGGAAACTCCGGCTGATATGTTCAGACGTGTTTCTGATGCCATTGCTGCCGGCGATTTGAATTTCAACAAAACTCAATCTGATGTTGACAAATTGTCCGATAGATTTTATGACGCAATAACTCATAGATATTTCATGCCTAATTCTCCTACATTGATGAATGCAGGACGTGAATTGGGACAACTGGCTGCCTGCTTTGTTCTGCCTGTTGAGGATTCGCTCGACAGTATTTTTGAAACAATTAAAAATACGGCTCTTATTCACAAATCCGGCGGCGGTACAGGATTTTCATTCTCAAGATTGAGACCTAAAAATAGTGTTGTACGCTCTACTATGGGCGTTTCTTCAGGACCGGTTTCTTTTATGGAAGTTTTCAACGCTGCGACAGAAGCCGTTAAGCAAGGCGGCACAAGACGCGGCGCAAATATGGGGATCTTAAGAGTTGACCATCCTGATATTCTCGATTTTATTGAATGCAAATCCGATAACAATAAATTAAACAACTTTAATATTTCAGTCGCTATTACCGACAAATTTATGGACGCTTATATGAAAGGCGAAGATTACGAACTCGTTAATCCGCAAAATAATCAAGTTGTCGGCAAATTGAGTGCTAAAAAAGTATTCGACATGATTATTGACGGCGCATGGAGAAATGGCGAACCGGGCATCATATTCATTGACAAAATGAATGCTGATAACCCTACTCCTTTAATTGGGGCTATTGAATCAACAAACCCTTGCGGTGAAGTTCCATTATTACCATTTGAAGCTTGTAATTTAGGGTCTATAAATTTAGGACTTATGGTTAAAAATGGTACAGAAGTTGACTGGGATTTACTGGCAAAAACGACAAGAACAGCTATTCGTTTCTTAGACAATGTTATTGCTGTTAACAATTACCCGCTGCCGCAAATTTCTGAAATGGTACAGAACAACCGCAAAATCGGTTTAGGTGTAATGGGTTGGGCTGATTTATTAATGAAACTCGGCATCCCTTACAATTCAGAAGAAGGTACAAAATTAGGCGCACAAATTATGGAATTCATTGATTATGAATCAAAATGTGAATCTATTGAACTTTCTAAAGAAAGAGGACGTTTCAACAACTTCAAAGGAAGTATTTATGATCAGGATAATTACCTCTACAACAAGTACAAAGGTAAATCAGCAGGAAAAATTTCTGATGAACAATGGAAAGAATTAGATGCATTAATAAAAGTTCACGGTATCAGAAACGCAACAACAACATGTATCGCTCCAACCGGCACAATTTCTATGATAGCTGCTGCATCAGGCGGTATTGAACCATTGTTTGGTCTTGTATTCTCAAGATTAATCATGGATGGAACTGAAATGCTTGAAATTAATCCTATATTCAAAGATTACATGATTGAACACGGTCTGTACTCAGAAGATTTGATGAAAGCTATTGCAAAAGACGGTTCTGTTGCTCATGTTGCAGGCGTTCCTGAAGAAGTTAAACGTATATTTGTAACAGCACACGATGTTTCTCCTTACTGGCACGTAAAAATGCAGGCTGCATTCCAGCTGCATACAGATAATGCTGTTTCAAAAACTGTCAACTTTGAAGAAAATGCAACAAGAAAAGATATTGAACAAGCTTACATTCTGGCTTACGAAAATAATCTGAAAGGCATAACCGTTTACAGAAACAACTCCCGTCAGTTCCAGCCAATGAATCTCGACGCTAAAAAGAAAGAAGAAGAAGTAAAAGTTGAAGAAGTAAAGGCAGAAGAGCCTGTTGAGGAACCAACCGGTGAAATAAAAACTGTTAAATGCCCTGAATGCGGTAACGAAATTCAGATGGCAGAAGGATGTTTCATCTGTCTTAACTGTGGTTATTCAGGTTGTTCATAATATATATTTATCAAGTTAAACAGGGCATATTGATAATGCCCTGTTTTATTATGTAAAATTTTTGTAACATGTTACAAATAAAACGCAATTTTATTTTTCCTTATACTTTAATAAGTATACCGGTAAGTGTAGTAGAAAGGTTTAATAACATTATGACAAAAGTAGATGTAATCGGAAGACCGTTGCAAGTTGGCGGTAATACAGCACAATTAACAACAAACGGCAAAGTAAAAATTACGGATGCCGAAGGCAAAACAAAAATTATCTCACAGAAAAGTTTTCAAAAACAATTAGTTAAAAATGCTGACAAAATTAATAACGGTGACACATTTGAATTTAAAAGCAATAATACAGGCAAAAAGATCGCAGCAGGCTTAGGTATTGCAGGCTTAATTACGGGGTTGGCTGCAGCAGTTGTTTACCGCAAAAATATTGGAGAATTCTTTAAAAATACTAAATTTAAAGAATTGGGTCAAGATTTAATAAAAAAAGGTAAAGATTTTGCAGCAGATGCGTTTGAAAGCGGGAAAAATCTTTTATCAACAGGCTGGACAAAGGTAAAAGAATTCGGCACAAATGCATTGGAATACATCAAAGATATTCCGAATAAATTCTCAAAAATTAAACCTGATCCAAAAGCTTAGAATAATTTTCAAAAACACCGGTTATAAAGCCGGTGTTTTTTGTAACAAAATGATTTTCATGGGGTTGAAAAATCAAATAATATAAGTTATAATATAAAAGAAGGCAGGGATGCGTCAACATCCCTTTTTAAAGCCTCCAATGGGTTATTTAAGAACTAGTAATATTAACAGAATAATTACTAGTTCTTTTTCAGATATTCTGAAATTCACACCTTATCACCTCCTTTCTGAAACAGTTTTACCGATTTTAAGTCTGTGCTGCTCAGATATGAAGTGAATAGAGGCTTTGCCCTCAAAAATTATCCTATAAAATAATTAATCATAACGCCTCATACAATTGTTGTATTAGAAAAATTACCGTATTTTTGTAACAGATTGATTTCATGGGGTTGAAAAATAAGGTAACATAAGTTATAATATAAAAGAAGGCAGGGATGCGCTAACATCCCTTTTTAAAGCCTCCATTATAGTGTTTTTTATTTAAGAACTAGTAATATCAATAGAATAATTACTAGTTCTTTTTCAGATATTCTGAAATTCACACTCTATCACCTCCTTTCCGAAGCAGTTTTACCGATTTTAAGTCTGTGCTGTTCAGATATGAAGTGAATAGAGGCTTTGCCCTCTGGATGTATTATATAAAGAATTTAATTTTAATGCCTCATTTGTTTAATGTATACAAAAATGACTTTCCCTACTATAATAAATATATGAAAATTTCAATAATCACAGCAAGTTATAATTATGCCGGCTATATAGAAGAAACCATTAAATCCGTCCTGAGCCAGACTTACAAAGACTGGGAATTGATCATTGTTGACGACGGATCAAGCGATAATTCTGTTGAGATTATAAAAAAATACTGTCAAAAAGACAGTCGTATAAAACTTTTAACCCATGAAAGTAACGTTAACAAAGGGTTAAAGGAAACTCTTCTGTTGGGATTATCAAAGGCAGAGGGGAATTGGATCGCTTTTCTGGAGAGTGACGATTTATGGACTGAAAACAACCTTGAAAAGAAAATAGAAATAATCAATAAATATCCGACAGTCGGATTGATTTTTAATGCAGTAAAGCTGTTTGGTGATGAAAAAAAAGTTTACATAAATACGCCTGTATTCAATGATAATCACAAATTTTTACTAAAAAAGCAATTTCCCCGTAATATGTTCAGGGATTTTAATCTAAGCAATAAAATTCCAACATTTTCAACACTGCTGGTAAAAAAAGAGGTTATTTTACCAGAATATTTTGACACTCCGGTGGACAAACTTTTAGACTGGTGGCTTTATATCCATATTACTTATGCCGCTGAAATATATTATATTCCTGAACAATTGACTCTATGGCGTCTGCATAGAGACAGTTATATTTCAAAAAACAGAAAAAAGACAAACTTCTTTTTGAGTATTCTCGCATACCTTGATGTTTTTAAACATCACAAGCCAACGTTCAGTGACAAATGTTTTCTTGTCTTTTCAAGTATTCACAAGGCATTCAATGTTGTTCCAAAAGACTTAAGATTATACAAAATTCTTGCGGCAAGGAAAATCAAAACAATCCTCGGTATACCTTTAAAAGATTCGCCTTTGTTTATGGACTAATCCATAATCCATGGTATATAATTTTTAACAATGCAGGACGCTTTCCTTTTCAAAATACCCGGCAGAATTGACATTGTATTAAAACATAATACCTTTAACCATTTTGGCATCTTTATAGGGTTAAAATCACATACTTTAGTGCGTTCTTGATTATTTTTTATAAGTTCAACAGGATAATTTGTATAATCTTTTATGACATTTTCCCAACCGGCAATTGTGGTTAAATTACGATTTACCAGACGAATAACGCTGCATTTCAAGAAAGGCGATTTAGATTTAACTATTAACTGCCGCCAGAGAGAAAGTACAACGTGATTGAATCTGTAGTAATCCTTTATATAGACATCATACTTAAACCCGTTTTCTATCAAAAACTCACTCAAACCTATTTCATAATTTATTATTACCTCATTTTTGGTAGTTTGATGTTTAATGTTTTCAAAAAATTCAAGGAAACAATCAGAGTTGAAAACTTTTTGTGAAAAAACCAGAAAATAGCTTTGAAGATGAGGTCTTACACAAACAATGATTTGTTGCTTAAAAAATTTCATGCCAAATCTGTTCTTAGTAATCCCCCAAAAATCCGGATTTTTAGCCTCCATTTCGGCAAAAATGTTCTCAAGCGGAAAAAGCGGTCCATAACAACTGTCATTTGCAAAAATAAGTTCGTCAATTTCTTCAAGTGTTCCCTTGTTTTTTAATGCAAAAAATCCGCGTTTATATGAACCAAAATCGTATTCATTGTGTTTTTCAACAACTGTTAAATCAGCAATGCCTGATAATTTATCCGCTTCAGCAGCAGGCAGTTCACAGCATGAAACAAAAACTACCTTATCACATATTTGTTTTAAGGCTTTTAGATAATAAATTACATATTCGTCAATTATATTGTCTTTATCATAGTGTGCAAAAACTGCTGCGCGTCTCATAATTTCCTCTTGTGTACTATTGTAACATAAATGTTTACTATTGATATATTTGCAATATAATAAAATAAGCGAAAGAATAAATAGTGAATAAAATGATTACAGAGATAAAAGACCAACTTGAACGAGATATTGTTAAAGAAACTAACCTCCAACATATAGCCATTATTATGGATGGCAACAGACGCTGGGCTAAATTGAGAAATCTGCCTTCAGCTTTCGGGCACAAGAAGGGTGTAGATAGTTTAAAAGCAGCACTTCGTGCATGTAAAGATTTTGGTATAAAATACCTTACAGTATATGCATTTTCCACAGAAAACTGGAACAGAAAGCAGGAAGAAGTTGATTTTCTAATGGATTTGCTTGCTAAAACAATACAAAATGAACTTGGAGAAATGCACGAAAATGGCGTTGTAATTAATTTTATCGGTGATTTGTCACGTCTGAGTAAAAAGTTGCAGGAAATTCTTGCCAATGCCGTAGAAGTAACCCAAAATAATCACGGGGTGCATTTACAAATAGCATTTAATTATGGCTCACGCGCAGAAATTACAAATGCAGTTAAAAAAATTGTTGAAAGCGGTGTTAAAGCTGAGGATATTACAGAAGATTTAATATCTGAAAATTTATATACATCAGGAATTCCTGATCCGGATTTACTAATAAGAACAGGCGGGGAACTGCGAATATCTAACTATTTGCTGTGGCAGATAGCTTACTCAGAACTCTTGATTTTGCCGGAATTCTGGCCTGAATTCAACAAACAATCCTTATCCAATGCAATAAAAGAATTCCACAACCGGCAGAGACGTTACGGAAAATAGTTGGAACTTCTGTAATATGGAGAATGCAATAATGAAAAAAATAGTTTTTGCAACATCAAATCCGCATAAATTAGAAGAATTACAGGCTATATGCAAAGGTCATTGTGATGTGGAATTTGTCCTGCCGCCACAGGGATTTGATCCTCTTGAAAACGGGAAGACTTTTGAAGAAAATTCGCTGATAAAAGCACGTGAAGCTGCCAAAATAAGCGGTTTGCCGGCATTAGCTGATGATTCGGGTCTCTGCGTAGATGCACTTAACGGTGCACCGGGAATTCATTCTGCAAGATATGCAGAAACTCCTCAAAAAAGAATTGACAAGCTGTTAAATGTAATGAAAGATAAAACAAATCGCAATGCAAAATTTGTCTGTGTTATGACACTTGTTGACAGTACAGGAAAAACTTTGTGCCGGAAAAGAGGAGAATGTCACGGATTTATTGCATACTCGCAAGCCGGCACTCACGGGTTTGGATATGATCCAATATTTACTGTAGAAGGTAAAAATTGCACAATGGCAGAATTGAGCGAAGAAGAAAAAAATCTAATTTCTCATCGTGGACGTGCTCTGGAACAAATTCTGACCTTTTTAAAAGAATTACATTGACTTAATTAAACATTTAATAATGCTCTTCTTCAAAAATTTTTAAATCATAAGGCAGCTTTTCTTCAATATGCTGAAATAATTCTTGCATTGACCACCCGAAACCTTCGGCTATCTTTTTCAAAGTAACAAGCTGTGCTTCATTATCACCTTTTTCTATACGTGAAAGGGTTGAACGCGGAATATCGTTTTCATATGCGAACATGCAAAGACTTTTATCAGTATGTTCTTTGCGCAACTCTCTTATTGCGGCTCCGACAAGTTTACAGTAATTTTGTTCGCATTTGTTCATGTAAAGAAAATTTCCTTTTGCTTAACAAAACTATTCCATATTTGGGATTATAATGTTATAGTAATACCTGTAGTATCCCATATATGGGATAAAGGAGGAATTGTTATGTTTATAAAAAATTGTAAATCAGCATTTACGCTTGCCGAAACATTGATAACACTGGCAATAATCGGCGTTGTAGCCGCATTGACAATACCGTCGCTTGTTCAGCGTTTTCAGGAAAGACAATATGTATCACAGCTGAAAAAATCTTATGCAGTTTTACAAAACGCTTTTCAAATGGCTATTGCAGAACACGGAACGATTGATCAATGGGGGCTGAGCGACACTAGAGCAGAGTTTGATGAAAAAGGCAATGTTGTATTACTGGACTATTCATCTACAAACCTGATTTTTTCATATATTGAACCTTATTTAAAAATAGCATCCTATGAAAATCTTAATAAACCTGACAAATATTATTCACTGGATAAAAGAGAAATTCTTCCCTCTAACTACCCTTCCGTTAATGAGAAACATAATGGGGCAACTCTCGCTGATGGAACATATTTTAGTGTAGGCTGGGTTACCGACACATCCTGTAACCCAGCTTGTGGTGACCTTTGGATACATTTACCAGTTAAAAAACAACAAATAGGGGTTACAAGATTTTATTTTATGTTTAATAAAAACGGGTTAATACCACAAGGGGCTGCCGGAGCCTCTGTTCCTTTTGAAGAGTATTGTGATGTAAGTAATAAATCAGGTATAACTCAGACTCAGCAAGGCAGAGGCTGCACTGCTTGGGCTCTTTATGAGGGCAACATGGAATATCTTCATTGCGATGACCTTTCCTGGGGCGGTAAGAAAAAATGTGATTAGTAAAATTATTTAATTCTCTCCAGTTGTCTTGTAATTCTATTTGATATATAATCTATTGTAAGACTTATGGAGGAAATCAAATGCTGAGTGGACCTTTTTTAGATAGAAACTGGATGGGACAAAATGAAGATTACAGGTCATCTGATATTGTTATGCTCGGTATGCCGTTTGATGGCACAGTATCTTACCGTTCTGGCTCAAGATTTGCACCTGAACAAATAAGACTTGCAAGCTGGGGACTTGAAGATTATTCCCCGCGTTTTGACAGACATCTTCAGGATGTTAATTTTCATGATGCAGGTGATTTGGAATTTCCTCTTGGTAACACTTATAAATCTCTTGAGCTTATTGAAAAAAATGTAGAAGAAATTTATAAAGACGGCAAAAGAGTCTTCGGAATAGGCGGCGAGCACCTCGTTACATTGCCTGAAATTAAAGCTGTATCAAAATTTTATAATAATCTTGCAATAGTTCATTTTGACGCACATACGGATTTGCGTGAAGAATATCTTGGCGAAGAAATGTCCCATTCTGCCGTAATACGTCATGCATCAAAAATCGTCGGAGCTGAAAATATTAAACAAATTGGTATTCGTTCCGGTATGAAAGAAGAATGGGATTTTATGAAACAAAATAAAACTTTGGTTCATGAATTTTCACAACTTGATTCACTAAAAAATAAAAAGATTTTTGTTACTGTTGATTTGGACGTTCTCGATCCTTCTGTAATGTCAGGTACCGGCACGCCGGAAGCAGGCGGATTTACATTTAACCGGTTGATTGACTGGTTTGAGTATCTTAAAGACTTTGATATAGTTGGGGCTGATGTTGTTGAACTTGCACCAGATTATGATGCATCCGGTGTTTCCACCGCTATTGCTGCAAAAGTTATTCGAGAACTACTTATGATTATGTAAGGCAGGATTGTTATGGTTGTTGAAAGAATTAATTTTTTAAAAGATGAGATAAATAAACATAACTACTTGTATTATGTTGAAGATAATCCGTCTATAGATGATTACACTTACGACATGATGTTCGCAGAACTGAAAAAACTTGAAGAGGAACATCCTCTGTTAAAAACTCCTGACAGTCCGACACAGCGTGTGGGATCAGTCAGTGAAAAATTTGAACAATATAGACATAAATACCGCTTATACAGTCTCGATAACACATATGATGATGAAGAATTAAAAAAATGGTATGCACGCGTAAAAAAAGAATTACCGCCCAATAGCCATCCCGCGCTTGATTGTGAATTGAAAATAGATGGTCTTGCAATGGCATTAACTTATGAGAATGGCATTTTTGTCCGCGGCATAACCAGAGGTGACGGCATTACAGGAGAAGATATTACAAACAATCTCAAAACTGTCAAAACAATACCATTACGACTGTTTGAAGATGTAAGTCTTGAAGTACGCGGTGAAATTTACATGCCTAAATCTTCCTTCTTTAAACTGAACGAAGAAAATCAATTGAAGGGTGAAAAAACCTTTGCAAATCCGCGAAATGCGGCATCCGGATCCGTAAGGCAGTTGGACAGCACTATTACTGCAAAACGTGACCTTGCCTTTTTTGCATATGCAGTAATTTTTGAAGATGCTTCAAATGCTCCTAACAACCACTATGACGCTTTAATGTATCTTAAAAAACTCGGATTTAATATAAACCCTAATATAAGATTATGCAAAGATATTGAAGGCGCAATAAAATATTGTCAGGAATGGGAAACTAAACGTAATGATCTGGATTACGCAACTGACGGAGTTGTTATAAAAGTAAATGATTTTGGTTATCAGGGAACTCTGGGTTATACTGCACGCGCCCCAAAATGGGCTACAGCATTTAAATTCCCGCCTGAAGAAGTTCAAACAAAACTTCTGGAAATAGAAAACGGAGTTGGCAAAACAGGAGCAATAACCCCTGTTGCAATTCTTGAACCTGTATTTTTTGCAGGCAGCACTGTAGGACGTGCCAGTTTATACAATTATGAAGAAATAAAACGTCTTGACGTCCGGATAGGAGATACAGTAGTTATTAAAAAAGCTGCGGAAATAATTCCAAAAGTAGTAAAAGTAATTGATGACGGGCATCACTTTGAACGTCCTGTATTTACTCCGCCTACTGTTTGTCCGTACTGCGGAGGCGAAATTTACACAAAAGACAAAGAAGTCAATCTCTATTGCGCTAACCCTAATTGCCGCGAAAAAGCAATTGCAAAACTTATATTTTTTGTCTCAAGCAATGGTATGGATATAGACAATGTCGGAGAAAATCTGATAAAAATGCTTTATGATGCACGTTTTGTAAGGAGTATACCGGATTTTTACCGTCTGACAGAAGATGATTTGATGAAACTTGATTCAATAAAAGAAAAATCTGCACAAAATATTTACAACGGCATTCAGGCATCAAAGCATAACCCGTTGAACAGATTATTAACCGCGCTTTCTATTCGTAATGTAGGAAAAGAAACCGCAGAAATTCTCGCACTTGAATTTGGGTCAATAGATAACATAATGAACGCAACAAGTACTGAACTTTCAGAAGTTCCAAACATAGGTGTTATTATTGCAGATTCTGTAAGTGAATATTTTAAAAACAGCAAAAACAGAGAAATGATAGAAGAGCTTAGAGAACTTGGAGTCAACATGACACAGGATATAAGCACAAGATCAGACAAGCTTAAAGGAAAAACTTTTGTTCTCACCGGCACCTTAAGCAGTATGTCCCGTGAACAGGCAGAAGAAAAAATTAAGCAGCAGGGCGGAAAGGCATCCTCATCCATTTCACGCAAAACATCTTATCTTGTTGTTGGTGAAAATCCGGGATCAAAATTAGAAAAAGCTCAAAAATTTGGTGTTATAATATTGACAGAAGATGAATTTATGAGTATGTTAAATGATACTAAATGATATTTACGAAAGAAGGATATATGAAAAGAAATACAAGAATAATACAAATTAACGGAATCCGCGGTATGCTTATGGCATTGTTTACAGTTATATGTCTTGCTGCCGGATTTATTGTTTTTCCAGGATATGTTGCTAAGTCTATCTGGAATTACTTTGCAGGCTTTTCTTATATGCCGGAAATTCATCTGTTTCAAGGTGTTCTGTTATGGGCAATTGTTGTACTCAGCTACTTCATCCTAAACAATAAGCAAAAACATTCTTTTATCGCGCTTAAATCGCCAAAAGAATTGAATGATGAAGAACTCAAACAGGTTATGAACGCCATAAAAATGCAAACAAGAATGCGTTCTCAAACTCCAATGATTATAAAGGCAAATGAGTTGCAAAAATTTGAATTAAAAGAAATAAAAACGCAAGATTTAGGGAATAAATCTGAAGAAAAAAGTTTACAGGAAGAAAAAGAAAAGGAGAATGTATGAAAAAGTTATTAGTATCAGCATTACTTGCAGGTCTGTTAATTGGAGGAATTTCTACACAAGCAGTTGTTGCAAATACTGATGAACGCGGGTTTGTGTCAGTAAACGCAAGTGCCAATAAAGAAATGGCGTCTGATGTGGCTGAAATTTCTATTGAAATACAAACTTTTGATTCAAAATCTATGCAAAAAGCCACAACAGAAAACAAACAAATCTCTGATAAAGTTTACGCGGCTATGAAATCCATGATTAATACTGCAAATGGAGATTTTGTAAAAACTGCTGATTTTAATGCATCACCTATTTATAATTACACAAATAGCAAAAGAGTATTTGATAAGTATCAGGTTTCAAACAGCATAATTGTTCGCACAAAAAACATTAATGATGTGGGCGCAATTATTGACAAAGCATTAGAGTTAGGGGCTACAAATATCAGCAATTTAAACTTCACAGTTTCTAACTATGATGCACAGTGTGATGAATTGCTTTCTCAGGCAACTCAAAAGGCAAAATCACAGGCTGAAGTTATTGCTAAATCAGTATACTCATCAGTTACCGGTATAAAATCAATCTCTGCAAGCTGCAGTACTTCAAACAGCTCCGCCAGAGTTCACTACAACTTATATAATGCAAAGGCTGAAGGAGCAATGGCAGCAGATGCCGCAACACCGATTGAAAGCGGTACTGTAAAAATATACGCTAATGTTAATACAAGTTTTTATGTAAAATAAAAGAAAAGATTGAAGAGGGGCGGGCGTTTTTCAAACGCCCGCCCCTCTTTTATAACATTTTTATAACAACTACATTATGTTTTCTAATCCATAAACAAAATCGTTATTTTCATAAATATGCTTAACCGCAAGAAGAACGCCCTGCATATAGCAATTCCTATCCATAGTGTCGTGTCTTATGGTTAATATTTGTCCGTTTGAGCCGAATATAACTTCCTGAGAAGCAATGTAACCCGGCATTCTTACAGAATGAATATGAATATCGGAATATGATTTTCCTCCGCGTGCACCTTCAATGGTTTCTTTTTCAGGACAATTGCCGTTTGTAAATGTTTGTTTTGCCTCTGACATTAACAACGCTGTTTTTATTGCAGTTCCTGACGGCGCATCTTTTTTTTGATTGTGATGCAATTCAATAATTTCAGCATTATCAAAATATTTTGCCGCCTGTTTTGCAAACATCATCATCAAAACGGCACCGGTGGAAAAATTCGGCGCGATAAGACATCCTGTATCATTTTGTTTTGAAAGTTCCTTCAAATGTTCTATTTCACTATCCTTAAGCCCTGTTGTTCCAATAACTATTTTTATGCCGTTGTTAAGACAATACAGAGCATTTGCATAAATTGATTCCGGCTGTGTAAAATCAATTAACACATCAATATCACAAACACGATTTGCATCTTCAATAGAGTGATACATATCTTCTGCCGCAATGTCAATTTTAGCAACAAGTTCAGTATCAGGGCATTCACAAACCGCCTGCACAACTTCTTTTCCCATCTTGCCTAAAGCACCGCATACAGCAACTTTAATCATAATATTTTCTCTCCTTTTTTGTTTTTTATTTTAGCATGAAAATTATATATATGGCTTGACTCTGATAAATTTTAAGTCATATCCGAGTATTTGACCGATTAACAAAGTTTCTTTACATAAATCAGGCAACGTAAAATGCCACATTGCCTGATTTTTATATGTCATCCTGAACTCGCAGCTCCTCTTGTTGCCGAATGTAATGAGGCTTACAAGGGAGGGTGCTCGTAGAGTATTTCAGGATCTCCTAAAATTAATCTATCTTTCTTTGTCACTCAATCACTTAATCACCTAGTCACTTCAGTTAAAAATAGGTCGGGCTTTAGCCCGACAACAAGATATGTTGGTCGGCTTTACCAAGCCGACAATAAAAAGGTGGGCACGCATTGCTTTGCCCACCCTACGAAACTGCTCGCAATCCGCAAGTGCGCGATGACATGTAAAAAAATCAGGCAACATGGGAATATCCACATTGCCTGATTATATCTCAAAGGTTAGTCAAATGACACACCTCCGGCTAGTTTGAAATACATATAGCGCGGTAGTATCCCTCGTCCTTGATACCTGAGCCGTCACCATTTGCACCACCTGAAGCGGTACTGGTAGAATCGAACCCACGGTAGAATGCATGATACCGACCAGCACCATCCTCACTAGACCAGTAGGAGCCGCCAAGAGTAAGTGGAGGATTACTTTTGTATTCGTCCTTTATTTTTAGACCCCATTTATGCTCTGATATGCCAATCGTTACTGTATTGCCGTTGCTATCTACATACAAATTGCTTACTAACTGCGCCAGTTGCGTTCTTGTTGGTAAACTCATCCCCATATCCGCGCATGCTTTCTTGGCTCCTGCCCAGTAATTATTTGTTACTGCATAATTTTCATCATATTGTTTGTTTTCATCTAAGGTTGTGTCTATAGGGGTTGGATTAAAATCAGTACTAAAGCACATATCTCCTATAGGATTGTCGCAATTGGAAAGAGATATTTGACCAATTAATTTAATGTCTTTAGTTACTTTATTAGGACCCTTTTTACCGTTTACATCTACCATATATGCCATGCAGCTTACCTGACTTCCTTGATCCTCTATCGGGTCAGCGTAAGGACAATTAGGATTATATGCCATAATAACAGTTGTACCATCTGCAACAACAAAGCTCATGGTATTAGTTTCCCAGTCATTACCTAAGTTCTCTGCTGTTTTTAATTCAGAAGTTTCAACTTCGATAGTTTCAGAATCACTTCCTGTTTGAACTATATTAGTGGAATAGCATTTGTTAATTTCACTGTTATCGCAGGTTTTAATGACTTTCATATAATTTTTGAAAGTATTCATAAAATCTTCTGTAGACTTATGACCTGTCATAACTCCGTCAATGTTCATTCTCCTAACTGTCTCTGTAAGTTTCTTTTCCCACAAATCCTTAGCAGTAGACCAAACTTTTTCGTTATGGTTTTGGATAAGCGCCGGGATTGTTAAAACTGCCACCACGCCGATGATTGCCAGAGTTATAAGGACTTCGGCGAGGGTGAAGGCGACCTTCTTAGAAGTTACTAAGGCACTAGCGGATTTGCGGACGGACGGAACGAAGTGAGTCCGGATAGCGAACGGAACGAGCCGGCTTGTGCGTAAGCACAATAGGCGAGTCTCCGTGAGCGTGGAGCAAATCCAAGACAGGCACTGAGGCACTAAGGAGTTACATAATGCTGGCTCTGTTACTCCGTGATGAATCATCTTTTTTGAATTTGTTTTCTGTTTCATAAGTTTTTACCTTTCTTTTGTTTTTCTATCTAATAGTTCACTTTTTAATGGTTTATATAACTTTTCACAAGCTTTTCAACTTGTGTTTCTTTTAAAGACGTTAAGACTATAAGACGATAAGACGTTAAGTCGTTTACATTTTTGAATGATGTATGTGAAAGCCTTGTGGGGCTTGAAGTTAGATGCCCCCCCCCCCCGCAAATGCACTATTCATGCGGGTTTCAGCCCCATACGGGGCAGTTGTGAGTGTGGAGAGTGGAGTG
>CALUVG010000034.1 GCA_944324165.1 Candidatus Gastranaerophilales bacterium | reverse complement strand
CTCTAACATTATTTGGAAATCTTTATTTGATAATTAATTGTTACTTTTTCGTAATATTCAAGAGAAATATCTATTTTTAACTGAAGTGACTAGGTGATTAAGTGATTACAAAATAGTGAACAGTAAACTGTGAACAGTGAACAGTTCGTTACAAAAAAAGGCAATGAAGAATTTTCCTAATTGCCTTTTTATGTATTGGACTTAACGTCTTAGCGTCTTATAGTCTTAACGTCTTCATAAACTCCTTAGTGCCTTAGCCCCATAGTGCCTTAGTGCCTTTTGGAAACAACTGTTCACAGTTCACTGTTTTAATACATTCCAACGAGTTTACGGACTTCTTTAAGAGTTTTTTGCGCTTCGGCTCTTGCGCGTTCAGAACCTTCTGCAATGATTTTTGCAACTTCTTGTGGATGTTCTTCATAATAACGGCGTTTTTCTCTGATTGGTGCAAACCGTTCATTAATAATCGCCGCAAGCTGGCGTTTGCAGTCTGCACAGCCGCGCAAACCCTGTTCGCATTCGCTTTTTACTGTTTCTACCTGCTCCGGAGTTCCGAAAATCTGCCAGTATTTGAATGCAACTTCGCACTGCTCAGGATGTCCTAAATCTGTTTTTCTAAGTCTGCTTCTGTCGGTAATCGCTGTCATAATCTTTTTGGTTGTGACTTCTTCGGTATCTGAAATTTTTATGTCATTACCGAAAGATTTACCCATTTTGTTTCCGTCAAGTCCGCAGATAAGAGAACATTCGTTCAAAAGCGGTTTTGCTTCTTTAAAGAAGTCCGTTTTATATATGTTATTAAATCTTCTTGCCACATCACGTGTGAACTCAAGATGCGCAACCTGATCAATTCCTACAGGTACAGCCTCGGCATTGAACATCATAATATCAGCACTCATCAGGACAGGATAGCCCATAAGACCATAATTTATCTGTGATGCAGCTCCCTCTTTTGTGCGTAAAATTTTTGCCATATCTTTAAGGGTCGGGTCACGCTCAACCCAGTTTTGCGGGGTAATCATGCTTAAATATATATTCAATTCCGCAATTTCCGGCACAAGTGATTGTACATATATTGTTGACACATCAGGGTCAATGCCGCACGCAAGCCAATCTATCACAACGTCTACAACATCCTGTTTAAGATTTGCGGTATTGTCATATTTTGTCGTCAGGGCGTGCCAATCAGCAACAAAAAAGAAACTTTCATATTCTCTTTGCAATTTAACCCAGTTTTGTATTACACCCAGATAATGCCCGAAGTGTAATTTGCCTGTGGATCTCATTCCTGATACTATTCTTTTTTGTTCTGTCATAATTTCAGCCCTCTTTCTTGTTTGATTATATCACAAAAAATTTATATTTGGTTGCACAGTAAAGTTTTTTCAGATAAAATGTTTGATAAATAGAGGGGATATGAAATGAGAATTGAGGCAAAAAATTTAATTAAGATATACGGCGATAGAAGTGTTGTAAATGATGTGTCCTTTGATGTTAATAAAGGCGAGGTTGTATGTCTTCTCGGTCCTAACGGTGCCGGTAAAACGACTACATTCTATATGGTTGTCGGGCTTATTAAACCAAATAAAGGACAGATTTTGCTTGACGGGCAGGATATTTCTTCTTGGCCTATGAATATTCGTGCAAAAGCAGGAATCGGATATTTACCGCAAGAAGCATCTATTTTCAGAAAACTATCTGTTGAAGATAATATAAAATTAGTTCTTCAGATGAATGACAAATTAACCGAAAACGAAAAGAAAAGAAAACTTGAAGAATTGCTGGATGAATTCGGTGTAACAAGACTGCGTAATTATTCTGCTGTATCTTTGTCAGGCGGAGAAAGAAGAAGGGTTGAACTGGCAAGAGCACTGGCGGCAAGCCCGGATTTTATTTTGCTTGACGAACCATTTACCGGTATTGACCCTATTGCTATTGGTGAAATTAAAGATAATATTAGAAAATTATCAGAGGATAAAGGTCTGGGGGTATTGATTACTGACCACAACCCGAAAGCTACACTTTCAATTACCGATCGTGCGTATGTTATTTTTGACGGTAAAATAAAAATTCAGGGGCGCAGTCAGGAGGTTGCGGTTGACCCTGTGGCTAAAGAATTTTATCTTGGAAAGGATTTCGCTTTATAATGAAACTAAGAGTATCAATTTACGACAAATATATATTCTCTCAAGTTTTAGTTACGACTTTCGTTGCAATATTGCTGTTTACGGTTGTTTGGATAGCCCCCGAGATGCTTTTAAACACAATTAAGAAAACTCTTGAGGGTGTTTATACTGTTAAAGAAGCTATATGGGTTTTGATTCTTGAGTTACCGAAAATTCTCGGTAAAGCTTTTCCTGTCGGGCTTTTGCTCGGTACATTATTCACTTTTGATAAGTTGAGTAAGGACTCTGAATTAACTATTTTCCGCGCAGTAGGGTTGTCTTTTCAAAGAATTCTCGCTCCTGTATTCTTATTAAGTCTTATTGTGACATGGATGTGTTTTGTGACTGGTGACAAACTTATTCCTTATGCGGCTGCCAAAAGAGAAACTCATCGTTCTACCCAATATATTTACACTCAAAAAGATGAACATAACGTGCCGACAATGGCTGTTGTAATATCGAAATTTCAGGACAATCATATGGATAATATTATTGTTCTGGATTTTTCAAAAAAAATGTATAATGATGTCCATCAGCTTTCAGACATATATGCCGCAAAAACAGGAACAACATATATGGATAAGTGGACATTGAATGATGTTGCTCACTACAAAATTAATAATGACGGTATTTTTACTGACATTGAAAAGATACCGACAATGAATATTTTGGAGGAGGGTACATCCGCAGAAGATGCATATATTCTTATGACTTATTCAATGAAAAAAGAACGCGAGATTACAAATGCTGATTTGAAAAAATATGTAGGACTTTTAAAACGAGAGGGACTTGATGAAGAATACAGGTATATGCTAAACAAATATCTGCAAAGATTTTTCCACCCGTTTGTATGTGTACTGCTCGCAATTATGGGGACTTTACTCGGGTTCAGCAAACCTAGAGAACAAAGATTAATCGGGTTTACAATTGCTATCGGATGTATATTTTTATATTATATAACTCTGCCATTCTTTGATTTGCTGGCAGAAAAAGGAGTTTTGCATCCTTTTATTACTGCCGTATTCCCGCCATTTGCATTTTCTCTTGCAATATTAGGATTTTACAAGTCTAAGGATTTATAATGAAAAAAATTATTCTAACATTTTTCATATTGTTCTGTTTTACGCAATGCGTAAACGCTATTGGCACTCCGCCAATTGATATTAATTATGAAAACGGAATTTATCATATTATTTTAAAAGGCGACAAAATAAAAAAACGTATACGTTTTGTAGCCTCAGAACATCTTATAACAAACCGCGAAATGCATCAGATGTCCGGCGCACGCTTAACTGTTAATGCCGGATTTTTTGACCCGAAAAATGAAAAAACTATGTCTTATATAGTCATGGATAAACAAACCATTGAAGATCCTTTATTTAATGAGAATTTGATGCAAAATCCTTTGTTAAGGAGTAATATCGGGAAAATTTTAAACCGCACGGAATTCAGAGTTATTCAATGTGATGATGACAATTCATGGCGTTACGAAATTACTCCTCATAATAGTTCTGTTGATTTTGCATGCCATATAGAAAATGCGGCACAGGGAGGACCTCTGGTTTATCCGGAATTAAAACTTGAAGAAGAATTTTTTGTGGTAAAAAAAGACGGAAAAGTTATAAGAGAGAGTGCGTCTGTATTACACAAAACTTCAAGAACAATTGTAGGGCTAAAAAATGGCGAAATGCATATCCTGATTATTACTGATGCAAATCCTATGGATTTGTATGAAGTACATGAATTATGCAAAAAATTAGGATTGGACAGAGCAATGGCTTTTGACGGCGGCAGTTCAACTTCCATGAACTACAAAGACAAAATAGAAGTTATTTCTAAAAAAGGCGACGGTGCCGGCAGAAGTTTGAAATCGTTTTTACTTGTATATTAGATAAAAAAGGAGATATCTTATGAAATTTTTACATTCTATGATAAGAGTTAAAGATATAGATGCATCTTTAAGATTTTACACAGAACTTTTGAATATGAAAGTCGAAAAGAAAAAGCGTCTTGAAGATTGTGAATTGTATTTTTTGAATGATGAAGAAAACAGCGGAGCGCAGTTAGAGCTTACATATAATGATGAAACTCCGGAAGAGGGTTATAAGTGCGGAAATGCATTCGGGCATTTTGCGTTTTCTGTGACATCGCTGGATGAATTTACAGAAAAATTGCATTCGCTCGGGTATGAGTATCTTTATGAACCATTTGACTTGAACGGCAAAGGTACAAAAATAGCTTTTATACAAGATCCTGACGGCAACGAAATTGAGATGATAGAAAAAGTTGTCTGGTAAATGTCCACAAAGGTAGGCATAGCCTACTAAGGCACTAAGGGGGTACAGCGGTGGTGAACTGTGAACGGTGAAACAGTGAACAGTTGTTTCCAAAAGGCACTAAGGAGTTACAAAAACAGGCAACATGGAATGCCACATTGCCTGATTTTCTGTAAATACTTAGTGCCTTAGTAACTTAGTGCCTTCAGTAAGAGGCATCGCCTCTTACTGGTCCACGCACACCGCCAGATTGCCGCTGTTGTGGACAGAGTTGTTGCCCAAGTACGTTTCGTCGAAGTAAAAGTCGCGGTCGTCCGCGAGACCAAACATAGGCTCCTGATCCAACCAAACACCGAATTGATCTGCTTCTGGTGAAGCTGAGAGGAATTGAGCTGCTTTTTCGGTGTCCATTGCTAAGTCTCTCGTTACTCCACTTGATACTATGCTATCTGTATTGTAGATATACTTCGCTAAATCTATTAACTGTGCTTCTGTCGGCATGTTATTTATTCCTCCGCATGCTTTCACCGCGCCTGCCCAATAATCATTGTCATAATTACAAGTGTTTATGCCTAAGTCGCCTTTTTGTGCCTCACATTGAGCTTTTGTTAGTGGTCCATATCCACCATTCTGAGGTCCTAATATCTGGCTTATGCAAAATCCTAACTCCTCTTCCGGTAATAAACATCCAGTTGTTCCTGCTAATTCTGTTACATTTATCCCCGCAATATCCTTGCCGTTTGTATTTGGATTTTTGTTGCCAGATACGTCATACAATATTGCCATGCTGTTTGAGGTGGCGCTGAACTGATTATTGAATGGTTCCTGTGTTGTATTCGGGTTGTATGCAATAATTGCATTTACACCATTCGCAAACTGCACTGCAACGGTATCCGTATCCCAATCGTCCTGACCTAAGCTTGCCGCATTTTTGATTGTAGACATGTCAATCGGGTCTTCACCCTCGTTCCATATGACTTCTTTATCAAAACATTTTGTTATATTGCTGTTATCGCATACTCGCGTTATCTTAATGTATTTCTTAAGTTCGTTTACAAAATCCATGGTATTTGAATATCCTGCAAGTTTTTCTTCGGTATTCATCTGGCGTGTTGCCACCTCAAGACGTTTTGTGAACACATCCTGTGCCGTTGACCATGCCTTTTCGTTATAGTTCTTCACTAGTGAAGGGATTGTTATTGCTGCCACCACGCCGATTATTGCCAATGTTATTAGGACTTCTGCCAAGGTGAAGGCTGTAAATAAGGTTAATTTAAAGCTGTGGTGTTGTTTTCCTATCATATAAGTCTCCTTAATATTGAACAATATTACAAATTGTCATAAAAAATTACTAAATACAGTAAAAATATATTATATTTAGTAATTTTTGTCAAGTTATTTTTGAATGTAGTTATAATGATCAATATGATAAAAATTAAACTTAGAGAATTGACGTGGGATAACTTTACAACTGCAACATCTATACATAATGCAACAGGTATTAGCAAAGCCATGCTATCAGATATAATAAGAGGGAAGCATACAAATGTACGACTTGAAACAATTAATAAGCTTTGCAAATTTTTTGATTGTTCAATTTCCGATATTTTAGAATATATCCCCGATTAGAAAACTGTAAAATATTAAAACTAATATTTACGTGCATTCAGTTAGCTTTTCAATATTTTGCAAATATTATCGTGTGAAAAACAGTTATTTTGTTTATATCTAACTTTTGATTTTATTTTTATGCGGCAAGCGATGCTAATTTTTCGTTAATCTCATTTAACAAATCAGCATCATCGGTTTGACTTGCAAAGTTCTGGGCTTTCAGCAGCAAGCCTTTAGCTTTTGAAGGATTGTTATAGTCAAGCATAATTTCAGCCGCATCTCTGTAATTTTGTGCGACCTTTTGCGGAGATTCCGCATCTGCATAATGCTGTATTGCTTTTGAATAAGAATGCAGTGCCTCTTGCGGCTCACCGAATTTTTCGTATGCACCTGCCATGCTGGATGAAATAAATCCTTTTATTTTTGAATTGTCTGTCTGTTCTGCAAGATCGCCGGCAATTGCATAATAGTCAAAAGATTGTTGTTCATACATATCTGTATAAATATTTCCCATTCTTGTTAAAGATGCTGATTGAGCTACAAGATTTTCTGCCTCACCGGCAAATGAAACTGAATTGAAATAGTGATCCAATGCTGTTGAGATTTGATTTACATCGTCATAAATCTGTGCCATTGAGTAGTGAACTTTTGTTTTTATATTGTTGTCTGTCGTATGTTCAAGTGATTTATTATAGCTTTTTAAGGCTTGCGCAGCATAGTTGTGGTCATCATAAATCTTGCCGACTTCATAATAAATTTTGGATTTTGTTTCTGTATCCCCTACTTCGTCAGCACGCTGCAAGGCTTCCTGGAATTTTGCAAGTGCTTTTTTAGGTTCATTTGCATATGTTAATTTTTTTGATTGAAGAAACAATGATTTTAATTCCTTATCCTGCGGAATAAGTGATGCCGTTTTTGTCTCTGCATCTGTTTCTTGTTCAATTAATTCTTCGGTATTTTGTTCAACTTCTGTTTTTTCTTCAGTTTTTGAGGCTTGTTGGGTAGAGCCTTCAGGAAATTTTACAAGGAATTGCTTATTTATATTATTTTCATCATACTTGAAGTCAATTTGCTGTAAGAACAGTGCGTCAACCCAGTTTTCAACAACTTTTGAGTCCTTATTCAAAGTTTGTGAAATATAGTTGTCCAGAATGCTTGATGCATTTTTGAGATTAGATTTAATTAATTTTGTATTTGGATTGTCTTTTTGAACCTGTTTTTGGACAAGTGCCAGATAGCCGTCAACTTCTTCTTTCAGGTCTTGCGGGGTGCCTATTGCAATTGCTGTGTTATTAAAATCTTTTAGGATTTGTGCTATATTTATTGTCGCATTTTTCTGTAAAGAATTGGAAGAATTGTTTATTTGTGCGCCAGAGGCAGATGTTTGTGCAGAATATGCAGAATAAGAAGATTTGCGTTGTGCAACCTGTCCCTGTATCTGGCTTCTCATTGCCTGCCAGTCTACAGGAGTTTCTTTTTGGTAATTTCTTGAATATGCTTTATTTTGCGCAGGACTTTGTTCTGTGTATTGAAGTCCTTTACTTCTGGAGTTTGAATTTGCCTGTTCTTCACGTTGGGTTTGCGCAGGTGATTTGGAGGTGTCTTCATCCTGTTTCTTTTTAACAGCACCCCGTCCGTCTTTAACTATATAAGGTCTTTGAAAAACTCCGTTTAACAAAATGTCCTCTATTCTACCCAAATACCGGTAACATAAATATACATTATTTGCTACTTACATTGCTCATACTAATGTATGAATTTCTACAGTATTTATTTAAGGTTAATTTTTTACATGTCAAGCGTATAAATATATTTTTTATGTTATATTGGATATATGGAGGTGTGTATATGAAAGGTATAGTCTTAGCAGGCGGAGCAGGAACAAGATTACATCCAAGTACAATTGCTGTATCAAAGCAGCTTTTACCAATTTATGATAAACCTATGATTTATCATCCGATATCTGTTTTGATGCTTGCGGGTATCAGAGATATTTTAATTATTTCAACGCCGCAGGATTTACCGAATTTTGAAAGACTTCTGTCTGATGGTAAAAGATTTGGTATTAATCTTTCTTATGCACAACAGCCAAGTCCTGATGGTCTTGCTCAGGCATTTATTATTGGTGAAGATTTTATCGGCGATGATGAGGTTGCTCTTGTTCTTGGAGATAATATTTTTTACGGCAATGGATTTTCCGGACGGCTGAAACATATTGCTGAAAGGGCAAAGCAAGGTGTAGCAACCGTTTTCGGCTATCAGGTAAGAGATCCTAAAAGATTTGGGGTTGTCGAATTTGATAGCAGCAAAAAAGTTTTATCTATTGAAGAAAAACCTGAGCACCCGAAATCTGATTATGCAGTAACCGGACTTTATTTTTATGATAACAAGGTTGTAGAGTATGCCAAAACTTTGAAACCATCTAAGCGCGGGGAATTAGAAATTACTGATTTGAATAATATATACTTAGGAGAAGGAAAATTAAGAGTTGAAATTCTCGGACGCGGATTTGCCTGGCTGGATACCGGAACTCATGAATCATTGCTGCAAGCAAGTCAGTATGTGCATACAATTGAAAAAAATCAGGGGATAAAAATTGCATGTCTGGAAGAAATAGCTTACCGTTTAGGATTTTTGTCACGTGAAGAATTGCTTAAAAATATTCCGGAGTGCAAAAATAATGAATATTACGATTATTTAAGACGGATTTTAGGTTAGAATGAAAAGATTGCTTTTTATAACTGATTTATATCCGGTATCAGAGAATGAGAAAGTAACTCCGAGGACTTTGTATGATTTTGTATACGGGTTTAGAGAACTTGGTGTGGGGGTCGATGTTATAAAGCCTAATTTTATTCTGAATTCTTTTTTACGAAAAAAGCCGTTTTATAGGACAGGTCAATATAAGGATGTTTTTAACGTAAATTATCATTTGCCGTTTTTGGGAAAGATTGAAAATAAATTGCAGGGCAGCACTGTTTTAAATACGGATTATTCAGCTATTGTGTCACATATGCCGTCAGGTTCAATTTTTGCGCACGAACTTGCCTGTAAGCTTGGTTTGCCGTTGATTTGCGGTATACATATTTCGGATTTGGATGTTTTAACCAAGCCAATATATGCAATATATTTTAAACGGGCTCTTTTAAATGCCTTTCGGTATGCAAAACTTTTAGCCTGCCGCTCTGATATTATTAAAAAACGTCTTATAAAGTTTTATCCTGAATTTGAAAATAAAGTTTTTACGGCTTATTCCGGTGTTGAGGAAGATATTATTTTCGATAGAGCAAATGAAACTTTATTGAATGATAAAATAAAAGTTTTAACCTGCGCAAATTTTAAGAAACGTAAAAACATAGACAAAGTTATAAAAGCATGTAAAGGGCTTGAAAGCTTTGATTTAACTGTAATTGGAGACGGAACACAAAGAAAAAATCTTGAAAAAATAGACAGGTCTGTTAAATTTACCGGTTACTTGCCGCATGCAAAAGTTCTGGAATATATGCGCAATAGTGATATCTTTGTCTTACCAAGTGTAGGAGAGACACTTGGTATGGTTTATCTTGAGGCTATGGCATCCGGCTGCATTACAGTTGCGACAAAGGATGACGGGATTGATGGCATTATAAAAAATAATATAAACGGCTTTTTAGTAACACCTGATGAAATTGAAATTGCTGACATTCTTCTTAACATAAAAAAATTAGACAAAAAATCTCTAGAAACCTTACGCTGCAATAGTTTTAATACAATTAAAAAATATACAAAAAAGCAGATGTGCGCATATTATTTGCAACAAATTTTTAAGATTATGTAAAGATTTGACAACATATTTGCATGTTTTTGCTACAATAATCGAAGTTGGTTTACACTTGTTGGAGAGCCGTATTATTTTAATTATAAGGAATATGAGATGAACAAATTTTTAATCGTACTTTTTACACTTTTATGTAGTATCCAAAAGGCAAGTGCATTAAATGTGGATGCATTTATGGACAAACATGTTGCCCCGATATCTGATGCGGTGGCGGATTTTATTTTTTATCCGGTAACAATTGGAAGTTCACATGTTCCTATAATTATATTCTGGATTTTGATCGCCGGTATATTTTTTACACTATTCTTTAGAGGAGTCTCTGTATGGGGCTTAAAACACGCTATAGATATAGTTTCAAAACCGGCAAGCAAAGACAAAAACGATAATGCAAGCGGTGAAGTTTCTTCATTTCAGGCACTGGCAACTGCATTGTCCGGGACAATTGGTATAGGTAGTGTTGCCGGTGTTGCAATATCAATTTCTATAGGCGGACCCGGAGCTGCATTCTGGATTTTTGTCGGGGCAATTCTTGGAATGTCAATAAAATTTGTAGAAGCATCACTAGCTGTAAAATATAGAAGATTTAACCTTGACGGTACTGTTTCAGGCGGTCCGATGCACTATATTGCGCACGGACTGACCAGAAAGAAAATGCGCTGGTTAGGTCAACCGTTGTCAGTTGTATTTGCAGTTCTTTGTATAGGCGGAGCTATCTCCGGCGGTAACATGATACAAATTAACCAATCTGCCCATCAGCTTGTTTTAATTACTGGTGGGACTCACAGTTTTATGAACGGTTATACCTGGGTATTCGGGTTATTAATTGCAATACTTGTGTGGTTAGCTGTTGTTGACGGGATTAAAAGTATATCTAAAATTACAACAATTTTGGTTCCAACAATGTGTTTCTTATACATTGGGGCAGGTCTTGTTGTAATCCTTGCAAATTTTATGAATATACCTCATGCAATTGCTTTGATTGTTAAAGAAGCTTTTGCGCCGCACGCTGTTGCCGGCGGTGTTTTCGGCACAATAATTATCGGACTAAGACGTTCCGTACAATCAAATGAAGCCGGTACAGGGGCTGCTGCAATTGCTTATGCGGCTGTTAAAACTAATGAGCCTATTTCACAAGGATTCGTTGCCCTATTAGAAACATTATTAACAGGTATTTTATGTTTGTTAACTTCTTTTGCAATTGTATTCTCAGGGATTTTGGACACAACACAGGTAGGACAAATTTCAGGTATTGAGCTTGCATCTTCAGCTTTTGAATCCGTAATTTCATTCTTCCCTTACATTCTTTCCATAGTTGTAATTCTGTTTGCTTTATCAACATTAATTTCCTGGGCTTATTACGGACAGAAGGCGTGGACATTCCTGGTTGGTGAAGGTCATAAACGTAACCTTACATTTGATGTTATTTATTGTTTATTTATTATTGTAGGCTCAGCTATGAATGTAACTTCTGTTATTAATATTACAGATGCAATGATGATAGCAATGTCAGTACCAAACATTATAGCATTGTATGTTTTATCTCCGGAAATTAAATCAGATTTAATAGAATATGTAAGACGTCATCAGGTTGCAAAATGGCTTAATCGTGACTGGGTAAAGCCTTTGCCTGTGACAGTTAATGCGGAGGAGAAATAATGTCCGACCAGCAAATAATAGTAACTGTTTCCGGTGTTGATAAGGTTGGTATTGTTGCCAGAGTTACATCAGTGTTGGCAGAATACGAAGTTAATATTGAAGATATTAAACAAACGCTTATGCAGGGACATTTCGTAATGTTTTTGCTCGGAAATATTGAAAAGTCCAAATATTCTTTTAAAGAAATAAAAGAACATCTTATATCTACGGGTAAAGAACTCGGCATGGAAGTATGGGTTCAACGGAAAGAAATTTTTGACAATATGCATAATATGTAAGTAAATTTTTAGTTAATTTAAATATTAAAAATCCCCTGGAAATTTTTGAATATACAGGGGATTTTTTAATATCAATTAGATTGTTTATAAGATTTTGTATCTTTAAATAAAATTATGGCAGTATAGCTTAGTGTAAAAGATCCGATTAAAACTTCAAGAGGAAATTGAAAAAGCAACTCTTTTTGCAAGATCATTGGAATCAATAATACAGCACCGGATGGAGGAAAATTTATTTTTATTTTATTTAGAACTGTAAATAATACAATACAGGATAATGCTGTAGACAATGCAAGCGGCATATTTAAATAAACATTAAATAATCTAAAAAAACTGCCAATAAATGCACTGAATGTCATAAGACCCGCGGTATATGCAGGTTTTCTTCTCGCCGGACTGTTTGGATTAGATAATTCCGTAAACATTACAATCAAAGGAGGGGCTAAAAAATATATCTGGTGCGTTTTAAAAGGAATAAGTGCCATTAACCCAAACACAAACAATAACTTTGACCATTTTATTATTTGTTTTTTAAAATCGAAAATGCAAGGCGTAAATTTATTAACAGGACGAAAATGATTTTTTTCCATAATCCATTGTATGAAAATAATAATTAATGCCATTAAAATAACAGCAATTGGATATACTAAACTTGTAGTTTTTAAATAAACAGGCAGAATACAAGCAGAAATAATCGGTACAAAATTTGTTCTACAAACTGTTAAAATAAATCCTGAAAATGCGAAACAAATACATACCTGTAAAATAAGAGGTAGTGGACAATAACGAACAATAAAAACACCAAAAAAGGCAGCAGCAGACATTAATAAAAAAATTCTTAATTTATCAACTGCCCATGGTTGCTGCTCGGATATCCAAGCTCCAATAGTGAGAGCACAAATTTCCGGGAAAATAATTTCTTTTTCTCCACTCAATTCTGCCAGCCATACCATAGAAACGGCAATTAGTATACCAAATAAATACCGTTCAAATCGTACAGTTTTTAAAATCTTTGTATTCATAAGCTATATTGACTCCAAATGAAAAAATTTTAAAAAATATTAAGGTTTAATGAGACATTTGAGTTGTAGAATAACAGCCTCAATTAGGCAGTATGTTTGAATATTAGCGATATTTTTCAAATTGACTGTAATTACTCAAATTGGTCTTTTGCTACTCTTTTTGTCTCTCAAAATCCAACAAAAATTCAAATAAGCTACCTGAAACTTAAGCGCTGATAAGGTTATAGCGATTTTAAATAAAGGACAAAAATGTCCCATTTAAAAAGTCCAAATTTAAGTCGGAACAAAGTCGGAAGTATTTACCACTTTTGAATACCATTAAAAGTGATATCTAAGTACATTAAAAATAACAAAAACTAGCTCTTAAATCTATCAGATTCAGTCAAGTTCTATGAATTTATTTTTATATAGTTTTCAATTGCATTTGAGAAAGTATTAAATGTATCATTTATCAATTTTCTGCCAACATATTTGTTTTTGGCTTTATATGGATGAATATATGCCGTAAATTCATAGAATTTGACATCTTTTTCTTCCGATAAAATAGAACCATTTTCATCATTAGGAACGTATGTATATACTTGAGTTAATCGAAAAAGATGTTCCATACTTTGAGGTAAACAAGAAATAAATTTATGAAATTTTTCGTCATCATAAACAGATAGAAAGAACCAGGCCGAAAAAAAACGGCCTTGTTCATATTCAATTTCATTAAGAAGTTTAGTCCAATCTGCCTGAAAATAGAATTTATCCAAATTTTCTATGGTACAATTTACGGCCCTGCACACCTTCAAAAAATCCAATTTTTCAAATAAAGTTTTCAATCTGTTAAATGCACTAACTCTATTTGTTTCGTTAATTGCTCTTAAATTTTCTTTACCATCCCTATATTCAACTTCTTCTCGTTCAGTTCTAAAACGTTCTTTTCCTTCTTTGAAATAACTATCATATGGAATGTAATAATTATAGTGGTCAGGGTCAAAATGATCACTTCCTTTAAAATATGATATTATTCTGACGTCAAAATTGTAAAATCTACCGTCTTCTTTTGTGTATCCATCTCCTAACATTTCTTGAATTTGCGCAATAGAAAAACAAGGACTATCTGCATTAGGATACATGTAATCTATATAAAATACATAAGAAAAATGTTTGTCATCAAAATAGATTGACCTAATACGGATAAAATGGTCCTTGTTTTTTAAAGGTATAGATTTTATATCTTCAATTATTTTTTCAATATGGTTAAAATAATAGTTATAATCTGAACCAATTCTATTTATTAAAAAGAAATAAAATCCATCATATGTAACAACCCATTGATTTGGATATTCGGTAGCAATAACATTTAACTTTTTAGATTCACTTGATATTGGCATAAATTTCTGGGCTATACGCCATAATTTTGGAGTAGAAAGCATTAGTTCTATTTTCGTAGCATCCCAATATATTGCCTTAATTTTACCTTTTTGTGAAATTTTTTCCAGTCTAGCAATAACAGCAGCAGAAGGTTGTGTTGAACAAATTAGAATATATCCAGTTGCATTGTGCTGTTCGCATAAATCTGTTATTTCACCTAATTCATTTATACCAACAGAATTATTGCTGTTAGCATTGTGTTTACAGGATACCAACCACTTTTTTTCTGAATCCTCAAAAAAGCTTTTTTGAGGTTCTATGCATAATAAATCTTTTCCACCATCGGGTCCTACTCCACTCCAGAATGCTCGCAATCCATATGCAATCAGCATTTCTCTTACGAATATCTCAAATTGTGTTCCATCTGTTATTTCTTTAAAATCCAACATGATAATTTCAATCCTCTACAAATTAATCATAAAAATATTTTTTCTATAACATATAATGGCAAATCAATAAGATTATCCGTTTTTTTATAATCTGCCATTGACGTTCTTATTGCATAATTGGGTTTAAATTTTTCCATATAAACCTTCAAACTTTTAGCTTGTAAGTTCCTTTCCGCCTTTACTTCAACAGGAACAACATCAGATTTTATTTGGATAACAAAGTCAATTTCAGCCCTGCTGGTTTCATTAGACCAATAAAAGACTGGTAAATCTTTAATTGTCTTAAATTGTTGTAAAACATACTGTTCGGCTATAGCTCCTTTAAATTCTTCAAATATACGATTACCGTCAATAATCGTATCTGCTTGTAAATCTGTCATTGCACCTAATAGACCAACATCCAGCACAAATAACTTAAATGAGTTGAAATCTTCGTAAGCAGTAATTGGTAAATCAGGTTTTGTAATTTTATTTACTCTGTATACTAAACCACTATTAATTAACCAAGACAAAGCAGCTTCAAAATCTCTTGCGCGAGCTCCTTCCTTTGCTGCGCCATATATA
Organism: Candidatus Gastranaerophilales bacterium; assembly: GCA_944324165.1. Lineage (GTDB taxonomy): Bacteria > Cyanobacteriota > Vampirovibrionia > Gastranaerophilales > Gastranaerophilaceae > CALUVH01. The sequence continues at coordinate 1,411 of CALUVG010000034.1, read as the reverse complement.
AATTTCTTATTTTCCTTACTTAACTGTGCCGGAATAGATTTCCATAATAACCTTATTTTTGCAACTGTATTAGTAGGAATATGTTTTGTAAAATCTTCTTCATAAGCAGAGAGAATTTCTTTTTGCAGATTTCTAACACTTTCAAAATCTTTGTTTTCAACAAAATCTTGTACAATTTCAGGCATTCCTCCAACATAACAATATTGTTTTAAGAGCTTTTCATACTTATTATTAAATAGTTTTATTGTTTTAAAATCTTTTTTGTTTAAAAGTTCAACAAACCTTTCTTCTCCCATTGCTAATAAAAATTCTTCAAAACTTAAAGGGAAAAGATTCATAAATGAAACCTTACCAACAGGGAAACCCGTCCCTTCATGACAAGCAACACCTAACAAGCTTCCTGCAACTATAATATCGTATTGAGGAGCATTTTCTCTAAAATACTTAAGTGAAGTTAAGGCTCTTGGACATTCTTGAATTTCATCAAAGATTATCAAAGTATTTTCCGCATTAATTTTTGTCTTTGTTGCAAGACCTATATCCATAATTAAACGCTCAGTATCATAGTCGATATCAAAAATCTCTCTGCTTTTTACATCAACATCAAAGTTAATATATGCAACTTGCTCATAATACTTTTTCCCAAATTCCTGCATTAACCAAGTTTTACCAACTTGTCTTGCACCTTGTATAACCAAAGGTTTATGATTTTTTTTGTTTTTCCAATCAATCAGATGTTTTAGTGCGTATCTTTGCATGCTTAAATCCCTCATTATAACACAAATATTCTAACACAAACTGTACATTTTTGACAGCACTTTTGATATATAATTACACATTTTTTACACGACTTTTAAGACTTATTTACACATTTTTGACAGAACCTTAAATCATTAATAATGTAATTTTCTAGTCCTAGTTGTTGTTTTACCTTATAAAAATCTTTTCTAATTCTTCGTTTTAGGATTTCTTTTTTATTTTCATCACCTGTTAAAAGACTGTTTAAGGGCTGTTTTGTTATAATCATTTTCTCAACCAATGGTAAAAGATAAGGATAACGATTCTTTAAAACCCGAAATAATTGCTTCTGTTGTTTATTTGATAGTATTTGGACTGCTCTTTTTGATATATTTTTCACTCTTTTGACTTCAAAGCAACAAGTTTTATCAATAATACCCTCTTTTTGAAAGTGTTTAATTATTTGATTGAGTAATGTCAAAATATTTTTAATTCTTCTCTCTGTTATCCCGTTTTCGTTCATACTCAATTTAAACTGTTCAATATCTTGTATTGTTATATCTTTTAATTTGTATTTCCTGAAAAATGGAAGTATCTGAGAATTAATAAATGATTTATAAGTTTTTTTAGACCAAGACGATAGTTTACAATTTTTTATTTCCATAAATAAATT
>CALUVG010000033.1 GCA_944324165.1 Candidatus Gastranaerophilales bacterium | reverse complement strand
GGTAGCGAGCAGATTGAGCCGGCTTGTGCGTAAGCACTACAGGCGAAACTCTGCGAGCGTGAAGCAAATCCAAGACAGGACGATAAGACGATAAGTCCTTTACATTTTTAGGCTCTGCGACTTCGTGACAGGTTACGTCATCCTTGTAAGAGTGGACTTGTCCACCTTTAGCGGTTTCCTGAGTGGTGGTGCAGGCTAGCCTGCCCTCTGCAAGTGTAAACGCATTACAAGATAAATTGTTTTTAAAATCCTTCATAAATTTCTCCTTTGCTGTTCTATGTATAGAAACCTGTAACCGAATTATATATTAATATTTCTATATATGCAACATGCCAATACTAAAAAATCCAAAATAATATTTACTATACTTGCGCAACAACTGAAACTGGAAAGAGAAAAACAAAACAAATCAATACGTTTGCTTGCCGACGAATTTGATATTCAAAAATCTTTAATAAGCAGGCTTGAAAACGGAATTAACGAACCGAAATTAATCTCTATTTGGACATTGTGTGAAGCATTAAATTTAAAACCGTCCGAGTTGTTAAGACGTGTTGAACAAAATCTGCCATCCGAGTTTTCTCTAATAGAACATTAATATTGGTTACTTTACTAAGCCTCCGAAACCCTTATCATCCAATATTTCAATAAATTTTTTACAGCTGTAGAGACCTTCTATTGCATTATTTGCAGAGTCAATAACTCTGACTACTTCGTTTAATTCTTCCATTCGAGTATTTGATATGCGTTTTAATATGGTATCCCAATTTTCATCAGTTTGCCGGAATTTGACAGAACTGTCATCAATACACTGCATTAGTATTAAAAGTATATTCTTCCTAAATTCCATACTTCAATATCCTCTTTAGACCAATTAGTATACAAAAATTCTCCTGTAACTTAATACGTCAATCAGCATACGAATATTTAAAATTTTTTGGTGGTTGTTAAGAAATTTTTACAATATAAACTAAAAAGCCATTTTACTCTTCTGTAAAATGGCTTTTTAGTTTGAGTTTTAATAGTTATTTAATAGAATTTTTTACACGTTTCATAACTCTTTCCTTGCCTAATATTGCAAGAATTGCAGTCATATCAGCCCCGCATGTTCTGCCTGTAACAGCAGCTCTTATTGCCCACATTGTAACTTTAGGTTTGATGCCGAGTTCTTTGAACTGAGCGCGGAATGCTTCAAGTTTTTCGTGCAGTGTTTCTTCATCAAAACTCCAGCCTTCAGCCTGTTTTACAAATTCTTTTAATACATTTTGTGAAACTTCCGTATCAAGAACTTCTGCCTGAGCCTTAGGATCAATTTCAACGGTTTCGCCGAAGAAATAAGGAACTGCATCAGTAATATCAGACAAAATAGTTAACGGTTCACGCGTAACCTCTATCATTCTTGTATATTGAGCATCTGTCATTTCTGACAGATCGTATTTTGTCAGATAAGGTTTAAGTCTTTCCTTCAAATCCTCAATATCAAGCATTTTGATATAATGGCTATTCATCCAGTTTAACTTGTCATATTCAAATATTGAATTTGATGAAGAGACATCGCCGATTCTGAAATCCTGAGCAATTTCGTCAACTGTTTTAATTTCCTGTCCGTCAGAAGGAGACCAGCCAAGAAGTGCAACAAAGTTGATTAAAGCTTCTGTCAAATATCCTTTTTCCACGAATTCGGAAACAGCAGTTGCGCCGTGGCGTTTGGAAAGCTTACTTCTGTCAGGGGCAAGAATCATACCAAGATGTCCGAAACGCGGAACTTCTGCTCCCAGTGCCTCATAAATAAGAATTTGTTTAAAAGTATTTGAAATATGATCTTCACCGCGGATGATGTGAGAGATTTTCATAAGCATGTCATCAATTACAACCGCGAAGTTGTAAGTTGGAGTGCCGTTGGATTTCATAATAACAAAATCGCCCAGAAGTGAAGTATCCATATGTAATTCACCTTTTACTAGGTCATCAAATTTCAAAACGGAAGAATCGTGGAAAGCCTTTTGCGCTTTGGATATATTAAATCTTATAGCAGGTTTTCTGCCTTCTGCGCGTAATTTTTCTTTTTGTTCTTCTGTCAAGTTTTCACATTTTTTAGTATAAACATAAGGTTTTTTATTTTTGGTTGCCTCTTCTTTTTCAGCCTCAAGTTCTTCCGGAGTGCAGAAACATTCATAAGCAAATCCGCTTTCAAGAAGTTTTTGCGCGTATTTCGGGTAAATATCAAATCTTTCGGATTGAGTGTAAGGACCGTAGTCCCCGCCCACATCCGGACCTTCATCCCAGTTTAAGCCTAAAGCTTTAAGGCTGTCGAAAATATTATCAATATATTCCTGACTTGTGCGTTCAGCATCGGTATCTTCAATTCTTAAAATAAATTTACCGTTATTTTTCTTTGCGAACAGATAGTTAAAAAGAGCTGTTCTTGCAGTACCAATGTGTAAATTACCGCTTGGTGACGGTGCTATTCTAACTCTAACTTCTGACATAAAATTTCCTTCTTTCTTTGTATGGCAATAGTGCATAAAAAGAATATCACGGGCAAAAATTAAATTCAAGAGGCGCAGTCTGCATTAACAAATTGAAAAGGCTAGTGCACTTGTATATTTATTTTACTTCAAGTTCGCAGCACATCTGACAAGCTCCAAAAACTTTTGATGCCTTTAAATTTTTTCTGAAACATCTGTAATGCGGCAGGTTAAATGCATCCTTTAAAGACATTTCTTTAACATTACCTATTCGTTGAGACAGACATGGATAAACATCACCGCAAGGTGTTATCATCATATTTGAATAAGGATAAAGACAAGGTTTATATATATCTGATACAGGTTTGTCCTCAGGGGTATTAAAGAACTCTTCAATTTTTTCAAGTGGATTTTTTGCATACTCAAATTTTGGTGAAAAACGAATTTGAACCTTTGATTTTTTACTTAACGCCTCAAGTTCTCTAAAAACTTCTTTAAAATGTTCCATGTCAAAATATTTTTTTATAGGATAATGCCCGTTAAATTCCGGTACAAAGCTGTCAAATAACACTGAATTCTGTTTTAAATTGTTGTTACGTAAAAATGAAATAGACAGAAAATTAAAATTCATTTCGTCGCATAATTTATATAATTTCACTAAATCATCTAAATTATTTTCCAGCACAATAGTTTTAATATCAACCATTGGACGTTTTTTACGTTCATTCATTTTTTCAAGGTTTAGAATAATTTTGTCAAAAATCCCGGTTTTATTGCGATTTTTGTCATGATTTTCTCCGAAACCGTCAAGAGAAACCGACAAAAGCATCATTCTTGAACGAATAAAAGCATCTATAATTTCGTCGTTAATTAAAATACCATTTGTTACAACATTGAGTTTTCCAAACGTTTTCTTCGCTGTACGCATCAGAATGTCAATAAAATCTTTCCTTATCAAAGGTTCTCCGCCTACCAGTGTGGCAAAAGAATACCACGGAATTTGATCTATAATCTTAAACCACTCCTGCGTTGTCAATTCGTCTTTATCACGAGAATTCCCTACATAACAGTATGGACATTGAAGATTACAGCGATATGTCAATTCAAAAAAATATCTTAAAGGGATTAAAGCCTTTCCTGAATTTGATTTATAAGAAGGCAAAGCATATAAATTACGCCCGAAATCAAAGAGATTTGACAAGTTTTTCATTCTGCAACCCCCTCAATACTTCTAAGACTTTGCCATTTTCAATATTTTCCCGTGCCAGTCCAATACCCTCTTTTATTGTACCTGTAATTCCGGTCAGATAAATCATAGCTCCGGCATTCAACAGTATAACATTTAACCTGGCATCTTTGCGTTTATTTTCAAAAATTTCAGTAACAATTCTTGCATTGTCAACGCCGCATCCACCCTGAATTTCTTGCAAATCAACACGTTTAATTCCAAAATCATCCGGAGTAATTTGATATTCCTTAATTTCTCCGTCTTTTAATTCCAGTACACGGGTTTTTGAGCAAATACTTATTTCATCAATATTCGGAGACAAACCGTTTACTACAAGTGCTCTGTCTGTACCTAATTTTTGTAAAGCATAAGCCATTTTATCGCACATTTCATTGGAAGAAACTCCTAACAATTGTGCATTCGGAAAAGACGGATTGATAAGCGGTCCTAAAAAGTTAAAAATTGTTTTAATTCCAATCTGCTGTCTGACGGGATTATTTACTTTTGCAAAATCATTGAAATATGGTGAATGAACAAAAGAAATACCTTTCTGATTAAAAATTTCAAGTGCTTGTTCAGGAGTTTTGGCAATTTCAATACCCAAAGCACTGAGGAAATCTGTACTGCCGCATTTGCTTGTTATAGATGAATTTGTTTGCTTAATAACATTTGCCCCGCAGGCATTTGCTACTATTGATGCTGCTGTTGAAATATTTATTGTGCCTGACATGTCGGCTCCTGTGCCGCAGCTATCCACAACATATTTATCAGTTTTTACACGTCTGGCAAAGTTTCTCATATTATACGCAAGGGCAAAAAATTCTTCTTTAGATACGCCTTTTGCTGTAATTGCGGTTAAAAACGCAGCAATTTGCGCCTCTGAAACTTCTTGATGAGCAATACTTTCTACTGCGAATTTTATTTCATCAAAAGATAAATCTTCTTTTGCCATTAATTTTTTTAACAAATTTTTCATATTAATTACCCGATTAAAATTAATCCTACCCATATAAATAACATGCCGGTAAAAATCCCCACCATAGAAAGGTGCCAGCTGCCGTATTCTCTTGCTAGCGGAAGGAGTGTATCAAAAGACAGGTAAATCATAATACCTGCAACGGCAGCAAGCAGTATTCCTATCATTATTTGAGGCAAAAATAAGCCAAATAACAGCATTCCTATTAAGGCTCCGATTGGCTCTGTAATACCTGATAACGCCGCATATAACATTGCATATCTTTTTTTACCGGTAACATGATAAATAGGCAGTGCAACGGCAATACCTTCCGGTATATTATGAATTGCAATTGCAAGTGCAACTGATAATCCGAGTGTCAAATTCTGGGTTGCGGTTAAAAATGTTGCCATACCCTCCGGAAAATTGTGGACGCATATTGCCACTGCTGTAAACAAACCGGCTCTTTTAATTTTGTGTCTGTGCAGGCACGGACCTTCCGGCTGCAAAAGTTCATCCGGATCTATATGGTCAGGTAAAAAATAGTCAATAAGCATTGCTATTACAATACCGATGATAAATCCCCCAAATACCAGCCATTCATGTGTATTGGGAAAGTTCACGGATAACATTTCACTTGCTTCAGGAATTATATCAGTAAATGATAAGAATATCATTACACCTGCAGAAAATCCTAAGCCTACAGAAAGTGCTTTTAAATTATCTTTTTTTACAACAAAAGCAACACCGGCTCCTATAGCGGTTGCAAGACCCGCCAGAAGTGTCATCATCATTGCTATTCCAAAGTTATCCGGTAGTGTCATAATTAGCCTCCGTAACTATTCTAACATAAAAATTTAAGGTAATTTATAAATGATAAAATTTTAAAATATTACAATTGTAAATTTTTCAGTTTAAAGGGTAGAAATTCTTTTAAAAAAGAGTTATACTACAAGTATAGTAGTGCTCGTGTATGTACTCAATATGCTGGAAAAGGATTTACATATTATAAATATTTTTGTAAGACCTGCTGTATTATAAAACAGTGCCATCCAAACGACGTATTGTTTTTAAGACAGATTAAGTTACAATTATTTTAAGGAATGTTAAACATTCCTGCTTATTAGCAAGAAAAATTTGTTTTGCGTTTTAGATGTTAGTAATGTATGTAGGTGGAAATTTATTTTGAACGAAAACAAACAAAATCTCAAAATAAAGAATGAATTAAAGCAAAAGGCATCAAATACTAATAGAAGTAAAAATGCCTCCAACCCTATTGCCGGAACTTCAAAAAGTATTATTTCCGGTGAAATTAACATGGCATCTGCTATAGAACAAGAAACAAATAATATAGTCGCAAAAATAAACAATTTTAATGTTAAAAATAACCAGAACAGAACTTATAACGGATTTATGTCAAACCCGCAGAAAACTGCCGGAAAGGTAATTGATTATGATGCTCTGGTTATAGATCTAAATCAAACATTAAAGGATAAATCTTCTGTTCATGATTTGTTTTCGGCTGTACATAAAGTTTTTTCCGAAAAGATGAAAAATGTTTATACTGCATTTGGGGTTTATCATGAAAAATCTAAATGTATTAATTTGAAACTGTTTAGTCATATGGGAGCATCTTATTCTTCAAAAATCTTTTTGTCAGATGAAAAAAATCCGGTGATAGAAAGCTTTAATTCAGTATTACCTATTCATCAAGATGATAATAAATTTTTGAATATTCCGTATTTGCAGAATTCTGAGGCGTTAATATTACCTTTAATTTCTCTTAATCAATGTAAAGGTGTTATGATTATTGGTCAAGATAATATTGACAATCATATAGATTTCTTTGAATTTGTGGCAAATTACTGTGCAATGTTTATGGATAATGCTGACTTAAAAGAAAAAGCCGGCAAGTATGCAAACACTGATAATCTCACAGGTTTATACAATCACCGCGGATTTCAGGAACTTCTTTCCTCAGAATTACAAAAAGCAGAAGAAAATAAATCCAAACTTTCTATTATTATGTTTGATGTAAACAATATTTCTAAAATAAACAGAGAACTCGGTCATGCAAAAGGGGATGAAGTAATTAAACTTCTTGCCTCAAAGATTAAACAAAATATAAGAAGTAATGACAATGCCGGTCGTTATGGCGGTGATGAGATTGCAGTAATTCTTCCGGATACAAATACTGCGGATGCAAAATATCTTGCAGAATATATCACTTACACTTTATCTTGCTGTTTTGTTGACGATGTAGGACCGGTTAAGGTTTCTGTAGGTATTTCGACATATCCTGATTGCACAAAAGATCAGGAAAAACTCCTTATACTGGCAGAACAGGCAATGTATATTTCTCAGGCGAAAGGTTACAAAGAAGGAATGTCTGCAATTATCAGTTCTTCGGATTTTAATTTCTGGGACGATGCTGCACTCAATTCTTTTGCTGAAGTTGTAGCTAAACGCCATGCTCAGCTTGGTATAAATTTTGAAGAAGAACTTGTTCATAAATTTAACAACGAACAAATCATTTCTCAAAATCATTTGATGGAAATGGTGACATCCCTTGCAGGAGCAATTGATGCAAAGGATCCGTATACAAAAGGACATTCAACTTCCGTATCACGATATTCTGAGGCACTTGCGCGTGCAATTAATTTGCCGGAAGAAGAAGTTGAACGCATAAAACTCGGTGCACTTCTTCATGATATCGGTAAAATAGGTATTCCTGAAAATGTATTGAAGAAACCTTCTCATCTTTCAGATGAAGAGTGGGAAATAATGAAACAACATCCGACAATAGGTGCCGAAAAGGTATTGGAACCAAATGAAGCATTGCACGATTTAATCCCTATGGTTAAATATCACCATGAACATATTGACGGCAGCGGTTATCCTGATAAGTTGAAAGGTGAAGAAATACCACTGTCTGCAAGAATTGTTGCTGTAGCAGATGCATTTCATGCTTTGATTAGTGACAGACCTTACAGAAAAGGGCTTGGCGTTGAAAAAGCTTGTGAAATTTTAAAAATGGGCGCCGGTACTCAATGGGATTCTGATTTGGTTAGACATTTTATTGCAATTGCGCCATCACTTTCTACAAAGATTTAGTTATTAAAAAATCAGGTGGAATTTATACCGCCTGATTTTTTAATAAAGCTTTATTATTCACTAAATTTCTTCAGTTTCTTTTATAGATTTACTTTCACTCACATACGCCCCCAGTTGTTTAGAGGCAGCTTTGTAACTGTTTACAGTCGCGTTACCGCCAAGACATCCGCCCTGACAAGCCATAACTTCAATCAAATTACCAATATCGCACATACCATTTTTTGCATACTTTTTAAGGTCACGTATTGATTGTTTGTTTAGTCCGTCAATTATAACAGGATGTGCAGGTATTTCTTCAGGCAGCAAGGCTTGAACGGCTTTTGCAACACCGCCTGTTTGAGCATAGTTACGACCCTCTGCTGATGCTTCTGTCTTAAATGAAGATTCAGAACAAGCCGCTACCTGAATATTTAACGCAACAAACCAGGCACCAACTTCTTCATAATTAAGTACATAATCTACATTTGGATTTTGTAATGCTTCACGTCTTTTTGCAACACAAGGACTAAAGAATACTGTTACCGCATCCGGATGATCCTTTTTAACAATTTCTGCAGTGTAATACAGCGGGGTTTTTGTATCTGATACAAAAGGCTTAATTTCCGGTAAGTGTTTAGCAATGAGTTCATTGTATCCGGCACAGCATGAAGTTGTCATAAATTCAGCACCGTTTTCCAAGCGTTCAACAAACTCTTTTGACTCATTACGCGTTGTAACGTCAGCTCCTTGAGCAACTTCATAAACATCAGCAAAGCCTAATTCAAGAATAGCTTCACGAAGTTGTTTTGGCGTACAAGGTAATTGTCCCATAATGGCAGGAGCCAGCATTGCAACTACTTTTTTACCTGATTTTATTGTTTTTAAAACATCAATAATCTGACTTTTTTCGTGAACTGCGCCAAAAGGACAAGCGGAAACACATTTTCCGCAAGATATGCATTTGTCAAAATCAATTTTAGCATGTCCGTTTTCATCTTTGGCAATTGCCCCGACAGGGCATGCACTTTCACAAGGCACGATAATCTTTGTAATTGCTTGATAAGGACAAACCTGTACACACATTCCACAGTTTTTACATTTTTCAGGATCAATAACAGATTTGCCATTCTGAATACTTATTGCTCCGAATTTACAAGTATTTACGCATGGTCTTGCTACACACCCCTGACACAAATCAGTAACGTAAATTCTTGAAGGCACACAGCCTTTGCAAGCAGTTGTTAGTACTGTTAACGGATGTTCTTCAGGGACTTCACGTTCCAGAGATTTATGAGCCAATTCAGAAAGCAAAATACTGTCATCTGTTTCTTCTATCGAACAGCCAAGCCCTGCAACTGCTCTGTCTCTTAAAATTGCCCGTTCTTTAAATATGCAGCATCTGTAATTTGGAACGTCACTATTTTTCGGGCGCATTGCATAAGGTATTAACCTTGTATTTTCTTCAAAATTATCACTTAGATATGCTTTTATTAATCTAACAAGAATTTCTCTTTTTAAGTGCGAAGTTTGTTTCGCCGTACCAGTATTCATTGCCATATATCTTTTTTCCTCTTTACTATTCCATATATTTTATATTATGGCATGAACATGAAATTTTTCAAAGAATAATAAAAGGGCTGGAAATTTCCAGCCCTTTTATTATTTTATGCAGCTATTTTACTCCCAAAAACTTATGGCAAGTTTAAAAGTCTAATTGTTTTGTCGACTTAATCGTCAAAGTGTGTATTGTATTTCCCTCCGTCAAATGTTACTTGATCGGTTTTATCATCACCAAAAGTGTTAACGCTACTATATTCGCAATCATGTAATGTTATATTATCGCGTTCAGAACTGCCCTCAATTGAGAGACCTTTTATGTTCCAAGCTTCTGTATTCATTACTTTGTCATTACTCATTTTGTTGAATTCACTTTCTCCGGAATTAAGAGCCGGAGCATTTGCCTGATTTTGCAATTGATATCTGGCAGTTACTCCTGATTTAAATTCGATTATATAAGTGTCTTTGTTTAGACCTTTTTCAATTTTTTTATTTTTAATTTGGTTTTCATCTACTACAACGCCTCCGAAGTTTATAGGTTTTCTTCCGATTGGTTCTGTCATGATTTAATCCTCCTTAATATTTTTTGTACCTCGTATTACAATTGCACATCTTACATTTATATAAAAGAATTTTGTATATCAGAAATTGCCATATTTTTAGATATACATTATAGAATTTTTATAAAATACAGATATAGCTTGCCGTTTTAGGTTTACAAAATTTAATATAACATGATATTCGATATCTGATTTTCATAAAAAATTGATGTAGAAGGCTTATATGGATATTAAAAAAGTTTTCGGAGAAAAGGTAAAAAGAATAAGAAAAAAGAAAAATTTAACTCAGGAGCAACTGGCTGAGTTAATAGATATCTCTCCGAGAAATTTAAGCAAAATCGAAGTCGGTGAGTGTTTTGTAAAAGCCGAAACACTTGAAAAAATTTTGAAAGCATTAGATATTTCAACAGAAGACCTATTTGCTGCTGACCATATAAAAGAGTCGGAAGAATTGATAAATCAAATTTATAATATTTTAGATACAGTTAAAAATGATAATAAGAAACTTGAAAAAATTTATAAAATGGCTAAATTTTTAGCAAATGAAGACTAAAGACCATTTTACTGTGTCATCCTGAACTTGTTTCAGGATCTCAATGATAAAATGGTCTTTAAAATATTAGTTTAAGAAAAATTATTTTAATTTTTCGTCAATAGCTTTTAAAACTTTTTCAACAGTAGCTTCTTTGATAACTTCTTCATCTACTTTCACGTATGGAGCTTTAGAAAATTCCCAGTCTATAGAGCAAAGTCCAAGGCAAGGCACACCTGAAACTTCAACTTTATCGCCGTATTTTGCCGGTACAGTTTCTATAAGTTCCTGCAAATTTGCTGACCCCATAACAAAACAAGTTGTTCCTAAACATACTTTTACACTAATTTTTTTATCCATTTTTTACCTTCCTAACTGAGGACCTGCCTCTACATGTATTGCACATCAACTTTTTTTAGATATTTATCCTGTAATATATTAGCTATTTTCTTAACAATAGTTTTTCTGATTTCGATTTCAATTGGTAAAGCCGGATCATAATGAGCCTGATTTAATTTTGCCCCGACCATGAAATTTATACAGTCACTATCCAAGAAAAATTTTACCAGCTTTCCTGCTGCATTGTCAATATTACTTGTTCCTGATTCCAAATATTCTAATGCCTTTGTTAGCGTTAAAACGCCTTCTGTGACAAGATCAACCCCTTCCATATATGAGCAGGCCGGTAATTTCCCGATACTTATTGTTTTTTCCATTGTAACCGGTCGATTTAATTCTCTTGAGATTAAGTTTGCAGTTGTACCGCCGCAAATTGCTTTTTTGCCTTTGAAATTTGCAAACATCTGTGCATATTCAGCATCTTTACTCTGGTGAAACGGAGGTCCGGTAAAGACAAGTGACTGACGCGGTTCTCTGAAATACAGAACACATGCTGAAATATCGTCTTTAGGCTGGCGGTTAGTTTCTATATTAATAGCCTGCTGAACTATGTATTGTGAAAGTTCTGTACTTGATATATCCGGCTGCTGTGCGAGTTTATCTTTTATCAAAACAATAAGACCCTCACGACGTAACCCGAGTTTAAGGCGTCCGCCGCCCAGACCGGATTGGGTAACCCCGTCTGAACAAAATATTAATCTGTCACCAAGACGAAGTTTTAATCGTGTTACCTTCATTTGCCTGTTTTTAAATGTTTTTGATTTTATAATTTCAAAATCAGGTTTCATTACCTCATTATTACGAATCCATATGACTTCAGGGTTACCTTCTTCTACAAATTTGACATCTCCTTCATCGTTACAATCAGCGGCAGAGAATGTTGAATAACTTATATGCCTTACTTTACAAACCGGCAGAGAATTCATAATAATACTTGCGGCTTTGCGTATCGAAATTTGTTCATTTTCAATAAAGCGTAAAAGCATTGTAGCAGTCATACATGAAAGAATATTTGCTTTAATGCCGCTGCCAAGACCATCTGACAAAACAGCTATTAGACGCCCTTCATCAGGGTATCTTTTGGAAACAAAATAGTCGCCGTAAGCATTTTGATTATATTTTTTTACCTGATAACAGTCAACATCTATAAACACTACTGTTGTCCCTCATTTTCGGTCTCGTCATCATCCTTATCATCGTAGTCATTAGCTATTGAACTTAAAAGTGTTTCGGTTTCTACCATATGTTCACCCAACAGACAGGCTATTTCCTGAACAATGGAAATATTTTTTGAGATAACTTCATGAGCTTTTTGCGCAATTTTTTCACGGTTATTTTCTGTTTGGGTGACATCAGTAATTACAGCTCCTACTATTTCATTTTGTTCAATAGTAAAGGCATTAATGTCATACAGCTTATTATTTACAGAATATCTTTCTTTGTGAAGATCTTTACCGGATTTAAGTATTGTTCTGAAAATATCTGCAAAATCTACAATTCTATCAATAGCCGCACCGACAAGCCCATCCGGTCTGGCATTGAATATATCATACATATCGCCGGTAAACATACGCATAAAAGCATCATTTGCTTCAAGAATATTCATTTCATTATCAACCATAACAATGGCAGCAGGCATGCAGCGAACCATAGCTGCAGCTTTACGCATTGCGATTTTCCTCATATAAGAAGTACACATAGAGGTCTCAGCCTCACCATCGAGAAGTGCTCTTGCAAGATCACGGCAGGTTGCATAACCGCAGCCGCCACAGTTCAATTCATCATCAACAGAATGTTTACCTATTTTTTTCAGTGCTTTAAGTATTTCTTCCAGTGAGTGTTGTGTTGTTACTACTTTTTTAGGTTGAATAGCGTATTCTACAACAGTAGATGATTTTTTCGGAATAACCTCACGTTCTTTTACATTGGAAAGAATATCCGAAACTATACTTAACCCCGGTTTATTTGTGGAATTGCAAGGTCCTGCAATACATCCTCCTTCACATGCTAAAGCTTCTATGAAGATAGTTTTTTGAATATTCTCAGGATTTAATGCCGTAATTGCGCGGCTGAATTCGTAAATTCCGGAAATACTTATCAACTGTACTTCTTTTTTTATACCTATTTTTCTAATCGTTTCATTCATGCCGCCGTCAATCGGGTAAAGAGTGCCTTCATAAGCTTGTGAAGGTACAAATTTTGCATTGTAAGCGATGTCTACGGCTGAAATATCTTTTATTATATCATTTATCCAAATTTTCAACTCATCGAATGTTAATGCAACATCAATTAAGTTTGTGTAATCTGCTTCATTTTTTTTACCGATACAAGGACCTATAAAAACAATACCTATATCATCCCCGTATTTTTCTTTAAGAATTTTGGCATGTGTCATAGCCGGTGAGCCTATATGCGTTACACAATCTACGAACTCAGGGTGATAAAGTCTTATATAATCAACTATAACCGGACATGCACTTGAGATAAATAATCCTTTTTCGGCATTATTTAGAATTTCTGTAGTTTTTATCGAAACTTCCTGTGCACCGAGTGCAGTTTCAGAAACTTCGCTAAATCCCAATTTTTTGAGGATAGAAATCATTTTTTCCGGAGTATATTCAAATACGCCGCTCCAGGAAGGTGCCAGCGAGACAAAAACATTTTTCTTTGCGTTCAATAAGTTTTTAGCGCGGTCAATATCCACTCGGACGCGTTTTGCATTAGCTGGACAAGTTTTTACGCAATTTCCGCATGCAATACATTTTTCAGGAATAACAGATGCGTGTCCGTTTTCTATTTTAATTGCTTTAACAGGACAGCTTCTTATACATTTGTAACAGTCATGGCATTCATTAGACAAAGTATAGACTGCATATTGTTTATCCATTATTCAAACTCCTATTTATCTGTGAACTGTGAACAGTGAACCGTTAACTGTGCTTTACTATCGAGTTGTTTTTTGTTCAATTAGACTGACCCATTTATTATAAAAACTGTTAACAGTTCACTGTTCACGGCTAAGTATCTTCTCGATTTTTGTCTCGTCAACGTTATTATACTCAACTCCGTTAACAATAATATTAGGTCCTTTTGCGCACTTACCTTCACATAAAGATCCTGCAAGATTTATTTCAGCTTCCAGCTCATGTTCTTGTATATAACTTTCTATAAAAGCTAAATTTTTTTCATTTCCCCGCGCAAAACAGGAACTTCCCATGCAAACCGTTATATTTAATTTTGCCATATTATCCTCATTTAATAATATTATTTTACAATATACATAATACTTAAGCAAGTATTTTTTATAAAATCCTTGAATAAATTTCGTTAATATTTTTCAGAAAATCTTCTTTATTGAATATTTCGTCAATTTCTAACGGCGTTAAAAATTTTGCGACTTCAGGATCATTTGTAAGATTAATTCTAAAGCTGCCGTCATGCTCAAATGCATTCAGGGCGTTTCTTTGAACAATTTTGTAGGCGTCTTCTCTTGTCAGACCTTTTTCAACTAATTTAAGCAGAACTTTTTGTGAGAAAACAATACCTCCGAATTTATCTGTATTTTTCAACATATTATTTTTATGCACAACTAAATTTGTGATGATATTGTTAAATCTGTTGAGCATAAAGTCAACGAGAATAAGACTGTCGGGGAAAATAATTCTTTCGGCAGAACTATGAGAGATATCACGTTCGTGCCAGAGAGGAATATTTTCCAGTGCCGCAATAGAATTTGAGCGTACTACTCGGGCAAGCCCGCATAAATTTTCGCTCAAAACAGGATTTTTCTTATGCGGCATTGCTGAAGACCCCTTTTGGTTTGCTCCGAAACCTTCTTCAACTTCCAGGACTTCCGTTCTTTGCAGATGTCGAATTTCAGTAGCAAACTGTTCCAACACACTTGCAATAAGGGCAAGCGATTGCATAAAGTATGCATGGTAGTCACGTGCTATAATTTGCGTAGAAATTCTTGCAGGCATAAGCCCTAGATTTTGGCAGGCAATTCTTTCAATTTCCGGCGGGATATTACTATATGTACCGACAGGTCCGGATATTTGTCCTACACCTATTTCGTCAAGTGCATGAATAAAATTTGCGCGCTGACGTTCCATAATATCAATCCAGTTGCATATTTTTACGCCAAATGTCATTATCTCGGCATGAACACCATGAGATCGTCCTATACATACAGTTTGCCTGTGTTTATTTGCAAGATCTTTTAGTGATTGTATAACTTCATCAAGATCTTTAACTATGATTTTCCCGCTATCTTTTATCTGAAGAGCAAATGCCGTATCTATAACGTCAGAACTTGTCATACCTACATGCATATATTTAGCATATTTGCCCAGATTTTCGTTCACATTAGTCAAAAATGCAATAACATCATGTCTGACTTCTGCTTCTATTTCATCAATCCTTTTTATATCAAATTTCGCTAATTTTTTTAATTCTTCAATATCTTCTTTAGGAAATTCGCCAATTTGAGCATAAGCCTCAGCCACTGCTATTTCTACATCAAGATAATATTGAAATTTGGAATTTAAATCCCAAATTTTTTTCATTTCTTCGCGTGAATATCTGTCTATCATATTTATATCTTAGCAAAGTAACACAAAATTGCAACTATGCTGAGAAGTTTCCTTATTTTACTTTTAATACAGTTCTTTTATGTTATACTGATTAACGGAGGGTTTATTATGCTTGAATATTTTTTAGGATCATATATTATTACTATTTTCGGGCTTACGGCGGCATATTTCTGGGGAGAACATGCTCACGCGGGTACAGGATTGGCTTGTGTTTTTATTGCAATTGTTTTGTCCGTACTTGAGGTAAGTTTGTCTTTTGATAATGCAGTTGTAAATGCTATGAAACTTGAAAAAATGTCTCACAAGTGGAGACACAGATTTTTAACCTGGGGTATTGCAATAGCAGTTTTCGGGATGAGATTTTTATTCCCTATTCTTGTGGTTTCAATATTTGCAAAGTTAAGTATGCTTGAGGTAACAAATATAGCACTTAACAATGTAGATAAGTATGCATATTATTTGCATCAGACACACGCGCCTATTGTAACCTTTGGCGGTCTGTTCCTTTTGATGCTGTTTTTACATTACTTCTTTAACCATGAGAAGGATGTCCACTGGATTAGACGTATTGAAGAGCCTCTTGCACATTTAGATCACATACGTGGGATTGAAATTATTATTTCACTTTTTGCAGTGCTTATTACTCAAAACTTTGTTGTTCCTGAACAAAAATTGCATGTAACAATTTCCGGCATATGCGGTATATTAACATATCTTTTAATAGACGGATTTACACATTATCTGGAAAGACATGAACAACAGCGTTTAGCTGAATGTGCGCAGGGGGCTAAATGTGCCGGATTAATGAGCTTTATTTATCTTGAACTCATAGATGCATCATTTTCATTAGACGGAGTATTGGGAGCTTTTGCATTAAGTAAAGATATTATAATTATTACAATAGGTCTGGCAATAGGGGCAATGTTTGTCCGTTCATTGACAATAATGCTTGTTGAGAAAAAGACACTTGCACAATTCAGGTATTTAGAACACGGCGCACACTGGGCTATAGGCGCACTTGCCATACTTATGCTTGTTTCAACCGTAAGAGAAGTGCCTGAAGTTCTGACAGGTTTGATTGGACTTGCATTTATTGTAGCTGCATTTATTTCTTCAATTTTATATAACAAAAAACTTGAAAACAGAATTGCGGAAGAAGGCGGTAAGGATGCTTAAACTGCCGCTTGTCAGCTTTGTTGTAACGTCATATAATTACGATAAATTTTTGTATAAAACACTGGAAAGTATAAAAGCACAAAGTTATAAAAATTTTGAAATAATTATAGTAGATGATGCATCAAGTGACAATTCTGTTCAAACAGCAGAAAGCTTTATTGCAGATAATCAGGATTTGCGTGTTACTCTGATTGTAAATAAAGAAAATCAGGGACAGCTTGCATCAATGCTTAGAGGGTTGAAAAGAGCTCAAGGACAGTTTGTAAGTTTTGTTGACAGCGATGATGTGCTGTTTGAAGATTATGCGAAAATTCATATACAAACTCATTTAATGACATCAGTTGCATTCACTTCCTGCAGAATAGCGGAGATTGGAGAAGATGACGAAGTGCACACTTTTAATTCAATTTCTTCGCCAAAATGTGATAATTTAGATGAATTGTTTAATAATGAGCGACCTGAATTTAAGGTATTAAAAAGAAAAAGATTCGGCGGCTGGTACTGGTCGCCGAATAGTTCTGCAATGTATAGAAAAGCCGCACTTGAATGTCTCTTAGACTATCAAAATGCTGATAAATGGAAGATTTGTCCTGACAAATTTATAATGAATTACGCTAATTTAATTGGCGGTTCTGCGGTTATATATACGCCTTTAGTCGGATATAGAAGGCATAAAAATAATGCAGGAAGTTGTTCAATGGTAAAAGGAAATAAGAAACTGCCGTCTGACCGAACAACATATATAAACATAAAAAATAATATAAAAATCCGACCTGAAACGATAAAATTTTTATGGCAAACAAGGCATAAAACAGGTAAAAGAAATACCGTTAGATTGATAGCTGCCGTATTGTTGTCATATATATGTTAAAGTCTGACTTATACTTCATAGTAAGGAACTACTTTATGGCTTCTTCAAGTGTTTTATAAGAGACATCGGTACCGTGAGTTTGTTCATAGTTTTTCAATAAGTCAACATAACCTTCAGGAGCTTTTATATACGCTGTGGTAAAGCCTTTTTCTCCTGAGTTTGCTGATGCGACAGCCGCAATTCCGGCACCGACAGCGGCAACCCCGGCGGCTATTAAACCGAATTTTCCTCCGCGAGATTTAAATACATTTTTTATATTTGTTGTATTGAATACTTGTTTAATCTGCTTAATTGAAAATTTACCGGTTTGTGTTCCTGCTGCTTGTCCTGCTTTAGCCCCCAATTTTACCCCTGAAGGATTTGGCGCATAGTTCAACTTAACATCTTTGCCTAAAGCTTCTGCATTACCCCAGAATTTTTTATTAAACGGAGCTTTACCTGCCTGAATAGGAGTTAACTCTGCTTTGTTATTTGCGCCAAGTTGGAATGCTTTAACTTCCGGAGTATAGTTCAACTTAACATCTTTGCCTAAAGCTTCCGCATTACCCCAGAATTTTTTATTAAACGGAGCTTTGCCTGCCTGAATAGGAGTTAAGCCGGCTTTGCTATTTGCGCCGAGTTGGAAAGTTTTAACTTCCGGTGTATAGTTCAACTTAACATCTTTGCCTAAAGCTTCTGCATTACCCCAGAATTTCTTATTAAACGGAGCTTTGCCTGCCTGAATAGGAGTTAACTCTGCTTTGTTATTTGCGCCGAGTTGGAAAGTTTTAACTTCCGGTGTATAGTTTAATTTAGCATCCTTGCCCAAGGCTTCTGCATTGCCCCAGAATTTCTTATTAAACGGAGCTTTGCCCGCTTCTATTGGGGTTAAGTTCCCTTTTTGAGGCTGTGTTGAAAGTTTTACTTCCGGATGTGCT
This sequence comes from Candidatus Gastranaerophilales bacterium, assembly GCA_944324165.1. Classification (GTDB taxonomy): domain Bacteria; phylum Cyanobacteriota; class Vampirovibrionia; order Gastranaerophilales; family Gastranaerophilaceae; genus CALUVH01. The sequence goes on along the minus strand of CALUVG010000033.1, from coordinate 161 downwards.
TTCTGACATTGTTCAAAATTCGTATATTTGTTGCCATTATATTCAACTGTGCCATCCGGCATAAATTTTAAAGTCTGACCTGCTGCATTTTGAGACTTGCCTGTAAAATTATTCAAGAATTTTTGCGCGTCAGCCTGAGTAGAAAAAGTTCTTGTTGGTTC
>CALUVG010000032.1 GCA_944324165.1 Candidatus Gastranaerophilales bacterium | reverse complement strand
CCCCCCCCCCCGCAAATGCACTATTCATGCGGGTTTCAGCCTCATGCAAGACTAAATTATTGTTGGGCAAGTATGCACAACCGACTGTATGTTTTTGTTCTTCTGCCAGCTTTACTGCCATCTAAACTCCTCTAAGTTCTATCCTCATATTTCCATTATTACATATCTCTCAAAATTTTTCAAGACCAACTTTATATTTTTCAACATATTACTTTTTGATTAAAAGCGGACGACGGGACTCGAACCCGCGACGTCAACCTTGGGAAGGTTGCATTCTACCACTGAATTACATCCGCTTATCTTATATCTTAATTATAACACATCAAACAATCTTGCCAAAATAATTTACATTATTTGCAAAATAATATTAACTACATCTACTATAATATGTCAAGCGGGTCAACATCTATTGAGAGTTTGATATCTTTTGGCATTGTTATTTTATTAAGAAAACTGGAAATAAAATTATGACCTTTTTCGTCTAATTTGTTTTTAATCAAAATTTGAAAACGATACATACCATTTATACGTTCGATTACACAAGGAGTTGGTCCAAGGACTTCTAAGCGTTCTGAAATACCGTATTTTTCTATCATTGTACAAAGTCTTAATGCTATTTCCTGCGCTGATTTTTCTGCACGGAAATTGTTTTCACTGCTTAATATAAGACGGATTATCTGACTGAATGGCGGGTAATCAAACTCTTCACGTGCTACAATTTCTGTTTCATAAAATTCATTGTAATTCTGAGACTTTGCACTTTCTAATGCATAAAAATCGGGGTTATAAGTTTGAAAAAACACATTTCCGGCAAATTCACCGCGTCCTGCACGACCGGCAACCTGTGTTAACAATTGAAAGCCGCGTTCTGATGCCCTGAAATCAGGTAAATTAAAACTGGCATCCGCAGAGATTACGCCGACAAGTGTTACATTAGGGTTATCCAGTCCTTTGGCTATCATTTGTGTACCGACAAGAATATCAATATCCCCTTTTTGGAAACGTTCCAGAAGTCTTATGTGTTCGCCTTTTCTGACCATAACATCGCTGTCCACGCGTTCTATACTATATTCCGGATATAATTCTTTTATTAACATTTCTATTTTTTGTGTGCCGGTACCACTTGTTTTCAGGGCATCTGAATGGCATTCCGGACAGGTATCGGGGAATAATTCAACATGGTTGCAATAGTGACATTTCAACATCTTGTCTTTTGCATGCCAGATCATTGGTATTGCGCAGTTCGGGCACTCTATTACATGTCCGCATGCCTGACATTGAGTAAAGGTTGAAAATCCTCGTCGATTTATCAATAAAATAACCTGTTGTCCGCGTGAAAGCGTTTCTGTTATTGCTGTCTGCAATGGTTTCGAAATGATACTACGATATGCAGCACGACCGTGTTCCTGCATATTTATTACAGTAACCGGCGGTACTTTTGCATCATTATAACGTTTTTTTAACTCAAAAAGATTACCGGAATTAATCGCCCTGTAATATGAAGAAATATCAGGGGTAGCAGAGCCTAAAAGCAGAGGGCTTTTATGAAATTCCGCTAATTTTCCGGCTACCACACGTGCATCATAGCGCGGTGCGGGATTTGTCTGTTTATAAGCCCCCTCGTGTTCCTCATCAATTATTATAAGCCCTATATTTTTAAGCGGGGCAAAAACTGCTGAACGCGCGCCTGCCAAAATTTTTATTTCGTTACGATAAAGTTTTTGCCATACATCATAACGTTCCCCCTCTGATATACTGCTGTGCCATATTGCAACATCTTCTGTCCCAAATTTCTTTGCAAGCCGCTTGGTTAATTGAGAGGCAAGTGCTATTTCCGGAGCTAAAAATAGAACATTTTTACCTGATTTTATAGTATCAGCAATAAGTTTGAAATAAACTTCTGTTTTTCCGGATGCGGTAACTCCGTGCAGCAGAATTTCCTTTATAGGGCAGGGTGAGGGGTTGAAAATTTTATTTCTAATTCCCTCATAAACTTTTTGCTGTTCACCTGATAGTTCAAACAAAGGCTCACGTTCTGAAATTTGTAATATATCAAGCGGATTTCGGTAAATGTCTTCGTTCGTAAGCCTTATACAGCCGAGTGCCTCAAGTTTTTTTATTGTCGCACGCGTTGTCTTTGCCTTCTTTTCAAAAACTATGAGCGGTGACTTGCCCATTTCTTTTAAAACTTCCAGAACTTCAATCTGCCTTTTGCTTGCCCCTTCAAAAGTTACAAATTCTACAGCCTGTTCTGTTTTTGCCGCTTTTTCAATTAACTTTAAAGGAATTGCAGCATTCAACACGGTTACAAGATCCGTACAATAATAATTTGCAACCCATTCAAGAAGTTTCAAATATTCTATTGAAAACAGAGGATTTTCATCAAGAATTCTGCTGATTTTTTTCGCTTTTATCTCTTCAGGCAGATAGTCTGAAAATCCTACACAAAAAGCATTAATAAGCCCTTGTCTGCCAAAAGGAACAAGTATTGCCTGCCCGATTTGGATTTTATCTTTCATCTCCTCAGGAATTAAGTAACTAAAAGTCTTAACCCCGAGACCTTTGATATTTACAAGGGCTAATGCATATTTCACTATTCAGCCTCTGCCATAAATTCTTTTTTGGCATCTTCAATTGCTTCTGACAACAAATCCAGTTGTTCAGGAGTAAAAGTAACCCCTTTTTTGGTAGGTATCCATGTTGCGCCGTCATCAGTTGTATAGAATATTCTCATGTTTAAATAACTTTTACCTTTGTATTCACTAACAGAAATTTGTAACTGTTCGGTTGGTGTTCTTTCAATGGTAGCCAAAATTTTTGCGTCAGCCATAACTCTCTCCTTTTATAATACTATAATTTTCTACAACCGTAATTATAGCATAAAATTTCAAAGTATTTAGCAGTGGCTTTTAAAAATTTTAGATACCGTCTGAAATTATATTTGTGTTAAAATTAACTGCGATGTATGAGATTAAAAAACAAATTTATTTAGACTTTACAAAAAATCAGAAATCAGCACTCTGTAATTTTTTGCGTGCACTTGTAAAAAAATCACCTGAACTTTCAGCTGATGAAATTTTTGATAAATTTATTGAGGATGAAACATATTATCTTGAGATAAATAATTCAAGATTTGAATTTCTTGCAGACATAATTGAGGATGAAACATTTATCCGTGACACAAAATTGTTTATAAAGGAATGTATAAAATATTACGAATATAAGAAAAAGCAAGAGCCTGTTATTCAGGCACAAAAAGAATTTGAAAAGAAAAAGCGTAAATTTTTACGGGAAGTTAAGATGAGTAAAGATGCTCCAACCAAAAAGCAGCTTTATTATTATGAAAAACTCTGTAAAAAATACGGGCTGGAAAAAAGAGAGTTAACCTCAAAACTTGATGCGCGTGATGAAATTGACAAAATAATCACCGAACACGAACAACAGGTAAGAGAGTGGGAAGATTAAAGACATTTTGTGTCTTTACTTATATCAAGCCCGTCACAGTACAGGTAGTCCATATTATTATTTTTCCGACCTGTTGAATAATTATTTTCTGCTATAATAATTACATTATGAGTATACAAGAGATTTTGAAAATATTAACAGATGCCGGCATTGAGCCAAACGAGGCAAATGTTGAAGTTAAAATGCTTATTGAACATTTTTGCGGATACACACGCACAGATATTCTTCTAGGGAAAAAGCTTACACAGGACATGCTTGAACTTGTAAAGGAAAAAGCCGAACTGCGCGCAAAAACACGTCAGCCAATCCAGCATATTATAGGTTTTGCAGACTTTATGGGTGAAAAATTCATTGTCAATCCTTCTGTTCTTATCCCGCGTGATGAAACAGAATTTTTGGTCAGAAAAGCTGTTGATATTATTAGAAAAAATAATTATAAAATGGCCCTTGATGTCGGAACAGGCTCAGGATGTATTGCCTGTATGGTTGCAAAACTTACAGATTGTCAAATCATCGGGCTTGACATTTCTAATGATGCCCTGAATACTGCTCTGGATAATGCCTCACGTCTTAATCTTTTCAACAAAGCTATTTTTAGAAAATCCGATATTTTTTCAAATGTCAAACCGCGCGAAAGTTTTGATATCATAATATCAAATCCGCCATATATTCCGCCTTCACAAAAACAAGGTATACAAAAGGAAGTTACTTTTGACCCTGACATCGCGCTTTATACTAATGATGAAAAAGGGCTGGAATTTTATAAAAAGATTACGGAAGGTGCGCCTAAAATACTTAATGCCGGAGGATATTTAGTTTTTGAAACAGGGTACGGGCAATCTAAAGATGTTGAAAAAATTATGGATTTAAACGGGTTTAAGGATATTGAAATTATAAAAGATTTAGCCGGAATTGACAGGGTTATTTGCGGACATCTTCAGGCAACGTAAAAGTAAACGTTGTGTAGCTGCTGCCATCACTTTCTACATAAATCTTACCTTCATGCGCATCAATTATCTTTTTAGAGATGTACAAGCCGAGACCTGTTCCTAAACTTTTATTTTTCTGTGCAAAACTTTCGTATTTTTCAAATATTTGATTTGGATTTTCCAAACTTATCCCTAGTCCGCTATTTGTAATCGAAAATGCTACACTTTTATCTTTTGCAAAAAGATTAATATGAATTTTACTATTCCTATCACTGTATTCTATTGCATTTATAAGCAAATTATGTATAACACGCTTAATTTCAAGACAATCAAAATATGTCTCAACATGTTTTAATGAAGAATTCAAATTTATTTTAAGACCCTTATCTTCAAGAAGATATTTAACTTCCTCAATACACTGAATAGTCAGCATTTCAAGAGAAAACATTGTTTTGTGCAATATTTGTTTGCCGCTTTCGCATTTATATTTTTGTAAAATATTTTCTACAAGATTTTTCATATATTTAGCCGCGCCAAGAATATCCCCTATTATTTCATGCTGAAACCCATCCAATGAAGATGTTTTATTTTTCAGTAAAAGTTCAAGTGCGCAAATTTCTGCATTCACAGGCGATTTTAAATCATGGGTTACCATTGCAAGAAAGGTTTCTTTTCTGTCAAGCAATGCATCCTGCAGAAGTTTTGTCTTAAGAGTGTTGTAAATTTGTGAACGAACAACATTTATATTAAACGGTTTTTCAATATAAGCACACGAACCAAGATTATACCCGAGAATTTTATTCTCAGGATCGGAAAGTGCTGAAATAAACATAATCGGTGTATTACAATTAATACTTGTACCCTTAATTATTTTAGCAAGATCAAAGCCTGACATCTCTGGCATCATAATATCCAGTAAAAATAAATCAAATTTTTCAAGATTAACAATCCTGCTCGCTTCTATCGGTTTTATAAATGTTTTTAACTCTAATCCAAGCGGTGCCAGAGTTTCGACAAGTAAATCAATATTCATCTGATTGTCATCGACAATCATAACTTTTAACCCTTTTAAAAAGCACGGTGAAAAATTTTCATTAAACTGCTCTGACTTATTCTTATCTTTAAAAAATTCCTGTACTAGTCTTGCATCTACAGGATAAGAAATAACATTTTTAACCCCGCACGAATTTGCCGTCAGAACATTTTTTCTTGAGATATCTTCGGATGCTATCCAAACTTCCAAATCAGGATTATCTTTACAAATTTTTCGGATAGCGTTTGTATCCGAAAAATCCGTTTTTATAATACAAAGAGACTTTTTTGACAAATCAACATTAAGAAGATTTTTTACATTTTCAACAAATATTAAATTATCGTTTTCAATCCTGTTGGATAGTTTATACATATCATAATTGTATAAAAGAATAATTTAAATACTATTCCCCTAGTAGGTAACTTTTTTTCTATCACAATTTAATCACATTTTTTCTTGCCATCCCAGGAAAGATCATCGCAATGGAGATATTCCATGTTGCCCTCATATATTACCCATGCTGTGCAGCCTCTGCCTTGCTGGTCTGATAGTACTCCTGATTTATTACTTATATCACATCTGATTTTAAAAGACTCGTCAGGGTCATTTTTTTCACCAAGTGGAATCAATCCGTTTTGTGGTTACAAAATTATAACTGCACTTTTTGAATAAGTTTATTTATATGTTCACGCGTCTTGCGCCGCACATCTTCATCCGTTGCAAATATCTCATCAATTGTCGGATTTTCAATAACTCTATGCTGTGACATCATCTCTGCTGTTATTTCATATATATTATACAATTTAATCTTTCCGTCAAGAAACGCAAAAACAGCCTCTTCATTTGCCGCATTTAAACACGCAGTTGCTGTACCGCCTGTTCTGCCTGCTTGATAAGCAAGCTTTATACAAGGGAATTTTTCAAAATCCGGTTTTTCAAAATCCAGCCGCGCTATATCTGCAAAACTAAAACTTTTTGATTTAATCCCCTCAAAACGCTGAGGATAAGTTATTGCATACTGAATAGGAATATGCATACTCGGCAGCCCCAGCTGTGCAATAACACTTCCGTCAACATATTCAATAGCAGAATGCACAATGCTTTGAGGATGCACAACAACATCAATTTTATCGTAGTCAAATCCGAAAAGATGATGTGCCTCAATAATTTCTAACCCTTTATTCATTAACGTGGCACTGTCAACTGTAATCTTTTTCCCCATATGCCAGCGCGGATGTGCAAGCGCCTGTGCAACAGTGGCTTTTTTCATTTCTTCAACACTTTTATGTAAAAACGGTCCGCCTGAAGCTGTTATTATTAACTTTTCTACCTGTGAAATATCTTTTATACATTGGTGAATTGCACAGTGTTCACTGTCAACAGGAATAATTTTAACCCCGTTTTCTCTTGCTTTTTTCATTACAATATCACCCGCCATAACAAGAGTTTCTTTGTTGGCAAGTGCAATATCAATCCCGTTTTCAATGGCTTTTAAGGTTGGCTTAAGCCCAATTTTGCCCGAAACAGCAACAAGTATAATATCATTTTCTTTATTAGAACATATTTCTTCTAAAGAGTCCGCAGTTTTTATACCTGATATAGTCAAAGGCTTTGAGGCATAAATAAATTTAGGATTAAATTTTTCTGCTTGCTGTCTCAATAATTCTATGTTGGAGCCGCCTGCAAGTGCAATAATCTCAAATTTATCCTGCAATTTTTCAATAACTTCGAGCGCCTGAGTACCGATTGAACCGGTAGACCCTATTATACTTATTTTTCTCTTCTTTGTTTCCATAAAAATATTATATAATAAAAAGAGTAAAGTGTATCATTAACAACAGGAGTTGAAAATTTATAAGCGATATGTAATAATGGAAGTGTGGATATTTGCGAGGAATTTGAATGGTTGCAAATTGGGCAATGAAAGAAGAATTTACTGTAGGTTGGGGTTTCCACCCCAACAAGGATATTCCTGCCTCACAAGTGGCTGAAACCCTTGTCCTTAACGACTCTCAGGGGGAGGGGGACAGTTCCTAAAACCCGCTCCATGATTTATGTAATAATAGAATTAAAAGGAGGTAAAAACCAAATGAAATCCAATTTAACCAAAATTATTAATCCGAACAAAATTCACCACGTAGCAACAAAGCCTAAAAAATGTAAAGGACTTAACGTCCTAGCGGATTTGCGTACGGATGGAGCGAACGAATGTTATTATGATGATGATTATTGGGCTGGAGCAGTAGCAAAATGCGGTGGTACGGATAACTTATTAACAGTGGAACAATTAGGGGTATTAGCTACATATCTATATAATTTTGGCAGCACAATAGGTGCTGAACAAAATATAGACAGCGGTTTAACGTTAGATACTCAAAAAGCTGCTCAATTTCTTTCCGTATCAGCGGGTTCCACTTATGGATGGTTTCATGTTTGGTCTGGTCAGGAGACTAGTGAACGCTATGTGGCTAGCCGTAACTTTGCCTCTAGCTACACTTATTTTTACAATTACAATGGTAATTATCGTAATTCAGATAATGTGCTTGCAGTATGTGTGGAATGATAAGAGGCGATGCCTCTTACTGAGGTGACTAGGTGATTAAGTGTTTGAATGACTAAGAGATTTCATTTTTCAGGCAATGTGGTATTTCACGTTGCCTGATTTTGTAACAACAGTTCACGGTTCACTGTTCACTGTCACTACCTCTGTAACGTCTTTGTTAATTGCACTTCTTTAGCAGTTTTCAGAGTATAAGAGTGGTCTTCGACCACCCCCGCAAGGCAACACAAAAACCGGCTCTCGATGACAGTCGGTTTCAATGTTGGTATTAATTTTTTCTACTCCTATATCAGACCAAGTACTTTTTTATACCAGCTGAAAGTTTCAAGTTCAACACCATTAAATGTTGTTTTAAGGCATTGATTTTTTAAGTAATTTTCAAATTCATCATTGAATTTGGATTTAATTTTCGGCATTTTTACCGTTTGATTAACTAAAGTAGACATTAGACCTTCTCCTTTTTTGTTTCTTTGATGCATCATTTCTAAAATTTCGCGAGAATAGATATACATATTATAACATACCAGCTTAAAAATTGCTAGTGGTAATTTTAAAAATTTTTCTAAAATCGCCTGATAACGGGCAAAACTTCCTGTAAATTTTTATTAAGCATTAACAACAAAATTAGGTTCGCCATTTTTTATGGCTGTTGCAAAGTTTGATGCCGGATGTTTGGCGTCTCCAGCTGCCAGATGCCCGTATGATTTTCTTACTTTTGTAATTAAATCTGTCAAATCTTTATTAAAATACATAGATGAATAAAGGTTGACACCATTTTGCAAAATATTTGCATCACAAGTCTCAAAAATTCCCGGATCTTTTTCATTCAAAGATCTGTGCGCCATAGAATTTAAAGATAGACAATTTACCTCTTCCTGTATTGAACTATCTCCGTCTAAATCTTTTGCATGTCCCGCCTCATGAAGTATAGATTCTGCTATAGCAAGAACAACCGCTTTACTTTTTGTATCTTTGTATTTTTCATTTATCTTTATTGTTTTGTTTTGCACATCCCACTGAGCATGAATATCCTCTGACGGAAGTTTGGCAAATTTAACCTGAATTCCGTTATTATTGATAAAATCATACGCCTGATGTCCATTTCTGAAAGGCGGCTTTGCTCCTAATTTCTTTACATATTTTACATCATCGCTATTAAATTTTATTTGTTTTAATTCATCCATTGCAGCACTAATAACAGGATCTCTTTTCTCCTGATTTTGACCTTTTCCAGCAAAATAAGTTCTGCAATTTATTGCGTTAACCCTAACCATAATTTTATCTTATCATAATTTGTTTAAAAAGTGAATTATTTTGTGATAAAATTTTTGTATGAAATTAATAGGCGAGAATATCCATATTATATCTAAAGTTGTGAGACATGCTCTTGTAAACAGAGATGAAACATTTGTTAACAATTTAATAGATATACAAAAAAATATGGACTATGCAGACTTGAATGTCGGACCTGCAAAAGGTGAATTGGAAAATATTTTACCATGGCTTTGCGAACTGGTTGAAACAAGATCAGATTTAAAAATCAGTTTTGATACAACAAACGCAGATGAAATGCGCCGCGGGCTGGCAATATGCCAGAATGCGGGCAATGCATTTATTAACAGCACATCTGCAGATGAACCGAGATTTTCCGCAATGACAGAACTTGCCGGAAGCTATGAATGCAATCTTATTGCACTTACTATGGGCAAAGAAGAGGGAATTCCAAAATCTGCAGACGGAAGGCTCGAAATTGCGTTTGAAATTTACGAAAACTGTATTGAAAAAGGAATTGAAAGCAATAAAATATTCTTTGATCCGTTGATTTTACCCGTAACCGTTGAACAATCACAGGCACGTGAGGCATTGCATACAATTCAAATGATAAAAGAAAGTTTCGACCCGCCTGTTAATACGGTTATAGGATTGTCCAATATTTCAAACGGAGCCGCTGCTGAACTGCGACCGCTTATCAATCAGGTTTATGCAGTAATGGCATTTGGCGCAGGGCTTGATGCGGCGATTATTGATGCAAAAGATACAGAACTTGTTCGCATTCTCAGAATGCTTGAAAATAATTCGCCTGAAAATGACACCGATAGACTTTATTTAAACCTTTCTGAAATGATATCAGGCTTTGGTGAACTTGAAGATGTTGATTTTGATGAAGGGTCGGACGAACAAAAGACGATTATTAAAACGGCAGAAGTTTTATTAAATAAGAAAATTTATTCGAACAGCTTTACACAAATTTAGTTTTTTGTTATTATGTTGTTGTGTATATTTAAAAATTGAGGGTTGGAAAAATTAAAAAACAGTTATTAACATCGGTTATTTTATCAATGATGCTGGGAGCTGTTCCGGCATATGCTTATATGTCGCCGGAAGCTACTTCTCTTTATCAACAGGCGTGTACTTATGAATACAAACAGGATTTTAAATCTGCAGCAGCAGCTTTAGAGAAAGCTATTGCAATATCAGGTAACGAGCCTCAATTATACACAAAACTTGCAGGAGCATATTCGGAACTAGGTGAATATGATAAAGCACTTGCAGCTTATAAAAAAGTGGTTGAACTTAAACCAACCGATGCATTTATCTACATCAGTATGGGAAGTATTTATGAAAATAAAAGTGATTACAAGTCAGCTCTGGATGCTTACACCAAAGCAATGGCACTGTTTCCTGAATACAAGTTTAACTACCTGAATATCGCAAATGCACAATACAACTTGAAAGATTACAAGGCTGCAACAGATTCTTACAACAAATTTCTTGCTACATACCCGCAGCATAAAGATGCACGTGAAAGTCTTGCCGCATCTTATCTGGTAACCGGTGATGCACAAAAAGCAGTTGAAGAATATGACAAATTATATAACGCTGATCCTAATGGGTTCAAAGAGCTTGACAAATACGGGTATGCATTATTTTGTACAAAAGATTACGAGCGTGCGGCATCCATCTTGTCAAAATATATTGAGAACAAACCTCAAGATTTAAATTCACGTTCAATCTTAGCACTTGCTTATCAGGAACTTGAAAAAAATGACCTTGCCTATGCTCAGTATCAAGAAATTTTTACACAAAAACCTGATTTACATGCAGTAAGATTAGATTATGCTAACTTACTAGCTGATATGGACAAAACGCCTGAAGCAATTCAGCAATACACTTTATATATCCAACATTTTCCTGACAACGCAATTGCTTACAAAAATCTCGGAATTGTGTACAAAAGACAAAACAACATCGATAAAGCCATTGAAAATTATGAACTGGCACTTTCCAAACATTGTCTTGATATAGATTTAAAAGAAGATCTTGCGCAATGCTATCATCTCAAAAAGGATTACACAAACGCTATTAAATATTATGATGAATTACTTCTTGTAAAAAAAGATAATTACGATATAAAATTGAATAAAGCACTCGCACTGCATGCGATGAAAAAATATCCGGCTGCAATTGCTTTATATGAAGATGTACTTCAGGTTAAACAAGATAAAGAAGTTCAAAAAAATCTTATAACAGCTTTAATAGCACAAGGACAGGTTAGTTATGATGCACAGGATTACACAACTGCTGCAACATATCTTGAACAGGCTGTCACAAAGGGCAGTGAAGAAGGATATGGCTATTTCCTTCTTGCCAAAACATACCGCAAATGTAACATGGATGACAAAGCTGCTGAAATGTATGAAAAAGCAATTGCATATGAGCCTGCAAGAACTGAATACAGTAATGAATATGCAGAGTTTATCGCATCAAGATTTAATGATAAAAATACTACTCCTCAACTAAATGATGAGCAACTTGCCGCAACAGGCGGAGAGCTTCCTGCTGTAACTGTCGCTCAAGATGGATTAAAAGTAAACGCAAATACAGAGTTAGATTCCGAACGCCATAAAGATCTGCTTGCCTTAGGTGATGAAAATTTAAAAAATAAAAAATATGATGAATGCATTGTTAATTATAAAGAAGCTTTAAAAATTAAACCGAGTGATGAACAAACTCTTTTCAAGCTGGGTTATGTATACAAACTGAAAAATGATAACGCCAATGCAATTAACTTTTACAAAAAAGCAATTTTCGTAAACCCTGATTACAAAGACGGATGGTTTAATCTCGGGTTAATTTATGCAGATGAAAATAATCTTTCCGGTGCAATAGATTCATTCAAAAAAGTGGTAGAACTTGACGCAAATTATAGTTATGCATATTATGCACTTGCGCTTGCTTATGAAAATGAAAAAGATTATCTAAATGCTATACAGAACTACAAGTTATTTTTGGAGCATAGTGATGATGACGTGACCAAAAAAGCCGTCAAAGAAAAAATAAAAACGCTGGAAAAATAAAATGAAAAAAATTTTACTTTTATTTTTTGTATCTGCCGTAATGTTTTTAACATGTGCCTGTGACAGGGTCAAACCATCTGTTCTGTTTAACAATGCACCTATTACGGCAGAAAATGTAGGGAATTTAACAAATGTTTTTTCTACAGGAATGAGAATTTATTATCTTGTCATTATTCCCAAACCCATACGTTCACGTTATGCATACATCCAAATTATTAAAAAAGAAGGAGATCATGACAGGCTTGGGTATAAAATGTATTATGGAAAAACAATTCGCTTAAAAGATGAACAAATGTATTATTATGATGACTACATAGTAATACATGAACCGGGAACATATGTAATGAAAATATATTCAAAAGATAAACCGACCAAAGTCCTGACAATGGCACAATTCTGGGTAAAATAACATCTTTATCGGTAATGCCAATTGCTTAACATTTTATCACTTCCTGAATTGTTATGATTAAAATTTGAATGGCTAATTGTCAATAATATTAAAATTTTTTCGCATTTTTCGTTGACAATTTTGCACCGGCTCAATATAATAGTCTTATGACTAAAATTATTCACGTAGTAAAAGGTACAAAAGATATTTTACCTCAAGAAGTCGAAAAATGGCAAAATCTTGAGCAAAATGCTCTCGAAATTTTTACAAAATACGGTTACAAAGAAATAAGAACCCCGATTTTTGAAGTTACAGAACTTTTTGCCCGCGGTGTTGGTGATACAACAGATATTGTTAATAAAGAGATGTATACATTTGAAAAAAGCGACCGCTCTTTGACCCTGCGTCCGGAAAATACCGCCGGAGTTGTCCGTTCATTTATTGAAAATGGGATGTCAAGATTGTCTGCGCCTGTTAAATTGTGGTATAAAGGACCAATGTTCAGATACGAACGCCCGCAGGCAGGACGCCAGAGACAATTCCATCAGGTCGGTGTAGAATTGTTCGGAATAAAGCAGCCGGCTGCTGACGCTGAAGTTATCCTTCTTGCCGTAAATTATTTGAAATCATTAGGGCTAAATGATCTGGAAGTAGAAATTAATTCGCTGGGATGCCCTTCCTGCCGTGAAGAATACAAAAAGAAAATTAAAGAAGTTTTGAAACCTGAATTTGATAATCTATGTGAAGACTGTCAAAACAGATATGAAAAAAATCCGTTGCGACTTTTAGACTGCAAGGTAGAATCATGTAAGGCTATATTTGAGAAACCGGAGATTAAAAAAGTTATACAATCAGATTTTATTTGTGACGAATGCGCACAACATTTTAATGATGTAAAAAAATATCTGGATAAAATGAACATTAAATATGTTGTAAATAAACTGCTTGTCAGAGGTCTGGATTATTACAACCGTACAGTATTTGAAATTAAATCAAATAACCTTGGTTCACAAAATGCAGTTTGCGGCGGCGGTCGTTATGACAGTCTGGTACGTAACCTCGGTGGAGAAGACACACCGGCTGTGGGATGGGCTATGGGCATGGAACGATTAAATTCACTCATTCCTGACCCGGAAGAAAAAAAATTAGACGCATATATAGTATCAAATTCTTCTACTGATGCTTTTGAACTTGCTGAAGAATTAAGAGCAGAAGGATTTAATGTAGAATTTGATTTAAGCAATAAAAAATTTACAAAACAGCTTGAAAAAGCATCAAAAGTAGCAAAATATGCACTTATCTTAGGGGAAGATGAGATAGTTAAAGGTCAAGTGTCTGTCAAAAATCTTGAAACCTCTGTTCAGGAAACTATCGACAGAAAAAATTTAAGGAGTAAATTAGAGAATGACAAGAACAGTTGATGAAGTTATCATGATTCTTTCAAAAACATTCAGAAAACGCTTTGAAGACTTCAAAGGTATGTATTTGTTCGGGACATTTCTTGACGGTAAACCACATGAAGGTGAAGATATTGAACTTGTAGCACTTTTTGAAATAGAAGATCAGTCAAAACGTGAAGAAATATGGCCATTAATCGGAAAAATTGAAACTGATTTAGATGTGTGCATTGATTTGTATCCTTACACCGAAGCCCAGTTCAAAGAAGATAAAGAACTTTATGAAGAAGTTATGGAAACAGGCGTTTTCTATAATATCGCCGGTTTAAAAGACAATAAAAAATAGTTAAAATAAAGACAGCAGATTAACAACTATTAAAATGAGGTAGAAAAAATGGACAAAGTTACAATACGTTCAGACAGAAAAGACGATTATAAATTTCATTACAAAGGTGAAGAAGTAGTTTTAGGAGCCGGAAAGATAATAAGCATTGCAACCGGATTAAACGATGTTGTTTTGCCGACTTGTGCAATGAAAATTATTAATAACCTCATTGTTATAAAAGATGATGTTAAATAATTGAATATCTTTTATATTACAGCAAAATCTGAGTGCCCATAATAAGTCTGTGGCTGTCTTCGGCATTATCGTTATCACAAAATACATAATTAAAGATTAAACGTAAAGCCTGACCTTTGATAAAATAGTTAAGCCCCACAGAATATTCGCGTCTATTGTTATTTGCAACATCCCTGTTAGGATCAAACTGATCATAACGAGCCACAAGCTGCAGCTTTGGTGTAAGTTTGTAACCAATTGTTGTATAAAATCCTGATGCTTTATCAGTGCTTAAATAAACTCCATTATAACCATCCGCAATTGAATACTCAGCATTCGCCATAAAATTTTTGTATTTGTAACCGATATAAGCTCCGGCAACCGTGTAATCGGTATTATTATGTCCTGTATTAACCCCGCCACCAATAACAAGATTACCGTATTTTTCCTGCACCTTACTCAAGGGTTTAAAATTAACCCAGCCCGTAAATTCCGCCCCAGGAAAAAATTCCCTGAAAAATCTGTCAGAACTGTTAACCGCTAAACTGTAGTCCACATAAGAATAATCCCCTACAACACGAACGCCTAATGCTCTTGTATTACCAAAATTACGTGCAATTTGTGAACGCAAGGCAAATGGCTGGGTATAAGAAGATGCACCGCCATCTACACCAACCTGATTTCTAGAATTACCAACAATAATTTTATGATGAGGAATACTTGTGTTCATAAAATAAACATCTGTAAATAAATTCTGTATAAAACTTCTTTCACTCGTAGGTTTAAAATTCATCAAAATCTTAAAATCAGTATTTGTATTCCTTATTTTCCCTATAACACCGGCTTCCATTATATTGTAATCGTATGTTGTATCATAATCTCCTTCTGTAAACAATCCATTTAAATTTCCTTGATACGCCCCGAAAAACTCTAACTGCTCTACAGGACCTTTATCAATTTTGAAATTTAGTTCATCTTTTAATAAAAATGTCGGTATAGATGTTCTTTCAACCTCCATTTTGTAAATTTTTCCCCATAAAGATTCTTCTTCTATTTTAAAAGGATGCTCTGCTGATTTGTCTGTGTCAATTAAGTTGTCAAATATTGAAAATTCAACTTCTGTATTGTCGATAGCTTCATGAATATAAGTATGCGTTCTTTCATCTTTCACTTTGCCTTTATCTTTTTCATTATTCAAAACACTGTTTTTTTCAATTTTACTTTCAACTTTTTCTGACAGGTCAAGTACAACCTCTTCTTCTGCAATTGCCGCATTTAAAGGGGTCAGAGTTATTATCAGCATTAAGAGAAAAAAAGTCTTGTTCATAAATATTAATCATAACACAAAAATTATTGCAAAAAATGATTTTTTTATAGTATATTAATAATTATGACAAACGTAACAAAAAATGATAAAACGATAAAAATAAAAGCCCCAATTGTAGAAGCCCTGAAGCAAGCATATGAAAACCCCACATATCAATTTCATATCCCGGGTCATACCAAGGGAAACGGTACTCTGCCGGAATTTAAAAAGTTAATCGGTGCGAAAGCTTTAACTGTAGATACAACCGATGAATTTGACAATCTCGGTACACTTCATCCGGCAACCGGTCCTATTAAAGAGGCACAGGAATTAGCAGCAAAGGCTTTCGGGGCTAAAAAAACGTTCTTTTTGTTAAATGGCTCAACTGCCGGCAATCTGGCTATCGCAATGAGTTTAACTAAAAAGGGTCAAAAAATTATTACTAACAGAAATTGTCACCGCTCTGTTTTGACAGGAATGATAATTTCGGGAGCCGAACCTTTATGGCTTATCCCTAACCGTTTTTTGGAATGGGGAATATGGGGTAATGTTACTCCTGAAAGCGTTGAACAGATGTTAAAAACTCATGATGATGTAAGCATGGTTTGGATTACAAACCCGACTTACGAAGGTGTTGTTTCTGACATCAAATCAATTTCAATAATATGTAAAAAATATAAAGTACCGCTTATAGTAGATGAGGCACATGCTTGCCTGTGGAATTTCAACAGTCATTTGCCAACGCCGGCATTACAGCTCGGGGCAGATGCTGTAGTTCATTCTCTCCACAAAACAGGCGGCAGCATGAGTCAGAGTTCAATGCTGCATATTGCAGAAAATTCGTTAATTGATGTGGATGCTGTTGAAAAAGCTTTAAAACTGCTGCACACAACAAGCCCGTCATTAATGCTTTTAGGCAGTCTTGACGCTGCACGTGCAAATCTTGAAAGTCCGCGCGGCAAAAAACAGCTTGAACGCGCAATTGCAAACGCTAAATTTTTGCGCCGCGAAATTGATAAAATGGAACATATCCATCATCTTAAACCTGATTTTGGATATAAGACTGATATCACAAAGGTATTTATTAGGGCTGACGGCTTGTCAGGGAAACGTCTTGAGTCTATTTTAGAAATTGATTTTAATATTGAGGTTGAAAGCGCATCAGATGCAGGGTTGTTAATTCTCTCAAATCTTGGCAATACACGTGCGGATATGCAATACCTTGTAAAATGTCTTCAAATAATTGATAAATCTCATTACACGGACATTTGTCATCTTGAAAACAAAAAGCACATGCCAATGTTAACCCCTATTATAAAGATGAGTTTACGAGATGCATTTTACAGCCCTAAAGAAACTATTCCTAAATCACAAGCAATAGGCAGAATTTCAGCAGAAGTTATTGCAGAGTGCCCGCCGGGAATTGCCGTACTTTTGCCGGGAGAATTGATTACAAAAGATCACATGCCGTATCTTGTAGATTATGACTTTATTGAAGTGATTACAAAATAGTGAACAGTAAAGTAAACCGTGAACTGTTGTTACCAAAAGGCACTAAGCTGCTAAGGCACTAGGGCACTAAGGAGTTATTAAAGCTGGCTCTGTCGCTACGTGATTAATATGACAAATATACATTATAATTTTTATTATGGACACAAAACAACAAATTAAACATTTACTGCTTCTAAATAATCTTACTATGACAGAATTGTGCAGGCGCATGAGTGAACGTATAAATAAACCTTATACAATACACAATATTTCAGGTAAATTAAAACGTGACACAATAAAATACAGTGAGATAAAAACTATTCTTGATATTCTCGGGTACGAATTTGTTATCAGAAAAAAATCCTGATATAAACAGGCGCACTCGCTACAGTGCGACTTTTTAATTAAAAATTACGGACATAACCTTATGTTGTCAGGGCGCGTGCTATTTTATAAAAATCCTGCAGTTTATCAGGATTCTCTTTAAGCATAGCGATAATTTCTGTTATCAAATCATCCGGAGCATTATGGTGATCAAATTTAAACACTTCAAGATAGTTTGTCTCAAGGATTTCAAGTAATTTGTCAAGAGTTTTGAAAGAAGGGTAATTATAACCATTTTCAATATTACTCAGGGAAGTTGGTTCAATTTGTGCCAGTTCAGCCAGTTTTTCCTGACTTAAGCCTTTCTTTTTCCGTATTTCTTTAATTCTTTTCCCAAGCATTTCTTTACTACTTTTCATAAATTCCTCTTTTTTTCAGGATAGCAGATGCCGGCATAGACAAACATAATGTATAAATGTATATTTGACAAAAACTACAGATGCACTTATAATAATCTTAAGTATAACTGTAATTTTGCATAAAAATACATACATATTGGAGGTAGTAATGAAAAATAAATTTGCTTTTACATTGTCAGAGGACAAACAAGCCCGCACCAACAATCGGGTGACAGCCTTCACTCTGGCAGAAGTGCTGATAACACTTGCGATTATAGGAATAGTTGCGGCACTAACAATACCAAATCTTATTCAATCTTATAAAAAAAGAGTCGTAGAAACACGGCTTGCGAGGTTTCATTCAATGATGAATCAGGCAATAAAATTATCAGAAGTAGATAACGGTCCTAAAGAATACTGGACTACAATGAAGGACGGTTTCATGGATATATATGATGCACCGGATGCATTACCCCCGAAGGACTGGTATGACAAATATTTAAAAAATTATATAAAAGTTTTAAAAGTAGAGACCAATGGAGAAAATGCACACGATAAGAAAGTTGATTTGTATTTCCCCGATGGCAGTATGGCAACAATATCCGGTTCAAGCTGGGTGCTATACCCGAATGCAAATGACTACAAACTAACAACATATATTAATGAAGACGGTGAAGAAGAACAAGATAGAAACCGTGAAACTTCAGGTACGAAAAATTTCACTTTTAATTTTTATCCGGATGCAGGTGGTGTAATGCCATTCTATAGAACACGAACACGTTCTTTCTCCGATGACGACATAAAAAATAATACAGAGGTCGGCTGTACAAAAGAAATGCCATCTAATGAGCGGGCACTCTGTGCACTCTGGATAATGAAAAACGGCTGGAAAATCCCTGATGATTATCCGTTAAAATTTTAATCATAAAAATAAGCCAACACTGTAAAAAATGATTGGCTTATTTTTTGTAATATTAACAATTTTAATTAGTCAAAAACGTAATTAATAATTGCAGCTTCTCTTGCGCGTTTAATAGCTTTTGCTATCATTCTCTGGTGTTTTGCGCAATTTCCTGTGATGCGGCGTGGAATAATTTTTCCGGCTTCTGTTAAGTATCTTCTTAATTTTGCACCATCTTTGTAATCTATTGATTCCACTTTATCGGCACAAAGCGTACAAGTTTTACGTTTTTTCTTATCTAAGTCTTGTTTTGCCATTTTAGTATTAAATACCTTTCTAGTTTTTTATTCGACCTTGTTAATATTCTTTACTTATATTTTTTATCATGACAATTCAATTATGTCAAATTAGAAAGGAATTTCGTCCTCACCAATCAGTTCATTGGAAAAATCATCTGATTCAAATTTAACAATTTCTTCTGTTCCGAACTTATCTGATGAAGATGTCATAGCACCTGCGCCCATTTTTTCAATAGAATTAGCATCTATTTCATAAATTCTTCTTTCACTGCCGTCATCTGTTTTGACTGTAGCTGTTTGAAGTCTGCCTTCTACTAAAACGCGGTCGCCTTTGTTGAGTGAAGAAACTATTTCATCAAGGCTGTTTCTTTTTACCACAACCCTAATTAATATTTCTTCTCTTTCGCCTATATTAAGTACAAATGCAGAAACAGCAACGTTATTTTGAGTAAAACGTTTTTCTGGAGTTCTGTATACTGTACCTGTTACAACTGATTTTGCTAATGACATTTTTTTCATCTCAGCTTACAATTGCTTGTAGAGCCGCCTTTCCTTAATTATTAGTGTACATTTGTTGACTTAATGTATTACCGGCTTTAATTTGTCAACGCACTCGAGGTATCTTTTAGAACTTCTCAGAGGTTCTGCAAGACTTTTCCTCTCGCATCTGTTTTTTTCATCTCAGCTTACAATTGCTTGTAGAGCCGCCTTTCCTTAATTATTCGTGTACATTTGTTGACTTAATGTATTACCGGCTTTAATTTGTCAACGCACTCGAGGTATCTTTTAGAACTTCTCAGA
>CALUVG010000031.1 GCA_944324165.1 Candidatus Gastranaerophilales bacterium | reverse complement strand
AATCATGTAACATTTTATTCAAATTGTTATATTTTACTATACTAGAGGGGCATATATGGACAGACACAACTGGAAATTATATAAAAAAAACAATATTGAACAATTATGGAAAGTCAATAACATTCAGTGGATTAATGAATTGTTCAATTTTAAATCAGTAAAAATTCTTTCAAAATTTAAATTTGGACACATAATTTGTAATAAATATATAGAAAGCCGATTTTTACTAAAACATAAACCCATATTACCATATTTCGCATTTTTTATAACTACTAAATGTACTTTGAATTGCAAAAATTGCAACTCTATGATGCCTAAATACACAGAAAAGACCCATTCAAAACCTATTAAATTTGAAGTCTTTAAAAAAGACTTAGATACATTATTACAGGCTGTTGATTATATTAATGTATTTGTCCTTGTTGGTGGTGAACCAATGCTTGCTCATGATTTACCTCAAATAATTAAATATGCGATTAGCAAAAAACAAATAAAACATATATTACTCGCTACTAATTGCACTATTTTACCTTCGGAAAAACTCTTAAAAGCGATGAAAAATCCTAAATTTTCTGTTCAAATCTCTGATTATTCTCATGTTAAAAATATTAAAAATGATGTACAGGTAAAATATGATGAATTCAAAAAATTGTTGCAGGAAAATGGAATAAAATTCAATAATTATCAGGAAAAACGAAATGCTAATACTTGGTTTTCAATGCCTGAAATTTATAAAGACAGACGAGCACCAGAACTTCTTACAAAACAATTTGATAAATGTTTTGCAAATTATTGTCCAACTATTTGTGATGGAATAATATCGCAAGATTTTATTACTGTTTATATACAAAGAAATCTTGACAGCACTACTGAATTGCAAAAAGAACTTATTAATATTAGAGAGCTTAAATCGTCAAAAGAGTTAGCAGAAGAAATCATAAATTTTTATTCTAAACCTTACTCTAAATTTTGCAACTATTGTCACTTTGAAAATATTAAGTATGGTCTGCCATGTGGCGAACAAGTTGAGTAATAAACTTTTTTATAATTCCACCGGCTGAAAGTCGTATTTGCGTGTTTTCAAATCTCGCACAATTAGTTCTATTAATTTTGGATGTCCGCGCAACAATTTCAGAAAACAATATACAGGTTTTTGAGTTATGTATTTTCCAAGTTTATACGGATGGGACAATACATCCTTAATTTTCATTCCACGGCAGGAATTTCTTAAGTCCTCAAGATAAAATCTGTTAAACATTATTACATTTGAATAATCCTGCGTTTCTTTTTCAAAAAGCATTGCATCTTTTATTTTCTCCGGCAAAATGTTCTCGGATATTTTTCTAATAAATTTTACCGCAAAATTCATCTGAACTTCTGTTTTTGTTTTTCTCGCATTTTCTATAACTATTTTCCAGTCAAAATCAGGCTTTCTCATTAAAAATTCACAGTCAAATAATGCATACAAAAGCCCCGCTTTACTTGTGTTATTTCTCAAATTTCTCGCCAGATTTACCAGTGTTATAAACATTAAATCTTCATGGCAAGGCACAAGTGATTTAACGCCAAAAACAAGTTCCTCTCTTGAACGTTTAAATAATCCCTCTAAAAACTTTTCTTCATTGCCTGTTTCCATATAAATAAATTTATGCAGATCTAATGCTCCGGCTTCACAACCTATTTCATGAAAATCTACAGAATGAATATCTATTTTTTCGTATTCATATCCGCCTAAGTCCATTACTATATCAATAGAGTTCATAAAATCTTTTTCAGGTACAAGGGCATCTATATCACCCATTACACGCGGCAATTCCTGACGCAGATATTTCATTGCTCCGCCCTTTAATATCATAGGCTTAATTCCATTGGCATTTAAGGCTTTACCTATTTTCGTATAATGCGCCATAACTTTTAAATTCTGAAATCTAAAAAAGTTAATAAGTCCTTTCAATCTTGGAGCGACATAAGATGAAAATTTTAATTCAGGATGTTGTTTCATAAAATATGCAAGCATCAATGCTTTGGCACTTCCCTTAACTTCAATATCCCAATCTTTCAACAATTCATCCAATTCTTGCTGCGTTGGATTTTTAGAAAAAAATAATTCTAATAATTTTCTATCTTCAGGTTTGAGAATTTCATTGTAAAAATTCTCAATTAATGCATCTGTTATTGATATATCAGCTTTTAAATATCCGCTGTCTTTTATTTCTTCAATATTCTTTTTCCATAGAGCCGGCATATTTATAATCCTTTAAAATTATCTGTTTTTTATTAAATTTTTCACATTTTCGCACTAATAATTTTAACATAAACAAAAAATCATTTATATTAAACAAGTTTATATTTAAACTAATTTGAATAACTTTGTTTACCTATACATGTGTAATCAAAGCCTCTTTCAAAAATACGTTTTGTATCATAAAGATTTCGTCCGTCAAAAATTACAGTCGCCTTCATCAATGATTTCATTCTGTCAAAATCCGGGCGTCTGAATTCATTCCATTCAGTTAAAACAACCAAACAATCCGCATTTTCTAATGCATCATATGCAGATTTTGAATAAGTAATTTTGTCTTCAAAATAGAATTTTGCGCACTCAAAAGCCTTAGGATCATACGCCTGAATGTTTGCCCCGTGTTCTAATAACGCATTAATAATTGTTATTGAAGGGGCTTCACGCATATCATTTGTCTTAGGCTTAAAAGCAAGTCCCCATATAGCAAATGTTTTGCCCGAAAGGTCTGACCCAAATTTATTCAAAATTTTGTCAATAAATATTTGACGTTGTCTTTTGTTAACATCATCTGCTGCTTTAAGTAACTGATAATCACAATCATTATCTTTTGCTGTTTTCAATAAAGCTTTAACATCTTTAGGGAAACAGCTGCCGCCATATCCTATTCCAGGGAATAAAAATTTAGATCCGATACGTTTATCAGCACACATTCCTATTCTAACCATTTCAGCATCCGCCCCGACTTTTTCGCATATATTTGCTATTTCATTTGCATAAGATATTTTTACTGCAAGAAAAGAATTTGCTGCATATTTTGTCATCTCTGCAGATTTTACATCCATAATTATTACAGGGTTTCCTGTACGCAAGAAAGGTGAATATAATTCCTGCATAATTTCAGTTGCTCTTTGAGAATTTGATCCGATAACAACTCTATCCGGACGCAAAAAGTCGTCTACTGCAGCCCCTTGTTTCAAAAATTCGGGATTAGAAACAACATCAAACTCTTCATCTGTCTGAGCTTTAATTATTTCCGTAACTTTTTCTGCAGTACCCACAGGAACTGTTGATTTATCAATAACAACTTTATAACCGTTCATTGCTTTTCCTATTTCTTCAGCTACCTGATATACATATTGCAAATCCGCTGACCCGTCTTCTCCCTGCGGAGTACCTACGGCAATAAAACATACCTGTGAATTTTGTACTGCGATATTTATATCTTCTGTAAAAATAAGACGATTTTCGGCAACATTGGCTTTTATCAGCTCTTCCAATCCCGGTTCATAAATCGGAATTATACCATTTCTAAGCTGTTCTAATTTTTTTATATCTTTATCTACGCAAATTACATTATTTCCCATTTCCGCAAGACATGTGCCTACAACCAGTCCGACATAACCTGTACCAATTACACAAACTCTCATTATTTTATCTCCTTAATTTTTTTCTCAAAGTATTCTATTGTTTTTGTTAATCCTTCTTTAATATCAACTTTAGGTTCCCAATTCAATTCTTTTTGTGCAAGTGATATATCCGGTTTTCTCTGTGTAGGGTCATCACCCGGCAGCGGCTTGTAGACGATTTTTGAATTTGAATTTGTCATTTCAATAATCAACTTTGCAAAGTCAAGAATAGTTCGTTCAGAAGGATTGCCCAGATTAACAGGTCCGATAAATTTTTGCGAATTATTCATCATTTTTATCATTCCGTCAATAAGATCAGACACATAGCAGAAAGATCTTGTTTGTGAGCCGTCGCCGTAAATTGTTATATCCTGGTTTTGAAGAGCCTGAACTATAAAGTTAGATACAACACGTCCGTCATTCATATCCATATTAGGTCCATAAGTATTGAAAATACGAACAATTCTTGTATCAACGCCATTTTGCCTGTGGTAATCCATCATAAGTGTTTCCGCGCAGCGTTTGCCTTCATCATAGCAGCTTCTTATACCAATAGGATTAACATTGCCCCAGTAATCTTCTCTTTGCGGATGCACTTTCGGATCGCCATAAACTTCGCTTGTTGATGCCTGCAAAATTGTTGCCTTACATCTTTTGGCAAGTCCCAGCATATTAGTCACACCGAGAACGGATGTTTTTATTGTTTTTATCGCATTATATTGATAATGCGGCGGGCTTGCTGGACAGGCAAGATTATAAATCTGATCAACTTCTGCAAAATATTCTTTTGTTATATCATGTCTAACAAGTTCAAAATGATCATTTTGCAAAAGATGCCTTATATTATCTTTTGAGCCCGTGAAAAAATTATCAAGACAAATTACTTCATTACCTTCTGTCAATAATCTTTCACATAGATGACTTCCAATAAATCCGGCTCCGCCGGTTACTAATATTCTTTTCATTTATTCTCCTTGTTTTTATTTTTAATTTATTTTGCTCTTTTTCTGACAAACTTAAGCCCTAAAAATCTATATACCTGACATTCCGGTGATTTTTTGACGGACAACAATTTTTCAGGTAATCCATATTCCATTACAAAATTAAGTTTGTTATACTGTTTATTTTTCAACGCCTTAATAAATCTCGATTTATTAAGTATTCCCAAATTTAGATTGTTAAAAATTTCTGTTGCCTCCTGCAATACTTCATTTTTCATTGACAGCGGAGTATTAAAATAGTCAAGATAAACAAAACTTTTAAGTTGTTTTTGCAGCATTGAGTAATACTTTTTTGTAAGATTATTTTCATTGTAATAATTTACAAGCTGCGGAATTAATTTCAAACACTCTGTTGATTTATGCAATTTTTGATATTTTGTACCCATAATAGAGTTTTTGCGTTGAACATAATGATAAAGAGATTTATCCAGATAATACCCGTGTTTTGCCCACACAGAATACATCAGCCAGAAGGCGGTATCTTCGTTTCTTGACCGGCTTGAAAAATGTATATTTTTATTCTTTATAATTTCTGTTTTATAAATTTTATTCCACATTGTTGCAGGAGTTTCCTGAATAACACAGCTGTCAACTTTTTTTACGCCTTTATATTTAATTTTAAGATATTTTTTCATAGCATTAATATTTGTTTCGTAATCCAAAACAATATCAGCCCCGTAACAAACATAATCAACATCATTATTAACAATGGCATTATAAGCAAGTTCATATGTATCTAATTCAATCCAGTCATCAGCATCAACAAATCCGACATATTCAGATGTCACAGTTTCTAATCCCGTATTCCACGCCATTGCAACACCTTCGTTAGATTTATTTATTAATTTAATCCTGCTGTCTTTTTGTACATATTCAGCCAGTATTTGCGGGCAGGAATCTGTAGAGCCGTCGTTGACACAAATAATTTCAATATCTTTTAATGTTTGATTAACAAGGCTTTCAAGACATTTTCGCAAATATTTTTCTACATTATATACTGGAATAATTATGGATAACTTTGCCATTATTTTTGCAGCTCCTCAACAAAATATTTTTCCCACATATAAGCAGTTTTTATACTATCTTGAATACTTCTTGACGGCTGCCATCCCAATATTTCTTTTGCTTTTTTAGCATTGGCATATAATTTTGCAGGATCACCTGCACGGCGCGGCGCAACCTCTACAGGTATTTTTTTATCCAGAACTTTTTCACAGGTATCAAATATATTTTTTACACTATCTCCATTTTCAGTCCCCAAATTAAATACATCTGACTTATTCTCACGGTTTAAATAATCAAGCGCAAGCCTGTGTGCTTCTGCTAAATCTTCTACATTAACATAATCACGAATACAGGTTCCATCCTCAGTATCGTAATCCTCTCCGAAAATTTTGAAAGGCTGTTCGCATTTAAACGTTGACTTCAAGATATTCGGGATTAAGTGTGTCTCAGGTTCATGCCATTCTCCTATTCTTATTTGAGAATCACATCCCGCAACATTAAAATATCTCAATTTTATAGATTTCAATCCATAAGCCCTGTCATAATCCTCCATAATCCTTTCCACCATAAGTTTTGATGCTCCATAAGGATTTATCGGATTTTGTCTGTGATTTTCGTCAATCGGGGTATATTCAGGTTCACCATAAGTTGCACAGGTTGAAGAAAATACTATTTTCTTCACATTATGTTTTATCATTGTATCAAGAAGATTTAATGTGCCAAACGTATTATTTCTGTAATATTTTGCAGGATTTTCCACACTTTCCCCGACAAGTGCAAAAGCCGCAAAATGAATTACCGCATCAATATCATATTTTTCAAAAACATGTTCTATATCTTCAATATTTCTCAAATCCCCCTGTTCAAATTTCACATTACCCAATTTTTGGAGTGTTTGAACTGTTTCAATATGTCCGTTTTCAAGATTATCAAAAATTACAATATCTTTACCGTTATCAAGAAAATTTATAACAGTGTGACTTCCGATATAACCAGCCCCGCCGGTAATTAAAATCATTTTCCTCTTCCTCTAAAGTGCTTACAATCCCTTTATTATTAAATCATAGAAATTATTGAATTTATATAGCCACATGGGGAATTTATCCGTAGAAATCATAGAATATAATAAAAAATATTGCGGTATAGCTATTCTAAGACATTCAACTAAATTTAATATTTTGTAATAAAAGTAAATGCAAAGCATTACTTAAACTACGCAAAAATAAATGAGCCAATTTGTTTATTTAATAATTGCAATAGCATAGACTATACTTGTTGGAATTAAGAGAGATGTTTTACGACAAACAAGTTATTGGGAAAAAGATTAAAGAATGAAGAGTTCAAAAAGGGCTTTCACAGGAAAAGTTGTCTGAAGCTATCGGGGTTACAGACAAAAATATTTCGCGTATTGAAAGAGGAATACAGTATCCTAAAGCAGAAAATCTGATGAAAATTTTGGATGTACTTGATATAATGGTAATTGGACTTGACAGCTGTACGTTGTATGTTCAAAACAATCCGCTGCGTAATAAAGGGCTGAATATTATTAACAGCGCAACCGATGAGGAATTGGAATTAATCGTTCCAAATATTGATTTTTACATAAAAAACTATAAGAAAAACCGTAAAAAATTCAGATGATATATAACATCCAACTTCTCTGCATGTTTTTATTTAAAATACGACTATACTTCAATAAAAAGTCTTTGCCCTACAATATTTTGTTTGCCGTTATAATATCCGGCAAAGTATCCGCCTCTGACAGGCGTGTTTTTTGCATAATTATTCAAGCTGTTACCGTTATAATTCATAAACGGATTATTGCTGTAAGGTTTAGATATATTAGTTCTTACCGGTGCGGTAATCTGCGGTGTTGCAGGTGCGAGTACCTGATTCAATAAAGATATCAAACTTGCCATTCTACCTTATAACCTCTCTTCTTGAATAAATTTAATGATTTATATTCCTTTGTCATTATTATAACACAACTTTACTATAAATTTTAACTAATCTTAATAAAAATCATACTTTTTATGTAGTATAATAATTTTATGCAAAATGATAAGAAGAAAAAGATATTAATAGTCGGCAATTCTGCAAAAGAACATGCTCTTGCACTAAAATTTCATCAGTATGACAATATTGAAAAAATATTTGTCGCCCCGGGCAATGATGCAATTAAAGAAATCGCCGAAACAGTGGATATACGTGAAGAAAACATTCAGGAACTTTTGAAATTCGTTATTGAAAATGAGATTGATTTGACAATAGCAAGTTCCGAAACGGCTATAAAAAATGATATAGCCGATGTATTTCAGGCAAACGGACAGATGATATTTGCCCCATCCGCTGAAAGTGCTAAGTTTGCAATAAATAAAGCTTTTTGTAAAAAGTTTTTATACAAATTGCATATCCCAACTCCGCGTTTCGGGATTTTTGAAAAGGCGCAGGCTGCATATGATTTTCTTAATGAAATCAGTCTCCCGGTTGTTATAAGAACAGAAGAAACTATTAACGGAAAAGACCGGCTCGCTTGTCCTACATTACCTGTTGCAAAAACTTTTGTAGAGGATTTATTTGCAAGAGATGAAAAGAAAGTTCTTATTGAAGAATACGTTTACGGGCATGAATTTACGCTTTATGCAATTACAGACGGCTATCAGGCTCTGCCTTTATGTGCTGCAGCAAATTACAAATTTATGTCAGAAGGCGATGGCGGTCTTTTAACAAACGGTATTGGAGCTTTTGCCCCGGATTATAAAATATCAAATGAAATTATTGACCATATCATGCAAAATGTGGTTAGAAATATATTAAACGCTCTTGAACGCCAGCAAATTCCTTATCTCGGGATTTTAGGAATAGACTGTGTACTTAAAAATGACGGAAAATATTCAGTTCTTGAATTTAAACCGTTCTTTCAGGATCATGATTGCGCCTGCATTCTTGACCTTATTGAACAAAATCTGTATACACTCTTTGAAGCATGCGCTATAGGGTCATTTGCAGATGACTACGAGTACATAGAACTCTCTGAAAATGCTGCTGTTTCCTGCGTTGTATCAGCACAGTCAGAAGGTAAAATAATAAACGGGCTGGATTTAATTGAAGACAGCCAGATAAATCATTTTAACACTCATAAAAATTCTTATCTTGAATATGAAACACTAAAAGGTAAAGCTTTAACTCTTACAGCAAGTGCCAAAACTCTAAACCGTGCGAAGAAAAAGCTTTATGCCGATATCGAACAAATTAATTTTGACGGAAAAAAATACCGCAAAGACATCTGCAGCGATAAATAATTTACCAATCTAAATCATCTCTGCGTAAGTAATCCATATTGCCTTTGGTAAGAACCCAGGCAGCACAGCCATAACCATTATATTGACCACCAGCCGCCCCTGCAATATTTGGATTACAGTATTCGGGGAATGGTCTTGTGATATTATCTTTTGTGCCAAGTGGTACTATAGAATTTTTAGTTAGATAAAAATAAAAAATATCTTTTCCAACATAATATTTATCTTTTCCGCTACCACCAACTATTATTCCAAAGTCTGCACAGACATTCTGTAACTGTTTTGATTGACCTCTAACAAGACTACAACTTGCCGAACCTATAAATCCTCCCCATAAAATAGTACCATCATCCAACCTTATAGCCAAAAATTTCGTTTGCGATAAATCCGAATTTTGACGACCACTAAGTGAATAAATTTTAGTATTGTTTTTAAATATACTGCAATTACTATTACCGGCAAGACAAATTTGGTCAACCTTCATATATGGAAGTAAATTTGTCCATAAAGAATTAACACTATTTAATCCTTCATCAGGTACTGTACTATTACCATTCTCGTCAACCTCTGATTCTGTATTTTCCAAATTCCAATTATCCAATGTGCCATGCTCAGCAATTGCAAGATTATATGCATTCATCAGAACACTATACGCTTTTTTCAATTTTGTAATCTTAACACGTTCCTGATATTTATTTACAAGTGACGGGATTGTAACAGCCGCAACTACTCCGATTATAGCAAGTGTTATCAACACTTCGGCAAGAGTAAAAGCAGAAAAAGATTTTATTAATTTCATAAATGCTCCTTTTATTTAAATTACAGTTTATATATTTATATTATAGATTATTGTTAATTTAAAGTCAAGACTATAAATTTAAACTATGGAAGATAAATTATTATTAAAAGTTTTTGGACTTAATCTTAAATTTGAACGCCAGAAACAGGGAATTACGCAGGATAAAGTTGCAGAAGCCCTGAATGTAAGCATTGTTTATGTATCTAATGTTGAAGCCGGCAAGCACAGTGTTTCGTTAATAAATGCCAAAAAATTTGCAGATTTTTATAATAAAAGTCTGGATTACCTTCTTACAGAAAAAAATTAGCTTTTAACACGAGTGTATGCTATAATTATCATATGAAACTGAGAGATATTTACCGGACGCATATTGCATCACAAAAAACACCCGTTATTTCTTTTGAAGTTTTTCCGCCACAAAACAGTTGGGAAACATTAGACAAGGAATTAACGATACTGAAGAAATATAACCCTGCACTGATATCTGTTACAAGCACATCTTCAGCAACCAATTGCGAACAAAATAAGCTTGTACAAAATATACAGAATACACTACAGGTATCGGTAATGCCGCATTTAACCTGCATGAGAAATACAAGAAAAGACGTAGAAGAATATCTGACAGTTTTAAAAGATGCACAAACAGATTGTATACTAGCACTTCGAGGCGATTATCCGTCAGATGGAACTTCGCCATGCACAGATTTCAGATATGCTAATGAACTTGTAGAATTTATAAAATCCAAAAGCGATATATCAATAGGGGTTGCCGGATATCCTGAAGGGCATATAGAAAGTCCGAATATTAATGAAGATATTAACAATCTAAAAAAGAAACTTGACGCAGGGGCAGACGTTATTTATACACAATTATTTTATGATGATACCAAATTTTTTAAATATACAGAATTAGTCAGAAAAGCAGGCATCACTGCCCCGATAATATCCGGTATTATGCCTATTTTAAGTTATAAACAAATAAAAAAAATGACTACACTTGCAAATATTTCTGTACCGGATAAAATAGCTGAAAAAATTGAACTTTATAAAGATGATACGGCTTCAATGCATGAATTTGGAATAGAAACAGCAGTTAATCAATGCCGCAGTTTAATTGAGTCCGGCATTTGCGGATTACATTTCTATACGCTAAATAAATCTTACTCTGTGTCAAAAATTTTAGATAACATTTTATAAAAAGGAGAATTAACATGCAGGAATTAAACAAATATATTGAGCATACACTTTTAAAACAGGACGCATCAAAAGAAGATTTTATTAAGCTTTTTGATGAGGCTAAAAAATACAATTTTTTGGGCGTATGCGTAAATCCTGCATACGTTAAAATGGCTAAAGACTACTTAAAAGGCACAGGGATAAAAGTTGTGACAGTTGTAGGTTTCCCTCTCGGGGCTAATATTCCTGATGTAAAAGCTTACGAAACAACCTGCGCAATAGAAGATGGGGCAGATGAAATTGACATGGTAATTAATGTTTCTGCAATAAAAAATAAAGATTATGAATATGTGATAAATGACATAAAAACAGTAAAAGACGCATGTGCATTTGTACCGCTGAAAGTTATTTTAGAAACAGACTTGCTTACAAAAGACGAAATTAAAAAAGCCTGCGAATTATGTATAGAATCCGGTGCAAATTTTGTTAAAACATCAACAGGATTTGTAAAAAACGGAGTCGGCGCAAAAGTTGAAGATGTTAAACTTATGTATGATACAGTATCTTCTCATGGTCTGCAAGTAAAAGCATCAGGCGGCATTCGTGATAAAGAAACCGCATTAAAACTGATTGAAGCAGGCGCAGCAAGACTTGGCACAAGTTCCGGTGTAAAGATTATGGAAACATAAAAATTTTTCCGTAATATATTATGTACTAATTTGAACGGAGATTTTTGGCTCCTTTTAAATAAACAAATTTAGGTACAAAATTATCGTCACAATTAACAACAATCAGGACACGCAAACACATTCTGCGTGAATTTGGCACATCAAGTTCATTAAAACACATCATAGCTGTTTTATCCCAGCCAATTGTTAATCGTGCAAATTTTGCGGGAAATGCCGCATTTAAATCAGTTGTTACCGTAAAAATCACGTGAGAAATTTTTTCCTGAGTAAGATTGTTTTGTGCAATCATTTCATTAAGAAGTTCTACCGTTGCTGCCTTAATTGCGGCCTCTGTGTTTGCCTCTACAGTAATCGCGCCGCGTATTCCTTTTGTCATAAAAATACCCCCGTTTATTTCTGTTTTCGTTATTTTATTTTTATTATAAATATTTTACAATGTAAATCTTTTCTCCTGATTTTATGTTACAATTTTACTATTAAAAAGGAGAGAAAATGAAAGCTGTAGTATTTGATAAAGAACTTAAACTTGTTAATGACTATAAGAAACCTGTACCTGCAAAAGGAGAAGCCCTTATTAGAATAACTCTTGCGGGAATATGCAATACTGATTATGAAATAACCAAAGGATATATGGGTTATGTTGGTATCCTTGGACATGAGGCAGTTGGTATTGTTGAAGAAATTAATGATGAAGATCAATCGCTTTTGGGTAAAAGAGTAGTTGCAGAAATTTCATACGGATGTAAAGATCCGGAATGCCCTTATTGTGCAGAAAAATTATACAGACACTGCCCAAATCGTCATACGCTTGGTATTTGGAGAAAAGACGGCTGTTTTGCAGAATACATGACTATGCCTCTGGAAGTTCTTTTTGAAGTACCGGAAAATGTTTCTGACGAACAGGCTGTTTTTGTTGAACCGCTTGCCGCTGCATGTGAAATAACAGAACAGCTCCATATTAAACCGTTTGAAAAAGTTGTTGTACTTGGAGACGGAAAACTCGGACTTATTACAGCCTTAACCCTAAACGCTCAAAATATTGACGTTATACTTGTCGGCAAACATCAAAATAAACTCGATATAGCAAAGGCTCAAGGCGTTGAAACATTTTTATTAAATGAATTTAAAATTGAAAAAAAATATGATGTAGTTGTTGAAGCTACCGGCTCAATTTCAGGATTTGAAACCGCACTTGCACTGACTAAACCGCGTGGAGTTTTAGTATTAAAAAGTACAGTTGCCGCCTCTAAAGAATTTAATCTTGCTCCGATTGTAATAGATGAAATTACTGTTTTAGGGTCCCGCTGCGGACAGTTCGGAGCAGCACTCAGACTTTTGAAAAATGAACGTATTGATTTTTCACCGCTTATATCTGCGACATACAATGCCGATGATGCTATTGAAGCGTTTGAAAAAAACAAAGAAAAAGATGTGCTGAAAGTACTTTTAAGATTTTCTGAAAAATAAACTTAATTTAACCCACATTTTTCATATGTTCAATTTTTATTTCAGGTTTAAGAGTTATACCTATAACGTCAAGCCGGTACTTTTTAACTTTATGCTCCTGCAAATAGCTTAAGATACCGGTTTGAAGATTTTGTAATTTTGTTTTTGTAATAGCTTCAAATGGGGTTCCAAAATTTGTAGTTTTTCTTGTTTTTACTTCAACAAATATTATTGTGCCTTTGTATTCCGCAATAATATCAATTTCACATAACTTTGAAAAATGTTTATTTCTCTCCAGAATTTTGTACCCGCGTTTTTCCAGATATCTACAGGCTAAATCTTCACCACTTTCACCAATTTTACGATTATTCATGCGTCCTCTTTACTGTTTTACTCCGCATCTGGCAAACTTATTTATATCAATAAGTTTGTGGATATCTTGCACCACACAATTTCTACTCCATCTGGCAGGACAAATATCAATGCCCCCACGGCGTGTGTATAAGGCACACACCAGCAAATTATCACCCTCATTCAAAATATCGTAAAGCCGTTTATAAATCATTTCACAGCATTCTTCATGAAAATGATATTCTGAACGAAACGAACATAAATATTTAAAAAGACTGTCTTCTTTAATATGCTTGAATGATTTATAATAGATAAAAACATCGCCAAAATCAGGCTGATGAGTAACACGGCAGTTTGAACGCAAAGACTCAAAGGTTAGATAATATTCCTGCGGCAAATCACTGTTTTCTATTTCCAATAATGCCGGAGTTTCCTTAAATTGTTCAATCTTTAACTCTTTCTCATCTATTAAATCCATCAAGTTTTTAAACTCTTTAAATATCTCACACTTTTCTGTATTATTTTCAAGAAAGGCAATTCCCACATTTGTTTGCAATTTTTCGCTAAGATCACGTTCTATTATATTTTTACATATTTCTAAACATTCATGTATATTATGCCCGAAACGCGACATATTAAAAGAATTTAAATACAATTTAAGTGATTTAGATTCAATAATATATTTATTATTGCAGTTATATTTTATTTTCATCAATCTTGTAACAGGCACACCATTTTCAGTCATTGACGAAAATTCATAAGCATGCCATATATCATATCCTTCAAAAGGTAATTCATTTTCAATTATATTATATTGCTGCCTGTTTTCACATCTTGGCACTGCGACAAGGAGTGAGGCATCATAAAGTTCACTGCCGCTTACCTTCTTGCCTAAAAAAGTTGATGCTATTTCATCTGTTTTTTGACACATATAACACCTCTCCTAATATCCTAGCACAAAATCCTCCTGTACGCATATAAGACGATACGCACAGGAGGATTCTTCAAAAAGCCTGAAAAAATTATGCTATTTCCTCATAAGCCTGAGGATTGTTCAACAAATCATAATTTATCTCGTTTTCATTATCAGCAATAGCCGCAACAACTACAGTATCTGATGTTACATTGACAAGTGTTCTCATCATATCTGTAACTCTCTCTATAGTAAACAGGAATGCAAATCCCGCAACGAGCTGTTCCGGACTCAAGCCCATACCGTTAAGTATTAAAGCAATTGTTATCAAGCCAGCCCCCGGAATACCGGCACAAGTACTTGATGCAATTATAGCCAGCAAGGCTATTTGAACTATTAAGAACAAATCAAGCGGTACGCCATATGCCTGTGCAAGAAAGATAACTGCAACCGTTTGTAATAAAGCTGTGCCATCCATATTTAATGTTGCGCCGAGCGGTAAAACAAAACTTGAGATCTTGTGAGAAATACCTCTTTTTTCGCAACAAGCAATTGTCAACGGCAAAGTCGCTGATGAACTTGCAGTTCCAAATGCAACCATCATTGCCTCAGCAACTGCAGAATATAACATTACGATTGAAACCTTTGAGAAGAATTTCAGGAATAAAGGATAAACTACAAACAACTGCAGCAAAAATCCTAAGAATAAGACAAATAAGTATTTTGAAATACTTGCAAATATATCTATACCAAAACTTGAAACAGCACTTGCAGTGAGGGCAAATACACCCGGAGCAGCAAGGAACATTATCCAATCAGTTATCTTCATTGTTGCTGCAAAAACTGATTCGAAGAATGCCACAATAGGTCTATTTACATCTCCAACTTTAGCAAGTGCAACAGCAAAAATCAGTACGAAAACAATAATAGGAACCATATCTCCATATGCAAATGAATGGAATGGGTTATTTGGTATAAATCCTAAAAAGATGTTTAATATATTTCCTTGCTGTTGTGCCATTGCATTGGCAACCGATGCCTGAACTTCCGCTGCAGAGTTAGCAGCAATATAATTTGCAGCCCCTATACCCGGTTTAAAAATTAATGCCAGAGCTGCCCCTATTGCAACCGCCGCAGTTGTGATAATTCCGTAATACAGAATCATCTTTTTACCGAATTTTCCAAGCTGTTTGTTATCTCCAACACTGGTAATACCAATAATTATGGCTGATACAACGAGCGGAATAACAACCATCTGAATCAATCTTATAAACACCTGTCCGACAAAGGTTAAGATTGTAGATACAAGTGCGCTCGGGTGCTCATGTAAAAATATACCGACAAGAATACCGGCAATAATACCGAAAAATATATGCCAGTTACGTTTAATACCAAGTCCCAGAGCAATTAGGATTTGCATGTGTAATTTCATATAATTAACCTCATTTTATAGTACTATTACTTGTTTATTATATACTTTTACACAAGATTTTTCAATTTATTTACAATGTTGAGCACAAAAAATCAATCGTTTAGTGTAGCTAATTGCATTTTTTCTTGCTGCCGTCGAGTTCCAAACCACTGCAATGCAGATAATTCATATTACCCTCCTGAATAATCCATACAGCACAGCCGCGACCATTTGGTCAATTATTTATAGCGAGGTTACAATTATTATCAAACCCATAAAAAGGTATCTTCTTACTATCGACAGGAAATACACCTTTTCCCGCAATGCATAAAATCCCATATCAATATATGTTCCTAAGCTGTTATATAAATTTATTGAAATGCAGATTGAAAACGATATTTTAAAAATTAAAAAAGTTGAAACTCCTGAGACAAAAAATGAGGTGAAATAATTTCACCCCATTTTAACTTAGTTTAGATGTGCTCCGCAGCACTTTTTAAATTTTTTACCACTGCCGCAAGGACAAGGATCATTACGTCCAATTTTTGATAAATCAATACTTTCATCAATCTCCGGACGTTCTTCATTTTCTTCTATTATCCCCAGAGTATTGGAAAATGCTTTTGACTTATAAAGTACTGTTGTTGATGAAAAGATTTTTTGCTCAAGATATCTTGCTTTGTACTTTTTCAACAACTCATCCAGAGTATAGTTTGCATTACAAACTTCATTAATAACTTTCATAAAATTATCGTGTTTTTGAGCCACACGTTTGATAATATTGGCTGAAAATTTATCATTCAACAAGAAATATTGAATACATCTGTCATAGTTTTCAATCTCCTTGTAGTCTTTTGCCTCAAAAATCTTATTAAAGGTTTCATAAAATGGTATTGCATAGAGTCCTAATTCTCTGTCAAATATAATTCCAACATCATACGTTTCTGTATGTGATGAAAATCCGCCCAGTGAATTTTCAAGGAAATTGTCATAGGAATTGTTGAATTCGCTTACATCAAAATATCTATAGGTTTCCAGAGTTTCTATTTTATCTTCATAAGGATTTTTTTCTCCGAGTTCAGCATATTCATTGAAAAGACTTATTATATCATCAGCATATTTGTTAGTTGTAATAACCTCGTCTTTGCCAAAATATTCAATAAAGTATTGGTAAACTTCTTCAACATTTTCTTCCAATTCCTTAAGTTTTTCCGGATTGTCGATATAAACAAGTTCCGGATTTTGTATAATTTTGGCAATAGAAAAACGCAATGCATCATCACGTCTATTGGCTGGTAATACACCGGAGACTTCCAAAAGATAATATGCCCCTTCAAATGTAAAAATTCTTGCTATAACATATTGTCCGGACCCCATTCCTCTAAATGACGTCATCTTTACAAGAGAGGTAACATTATAAAATTTTTCATTTATTATATTGTAAAGTTCAAAGCCTGTTTTGGTAATTTTTTTAATTTCAAAGACAGAAGAAAAAGATTTTGCAAGGGCATCAGCAACTTTTTTAAACTCCACGGAAAGATTTACAGATCTGTCAAGATAAGTCTGAATTATACCTTTTCTTTCGTCTCCCAGTCGTCTTTCAAATATATAATTAAAACAAGCTGATTGAAAACTTGCTGATTGAATATTTGTACCTAAAGTTCTTAAATATTCTTCGAAATCAGGTTTAACAACCGGATCTTGCTGGATAAATATTGCAACATTTTTTATTACTTCATTTATAACTTTCAAATCTTCTTGTAAAATCATTTAAATTTAACTCTCCCTTATTTGCCTTTAAAAGAATAATACTGTAAAAAAAAATAAAACTCAATACCGTATCGGGTGAGGCACAATAAATTTAATATGAAAAGCAGGGCGCAAGCTAAAGCTTGCGCCCTGCTTAAATCAAATTCTTAAAAAATTAGGCACCTTTTGAAATAGAATTAGCAATAATTTCCATTTCTTCAAGAGACGCATAAACTGCATGGCAGCCGCAATCCACATAAAGGATTTGACCGGTAGTGCCGGTAGACAGGTCTGACGCCAGATATAAACCGGCTTTACCTACATCATCCAGAGAAACATTGCGCTTCAAAGGTGACTTAGCCACTGCAGCTTTAAGCATTTTGTCAAAACCTGAAATACCTTTAGCAGCAAGTGTTTTAACAGCCCCTGCAGAAATACAGTTAACTCTAATACCTTTTTTACCTAAATCAGCGGCAAGGTATCGCATAGAACTTTCTAATGCAGCCTTAGCTACACCCATAATGTTATAATTTGCAACTACATATTCAGATCCAAGATATGTAAGTGCAAAGATTGACCCGCCTTCATTCATAATAGGCTCAGCATGACGACAAAGTGAGATTAAAGAATAGGCACTAACGCCCATTGCTAAATCCCAACCTTCATGAGATGTATCAATAAATCTGCCCTGTAAATCTTCCTTTGCGGCAAAAGCAACAGCATGTACTACAAAATCTAATTTACCATAAACTTTTTCGCATTCTTTAAATACAGCAGCAACTTCATCTTCTTTAGTAACATCACAGCTCATAATTATTTTAGCATTCATACCCTCTGCAAGCGGTCTAACACGTTTTTCCATAGCTTCACCTGCATATGTAAATGCTATATCTGCCCCTGCTTCAAAAAGTTGTTTTGCTATAGCATAAGCTATCCCATGGGTATTTGAAACTCCAAAAATAATCCCTTTTTTGCCTTCCATTAGTTTCATATTTATCTCTCCTTAAAAACTACATGTACTAATTTCATACAAAAATTTTACCCTAAATATATTCCATACGCAAATTTTTAATCAATTTTACTAAAAAAATGTAACGCTTAATTTTCTTTTCATATGATAACAATACAAGTATTAAGACATGTAACAATATTGCAAAGTCTTGAAATTAGAGTGTTCTAAAGCACGTTTATATTTATAGAGAGATATAATAACAGGAGAGCTTTGTAAAGATGGGCGTAAATACCGTCACGAATACCAATACAGACCTATCCATATACAAGAAGATTAATAATCAGAAAACAACATCTTCTTCTACGCCGACTTACATGACCAAAAACGGCTCAGTTTTTGATGCTCCCGGGGTAAAAGGTTTATATGGCAGCAGTTCAAGTGCTGCAACAAAATCATTAAACTCAAGCGTAATGATATCTTCAAACAATAACAGCACACAATCCGGCGCAGCTGTAACTACCGGTGAAAGTTCTTCTTTGACTTCAGCAGAAAGTTTGGCAAACTCAAAAAATGCATCCGAAGGACGCGCCGCAGCAAAAGAGGCACAAAATCAGCAGGTTGAAGTAAGATCAGGAACATCACAATCTGAACAAAATACTTCTAAAACAAACGATATATCATCAAATGCACAGGAAGTAGCAAAACAGATTAAAAAAGATGACCAGTCTTTCAAATCTCAAAATAATAAATCACAATCCTCTTTAAAAAGAACTAATCAACAAATTAATACTATAAGTGCTGGTATTCAAGCAGAACAAGCAGAACTTAATGGACTCAACAAAGAACTTGAATCACTTTTAAATGCCGACAAAACAGGTATCGGATCTAATAGTGCTTTCAGTTTAAACCTTGCCGGCACAGAACAAAGCGGATCAGTTGACAATGGCAACAGCGATTTGGCAAAAATTCAGGATTTGCAAACTCGTATCGGCGAAAAAAGCAATACTATAAAAATTTATAACCAACAGGTCACTGTTTTAACAAAACAATCAACAGCATCATTACGTTCTATGGATCGTATCAATACAACTTACGTTAAAAACACCCAAAAATCCCAGAAAGCTGCTGAAGCCAACCAGAATGAAGTTTCGGGCTTTATGAAATTTGCTAATAAATTCAATGAAATTTCGACAACAGTAACTAATATTGGTACAGCAGTTAAATATGCAGGTATGGCATTTATAGCAATGGGCGGAATACCTATTATTGGGGCAGCATTAGCAGCTGCCGGCAATGTTATGAAACCTATCGGTGAAGCAACTGAAACTATTGGTAACTACGGTCAAGCTGCTGCAAATACATTGATGGCTGCCGGTAATATTGCAGAAGGTAATTTAGCCGGTGCGCTAACCAACATAGCCACTGCCGTACAAACAGGAGCTGCTGCTGTTAAATCTACTAAACAATTAAGCAGTGATTTCAAAGAAATGAGTAAACAAAGCGAAGGAATAGCTAAAAACGCTGAAAATGTAACAAAAGACTCTGATAAATTACAACAACAAGCAGCAGATAAAGTTCAAGAAGGAGCAAATGCTCCGGGAGAAATTACAGATAAACCTGTAAGCCCAGGAGAATTGGCACAGGCTCAAAGTACACAAGCTCCAGATAAATTAAATCCTATAGGAACTACTCCGACAGAGACAGCATCAATAGATCCTAAATTCGATCCTAATGCTCCTTTAGAAAAACCAAAATTAGAAGTTCCTGAAGCTGATATTCCTGATAAAATCGAGATTAAAGAAGGCTCAGGTCTTGACAAAATGTTAAAATCCGCTGATGCAGATAAAATGAAGGAAGCTAAAGAATTATTAAGAAAAGAAAATGCTGAAGCTGCCTTAAAAGAACTCAAGGCTGACAGCAAAAAAATACAAACATTATTGACAGCATTAGGTCAAAAAGGAAATCAATCAAAAGCAGGGGCTACATCTGAAGAATCAAAACAAATAGATATTGAGCTTTCTGATCAGGCAAAGAAAATCCTTGCACAGGGTGAAACCAGACGGAATAATATTCGAGCCAGATATGGAACAGGCTCTACAACAAGCACAAACCCTATATTCTATATGAATGGACGAAGAATAGCATAAAAAGAGGTTAAATGATAATTCACTTAACCTCTTTTAGTGTTTTTTTATATTTTATTAATTTAAACCTAGGCTAAGATCACCAAGGTTAGCCTGAACACCGTTGGCTTCTTTTAATAATATATTCATATAAAGAAGTTTGTTTGCAGTTGCTCTGTCCAGGTTGATGAATTCTGCCCCAGCTCTGTTGCTTGTTGCTGTAACAACTTTTACATCTGCATTAATATTCAGGTCACCGTAAGAAATTTTAACCGGAACAACATCACCAACTTTAAGATTATTAGCATGTTTTACGGCAATACCGCCTCTGGAAATGTCTATCAATCCTGAAAGTTGTGCATTATCTTCCATTGAAATTGGATTTCTGTTGTTTTCAGCATCAAATCTCATATATTGACGTTTATCAATAGATTGTATAGCGTCATTTACAATACGTTGCTTGTATGCTTCCTTACCGGTATTAGCATTCAAATCATCATCCGAATCGGTGTCTGTATCAGTGTCGGTATCAGTATCCGTGTCTGTATCGGAATCTATATCTGTATCAGAATCGGTATCTGAGTCTGCGTCAGCATCTGTATCGGTATCCGCGTCAGTGTCAGAATCGGCATCAGCATCTGAGTCAGCATCGCTGTCAGCGTCTGAATCCGTATCAGAATCGGTATCTGAGTCAGCATCAGAATCGGTGTCAGAATCTGCATCGGTATCACTATCAGAATCTGCATCAGAATCTGTATCAGAATCGCTATCCATATCAGCGTCTGAATCCGTATCAGAATCGGTATCTGAGTCAGCATCGCTATCACTGTCTGAATCTGCGTCGGTAT
Organism: Candidatus Gastranaerophilales bacterium; assembly: GCA_944324165.1. Taxonomy (GTDB): domain Bacteria; phylum Cyanobacteriota; class Vampirovibrionia; order Gastranaerophilales; family Gastranaerophilaceae; genus CALUVH01. Next base: position 46 of record CALUVG010000031.1, on the reverse strand, counting down.
CAGTGTCTGAATCTGCATCGGTATCGGTATCTGAATCAGCATCGCT
>CALUVG010000030.1 GCA_944324165.1 Candidatus Gastranaerophilales bacterium | reverse complement strand
CTCATTGTTCCTCCTTTTTTTATTATATTCGAAAACTTGCCTACTGACCGATTACGTTTTTAGGGGGACAATTCAAGTAAAGCCGACCTACAATATTGTTGTCGGGCTAAAGCCCGACCTATTTTAACTGGCTGACAAGGTGATTAAGTGATTGAGTGACTAGGTGGTTACAAAATAGTGAACAGTTCACTACCGCCAGTACCCTGTCCTAACGCGCTGACATCTAAAAGACTATGCCTGTGCATTTAATTCCTTTTCAAGGTCTTCTTTTACCTGAAAATCTTTGTTTCCGCTCAGGTATCTCACTGCTATCATAATTAATGGTACTGCTACACCAAGTGCCGCTATACAGCTGCCAAGATTTATTTTTACTGCGTTTCTCTTATGCTTTTTAACTATATTCAAGAATTCGTCAAGCGGCTTTTCTGAATTCAAATATTCGCTGTATAGATTTGTGAGTTTTGTGTGTATACCTCTTACACCGGTTTTCTTTTCCGCATTGCCTATGTCTATAAATCTTCTTGTATCTATATCATCCTTATTTCCTATTTCAATATAAGGAAGGTTGAATTTCTTTCTGAGTTTGTTAATCCAGTTGTCAGAAGATGACATTGTTGTAATTTCATCTGATTTCTTAGCCATTTGTACAACAATATTATCCGGATTTTTGTGTAAAAATTCGTAGATCTCAACATCAGATTTATTAACAGGAAATTCCATCATCTGTTTTTCAAATTTAGCTCTGTTTGCAAATGCGTTTTTCAAATCTTCACTTTCTATAACTCTTGCATCCAGATCAATTGAGTGATTATATTTTTTAACCGATCTGTTTTCAAGGAATTTTTGTATAGGTTTGCTTGCAAAATACATAAAGCCCCAAGTTGCCCCTTCTTTTATTGTATACCCTATAAATTCTTGAGTATTTCTTGAATCGGTTAGTCTTTCAGTTGTAATTGTTCCGTCAACAATCATCAAGTTTTGAACAGGATCAAACATGAAGTTTTTAAGCTGGTTCATTCCTTTTGCGGCTAAATCCTGTATTCCGCCAAAAGACGGATTTGATTTGTTATCTTGCTTTCTTGATTTTTCCGGAGCACCGAGGAAATTATTCATACTTGTTTTTGTAAATGCATATTTACTGTTTTTACCTGTTAAGTTGTGTTGTCTTTGTGCAAGAATTTCTTTTTTAGCTGCTTCTCTTGTTTTTTTATGTCTGTATTTAGTAAGACCTGCGTAAGAGAAAATAGTAAGCAAGGTAGCAACGCCGAATTTTGTCAAAGCAAGACTTTTTGAGAATTTAGGGTTATTTTTCATTGCGATTAAGCCTTTTTTCAGAATATCTGACTGAATTGTTCTGCCATGATATTTAGCATCCGGAGAAAGTTCTATAGCTTTATCCAGAATTTGCGGATTATCAAGTAGTCTGACATCTACTTTCGGGTCAATTCTCAAAGCCTTGTATAAAGTTAAATCAGTAATCTTTTTGTAAATTGGAAGTCCGAAAAGCCATATAGCCTGAGTTCCGAATTCATCTAAAAATCTGTCTTTCCCTTCTAAAGAATCCCCTGTTACATATGAACCTGCGGTTAGACCGAGGCTGTTGGCAACATCTTTTACTGCCAGAGGAACGAGTGAACTGTTGTTTCCTAAAGTTGAATATATAGTGCTTGCTGTAATTTTGGGTAACATTTTATCCTTAACCTTCTGCGGAAAAGTAAATTCCGCCTCAATCTGTGTACTACAAGCCCCAGATTAAATTCTGTAATTTGACGATTGGGGCATTCGCCTTAATGATTGAGTTTCGTCGTAAAAATTTTGTCATGTTTATTACCTTTCCTTAGTTATTTAATGTATGTAAAAATATTTATTGCCTTAATTTATTGTAGATTTTACGTTTGTTAACAAAAAACAAGACCTTTGTTTAATTTAAAAGGTCTTGTTCAGTATTATTTTCGACAGAACACTTAGTCTTATTTATACAAACAAGCCTTTCATAAAATCTAAGCGTATACGTCGGTATTGAATATGTCTAATCATATTATTATTTTATATTAAGAATAGAATTTGTAAAGTAGTTTTTATCTTTTTAGTTATAAATTCCTTCTTTTTGTATTACAATAATTGTATGAATGTATTAAAAATAAATCAATCGCATACTCTGAATTTATCCGCAATAATTGGCTGGATTAGTATTCTTGTGCATTTAATTTTTGCGCAATTTACTTATATTAGAATATTATTTATTGAACGAAAACATGGTTCTGTCATTGAAGTTTTTTATTGGATTATGTTTTTAAACTGGCTGGTCGTAATACAAATACTAGCTGTACTTGTTATATTAATTTTGTTAGAATTACTTTTCCGTCTTTTAATCCAGCGAAAATTTTGCTGGCAATTCAATGATAAATACAAACATAATCGTCGCGCAAAGATATATTTTTATACTGGTTTGTTTGGAAATATTTTTCCATTTATACTGCCTTTCATATGCGAATTGTTATTCAGAGAAGATGCTGCGGGGCATCGTGTAATATTTTATGGTGCTCTGATACTCATATTAATCTCCTATAGTCGTAAGCGTAATAAAAAAGAATAAGAAGCGCTAAACGATTAATAATTTGTCTTTTTGTATTACAATAATTGTATGAATGTATTAAACATAAATAATAATTTGACCTTAAATATATATGCGTCTGCAGGGTATATACATGCATCTGCTCATATTATTGCTATATGTGTTTTACGTGAATTGTATTTTTCTTTTTGATTGACGATATAAAATGGATATCGTTAGGCATAATATTTTTTTTAGCAGCACTTGTTATTGAAATATTATTTCGTAGAAAAATAGATTTTTCCTTCAATAGTGAATATTCAGCCAATCACAGTGTAAAAATATATTTTTGGCTTGGTGTTATGTTAAATACTTTAATTATGCTGTTTGTATTTTCTCTTTTTGTGTCCGAAAGAGAAACGCCATTGCAAATAATTTCTGCCAGCTTTGAAAAATTTTATGATGCATTTTTACAAATGGTTCTCTAATATCATATCTTGACTTATTTTTAAATATATGCTATTAGTTATAAATAATGCTGGTTAATTAAAGATTATGTTAAAAAAAATAGTAATATATTTCGTATCTACTTTAATATTTTTATTAAATACGCAATTATCAACGGGCTCAGCAACTACAAATATAACACCTGTAGATTTGTATAATAAAGAAGTCGTATCTGTATTATTCTTGACAACACAAGACAGTACAGGTAGTGGAGTGATAGTAAAAGATGATGGTACATTCGTTACCTGTTTTCATGTAATTGCAAATGCTGATTATATTATTGCAAAATCCGAAGATGGTGCGATGTATTTTGTAAATGGTTTTAGGTATATTAATCCTCTTGATGATATAGCAGTATTAACACTTGACACAACCAGAAAATTTAAACCTATTACCTTAAATTCTGCGAAGATGCAAATTGGTGAAAAAATCTATGCAATATCAAATCCTCAAGGATTGCAGTTTGTTTTTTCAGATGGAATGATTAATCAATTTAATAAAGATTATATACAATTTTCAGCTCCTATTTCTGCAGGCTCTAGTGGCGGTGCATTGTTAAATAAAGACGGTAAGCTTTTGGGAGTTATAACATCACAGTTAAATCCATCAGAATCTCAAAATATTAACTTTGCATTACCTAATGAATATTATAGAGCTAAAATTAACAATAAAAAAATTATCAATGTTGACAGATTAGATTGGACAGAGTTTTTAGTTGCAAATGCTGATGTTGATCAGTTTAAAATATATACTGATTATGCATTAAATGATTATAATTTTGCGATGTTTTATAAATATTTAAAACCATTTTCAGTGCGTTATGATATTCCAGACGATTTTTATGCTGAACTAGGCTTTTTTGCCTTTTGTGCTTATCTATCAGATGCGGATGAAACTTATTTGGAGGATGCAATTAAGTATTTTAGAATATCTTATGAGAAGAAACAACACGAAGAAACTGCATTATTTGGATTGGCATTGTTGGCTGGAATGTCAAAAGATCCGGCTAATAGATCGGTTGACTATGTAGTACTTTTACGAAAAAAATATCCAAAAAGTTTTCACAAACTAATGGATATTGGAGAACAGGCAGCTAAGTGTAAAGAAAATGATGAAGACTGTTTTAATGCACTAGGATTGAACATGTTTAATGCATTGCTGGAATTAGTACCGGATAGTAATTAATTACAAAATTGAAGATGTGAGGTATAGAGAGATGATTATAAATAAGAAAATTTTTTGTTTGGTAGTGGCTTTAGGTGTGGTAATGAATGCTGGTTGTATAACTCAGGCGACCCCTGTAAAATCAGATAAAGTAGCCTCTACTGCTTATAGCAGGCAGTTTAAAAAGCATAAACATAGTGCTCCTGTCAGTCAAACAAACAATCAATCTGTTAATACCAATCAGTCTCAGAGTAATAATCAGTCAATTAATATAAATATTAATCCAAAAACAGGAAATATTACTTCTATGCAAGTTGTCGACAACTCTATTTTAGTTCAAAAAGATGTGCCGATACCTTTTGTTATAACAGAAGACTTAGACAGTGGTAATTTAGAAAAAGGTGAGCAGGTAAGTATTAGAGTTCTTAAAGATGTTATTGTCGATAATATGGTAATTTTTAAAAAGGATACAAAGGGCTATCTAACTGTGCGTTCTGCCAAAAGAGACAGAAATTTAGGTAAAGCCGGATATATAAAGTTTAAAGCCGGATATGTAAAGGATGTAACTGGAACCTCAAGAGAAATTAGTTTTAAAAAGAAATATACCGGCAAAAATTGTAAGTGGGCTGCTGCAATCGGTTATGCTATGATATGGAATCCAATTGGCTGGATTGTAGCCTGGAAGAATGGTGACCCTTTATATATTAAAGCTGGAGAAGAAGGTATTGCTAAAAATAAGGATGAGTTCAGGGTGAGAAAAATATCAAAATAAATTGGAATGTATGGTTCACGAATAAAGATAATATAAGGAATGGTGTATGAAACAAATAGTATTAATTTCTATGATTTTTATACAATGTAGCATGCCAGCTTTGGCAGGCAATATACATTATGGTTATAATGCAAACGGAGATTATGTTCCAACATCTATTGATGGTAGACATGTTAATTATGGTTATAATGCGAATGGAAACTATGTACCAACATCTATAGGCGGACAACAGGTTCATTATGGTTATAACGCAAATGGAGACTACGTACCAACATCTATAGGCGGACAACAGGTACATTATGGTTATAACGCGAATGGAGACTACGTGCCAACATCTATAGGCGGGCAACAGGTACATTATGGTTATAACGCGAATGGAGACTACGTGCCAACATCTATAGGCGGGCAACAGGTACATTATGGTTATAATGCTAACGGGGACTACGTACCAACATCTATAGGATATTAGTCTAAAAAATCTCCTGCAAATGACAAAATATATTATTCAGAATTTCAAAGTTGACCTTTTCGATTTATAGGTGATTTTCGCATTGGTAGCTCGTTTAATATATGTTTGATATAATCAAACATATATTAAATAAATTCTGTTGAATATGTTGTTTTCCAGAAGTTGCCGCTGAAATAATAATGCATAATAAAAAAGACACCTCATTGGTGTCTTCTTTATGGTACTCCCAGGGGAATTCGAATCCCCGTCTACACCGTGAAAGGGTGTTGTCCTAGGCCTCTAGACGATGGGAGCATGTATATTTCTTTCACAAGTCTTATCTTATTATAACCAAAATTAAATGTCAACCGTTTTGTTTTATTTTTTGTAAAATATATAGGATTTTTTTATGGCTTATTTTGCCGGACAATCTTTATAAATTATTCGGCAGTGTATTTCCATTGAGAGTATACAAGACAAAATACCTGCCGAGCAGTATTTCATTGTTGATATTTCACGTTATGTAGATTTTTTATTTTGAAATGAATTTTGTGGATTTATTTAAAGATTAATATTAGATTAATTTATTCCGTTAAACCCTTGAATGTTTTTGTTTTTTGTGTATAATAAGTATATAATAAGAAGTAGAGTATAGGAGTCAATTAATGTTTGAACGTTTTACGGAAAAAGCTATTAAGGTAATAATGCTGGCTCAGGAAGAGGCTCGTCGGTTAGGACATAACTTCGTCGGCACAGAACAGGTGCTTCTCGGACTTATAGGAGAAGGTACCGGTGTTGCTGCCAAAACTCTTAAATCTATGGGAGTTACTCTGAAGGATGCGCGTGCAGAAGTTGAAAAAATTATTGGGCGCGGATCCGGATTTGTTGCCGTTGAAATACCTTTTACCCCGCGAGCAAAAAGAGTCTTGGAGCTTTCATGGGATGAGGCAAGACAGTTAGGACATAACTATATAGGCACAGAACACTTACTTCTCGGGCTTATCAGAGAAGGTGAAGGGGTTGCAGCCAGAGTTCTTGAAAATCTTGGTGTTGATTTGAATAAAATCAGAAGTAATGTGGTTAAAATGCTTGGTGAATCTAAGCCGCAAACCGTTTCTTCAGGCTCTTCAAGCTCATCATCAAGTTCAGGCGGTAAAACAAAAACTCCTAGCTTGGATGAATTCGGTCGTGATTTGACTCTTGCTGCGCAAGAACTTAGACTTGACCCTGTAGTCGGTCGTGAAAAAGAAATTGAACGTGTTATTCAAATTCTTGCAAGACGTACTAAAAACAACCCTGTTCTTATTGGTGAGCCGGGGGTTGGTAAAACTGCGGTTGCTGAAGGACTTGCTATCAGAATAGTCAACGCTGAAGTACCTGATATTCTGGATGGTAAAAAAGTTATTCAGCTTGATATGGGCTTGCTTGTTGCCGGTACTAAATACCGCGGAGAGTTTGAAGAACGTCTTAAAAAGATTATGGATGAAATTCGTCAGGCAGGAAATATTATTCTTGTTATCGATGAAATGCATACCCTTATCGGAGCCGGTGCTGCCGAAGGCGCGATTGATGCCGCTAATATTCTGAAACCGGCACTCTCTCGCGGTGAAATTCAGGTTATCGGGGCAACTACACTTGATGAATATAGAAAGTATGTAGAAAAAGACTCTGCACTTGAAAGACGTTTCCAGTCTGTAATAATAGAGGAGCCTTCTGTTGATGAATCAATTGAAATTCTAAAAGGGCTGAGATCTAAATATGAAGAACATCACGGACTGAATATTTCTGATGAGGCTATAGTTGCGGCTGTTCAATTATCCAGCAAATATATAACAGACAGATTTTTGCCGGATAAAGCAATTGACGTTATAGATGAAGCTTCTTCTAAAGTGCGTCTGAAAGTGTCTACTCTTTCACCTGAAGGTAAGGAATTAGAAAAAGAATTACGTTCCTTGATTAAAGAAAAAGAAGATGCTATTCGGAATCAAGAATTTGAAAAAGCCTCTCAACTTCGCGATGAAGAAGCCGATATGAAAGATAGAATTCGCGAAATGTCATTGAAATATAAAGAGGAACATGAAGCAAATAAACCTACTGTTACAGCGGAAAATGTTGCAGAAGTTATCGCTACAATGACCGGCGTTCCTGTAACAAAACTTACAGAGGGTGAGAGTGAAAGACTGCTTAATCTTGAAAAAACTCTGCATGAACGCGTAATTGGTCAGAATGATGCAGTTGTTGCTATTTCTAAGGCTATCAGACGCGCCCGTGTAGGTTTAAAATCACCAAACAGACCAATAGGAAGTTTTATCTTCTGTGGTCCAACGGGGGTTGGTAAAACTGAACTTGCCAAAGCACTTGCAGAGGCTGTATTCGGCTCAGAAGATAATATGATAAGAGTTGACATGTCTGAATTTATGGAAAAACATTCAACTGCAAAACTTATCGGATCACCTCCCGGATATGTCGGCTATGATGATGGCGGACATTTGACGGAACTTGTTCGTAAGAAACCTTATTCTGTAATTCTTTTTGACGAAATAGAAAAGGCTCATCCGGATGTGTTCAATATCATGCTGCAAATACTTGATGACGGTCGTTTGACAGACTCAAAAGGACGTCACATTAACTTTAAAAATACAATCATAATTATGACCTCTAACGTTGGGGCAAGCATGATTACCACAACATCACGTCTCGGATTCTCAACTTCTAGTGATGAAAGCAAGGATAAATACGAAAAACTCAAAGAAACCGTTACTGAAGAAATGAAAAAAGCTTTCAGACCTGAATTTTTGAACCGTATTGATGAAACAATCGTATTCTCACATCTGAATAAAGAAGAAATAAGACAAATAGTAGACTTGATGCTGAAAGACCTGTTTAAACGTCTGGCGGAACGCGAGTTGTCAATTGAGGTTACTGATGAAGTAAAAGATCATCTGGCTGAAGCAGGATATTCTGAGGCATATGGTGCAAGACCGCTGAGAAGATTAATTCAACGCAAGATAGAAGATATGCTTGCTGAAGAAATACTTTCCGGAAAATATTCAGCTGGTGATATAATTCGCTTAACCCTTGTTGACGGCAAAATTACATGCGAAAAAGCGGCAAAAGGACGTAAAAAAGCCAAACAGGAAGAAAATTCGGAACAAGAAGAAGTTACTCAATAAAATCAAAAAGCGGTTTAAATATATTAAACCGCTTTTTTGTTTTTATTTAATTCAATGTAGATTACTAGTTCAAAAATTAGTTGTCAACACATACAGCGAGCCCTTTTTCCCCATCACGGTTGGTGTAGGAAGTGCTGGTTGCACCAGAGCTAAAATAACGGCAATCTGAGTGTCCACCGGAAGAGCTCCAAATGTAAAAATAGCCGGAGTATGGAGCAACTGATGAAAACGGAAGGACTTTTTCTTGATTTAAAGTTAAGTCGTATATCCAGTGTGATCCATAGATACTATCAGTATCGTATAAATAATTAGCCAGATCTATTAATTGTTCCATTGTTATCATATTATTTATTCCTCCACAGGCTTTTACTGCTCCTGACCAATAATCTAGGGTATAAACCGGATCACAAAATGGAATTCCTAAATTTTCATTCAGTGCGTCATTGCATTCTTCATATGTCATCGGGTTATAACCACTTTCGGGAGCAAGAATTTGATTAATGCAAAATCCTATTTCTTCTTCGGGTATTGCACAGCCGGTTACACCGGCTAGAAAGGGAACATTTATATATTTTATATCTTTATCCTTCTTATTTGGATTTTTATTACCGGAAACATCATATAAAATAGCCATACTTGCAGATACTGCATTAAATTGATTGTTGTATGGATCTTGTTTGGTATTAGGATTATATGCTAGTACAGCATTGACCCCGTTTGCGAATTGAACAGCTACTGTATCAGTCCCCCAGGAGTCTTGACCTAATGAAGCAGCAGTTTTGACCTTTGACATGTCTACAGGTTCGTCATCTTCGTTCCAGATTACCTCTTTGTCAAAACACTTTGTTATATTGCTATTATCACATACCTGAGTAATTTTTATGTACTTTTTAAGTTCTTTTACAAAGTCCATAGTATTGGAGTATCCTACAAGTTTTTCTTCTGTGTTCATCTGGCGTGTGGCTACTTCAAGGCGTTTTTCAAATACACTTTGTGCGGTTGTCCATGCCTTTTCATTGTAGTTTTTAATCAGTGGCGGCAGAGCTAATACCGCGACTATCCCGATTATGGTCAGTGTTATAAGCACCTCTGCAAGCGTAAATGCCCTATTAAAGTTCCAGCGAAATAAATTCTTCATTTATACCTCCTACAAAATGATATTTGGTAAAACTATATTCATTAGATATATTTTAAATGTTTCTATATAATCTGTCAATATTTTAAATGTTAATTTGTTTTGCATTATAGAATAAACATCTCATAATTGAATATATAATATTAAATTTGTATGATTTTGTCAATAATTTTATAATTATATATATGATTATTACAGATTGGGATAATGGCGAAATAGTTAGAGTGCTTGTTGCGCGAAATAAAATTTCTCAGAAAAAATTAATTGAAATGCTTGAAAAAGCAGCAGGTGTGGAAATACCTCAGTCAACTTTTGCAAATCGGATTTTCAGAAATAGTATGCGTTTGCGGGAAATGCAGCAAATATGCGAAGTTTTGGGCTATGATTTGATTTTACAGCCCAAAAAATAGAATAAAAAAAGGTGAGAATAATATCCCACCTTTAAATATCTATTGTTCTTTATTTTTATTGAAAAATTTCATTATTTTATCGAGCCAGCCAGAGTCTTCCTCCATATTGGTATTTTCAAGTTTGGCTAATTTGGCTTTTATTTTTTCATAATCATCAAGTCCGCGCGCCCGTTCAATGTATTTGTTGTAGAATTCAATTGCTGCAGGTTTATTGCGAAGTCTTTCATATGTTTCGGCAAGTTTTTTTATTACTATCGTGTTTTTGTTATCAATTTGGTATAATTTTTCAAGACATTCAGCCTGCATGCTGTAGTCACCAATGCTTTCTCTGAACTCGGCTACTTTTAACAGTGCTGTTTTATTTGTAGGTTCAAGTTTAATGAGTTTTTCGTAGAATTCCATAGCATGAACTTTGTCACCGCTTTCTTCTAAAAGTTGTGCAAGCGTTGCTGTGAGATTTGCGTCATCCTCATTAATCCTGTCGGCGTTTAGAAATTCGTTTATTGCTATATCTTTATTACCGCGAAGTAAATTGTATTTGCCCCAGTTCATGTGTGCATTAAAATCGTCGTGCTTATTTTCATAAATCATGGCGCGCATCTGAAATACAAGCGGACTGTTTTTTTCATATTTATCATATTCATTTACGCATTCAAGAGCTTTATCATAGTCTTCTGTAACAAAGTAATATTGAGCACGCAAAGCGTAATATTGACCATTATGTTTATACTTATCTTTAAGGCGTTCCAGCTCCGCATACCCTTCTTTTGTGAGATTGAGTTCAAACAGACATTTTATTTTGAACAATTCATCTTCGCTAATTTCTTTTGCTTTCTGTGCCTGACCGTTTTTTAAATATAGTTGAGCAAGAGTTTCTTTTACTTTGGAACTTGTGAATCCTTTTTTAATCGCACGTTCAAGAATATCAATAGCACTTGCAGGTGCGTCTTCTTTGACATAAAGATTTGCGAGTTTTAAGAAAATTTCTTCGTGCGTGTCTTCATATTCAAGAACTTTTAAATATTCGTCAATAGCCTTCATAGGATTGTTTGTTTGCTCATAAAGTGTAGCTATTGTGAAACGCGTCATAACAATTTGTCTTTCATCCTCTGCATGATTAAGAGCTTTCTTGTAATCATTAAGCGCGTGTTCAAGTTGGTGTTCTACAGAATGTAAATTGCCGCGATATATGTAATATTTGTATTTGTCTGTAGATACGTAAATATCCATTAATTGTTCGTAAGCGGTAGTATTGGTCGCATCAAGTTCAAGAACTTTAGTGTAATATTTAGCAGCGTCTTCCGGTTTATTTAAAACCATCGCAACATGACCTAAACGTTCCAGAATGCTCAAATCTTTTGGACTTTTTTCGTGTGATTTTTTATATTCTTCATATGCTTCGGCATATTGTTCATTTTCTTCAAATTGTTCAGCGAGTTGAATGCTCATTTTTTCTCCTTTTTATTTTAATTATATTATAAAGTTTTTTTATTACTAATAATCCTGTTAGTTATATTTATTTTGAGTTTTTTCAATTCCGTTTTCAAGATAAAATTCTACTGCATCAATAGATTTTATAAGTGTATCTTTAAGAATTGGCAGCTGCTCCTTAGAGAAATTTTGCAGAACGAAATTTTCTGACGGAATATTTGGTTGTGGACCAATACCAATTTTCAGTCTGTCGAATTTTTGTGTCCCCAGATGTTTAATTACTGATTTAATTCCGTTATGCCCGCCATCTGAGCCATTTGCACGAAAACGTATTTTCCCGAGATCAAGTGAAATGTCATCATAAATAATTAAAATGTCTTTAATTTCTATTTTGTAGTAATCAATTATTGCACGAACGGCTTCGCCTGACAAATTCATAAATGTTGTTGGCTTTGCAAGCAATATGTCTTCTCCATTCATTTTAAATCTTGTCAAAAAACATTTAAGTTTATTTTCTGCTTTAAACGATAAATTATTATATAAAGCCCATTTATCCAGTACCATAAATCCTGCATTATGTCTTGTAAAGCAATATTTATCACCTGTATTTCCGAGTCCGGTTATTAATTTCATTATCTTTTACCCTTTATACTTATTATTTTAACTTAAATATATATTACCGTTCAGGTTTACCATAGTTACGCTTAACAAAAAGATAAATAATAATTATTTTAATAATGCAAAGCAGCGAGGATATAAATATGAGTACAAAAAATAAACCTATAATACAAGAAAAAAGTTCAGAAAAAGTCGCAAAATTTTTAGAGAAAAATGCCTTACATAAAAAAGATTTTGCGGAGATGATAGGGGTAACACTTTCGTATGTGTATAATTTGATTGATGATACAATACCTTTTTCAACTCGAGGTACAACTCTTGAACGCATAGCAACTGTTATGGCAATAGAGCCGGAGGAGTTTGAAGAGTACAAAATTCCTCAAGAACCGATTTTGATAGATGAATCTGTTGAAGTTTTTAAACAGGCGATGGATAAGAAGAAAATTTCTGTGGTTAATTTTCTAAAATCTTTTCCTAGAAAAAAAAGACTTGAGGTTGTTGATATGTTGAGAGGTGCATTGCCAGTACCTATTGATTATAAGGAGTTAGAGCTAATAGGACAGATTTTAGAGTTGAATAGAGAAGAAATATATGGTATGTGGGAAAAACGTGTTCGTCAAGTTTTAGAAACAAACGGAATGAATGTAAATGCAAATGCGGCACTCGTAAATTCTATGTTTGATTGTGCCAGAAAATTTGTTAATTTAAAATAGTTTATAATGTAAATAAAAAAAGCCCCCGCATATTATGCGGGGGCAATATGTCAGATATAGTTGGAGAATGAATTTATAAATTATTTATCCTTAATTATGGCTTCGAGTGCAGCAAGCTTAATTTCCATTTGTTGCGAATGTTCAATATATGAGTTAAGCTCTTTAGATGTCGTGTCAATCTGATAAAGCTGTTGACCCAAAAAGATACAACCGCCAATTATTGTAAAAATTGAGCACATCAAACATTGTTTGATAAATTTAAGTTCGTCAAACATTAATGTAACTTTTGAGACAAAGGAAACTTCACTGCTATGTTCGGTGTCGCCGAATAAAAAACTGTTTATTTTATCTAAATGTGCTTTTAATAACATATGATGTTCATAACATTCCTGTGATTGTTCCTGTAGCATTATATCCTCCACGTTAGTTATATTTTTTAAAATCATTTATTAAATCTATAAAGTTTTCCTGGTCATTTTCAGAAAATGTATCTAAATACTTATAAGTAAGTAAAATTATTTTTTCAGCAATATCTGTTGCTTTTTTTAATTTCTTTTTTTCTTTGATTATTTCTGTTTCAGATTGTCTGTTTTTCGCTGTTTCAGCAAATCTGAAGCCGCTTTTAACGGCTTCAGACAGCATTTCAATGGCTTTCGGTAAATCAAATGCCATTATACAGTTTCCTTATAAATTTTGTCACACAGACTAACAGCTATAGGTTTTAGTGCATTCAATGTCGGCAAAAACATATCATCAATCGGGTTGTCTGATATTTTAATTGTTTCGTTTATTAGTTCAAATGCAAAATCTACTGCTAATTTTGCACCATCTTCTGCGTATCTTAAAGATACGTCTTTTAAAGCAGTTTTCATTTTTTCATCCATTTTTAATTCTCCTTAAAATTTATTAATTGTACACTTGACAAACAGGAGAACATGGTAAATAATGTATATACAGGGTGGCAGTTTACCAGACTGCCGGATGCCCTCAGAGACTTAGACGGTTCTTATCTATTCAGGTAAGAGCCGTTTTTTAATATGTACAAAATCAAAAAGATTAGTAATAAACTAATATTGAATTTATCCATATCAGCCCCCTTTCTAGTCGGGAACCAACCCGAGACTTAAACTATTGTGTTGGAGATTCCGTTTCGAAAAGAGCATCTTTTACCCTGTAGGACTATCCTACCATAATTCTGCCTATTTGTCTATTTCAAAGTTCAGTATGAGGTGAATAATCCTATAAAAAGACGTTAAGTGACCAATACGTGTCTTAGCGTCCTAAGGATTTATCCTCATTTGTATCGATATCTGTATTGCTATTTAAATCAGTATCGTTGTCGCTATCAGTGTCCGCTGTCTCATCATTAGTGATCAGCTTAGTGTAATCATTAGTTTCAAAGAAGAGATCAAGCTGTTGTTTAGAAAAGCCGAGCAGTGTCCCGACCGCATCAATATACGGATTCCCGCGATAGAAATTATTAGCCTTAAGTTCAATCTTTAACGCCTTAATATCAATGCCCGCAGATTCAGCTGTTCCATCCTCGTTAAGACTTGCCGCCTCATTAGTCTGTTCAACAAGTGCAATAACATCGTCAAAATCTAAACCCTTAGCCTTATAAATAGCTCTTTCCACATCCGCAGCCGTAAGATTTAATTTAGCAATGCGTTCAGCCTCAGCCTGCGCCTGTTCTGCCATGTATTCTTCCGTGTCTGCAAACTGAAAATCAACAATAGGACGCTCTGTCTCCTTAATCTCATATCCCGCATATTGCGGCATAAATTTTAAAGTGTTTTGCAATTTCTGCTTGCTTTCATCAAATAAAATAATATTGTCATTTTCTTGTATATAAAACATTATTCTGTAACCTCCTCGCCTTCTGCATAAATGAATTTAAAACTATTTGTACTGCCAGCTATTGAATACATAACAGTCATTGTATCCCCTTTGGCTATAGGGCAAGATATTTGGGTTGGAAAACTACCCGGTGCTCTGCTCATTACCGTAATCCCTCCGCTTGTAGACATTGTCATATATTGTCCTGATGCTGTAGCAGTTTTATCCAGAACATACCAGCCGCTCGCCGGTGCAACATATGTCGAGCCACTGGCAGCCAGTGTTATATCTGTTGATTTTTTACCGGGCATCCCTATTCCAGCCAAATAACTTTTTCCAATATTGCTGAAATTATCAGCATTAACATTCGCCTTATTTTCTTCAAATCTGCCAATATTAATGAGATTAGCATTTTGAACAGTTTCACCGATGTAAAAATAAAGCATAAGCCCGCTTGTACTTAATTCAATACCGGATTTTTCAGAATCCGCCGTAATCCCAAGCCCAACATTATATGTCGGATAATCACCCGTATTGTTACCGCTGATCCCAATTTCTGTGCCGTAAAATCCTCTGCGAAGATATAAAGATTCTTTATTATTAGAGATGGATTCACTTAAACCAAAATTATTAGTACCATCAGTCACGCCTAATGTCATACCGTTACCAACAACTGTATTACCCGAAGCAAGATGAGTTTTTAACGGCAACTTGAATGTTTCATTCGTTGTGTTAATAACAAAATCATAATCTGTAATGTCTTCATCTGTAGAAAGTTTGACAGATAACCCTCTTTTGACATAATTAGTGCCTGATGGCAGTTGAACAGATGTGCCTGCCGTAACCTCCGCATTGTTTTCAACAACAAGCGCCTCATATGCCGCGACATACACAGATTTGGCATAGTAATTACCATTAGATAACAACCAGCTTGCGTTATACAATGGTGTTTCAGTGTATTTAGAATCAAATAAAGTATACGGATTGTTTAACTCAATGTCATTAACAATATTAACTTCGTATTCAACACCGGTGGCAATTTGAATAAAGTAAGGATACTGAATTTGTTCCTGCTGAACAGTGTCAGAATTACCATAGATATCTGACGAACGAGAGGCGTCAAAAGACCAGGTACCCCAACGCCCATAGCTGCTGCTTCCTTGTGCGCCCTGACTTCCCAGTGCATCTACGCTAAGTGCTCCTGATGCCCCAATTTGATATGATAAAATATCCTGTACTAAACTACCTGTAATATTAGGCAGCCCAGCCTCAACAAGTTCACCGAGTTTCGTAAGATCAGTCAGCCCCTGAATAGGCATAATGATTTTAGGAAGCCGCACATATGCCGTTATTTGTTGTATAGTGTCAGCCTCCAAATCGCGACTATATGTTGCGGTGTTAAAAGTCAAAACACCGCTTGAGATAGAGCCTTGCCCCTGAATTTCGAAAGATGAGTTGTAAACATTCACGGACTCAGCATCAGCCGTGGATTTTGTGAAATAAGTTGTAGTAACATCAGTGCCCGTGGAGGAGTAGGCGAAATAATTAATTTCTTCGGCATCTTGAATAACGAATTTACCGCATTGCCCGCCGACGGAGTTAGCTGCAATAGCCTGCCATTGAGTTTCAGTGCAGGCAAGCGACGGATAAGAAAGAACCGCGGCTTTAAGCTTGTCAACAAAAGCCTGCGTGTTTTGATTAACAGATAATGTGGAACCGTTAAGATACCGGCGTAAACCTTTTGATTCGTCAATGCCGAACGCAGCTATCCCTATGTCACCTATTTCAAGACCTCCGGCATTGCCGAGTTCTACCTTCTGCCACTTGGTTTCGTCTGTAAGCGGGTTACCCGTGTTGTTTTCAATAAGCGACTTGTACAACGCGATTTTTTCATCGTCTTCTACATGAAAAACAAGTGAATTAAGATTATAGACTTCGTTTGCATCATATACGATGATGCCTTTGTAGAGGTCTGTAACCCCGTCAATTGTGTAGTTTAATCCTTTGTAAGTGTCGTCAATAAATTTGTTCAAGTTATCCCCTGCCAGAACATCCGGATCAACCGGATCAAATCCATTTTGAATTTTTTCTTGTTCAAAGTCAGTTTTTGTTCCATTTGTTGCAAATCCCTCGGGGATATTGAGGGATGGTTTAGTAGGTTTTGTCATTTACTTTTATCTCCTTTATATAAGTACCTGCACCTAATACATTTTGTATGTAGGTAATTGTGTTTTTTGTGAGTATAAGCCCATTGCCTTCAAGTTTTATATTGAAGACATAGGCAGACTCCTGCGCGATAGTTACTTTAGTTGCATTTGTAATTGTTTGTATTATATCGTTGCATTCATCACATGTTCCGCAAGATTTATTTGCACCGATGTACGCCAGAATTTTCTGGATAAATTCCGCATCAGTAAGCGATAGCGGGCTTTGTGGATTAAGCCCTGATGACATAAAATAGAAATATTTTTCTTCATTTATGTGCAAGCGGTTTACGCAAAAATAGTTGCCATAATCCATTTCATCACGCTGCGCCCCGACCTCGGTGCCGATATAGTCCAGCCAGACACCGCGCGCACTATGGATTTGCAATGAATTTAAAAGGTAATTAACCGCATCCTGCAGATTGTTGAAGGTTGCGCCAATTGCCTTTAATATGGCGACAACATCCTCATTTGTCCTGAGATAAGGCAAAACATATTTTAGTGCCTCAATTTTGTAATCATTCGTCTTCATTTAAAACAATCCTTTCTGTTGCGAATATCGGTACCTGTTCGTTTGTTAGAGTGACATTGTCATTGTATTCCTCATCAATGTTGTTGCGTTTAACCTTGATACTCTGCACAGCTTCTACGCCTTCAGTTTCAAGAATAGGAATAATAAATTCAGTGGCATAAATAATAGAACCGAGTCCGAAAACGCGTTCTTCGATGTATTTGAGAATACTATCTTTGACTTTGTTGAAAACAGTATTTGTGTAATATCCGCTGCGAATTTTTAATTCGGCAGTAATGTCAATATTGATTTCATCAGCCTTTTTGAATATTATTTTTTGCGGATTATCCTGATTATCATAGACTGTGACTTCGGTGTCCCCGAGAAATAGAGGACCAATAGCAACATTGTCAAGAATAGCCTTAGCGAAAATATTGTCAGTGGTGTTGTGATGAGCGATAATTTTGATATATCCCGGCGGTATATCCTTATCAGAATTAGGGTCTAACAGTTTCAGAAAAGCTGCATTGTCAACGTACTTAGATAGGTTGGCGAATACAGCATTTCTAGTAGCCTTAGCATTAGTAGCCTTGGCATTTCTGAATCTAATTCTGAATTCGTCATCTGATTCTCTTTCACGCCCGATGGCGAATTGAATATCATCAGCAGGAGCGACGGAGTTGACGCCATCGGGCGCTATAACAATGTCAAACTCATCAGAGGATTTGACCTCAATAGCACCGTCAATGACACATCGAAAATCAACTAGTGCTGAGCCGTCTTCACCTATGACAAATTCGCTGATGTTTTCAAATTCGTTCTTGTCTGATTTAGAACGAATTGTCATAGAACCTGCCGTACACTTGAGATTAGCGGCGCCTTGTACTTTGCAGACGAAAGTTGTCTTCTGCGCCTCAAGCCGCGATACCCCGATGCGCTCATACAACGCATCCTGCCAGGTTCCCTTAGCACTTTCAGGGTCAAATTCTGCAGCTAATCTTGCAATCTGCTCCTGAATTAGTATGTTTAGTACTCCACATGAAAGTGCAATATTATCGATGATACCTTCTGGCTTGATGAAGAATCCATTTCCAAATTTTGATTTCAGCGATTCTTCAAGTTTGTTTAAAATTTGGACTGTTGAATCAATCTCTAGCCCGTTGTTGTCAATATTCATGTTTTTCTCCTTCTCTTACAATAATGTAACATTAAAAATAATTACGAATACTCGTAATTATACTTGACAAATTTTTAAAAATAAGTTAGAATATACCTATGAAAGGAAACATATTTACAAAAACAATAATATGTATATTTATACTATTATTGTTCCAAACATCGGTATTAGCGAATCCTATACCTGCGTTTGCTTTGTTGAAGTATATACCATATTCTAATAATGATATATATGAGCGTGATTACGCTACTGGAAAAAATTTAAAATATTATAGTGTTTATGGTAGTAATATATATGAGCGTGATTACGCTACTGGAAAAAATTTAAAATATTATAGTGTTTATGGTAGTAATATATATGAGCGTGATTACGCTACTGGAAAAAATTTAAAATATTATAGACTTTAAGTGATAATGCCTTTATAAACTTCAGTACTAGCAATATTATAAAATGGATTATAAAAATCTCCAATTAATCTTGGAGGATTCATAATTCTTTTGTTACCAGCGCTTTCTTCAGAAAATTTGTTTAGTAAATAATCAATTCTTAAATCCATTTCAAATTCTATATCGTATATGCTTGTAATAGTGGGGTTGTAGAACGAAATAGTGCAATTTTCGTAAATACTTTTTCCGATTCTAAAATAAATTTGTGTTTTGTTGAGCATTATATTTACAAGTTTATTATTAAAATCATTAATACTCCAGAGTTCAGCGTTCTCATTTTTTACATGTCCATACATTTTTATTACTACAGGGTCTAAATCATCTATATATTGAGGTAAAAATCCCAATTCTTAGATCTCCTTATATTATGTAGTACAACTATTAAAAATAATTACAAAAATATGTAATTATCCTTGACAATTTTAAAAAAATATGTTAAAAAAAAATTATGAAGGGAACTGTATTTACGAAAACAATAATATGTATATTCATACTATTATTGATGCAAACACAGGTATTGGCAAATCCTGTACCTGTGTTTGCTTTGTTGAAGTATATACCATATTCCAATAATGATATATACGAGAGCGATTACGCTACTGGACAATATTTAAAATATTATAGTGTATCTAGCGGTGGTATGTACGAGAGCGATTACGCTACTGGACAATATTTAAAATATTATAGTGTATCTAGTGGTGGTGTATACGAGCAGGATTACGCTACTGGACAATATTTAAAATATTATAGTGTATCTAGTGGTGGTGTATACGAGCAGGATTACGCTACTGGACAATATTTAAAATATTATAGTGTATCTAGCGGTGGTATGTACGAGAGCGATTACGCTACTGGACAATATTTAAAATATTATAGTGTATCTAGCGGTGGTGTATACGAGGAAGATTACGCTACTGGACAATATTTAAAATATTATAGTTTTTAAGTAATAATGCCTTTATAAACTTCTGAGCTGGCAATGTTATAAAATGGATTATAGTAATCACCAATTAATCTTGCCGGATTCATTATTCTTTTATTACCACTGCTTTCTTCTGAAAATATGTTTAATAAATAATTGATTTTTAAATTCATTTCGAATTGTATATCGTAAATATTTAAAATAGTTGGTTTGTAGAACGAAATAGTGCAATTTTCATAAATACTTTTCCCGATTCTAAAATAAATTTGTGTTTTGTTGAGCATTATATTTACAAGTTTATTATTAAAATCATTAATACTCCAAAGTTCTGCGTTTTCATTTTTTACATGCCCAAATAATTTTATTGTAATAGGATCTAGATCATTTATATATTGAGGTAAAAATCCCAATTCTTTAATTTTTTGCTCTGCAACTGTTGTAGAATATGTATATTCGCATTTTTCCACAACGTCAACAGGAATTTCTTCTCCGTATTTACTAGATTTTTCGATACTCATTTCTTGAATTGTGCTCAACCCATTAGATAACCCTTGAACAAAGTTAGCTACATTGATGTTACCTGCTTGAGCAGCATTACGCATTTCTACTAAACTATTAAATCCGGTTTGTGCAAGACTGGCATTTAAAGCAGGAGCGTAGGTATTAAATAAGCTGTCAAGCATAGTCTTGTTAGTAACAGGCTCACCATTCATGATTTTGGTTAGAGCCCCAACAGCGTATTTTTGAGTAAATTCAGTAGTTGATTGAAGATCAATGTTTCTGGCCATTTCTCTGCATTCATCATCGCTGAAAGTAAAGCTAAATTTTTGTTTTAATCCGATAAGTTGATTGGAAATTCTATCAACATTTTTTTGATTAGGAAGAGTAATTTCTTTTTCTTCTTGCGGCAGGTAAAAAGCCGCATACGTTTTAGCCATAATTTTTTTCTCCTTATGTTATGTGTACTACAAAAAATATCCGCAGGCTTCAGCATCACCCTCCACCCACGATGTCTCTATTATCTTGATATAGGAACCTGCTCATTAGTAAGAGAGACATTATCCTTGTATTCCTCATCAATACCGTTACGTTTAACTTTAATACTCTGCACAGCTTCAACGCCATCAGTTTCAAGGATAGGAATAATAAATTCTGTAGCATAAATAATTACCCCGAGTCCGAAAACTCGTTCATCAATATATTTGAGAATGCTTTCTTTAACCTTGTTAAAAACAGTGTTAGTGTAGTATCCGCTGCGTATTTTTATTTCAGCCGTAATGTCAATATTGATTTCATCTGCTTTTTTAAAAATTATTTTGCGAGGATTGCCTTGGTTGTCGTAAACTGTCACCTCAGTATCCCCGAGAAATAAAGGTCCAATAGCAACATTGTCAAGAATAGCCTGAGCAAAAATGTTGTCAGTGGTATTGTGATGAGCAATGATTTTGATATAGCCCGGAGGAACTTCCTTGTCAGAATTAGGATCCAATAATTTCAGAAACGCAACATTGTCAACGTACTTAGAAAGATTGGCAAAAACAGCATTTCTCGTAGCTTTAGCGTTAGTAGCTTTTGCGTTTCTGAACCTGATACGGAATTCATCATCGGATTCTCTTTCTCTTCCGATGGCGAATTGAATATCGTCAGCAGGGGTGACAGCAGTAATGCCGTCAGGTGCAATAACAATGTCAAATTCATCGGATGATTTGACTTCAATAGCTCCGTCGAGCACGCATTGAAAATCAACGAGAGCTGTACCGTCTTCTCCAGTGACGAATTCGCTGATGTTGTCAAATTCGTTTTTGTCAGATTTAGATCGAATAGTCATAGACCCTGCAGCACACTTGAGATTAGCAGCTCCTTGCACTTTGCAGACGAAAGTAGACTTTTGCGCCTCAAGCCGCGACACTCCTATGCGCTCGTATAGCGCATCTTGAAACTTGCCACTGGCTGTCTCTGGGTCAAATTGCCGCGCAAGTTCTGCTATTTGTTTTTGTATTGTATTATTCATCCAACATGTACTTACTGCAATGTTGTCGATGATACCTTCGGGTTTGATAGTAAACTCATTTCCGTATTTTTGTTTTAATACGGTTTGCATTTCTTGCAAATAAGATTTGATAGTTTCTGTAGTAATTCCATTTTGATCAATTTTCATTTTTCCTCCTTTTATTAAAAATAATTACAATAATTTTAAATAATATTGACTTTGAATTTGCAATCTGTAATAATAGAAATGATGAAAGTGTTAATTATGAATGTAATAAAATTTTTTCTGTCATTGTTGTTAATAATATTTAGTGTTACACCTTGTTTTGCAAATCCATTACCTATATTTGCGTTGTTCGGTTGGTTATTTTCAAATTCTAATTACGATGGATTTTATGAATATGAGCCCAATTCTTATATATGGTCCAAAAAGTATGAATTAGCATATGATGCCGAGGGTACCATATACGAATATGAGCCCAA
>CALUVG010000029.1 GCA_944324165.1 Candidatus Gastranaerophilales bacterium | reverse complement strand
ACCTCCTTTGGGTTATATTATTACATTAACTATACTCTACAGATTACCTTTTAAAGGTTTATATATTTTCGCACAAGTATTTTAACTTGTGTCGAATTTTTGTTTGAGATCCCGCAAGGCGACAAATATGGTATATCGCGTAGAAACTGTTGCGGGATGACGGAATTGGCGTTGACTGCACTTCTTCAGCGGTTTCCCTGTGTATGAGCACACTTCGTGTGCCTGAAAGCCGCTCAGGCTTTGAGGTTGCTGCCCCCCCCCCCCGCAATTCCACTATTCATGCGGGTTTCAGCCTCATGCAGAACTAAATTATTACTGTTGGGGTAGAAACCCCAACCTACAGCTTTATTTATTTGCTTTTCTGCCAGATTACCAGCCATTCAAATTCCTCACAAATATCCACATTTCCATTATGACATATTGCTCAGAATTTTTCAAGTCCTATGGGTAAGTTATTTAAATAATTACGAAATCAGGTTATTGTATTTCGTACGACTCAATATTGGCATCTAGCTTTTTGAAATTTTCTCTGGATATAGTAATTTTATCGGAAGAATCCCATGGATTTAACATATATATGTTTTTATCGTCACTGCCTATAATAGAATATGCGTGTCTCGTTACAATAGAATAATCGTTATTTTTCTCACTTTGAGCAAGTCCGTAAATGTTGTCTGTGCCTTTTAGTGACATTGAATATACTCTTTTAGGATTATTAAAATCCTCTGTTTCTGCATCTATATTTACACCAATGTAATCATAATTTTGTCCTAAAATGTTATCCCATAAAAATCTTGACCAATTACCATCTATTGTCACTTCATTTATATGTCCAAAATCCTCATCTATCTGGAAAACGGCGTCTTCATTCTTGTAAGCATTATCCCTAATAAGTTTATCCATGGCAATTTCAACTGCATTTATTTTTTCACTACCTGTCGCAAGATTTGGATATTCACTTAAATCTTTTTTGGTTATTCTATAAGTTTTATCAGCCCCTTTCATATTTACAATATAATCCCCTGTTTTTTCATCAACAGTTACCTGTTTTTCTAAAGCCTTACACATTTCAGGCTTTGTTATTAAAGAATTCAGTGCAGCAAGCAGCCAACAATCTCCTGTACGTCCTTGTTTTATTGTACCGGAGAATGTCTTGTTACTCTCGGGGGCTTTAACCGGGTTATCTAATTCCGTATTTCTCAAATCCCAGTTTACAGCATTTTCTGCACGATATATATCTACTTCTATTTTATGGTAATCGTCCGGATGTTCTGATATGTCGCGTGTTATTCTTGACTGCACGCCTGAATTTTGCCCTTCCAGCACAGTTTCTACAATCTGTTTGATAAGCTCTTCTCTTTGCTCGGCTTTTAATCCCCACTCATTCGATATAGCAGTCAAAAGCCCCTCAAATGGCGCAATTTTTTGTGCTAGTTTTAAAGATATATCGCCATCATCTATATCCAAACCAATAAAATTCGACATCGTTATCAATAATGAAGAAATATTATACATTTTTTCATTGTTATTTTCTGATGATAATTTCCGATAATTAGTCAACACATATTTTAAATTTTCGTAATTAATCATTTTAATATGTTGTGAAAGGTTTCCACTGCCTAATCCTTGAATGTCATCAAAAAGCTGTTGCGCAAGATACTCCCCGCTTACTTCCGGTGATGCCGCTTTACAATACATCCCCTCTATATGATTAGTCAGTTTATTTCTTAATGAAGAAGGTAACCCTATTTCTTCTTTGATATCCTGCACAAGATCTCTGCCTGTTATTTCGCGGTATTTTTCCAGGGTTTCAACGACATTTTCCCGATCAATCATTTTCAAAACATTATCAGAAAGAGAGGAACGTGTAGTTGGCAGACCAAGCGCACTTTTTGTAGTTATATCTTTATCCAGAGCATTTACCAGAGTATATTCTGTTTCGTCTGCAGTTCTTTTTTTATAAAGTTTACCATTTTTATAATAAGTAGACCACTCTGCCATATTGCCATGTTCTTTCCAATAACCTTCATATTCTTTTGCGCCGGTATTCAGGTCGTAATTCGTTTGCAGATAATCGCCATTTTCCAAAAGTTCAAATTTTTGTATAAGAACTCCTTCATCATTATAACTTTTACGAATTTGAATACCATTAACATATTCGGTTGTTTTTAAGCCCGTAATATTACCCTTTTCATCTAGTGGTATCACATAATGTTTGTCGTCTTCAGAATCTAAATACAAAAGATAACCTACGAATGATTTTCCAAAAGTCAAAACTTTTGTTCCATCTTTTTTACTGACAATAATTTTATTATCTTCTTGTTGAATATCGTAATTTTTATCATCATATTTTGCCTTTAAATTTTCAGGGGTAAATTCGTTTAAATCAACTCTTCCAAGTTCATCCAATTCAAGATTTTTTACAATCGGATGATATTGTTTAGGTTTTTCAACATAATTATCAGGTTCTAAAGAGTCCGGTTTATTTTCCCCTACAAAAAGTCCCATCCACTGATAGCCGGACATATCCGAATCTGTTTTGCCTGTCTGAAACGCAGAAAATAACGACCTGGTTAATTCTTCTAATTCCTTTGGAGACAATTGTTGCTGTTCAACCATAATTGAACCAACCTGCGCCAAACTCATATTTTTATATTGAGGATAAGTTTGGATAAATTTTTCATATTTCTGCAATGGCGTTAACTCAGGTACAGACACTTTTACTTTAATCCTTATCAACTACTACAAATTAGACAACGGAAAAAGTAAGATAAATCTTTAAGTTTACACCCCGTTATATTACAAAAATTAATATTTACGACAGTAAATATATAACTATTAATATCAACCAATATGGTTTATACCTGAGTTTTTGTATTTAACTTTTTCTTATGATGAAACCACTCAATTATACCAATATGCATTGCCGTAAAAATACCGGCGGCGTAAGCTAACTGTTTATGTAATTTTACTTTTTGCCTGTTTCCTGCAACTCCGCTTGCCACTCCCAATGCAATGGCTGCATAACCAGAAATTTTTGCCGGATTATACTTTCTTTTAACCGTCTGTGTCTGTGATGCCGCATTAACCGCCTGTATTGCCATATAACACATTCCTTATACTGCAAAGCGGAAATGAACTAAGTCTCCATCCTGAACCACATAATCTTTACCTTCAAGGCGGGTTACACCTTTGTCCTTACAAGCTGCATAAGACCCGCACTCTATAAAATCTTTATATGAAGTTACTTCAGCTCTGATAAATCCTTTTTCAAAATCAGTATGGATTACACCGGCAGCCTGTGGTGCTTTTGCCCCTGCAGGTATTGTCCATGCATGAACCTCTTTTTCACCGGCTGTTATAAATGTTCTAAGATTCAAAAGACGATAAACAGACTTAATCATACGATTGATACCGCTGTCTTCAATACCGAGTTCTGAAAGATATTCTTTTGCTTCATCTTCTCCGAGTTCTGCAAGTTCTTCTTCAATTTTTGCAGATATTAATACGACCTCTGCATTATGTTTTGATGCATATTCTTTAACTTGTTCCGTATATGCATTGCCATCCTTCAAATCATATTCTGAAACATTTGCGGCATAAATAACAGGTTTGGTAGACATCAAATTAAGTTGTTTTGCAACCGCAATTTCATCTTCATTAAAATAGTCTTTCAAATTAATAAATGTACCTTCAGACAAAAGTTCTGTCAGTCTGGTTAAAACTTTATCCTCAAGAACAGCATCCTTATCGCCGCCCTTTGCCTGCTTAGAAATTCGTGCCTGACGTTTTTCCACAGAGGCAAGGTCTGCAAGTGCCAGTTCCGTATTTATAACTTCAATATCATCAAGAGGGTTTACTTTGCCCGCAACGTGAATTGTATTTGGATCATCAAAGCAGCGCACAACCTGAATTATTGCATCTACCTCGCGAATATTATGCAAAAACTGGTTGCCTAAACCTTCCCCTTTGCTTGCGCCTTTCACCAGTCCTGCAATATCAACAAATTCAATTGCTGTCGGGATTATAACATCCGTTTTACAGAGTTTAGCAAGTTTTTCTAATCTTTCATCAGGAACATTAACAACTCCAACATTCGGTTCTATTGTACAAAACGGATAATTTGCACTTTGAGCGTTTTTAGCACTTGTTAACGCATTAAAAAGAGTTGATTTTCCAACATTTGGCAAGCCTACTATTCCGGTTCTCAGCATTTATATAATTCCTTCTTTTTCGTATTTCGCTAAAGTTATTATAACACGAAAAAGATTTAATTAGTCACATTTAGATTTACCGTTAAAACTTAAATCTTTACAATAAAGATAGTCTCTGTTACCTTTTTGAATTACCCAGTAAGCACATCTAAATCCATTTTCATTAAGACAATTATTCTTGAACTCTTTATCTATAGTTTCGCTGTCTGCATACCAACCTGCAGGTCTAAGTTTATTATCTGACCATACATTGAAATAAAAGAAATCGTCACCTAATTTATTCGGTCCGGATTTTCCATTTATATCAACATAAAAACGTAAAGGCCATTGATTATAACTATCTTCTTCAACCAATGCTATAGAGGTCATTAATATTGTTCCATCATTTAATAGTGCTGAAGCCTTATCCTCCTCGTCAACCCAATTATAATAAGGTTCGTTTTTTATAGTTAGATTTTTAAGATTTTATCGTTCTTATTTATATTTTATCGTTTTAACCGATATTTGCCAATGGTTTCATCGTGTACAAATTAGTTAACAAAATATTCCTTAATAATTATCATGTAAATGAGGTTTTTATGAATTTAAAACAAAATATAGGGAAACGTATACAAGAAATTCGCAAATCAAAAAAGCTAACGCAAGAAAAACTTTCCGAATTAGCTGATATAGCACAAAATTCTCTTAGCAATATTGAGACAGGGGCAAGTTTTTTCACTGCTGAAACATTCGAAAATATAGTCGCCGCATTACAGGTGGAACCGCAAGAATTGTTTAATTTCGGTCATTTCAAAAGTAATGACGAAATGTTGGCGGAAATAAATTCCATGTTAAAAGAAAATCCCGATAAAATCGCCGAATTTTACAGAATAGCTAAAGCTATTATTTTATAATTTTACGCGTGCAGACTCATCAACTTAGCAAAACTAACCGGATATCAAGCAATTTTTTCAATCTCGCGTCCAATATTTCGTGTATATTTTAAAAGGGCGGTACTCCTTAGTCTATTCTTTTTTCGGCAGTACAGACTTTAAATCCTGACAAACCGTTTTAAAAGGAGGTGATAGACTGAAAAAGCACTACTGCTTATCTTGTTGATAACAGCAGCACCTAAACCAAACCATAAGGAGTATTTCTCACGGAATGCTAATCCCATGCCGCCCTTTCTTTTAATATAAACGATTTTTTAGAATATTTCAAGTAGTTAAGCATAATTTTTTACATTAAGCCACATCCGGACCTATAACCTGTACACCAAATTTTGTTCTAAACAGATGTTTTACAGTATCTCCCTGAATTTCAAACATCATTTTGTTGAACAAATCATATGCTTCACGTTTATATTCAATTAAAGGATCTTTCTGACCGTATGCTCGTAAACCAATTCCGTCACGTAACATATCAATGTTATGAAGATGATCAATCCATTTACTGTCAACAACTCTGAGAAGAATATCTTTTTCCATATTTCTTATAATGTTATTGGGCGTAAATGGCTGCTGCAGTTCCGGATTATCGTTATATTTAGTCAAAACTTCGTTATAGAAATTAATAACTTCTTCCTCGTGATCACGATATGCTTTTATTGCGAAATCCTTGAGTTTTTCATAAACAGCCTCATATCTGAGTGACTGTATATCCGCAACTGTAATTGTAGACAATTGAGGTACTACTGAATGAAGTTCCTTAATCATCGTTGTCAAATCATCGTAAATATATTCTTCAGGATTTTGTCCCGGTGCTATATAGCTTTTTATAATTCTGTCAATTTCGCGTTCTATCATATAATAAATATCTTCACTCAAGTCATCTCCGCGGAGTACTCTACGACGTTGCGCATAGAATTTTTCACGTTGAATATTCATAACATCATCATATTCAAGAACACTCTTTCTTATATCAAAATGATAAGTTTCAACTTTCTTTTGTGCTGATTGAATTTGTCTTGTAATAAGCGGAGATTCAATTGCCATATTTTCATCCACATTTAAGGCATTCATTAATGTTGTAATTTTATCACCGCCAAAAATTCTCATTAAATTATCTTCAAGAGAAAGGAAAAATCTTGTTGATCCAGGATCGCCCTGTCTTGCGGCACGACCTCGCAGTTGGTTGTCTATACGACGGGATTCATGACGTTCTGTACCTATAACGTGAAGTCCGCCTGCTTCAACAACCTGCTTATGTTCTTTTTCGGTTAAAATACGAGCTTTTGCCAATAATTCATTTTTCTTAGATTCATATTCCTGAGAATTTTCATCCAAATTTAGATTGTCAAGTGCTTCTTTAGCAAGATATTCGGCGTTACCACCTAACAGAATATCTGTACCGCGACCGGCCATATTTGTTGCAATAGTTACTGCCCCCACACGTCCTGCCTGCGCAATAATATATGCTTCTTTCATATGATGTTTTGCATTAAGCACATTATGCCTGATGCCGCGTTTTTTAAGCAATGAAGATACATATTCTGATTTCTCAATACTAATTGTACCTACAAGTACCGGTCGACCTTTTTTGTGCTGCTCAATAATATCTTCAACAACTGCATTAAATTTAGCGCGTTCATTTTTATAAATAACATCCGGATAATTAATTCTTATATCAGGTTTGTTGGTAGGTATGGTTGTAACCTCAAGATTATAAATCTTACCAAATTCAGCTTCTTCTGTCATAGCTGTACCGGTCATGCCTGACAATTTCGGGTATAATCTAAACAGATTCTGGAAAGTTATGCTTGCAAGAGTTTGTGTTTCATCCTGAATTTTTACCCCTTCTTTTGCCTCAATTGCCTGATGCAGACCGTCAGACCAGCGTCTGCCCTCCATTAGACGCCCGGTAAATTCATCAACAATCATTATTTCATTGTTTTTAATTACATAATCAGTATCTTTGACAAACAATTCTTTTGCCTTTAAGGCTTGCAAAAGGTGATGAGCGTATTGTGTAGATATATCAAACAAATCTTTGACACCTAAAAGTTCCTGCGCTCTGTCTATACCTTCTTCAGTAAGAATAATATTTTTATTTTTTTCATCAACTTCATAATCTCTGACTTTTTCAAGTTTTGGTGCAATTTTTGCCATAAGTTGATAAGTTTCTGCGGATTTTTCTACTCGACCACTGATGATAAGCGGAGTACGAGCTTCATCAATTAAGATACTGTCAACTTCATCTATAATTGCATAATTATACGGGCGCTGCACAAGCATATCCATACTTGCAGCCATATTATCCCTTAAATAATCAAACCCGAATTCGTTGTTTGTTCCATATGTTATATCACAGTCATAAGCGGCTTTTTTAGCGGCAAAATCTTCTGCAGTATGTCCGCCGGAAAGGATAACGCCAACCGTCAGTCCCAAAAATTTATAAATCTTACCCATCCATTCGCTATCACGTTTTGCAAGGTAATCGTTTACAGTAATTACATGAACACCTTTACCGGTCAAAGCATTAAGATAGGCAGGCAATGTTGCAACCAGCGTTTTACCTTCACCTGTTCTCATTTCAGCGATATGACCGTTATGTAAAAAGTATCCGCCAATGAGCTGTACATCAAAATGACGCATATTTAAAACTCTTTTGCCTGCTTCTCGAACTGTGGCAAAAGCCTCCGGCAATATTTTATCTAATGCCTCTTTTTCTAATTTTCTATCTGTTTTGTAGTCGGAAGAAGTAGGACGTTTAGAAAGAATTTCTTTAAATTCCTGCGTCTTTGCCTTCAATTCTTCGTCGCTCATCGCTGCAAACTGCGGCTCTAAAGCGTTTATATGGTCGATAATCCCCATCATATTTTTAATTTTTCTGTCATTGGGATCACCTAACAATTTTAATAACAAGCTTATCATTATTTTCCTCTCCAATAGTCTTTTGTAATTATCGTAACACAGATAAAGGAAAATATGAAGTTCTTAAGGAAAAATTTATTTTTACGGGAAAAATCCTGATAATTTTAATCAGGACTTTATGAATTAAACATTGTAAATATTTTTTCTACGTTTTTGCTTATCATACTCTTAACAGTATCATATTCAGTTGTAAGTGCCGAAATTTCAAGGTCTAAATTTTTCAGTTCCAGATCTAGTGTTTCTTCGCGGTAGTTTAATTTACTTTTTGCAGCTGTATATTCGGCTTCAGCCTGAGTAATAGCATCTTCATCCGTTACTTCTCCGATACAGCCATTTTTAGTATAGTGATCTTGATAGTAGTAATTATTGCTGTTCAATGACGATACAAAATAACGTCCGTTTTTCAAACTATTCTGCAGGTAATCATTATCTGTAACATTTGAATCTGTAGTCCATCCATATGTACAGATATTGTTGTACAATACGTTGATGTAATCTGCTATCATCAATTCTTTTTCTTCATATACAGAATCTGGGTTATTCAATACATACATATAGTTGTAATCATTGGTAACAAAATTAGATTCTGCCGCATTCTGTGTTATATAGTAATTGCTATCATAACCTTCCAATGCAACTGCATAGTTAGTTAAGAACATTTCTGCCATATTTGACAAGCTAACAGACATGCCCCGACGCATATTGAAAACACCACCGTTTGTATTGTTAGCTTCATTTAATACAGAATTTGTATCAGTATTAAATTTAACATAAGACTTAGTATTGTCAGCTAATTGTTGTATTGTCTGGTTCAATGCAAATTCAAAGGCTTGAGTATCTTGAGTCTGTGTATCATCAACAAACAATGTTTCAAACAATTTAGCAATACTTGATAAAGCTTTCATTGCCTGATTAGACCCGGCTATACCATCAGGAGTTGCATCCATAGCTTTCGAAAGATCTTTCAACTGATTCTGAAACTCAGTTTCAGTCATAGCAAAATTTATAGTAACATTGGATGTCAACAAATCGACTATTGTAAAATCTTCACTGGTTTCAGCATTGTTAATATAAACAGTTCCCATACTGCCATCGTTTGTAAATGTCATAGCAGTTGCCAGCTCTTGATATTTTGTGTATTGCGGAGAATTTGGATCCAATTGATTTATAAATTCAGGATCCAGAATATTTTCCATATATCCGACAAGAGTTCCTATAGTCATTGAATTTGCAATACTTTTATCAATAGGGTAACCGCCAAACCCGGCTTTATCACTCCATTCTACAGTGCCTTCACCGGTTGCCCCCGTAATTATATCAGCTACATTACCGGATATAAACCCTACATTTGCTAATGCCTGAGTAAAGGCATTCCTACCTTCCAGACTACCAGTACCGGAAATCTCGCTAATACCCGCTTGCTGAGCAGCTTTTGCCAATTGATCACTCAAGACAATTTGACCAGTTCTAGTGGTAACAAGATATGGTGAATAACCGTTGAATTCAGACGGTTCCATCATAATATCATAACTCAAATCATAAATTGTTTCATCTTCTGTTTCACCATCCCAAACCAATTTAGTAGCATCCAGAGCATTCTGATATTGATCTGTTGCGTTTTGAAGTTCACGGGTAATAGAAAGCTTTTCCTGTGCAATTTCCATTGAACGAAATTCACAGTCAGCTTTTCTGGATGTTATGGCTAAAAATCTTGCTTGTGAAGCTGCCAATCCCATTTTTACTCGATCCTTTCTTGAAACTTAGTAACAAATGTATGATTATATTTATTCATGTATACGGAGTTTTCGGGGAAAAACTTTAAATCATGTAATACATCAGAAATATATTTTTACATTTGTTTACAAACGAATCGGCCAATAAAAATCCACAAGATAAGATGCGGCATCCATAGGGTGAGAGAGAAATTTCAACTCTTTAGATTGTTTAATTTGTTGATAAGTAGGTATATCTATTTGTGATGTACCTTCCCGATAGCGAAGATTGTAAATATTGTATAAAAGCTTTTCACATTTCGGGTCTACAAAAAGATATACTTCTCCATCCGCGGAGCGAACTTTTGCATTAAATGCCATAATCCTATTCTTAATAGGAGGATTGTATGGCTTTATTTTAATGTCGACATCATATCCATACTGTAAAAGCATTTTTTTGATAATTACATAATTAGTATATTCACTCGTACAGCTTCTGTTATCACCTGATGCATCTCCATTTACAATAATTCTGCCCTTATGATTAGGATAGCGGCGGCAAAATTCTTCACATGTCTTTGCTGTAGTTGTATTTTCTAAAACTATTTCATCAAAATAAAAAACTTTATCTTCAGTCTTGTGTGCAAGTACCCATGCCATAGGATCAACATTAAAATCGCAGCTTATATGCAAATCCATTTCCTGCTGGTAAGATATGTTTTTTATATTTTCCTCCGTAAAGTCTTTTATAACCAGACCTTTATTATATTCACCGGTCTTTGCAAGTACAAAAATATTATAATATTGTTCATCATAAAGTTTTTTCAACTCTTCGCAATAACCTTCAGGAAGGTAAATATTTTGAGTTGTCGGGGCTGTAATCAAGCGGTAATTTGGCGGAGGATCAACCATAAATGTCTTATAAATCCAGCCGCGGCGCATCTCAGGGTTGGTGTGCCCGAAAATTCTGTATTTAAAGTTTTTCCATGTTTTTTTAATTCGCTGGCGCATTCGACTCAGCAATATCAAAAAAGTATCATAAGGTATGTCTGACATCTCCTCAATTTCAACAAAGCCCAAATTCAAAGATTTTAATTTATTAGGCTCATCAAAATGTCTAAATAAAATTTCTGAACCATTCTTAAAAGTAAGCTTTTGCATAGATGCTGACCATTCATAGTCAATATCTTCTTGAAACCCTATATTATCCAGATGTTCAAAGTAAGTCTGCAATGTTGTATCACGAACAAGGGTGTAAGTCTGTGCCCCTACAAGTCCTTTTATTCCAGGAAATTTTTGGCTTAACAGTATACCTAAAAGTGCACCTGAAAAAGTTTTTCCTGAGCCAAACCCGCCTTGATAAACCGCAACATCCAAATTGTAATTATGTGGTATTTCTAAAAATTCTCTTTGTGCTTTTAATAATTTATATTCCATAATTTTTAATAATCCTATTTAAAAAAAGTGCCGCCGTAATAGACAAGAAGGGGTAAGTGTTAATCAAACATAATGGAACGACGGCACAGAGAATGTCCAACAATGCAATGAGAAGAGTATTTATCGTTCTGGATTTTTCATTGATTGATTTGCTTTATTAGTATCGTTTGTATTCTTATTTTCAGTATTTTTTTCGCTAAGAAAATTATTGGCATTTTCTATTCCATATTGCTCAAGTGCAAATTTAAAGCATTCAACCCAGTTTACACTGTCCGCAACATCAGGAAAGTCTGCAAGTGATTTAATAATTTCAAATAGCTCTTTAATCCTGTTTTTACGCTCAAATGAAGCTTTTCTGTCTCCATAACGGTAAACATAACTGGCAGTTCTTATGCTGTCATCAATTTCTATAAATTCAGTTTTTCCATGATCATTGATGCCAATTAATTCTTTACCCAGCTTAAAGTTAGCTATTATATCCGCTGTTTTTTCAACCATAGGCACAATTACTTTTCGGCTTATAGAATCAATAAGCATATTCAATCTTGCTTCCTGACCGCTTGCCGAATAGTTTAATTCGGTAGCTGTTCTGTTTACCTGCTGCAAATTTCCTGCCATGTTTTTGAAAATACCGGTTGCACTTTCAATGGTAGTTTTAAAATAATTTAGAAAATCCCAGCCTACCATTGCTTTATCAAACTCTAAAGGTGTAGGCGGCTGCGGCATTAAAGCAGCATCGTATTCTATAATTTTGCCCGGACTTACGTCCTGTTGCCCTTTAAAACAACCTTTCGGAGCCAGATACGGAGGATTCATCATTAAAGCAAGAGCATCCAGTTGTTTATTCAATATTGTTGAAGATATATTATTCAAAACAAGAGCAACTCTTAACGGGGATATTCCTCGTCCGGTATGCGGATCTTCTATAATATTTGCATAGATAAAAGGATTTATAACAAAAGGATTTGTCTCAAATCTTATTACTTCACGTCTTCCTGCAACTACTATTAAACAATTTTTAAATATTTGCCCGTCAGCTAATTCTATATCGCCCCAGTATTCTAAAATTTCCAGTTTATTATCTTCTACAGCGCGATTATCTTCTGTACGTCTTTTTTTAGCCACCACTCCTTTCAATATTTCCTTTTTAAACGGGGTCAGTAAATTGTTTGATTTATCGGATATAATTTCATCCATACTGCAATATGTACGATATATTTTTGCACAGCTGTCCCAGTTATCCCTATTGTATTTATCAAATACAAAATCTTCAGGCTTTATATGTCTTACTTTTGCGTTGTCATAGACTACTTTTTCCTCAATTACAAATCCTGATTCAATGCCGGAGTCTAGGATTTCTTCCAGCGAAAGGGCACGTCGAATTTGTTTAATCTTAGTTTCCCAGCCGACAAATAATGTACATTCACCGGTTTCAACAATACCGTCAATAACTTTATCAATTTCATTTTCAATATTCATTTGTTCAAAAGTATTCACAAGCATTGCCTTCTGCCGGTTTGCATACTGTTGAGTCTGCGGAGTTGTTCCTGATACATCAAACATGGCATCAGGATGTGAATACAAATTCTGGCTTAAATGGGATTTTAGAGTTTGTGCAAGTTCATAAATATCCGGCAATGACATGCGGGTTTCCCAGGCATTGTAATGCGGCATGTTCAAATCATAAATTGCACTGCGTACAACCTTTATATCGTTTAACTGCGAACTTCTGCGTCTTTCAAATTCATCATATTTTGAACATATACTTTGAACTAATTGTGTCTGTTCGCCTTCACTTAATTTTTTTGTTAAATCTTCTTGTATTATTTCCATAGTTATTCTCCGGGTTATTCATAAAATTCCACATATTCAAACTTTATATATGCATCTTTTGTTACAAAAGTGCTTATTTCACCATTTTTCAGTTTGTCATGAATATTATTTTGGGTACCGGTTAAGGCTTCCGCCTGAATTCCGTTTATGTATGTTTCACTTTTATTTAACCTGTTAAATACCTTAAACACTGACTGTCGGGAAAATATCAGATTTTGCGGCACCTTTGAAATATCAGTGATATGTTTTTTTTCTTTCGGTCTTTTTGCCTGTTCAATTTCTGACACAAATTCCTTTTCTATCTTCTTCTTAATAAGTTCATCCAATGAAGTATTGCTCAAGAGCATTTCTTCTATTTCGTTATTATCTTTGTTTTTCATAAAAAATCTCCTTGTTTAAAAAATAAATTGTTATATTTTGTCTTTATCTAAATTGGAAATAGTTATTATTTTAGCCGGTTTATAATCTTCCTCCTCCGGATTATTGAATCCAAGATATTTACAAAGATTTTCCAGTGCTTTTAAGCCGGCAGATGTATCCCGGAGTTTCTTTTTACCGGTTGGAAATCCTTCTTTATCCAAAATATCTTCTTCAGTAAGCGAAAACTCTGCTATTTGTAATAGTTTTTGTACAACGTATCCTTTATTCACACATAGAGAAGATATCTGTCTTTTTATTTGAAGTTTTATTTCATTTATTACAGAATTGTTAGAAAGTAATTTCTGTGCAACTTCTTTTAAATTTTTGGATTTATATCCGGCCAGTTTGGCGGAAAGCTCACCATTCAAAGATTTTATGTACTCCGTTACAAATTTTTTCTGTTGATTTGTTAACCTTTTCATCTCTAATCGTTTACATTTCTAAATATAATTTGTGTTTTTGCGAAAAAAAATGTATAATATAAATGCTATTTATATTTCGGCTAGTGTAAATCTTAACAGGGGGCAATGAAATTTACTTCCTGTTTTTTTTATGCAGGTTACAGCTTATTTTCTAAATAGCCTTATAGAAGGGGCATAATCAGAGTTCACTGTCATTTCCGAACGCATGTTTGCAATTGCGGAATTATACATGCTCTGCCAGTAATTGTATTTAATATATTGAGGATCACCTTTCAAGCGCAAGCATGTTCCGTACACCAAAATCGGTTCTATGAACTGTTCAGGAATAATGGTTTTATCTGATGCTTCTTCCAATTTACTCTTTTCTTCGTTATTTGAGGATAATGCCCAATTTGAAGTGTAATAAATAACTTCAACTTTTTTATCTTCCTCAAATTTAGGGAATAGTAGTTTATCATTAAAAATGCTGTATACTTTTGATTTTTCTTTTTGCAATACAAGCTTTTTAAAATCATCAATAAACCTGTATTCACTATCGTCAATATAGACTGCTAATATTTTTCCGCAGATAGTATTTTGCACTTCGCCTGAATTTGCTGGAAGCGACAGTTCTTTTTGTCTTAACAAGAAATTCCAGTTTTCTGAAGTACAGATCTCCTGCGAAATAATATTTATATAATTTTTTATTCTCTGATGTTCAGGTTTTACTAAATCTGAAAATTCTTCAGCCTGTTTAAAACTCAATTCTGACAGGCACTTATTAATTATTTCTAAGTAGTTCATTGTATACTTATACTCCTTATTTGATTAATTGACAGGGACAGGATTTTGTCCCTGCCAATTTTCATAACTATTAGATCATTTTATTTCTTAACTGGTACATAATAGCGTCTTCATTTTCCAGAAATTCTTTAGTGCTCATTCTACCTATTTCTTCTCTGGTAAATATTCTGTCTTTTTTACTTTCATAACCGGTATTTTGCGCATTTGCAGTTAAACGACTTTTAGCATTGGAATTTCCACTGGATAATTTTTTCTCGTGCTCCATCTGTTGTAATTGTTTGTCTACAGCATTTTGAGCAATATTATCTATTATTTGTGATAAATTATTGTAATCGTCTTGATCTAACTGAGAATTTACACCTTTAAGATAGTCAAAAATTTCACTATATTTACCAGCCTCAGCAGCGGCAGCCGGTTGTTGCGGAACCTGCGGCTGCCAATTTGCTGTTTGTGTGGCTGAAGATTGAGCAGGATTTGATCCTGTAATGCCCAATTCTTTGTTAATTACTGCATATAATATACCTTTAGCTTGTTCTGCAGGTAACAACCCGCTTTTAACAAGTGAATTTATATGGATTAAAGTACTCATATAATCATCTGACCCTGCATTATCTTGTCCAACATTTTCTGTTGTTTTTTTCTGTGCAGTTGATTCAAATAAATTTTCCATAAGTTTTTTTAATTGATTTGCTGTTTCTGTCATTATGTCTCCTTTACTTTTTATTTCATTTTTTTGAGGCGGTAAAGCGGACTGATTTATGCCCGCTTTACCTGAATTACCAATATGAGGATTATGAAGATGTTCCTGATTTAACAACTAATTTTGCTAATGCTTTTGGCTGAACTGTTTTAGCACCATACAAATACAAACCGCGCACAAGATCAGAAAAACTGTCTTTATCTCTTAACCTTTCAATTCTTGCAAGTTGTGAAGCAAAAGTAATTGCATCGTTTGTACCGGCAAGAATATAATATTTACCTGCTGTTTCAGTTAAATTTGTGCTTACCAGCACATCCATGCCTGCGATTCTGCCGATGGCACCTTCTCTAAGTGTTTCATCAGCAACATTGTGTGCATTGATAAATTCTGTACTTTGAAGTAAATATGATTCAATAGTCGGGTTAATAACCACCCACGGTTTTTTACCGCCTGTTACCGCATCAGAATTTTTCAAACACAATGCAAGTTTCACAAACTGCTCATAAATTGTTGTTTTACTAAGTTCAATTGGTGATTCATCTGAGCCTACAATATTATTTTTGTCAACATTTGCATGCATAGACAACAGGTATGAATCCTGAACTTCTTCAATTGCTTTTTGTGCATTTGAAAGGTGAGCGACCATAATATCTGTGTTAGCCTGTACCTGTGCAACGTCATTAATTTTGAATGCAAAAAATTTCTTTTGATCAATTACAAGATCCATTGATTCTGGTTCCAACTCATCATAAGTAATAGCTGTTGACCCCAGTGTTGAAACTGTTACTTTAGAAGGAGTAATGATTTTTACAGTATCACCTTGATTTGCTATTTCGCCTTCATAATTTCTGTTTACACATTGCAGCATTACGCAATTTTTTTCCAGCATTGCATTAAGCTTTTTACTCCATATTTCGGGTACAAATGGATCATAAGCATTTTTTTCTGCGGATTGTGATGATGTTGATGATAAATTTTCGTCTGCCATTTTGTTTTCCTTTCATTTTTTTATGTATCTTCACTAACGGATTAGCGAAATTAAATGCCGGGAAATTACCTCTCGTTAATCCGATATTTTCTATAAACATTTTTACTGATTAGCTAAGTACCACTTAATTTTTGAACGTATAAAAGCACCGATATCACCCTGAGCAACCCATGAATATGGCGGGAGATAAATAATATCAATTTTTCCGGCACTTGACGTTTTAGGATTATTCAACCCGAATTCATAATGTGTCATTACCGTATTTGGCGTTACATTAATGTTGTATTTTTGTGTTAATTCAGCACAAAATTTCATAGCGGCTTCAAATTGTTCTGCAGTAATAGGATACTTGCCTGCATTTGTTCGTGTTTTAAATCCATTCATTGCACACAATGCAACTCCTATTGATCCTGTATTTCCGCCTCCTGTATGTGCGGCATATTGACCGGGTTTACATATCTCATTATTTTCCGGTTTAAATTTCCCGTTATGTATATGTCCGTCTTTATCTATCAAAAAATGATAGCATTCTAATTCATGCGCATTCGGGTAATACCCGCCGGCAGTCCAGTGTATTATTATTCTTTTCATACAGCTTCCTTTATATTAATTATTTGATTTATAATTTTTTTTAGCTAAACCTGGTTAACCATTCGGGATATAGTAGAATATATGCCAGTACTGCGTGACCTCGATTTCTGGCGTGTAATTTTAATACTATTCTATCAATATGTGTTCTTACTGTTCCGTATTTAATACGTAATTTCTTACCTATCTCTTTGTCCGAATAGCCTAAGGCAACCAAAGCCAAAACATCCAGCTCCTTTGGTGATAGTTGTTCCATCCTTAATTCCTTCGCTTTTTCTTGAGTTTTTCTAATATTTTTCGGCTTATTCTTTAAGCTTACATAAAACATTTAGAAATAATCTTAAAAATATTTCCTCTGAAAGAAAAGGGAGGAGAAAAATCCTCCCGCACAGAGTGTAAGATAGTTAAAAGGATTGATTTAGTGGATTTTTTAACATATTAAATTTTTGTATGCTGGAAGATTGAATATTGGTATTTTCTTCTAATCCTAATTTTAAATTTCTTAAATTGGAATAACATCTCTTTAATATTCCATATTCGTTATAATTAAGATAGAATTTTCCAGTATTATCGTATTTTATAGGTTTAATTTCATATAAAATCTCCTTCTTAAGTTTTTTGAAAAATTTTTCAGCTTTTTTATTCGTTTTACGAATTGTAGCCAATTGTCCATTCTTATCAATTTTTGTAAGCTGAACAACCTTATGTCCGCATACCGGACATTTTATTAAAACATCCATTTCACAGACTAAAATATTTTTTTGTGGTGCCAGAATATATGTTCTGGTTTTATGCAGAGCACCACAGCAATGAATATATCCCATACAAACTCTCCCGGTAGTGAAAAATCAAAAAAAATACACTAACACATTGAGCGGTAAGCAAACAACTTTACCATCAACGAGGCGGGTTTTTATTCCCGCGGGCTTGAGTCTTAACTTACATTAATTAGTATAACGTATTGTGAAAAAAATAAAAGTCGGTGTTTCTGTTTAGACGAAAACATGTCCATGAAAACATGTCCACGAAAACATGGACAAAGCCGCCTCAATACCTTGTAAATAGTGCATTTGAAAGGTCGCCCTTTGTTACCCAAAAAGCGACCTTATAAGACAAAATTCGGCACTATAGCGACAGCAATTCTCCATTCACATACCATGTTTTTGCACCGATTATTTGAACTTTCACAAATTTTCCTGTCAAATCTTCATCATAAGGTATGTGCACAATTTTATTATTTCTTGTCCTGCCTGTGATAACATTTTGTCCTTTATGATTTTCAAATCCTTCAATCAAAACTTCCATTTCGCGTCCGATAAATTTCTGATTTGATTTTAAACAATTTTTCCTAACCTGTTCATTTAATCTTGCAAGACGATCAGTTTTAATATCTTCCGGAACAAATTTGTCCACCCATTTTGCAGCAACTGTTTTTTCTCGTGGAGAATACGCCGCAGTATTAGAATAATCCAGTTCTAATTCATCAATTGCAGTAAGTGTTTCTACAAACTGTTCTTCAGTTTCACCTGGAAATCCGGCAATAAAATCACTCGTTATGGTAACATCTTTTACTTTATTTCTGATTTTTTGAACAATCCCGGCATAAGTTTCTCTGTCATATCTTCTGTTCATTGCCTTTAATACAACACTTGAACCTGACTGCATAGGTATATGAAAATATTCACATACCTTATCAAGTTCTACCACTGTATCAATAAGTTCATCCGTAATATCAGTCGGGTAAGATGTAACAAAACGAATTCTAAATTTGCCTTCAAGCGCATTTAACTCCCTCAAGAGTTGTGCAAGACGATAGTTTTTATCCTTAAAATCTTTTCCATAGCTGTCTACATTTTGCCCGAGCAGTGTAATTTCTTTAAATCCCTGATTTAATGCATCCTGTGCCTCTTTTATGATTACTTCAGGCTCACGGGAACGCTCTCTTCCCCGTGTATAAGGAACAATACAATATGTGCAAAAATTATTGCATCCCTCTGTAATAGGAATCCATGCATTTACACTTTTTACACGTTTTATTTCAAAGTCTTTTTCTTTATCTGCCTCTGTTTGATTTGTTTCTGCGCATTCACATACTCTTTCGCCGTTATTTATTCTCTTTATAATATCAGGTAATTTGTATATTGTATGTGTCCCAAGAACAAAATCAACATACGGACAGCGTCTAAGAATGCCCTCTGCTTTTTGCTGTGCAACACATCCGCAAAAGCCTATTTTTAAATCGGGTTTTTCTTTCTTCCACTTTCCCCACAAGCCAATTGCACTAAATGCCTTATCCTCACTCAACTGGCGTATTGAACAGGTATTAATCATCAATAAATCCGCATTTTTAGGGTCAGTTGTTTCGCTATAACCAAAATGTGAAAGCATGCCGAGCATTCTCTCTGTATCTGACTTGTTCATCTGACAGCCCATTGTCTCTATATAAACCTGTTTCATAATCAATCCTGTAAATTCTCTAACCACTATTTTTATTATAATACAAATATCTTCATATCTTGACTTTTAAACTTAGAAATTATATGCTGATGTTATGTAAAATCGTTTTTAGGAGTAAGACATGGGATTAAGGAAGTACAATGCATTAACATTACTGGAAGATAGAACAAACAATTATGCAGACAGAGTTGCTCTGGGCATAAAAAATCAACTTGGCTGGAGAGAATTCACCTATAAAGGTCTCAGCCTCCTTTCTAAAAAGGTAGCGTGTTATCTTATGGATGAAGTAAAAGTTCAAAAAGGTGACCGACTGGCAATACTTTC
The DNA here is from genome assembly GCA_944324165.1 of Candidatus Gastranaerophilales bacterium. GTDB lineage: Bacteria > Cyanobacteriota > Vampirovibrionia > Gastranaerophilales > Gastranaerophilaceae > CALUVH01. Next base: position 3,151 of record CALUVG010000029.1, on the reverse strand, counting down.
AGAATCTAAACCTGAATTCGGCGTTGCTGTATTCGCATCAATAATATCAGGTCTTACTACTGTTCCCCTTGATGTCAAACTCACTAAATATGAATTAAAAAATATTCTCTCAGATTGCGAACCAACTGTTATGCTTGTTTCAATGGCTAATATTGCAAAAGCAGTGGAATTGCAAAAAGAAATTCCATCTATCAGAGAAATTCTTGTTATGGATGAACCTCCATGTACAAATGGGCTTAAAAGTATCTATGAACTTCCTAATATCTATGAACACAAATGGGTAATGAGAAGTTCAAAAGCTACAGCATTTATTATCTACACATCAGGTACAACCGGTTCCCCTAAAGGAGTTGAGATATCATTTAGAAACATGTTTGCGCAGCTTGACGATTTAACGGAAGCTATAGAGAAAATTTTACCTGAACGACCAATAAATATTCTCTCTATTCTGCCGATGAATCATCTGTTTGAAATGACTGTAGGTTTTTCAACATTTATGAACTCCGGTTTTTCAATTTATTACACACAAAGTCTTAAACCGCGCGATATTTTAAGTATTATGCGCGAAAAACGTATTGAATTTATGATTGTTGTACCGGCATTTTTAAAGTTATTAAAAACAGCAATTGAAAGTGATATATCAGGAAAACCTCAGCCAGTGCAAACAGCATTCAAAATAATGCTTGCAATTGCTAAATATATACCTTTTTCATCCATAAAAAAATTAATGTTCAAACCTATACATGCAAAATTCGGCGGATGTTTTCTCGGATGCCTCTCAGGCGGTGCTCCACTGGATGTTTCTGTAGGTGAATTTTTTGAAAGACTCGGTATAAAAGTTTACCAGGGCTACGGTCTATCAGAAGTAAGTCCTGTAGCCTCAGTCAATACTGACAGAATAAGAGATTTAGCATCAGTAGGTCCCCTGTTAAAAAGTTTTCAGGCAAAAATAGATGAAAAAACAGGAGAATTACTTTTAAAAGGTCCTGCAGTAATGAAAGGCTACCACAATCAGCCTGAACTTACAGCCGCAGCATTTACAGAAGACGGCTGGCTACATACCGGAGATATTGGAGAAATCCGCAAAAACGGTCACTTATATATAACAGGCAGAATCAAAAACATGATAGTTCTTTCTGGCGGTAAAAAAGTTTTCCCTGAAGAGGTAGAAGCTGTACTTGAAAAAAGTCCATATTTCAGTGAAGTTTGTGTGCTTGGTGTTTCCAGAACTTTTGGAGCAAAAGACGGTACAGAAGAAATTGCTGCGGTAGTTGTGCCTGCTGAAGATATTGAACAAAAGTATGACAGAGATACCGTAGATAAACTAATACGTGATGAGGTTAAAAGATTATCACTTCAATTAACCCAATACAAACGTCCTGTTAACATTGTAGTCTCACATGAGCCTCTTCCGCGCACTGCAACAAGAAAGGTTAAACGAAAAGAAGTAAAAGAACTTGTTAAAGCATAATTTGATAAAATATAAAAAAATCCCGAATGGTTACCTTCGGGATTTTTAATGCAGTTAACTATTAACGACTATGAAAAATATCTTTTCAATAAACCGTCAAATCCTTTGCCATGGCGTGCTTCATCTTTAGCCATTTCGTGAACTGTATCATGAATTGCATCATAACCCAATTCTTTAGCGCGTTTTGCAATAGCCAATTTTCCTTCGCAAGCCCCATGTTCAGCTTCAGCGCGTAATTCAAGATTTTTCTTAGTAGAGTCAGTTACAACTTCACCAAGCAATTCAGCGAATTTAGCAGCGTGTTCAGCTTCTTCATAAGCATATCTTTTATAAGCTTCAGCAACTTCAGGATAGCCTTCTCTTTCAGCAACTCTAGCCATAGCAAGATACATACCTACTTCGGTACATTCACCTGTGAAATGAGCTCTTAATCCTTCCATTACTTCTTTATCTTCAACTTTACCATCGCCAACATTGTGTTCACAAGCGTAAACTTTTTCTCCGCCATCAATTGCTTTAAATGTTGTAGCGCCGCAAAGAGGGCATCTTTCTGGAGCTTTATCAGCTTCTGTAGACCAACCGCAAACTGTACATACGTATTTCATATCTAACCACCTTTCTTATTTCAACATGATAATAATAAACTAAAAAACATAAAAAGTAAAGTGAGAATTATTATCAATTTTAACATTACTTAATAATAGTGTCAACAAAATGAAATAACCGGTTCATATTTACAGAGGTAGTGAACTGTTGCTTTCAAAAGGCACTATTGCTCTATGGAGTTAAAAAGACGTTAAGACGTTAGGACGCGTCTTAACGTCTTTAAAAGCAGTCTCGTCAAACGCACTCAGCACTAGTTGTCACCTAGACAAACCGCGAGAGAGTAGCGGAAGTAGCGGCTGCTGTACCAGTCCGTGGCGGTAGAGCCGAAGAAGCGGTAGTACGCGAGGTTGCTGCTGTACTCCTGCCCAGACCAAACATAGAAGGAATCATAGCCTGTACCTTTTGCTGAGAGGAATTGGGAGGCTTTCTCTGTGTCTAGGGTCAGTCCGCTACCTATATCCTCTTGGGCGCCTATTGTACTATCATGGTTATATACATATGTCGCTAGTTCGCCTAGCTGTGCCATGGTTGGTAAGTTTGCTTTCTTTCCGCCACATGCTTTTACTGCGCCCGCAAAATAATCATTATTTCCGTTATAGCATGCATCTACGTCTATTTCGCCGTTATTCTTAGCCTCGGTACATTCTGCTTTTGTCATCGGACTATATCCTGTTCCCGGGGCTAATATTTGGCTTATACAAAATCCTACTTCCTCTTCTGGTAACAAACAGCCTGTTACTCCTGCAAGTTGGGTTACATTTGCGTTATGAGCTATGTCTTTGCCGTTTGTGTTGGGATTCTTATTGCCGGAGACATCATATAATATCGCCATGCTGTTTGAGGTGGCGCTAAATTGATTATTGAATGGTTCCTGTGTTGTATTCGGGTTGTAAGCAATAATAGCATTTACGCCATTTGCAAACTGAACCGCAACTGTATCCGTATCCCAGTCATCCTGACCTAAGCTTGCGGCATTCTTGATTGTTGACATATCTACAGGGTCTTCGCCTTCGTTCCAGATTACTTCTTTGTTAAAACACTTGGTAATATTGTTATTGTCGCATACTCTTGTTA
>CALUVG010000028.1 GCA_944324165.1 Candidatus Gastranaerophilales bacterium | reverse complement strand
CAGCTTACAATTGCTTGTAGAGCCGCCTTTCCTTAATTATTCGTGTACATTTGTTGACTTAATGTATTACCGGCTTTTGGTTACACACTTGCTTTTGCAGCTGTTTCCATAAACATTGTTCTTAAAATGTTGTCATTCAATCTTAATTGTCTTCTGAATTCAGCAACATTTTCTGCCGGTACAGATAAAACCATAGAGATAAAAAATCCGTCTCTGAAGTTTTGAATTTCATATGCTAATTTTTTTCTGCCGATTTTGTCTGTAGAGCTTACATTGCCGCCAAATTCAACAACAGATGCATTAATTCTTTCTACAGCTTTATCAATTTCTTCTGCATCTAAATTTGGTTTGAATATAGCTAATAATTCATAAGTTTTCATAATCTTTTTTCTCCTTTTCTGATATAGTTTAAGTTTATCATGAAAAATACAATTTTTACAATACATAATCAGCAAAAAAGCTGTATTCAGCAGGACCAATAAGGAAAATATCTTTATCAATATCAGCCGCAGACCCTTGCCATTCAACCAATACAGCCCCTCCGGGAAGATTAACTTTTACTCTATGTTCTGTTAAGTTATTTAAAACACATGCAACAGCACTTGCACATGCCCCTGTTCCACAAGCCAGTGTGATACCGCATCCGCGTTCATATACACACATATTTATTTCTTTTTTTGAGACAACTTTAACAAATTCCGTATTAGTTTTTTCAGGGAAAAATTCATGTTTTTCAATTGTCGGTCCATATTTTGTGGCAAGTGTCATCGGGTCATCTTCTGTGAAAATTACACAATGAGGATTGCCCATAGACACAGGCGTTATTTCAAATCTTTTATCAAGTGCCTGTAGTGTTTTTTCCCCTTTAAACGGAATTTTTTCATCCTCCAGAATTGGTTTTCCCATATTAACCTTAACCATGTCATTGTCTAGCAATTCCGGTTTTATAATGCCGGCAAGAGTTTCAACACTGAATTGTCTTTTGTTAACAAGTTTCTTATCATAAACATATTTTGCAAAACATCTCATGCCATTTCCGCACATTTGAGCGATAGATCCGTCAGAATTATAAAAATACCAGCCAATATCAGCATTTTCGCTATCAGTTTTCGGGATAATCAACCCGTCTGCTCCTACACCAAAGTTTCGGTTACATATTTTTTTTGCAAGTTCTGGCATTTCAAGATTTGTCTTTTTGTATTCTTCATAGTCAAGTATGATAAAATCATTACCGCATCCCTGCATTTTTGTAATTTTTATAGTATTCATACACATTCCTCTCATAATATTATACTTCATTATAAGTTTTAAAATGAGTTTTGCAGACTTCTTTCAGCCTATCCTTACCGTATTTAGAAATAAATTCGGCAGCTGCAGTTTTAACCAAACCGGAGCATCCTTTTGGAAATTTTATACCATAAGAATTTTCCATTGTCTCCATTTTTTGTACAAATGTCGCACGTGCCAGAATTGATGCTGCAGCAACTGCAATATCGCTTTCAGCTCTTACCATTTGTTCAAGTTTTATTGAACGCCCGTTTTTCATAAGGGCATTTTTTATTAAACTTTCATCGCCGAACTTATCAGATAAAGCATATTCGCAAGTGTTTTTCTCAAGAATATTTTCAATGGCTCTGGCATGCCCCCATGCCAGAAGCTTATTCAGATTTTTAATATTCGAATACAATTCATTATATCTTCCATTTGATATTGCAATTACTGAATGCGGAGCATTCTTTTTTATTTCCTGAGCAAAATATAATATCTTTTTATCGGAAAGTTTTTTACTGTCTTTCATTCCCAGTTCTGTAAAGTATTTTGCGTTCTTTTCATCTGTCAAGACTCCGGCAATAACAAGAGGACCAAAGAAATCTCCCTTGCCGGATTCATCTACGCCTATATGTGTTTTTATAACTTCTGTTTCCAATTTTTTATAATCCGTATTTCACTAGTGTTGTCTTAAGGTTTCCGGTACAGCCATTGGTATCGGCGTAGGAGCTTTTACAGGCTCATTTGCCGGAGCATTATTAGCATTTTGTCTGAAATTTTTAATAACATCTGACGGTGTCATAACATTATTGTTGGCACCTGTTGGAGCAAGCGTTTCTGAAGGATTTTCTCCATCTGCGGTCTGTTCATCTTCTTTCTTAGCACGTGGATCATCCTCCGGATTTTTAATTATACCGGTTGAAAGACTAAATGGTAATAATTTAACTTCCGGATAATTAAATTCAAGTTTCCCATATCGTTCAGTACCGGCTTTCATAACATCATGCCAGATAATTGCCGGAGCAGTACCGCCGTAAATATTACCGCGGGTTGTACCATTTTCATCGTTTCCGACCCAGACACCGGTTACGATATTAGGAGTGTAGCCTACAAAGTATGCATCACGGTTGTCATCCGTAGTACCTGTTTTGCCAGCAGCAGGAACACCTATATTTGCCGCGCGTCCTGTACCATTTGTTATAACAGTTTTCATCATCGCAGTCATCTGAGCTGCTGTCTTCAAACTAATTTGATGCGAAACTTTTGTTTTTGGAGCACGATAAACAACTTTACCGCGTGAAGTTTCGACACGCTCAACAGCATAAGGTTGAACGATATATCCACCATTTGCAAAAGCTCCGAATGCACGGGTAAATTCAAAAAGTTTTACACCGTTTGAGCCAAGTGCAATTGTGTAATCATATGCAAGCGGAGTTTCTATACCCAAAACTCTTGCGGTTTGGATTACGGAACGAATACCAACTTCCTGAATAAGCCTTACTGCCGCAACATTGGAAGATATCATAAGTGCCGTATACACAGGAATTTTGCCTCTATATTTATTCCCGGCATTTTTTGGAGCCCAATCCCCAATTTTGATAGGGGTATCTTCAATCAAATCATTAGGGTCTATCCCTCGTTCCATTGCAGCTGCATATACTATCGGTTTGAATGCAGAGCCCGGTGGTCTAATCGCCTGTGAAACTCTGTCATACTGGCTTTTTACATAGTCTTTGCCGCCGGAGTAAGCTAGAATTCTTCCGTCTATAGGGCTAAAAGAAAATAACGCCGCCTGCTGTTTATCACTCGTTAATCCCCAGTTTTTCATTACACGCGGAATAGATTCATTTGCCGCTTTTTGCATTTTATAATCTAATGTAGTTATAACTTTATAGCCGCCCTGAGATATTTCTGTTTCATCAAATCCAAGTTTTTCAAGTTCTTTTAGCACGTAATCACAAAAATACGGGGCTTTATTCGTTGTATAAAATTGAGGCATTGAACTTAAATGTACTTTTTCTTCTTTTGCTGCCTCAAACTGTTCTTTTGTTATGTATCTCATTTTATACATACGATTAAGCACCTGATTACGACGCTGTACTGCCAAATCCATATTGTTAAACGGAGAATATACAGAAGGAGCTTGAGGCAAGCCTGCTATCAGTGCCAATTCTGCAAGATCTAACTCTTTCAGATGCTTATTAAAGTAAATTTGTGCAGCACCTTCGACACCATATGCCCCGCTGCCTAAATATACATTATTTGCATACATTTCAAGGATTTGATTTTTAGAAATAGTTTTTTCTATCCTTGCAGCTATAAATAATTCTTTTATTTTTCTGTCAAAAGTTCTTTCGTTTGACAGAAAAAGTATTCTTGCAAGCTGTTGAGTTATTGTACTTGCCCCTTGAACAACATGTCCGGCAAGAATATTTTGTACTGTTGAACGCGCAAGTCCTGTCAGATCGTAACCGTGATGTTTATAAAAGTTTTTGTCTTCAGTTGCGATTAAGGCATGTATAAAATCTTCCGGTATATCATCAAAATTTACTTTTTCAAAAGTATACGCCGTAAATGTTTTTATTATTTCGCCGTCAGCCGAATAAAATTTAGTGACAATATTGGGTTTAAAACCGTCAAGATTTTGAATTGGCGGCAGTGAAGACAAATATAACTGCAGAGAGGCAACACCGGCAAGTGCACAAGCGCAGCCGGTTACAAATAAAAATTTAATTGTTGACAAAAAGCCATTTTCACTCTTTTTACGTCTCACATTTGATTTTGCAGATTCCCTGTAACGTCTGTTTTGTCTTCTGTTTGTCATATTTTTAAAAACCTCATTAGTATATTAGTATAAAATATATATATTGGCAAATATGTTATAATGATAAATATGAAAGATTTTATACTATCTGTAATAAATGAAATTAAATCCAATTTTGTTCCGCAGCGAGTAACCTATGAAATTAGCGGGCATTGCTTAAAATGCGGAAAATGTTGTAATTATATGTATAGTTATGACACTTATACTGAAAAAGAGTTTAAATTTATGCAGTTTCTTTTCCCGACATATAAAAGATTTTATATTAAAGGAAAAGATGCTGAAGGTAATCTGATTTTTGCCTGTAAACTTGTAACTGAAGACGGTCTGTGTTCAGATTATAAAAATCGTCCCGCAATGTGCAGAAAATACCCTGCAAAAAGAATTCTTTATCCTGCAAAGTTACACGAAGGCTGCGGCTACAAAGTTAATATCAAAACTTTTGAAGATTATTTAACTTCTCAAAAGAAATAGAATAATTTTTAACATAAATTTACAATCTCGCTTATATTATTAAAGATGCACCTGACAAATTCCGACAACATAAATATAAAACATGAAAGGGAAAAACCATGGGACTTGCCGCATCACAAGCAAGATTGTTAAGTTTAACAACAAGGATTAACCATAACGAAATGGAATCCATGGTTGCTACTAATGCAAAATTGCGCCTTTCTGACAAAACTGATGTGGCACAGGATAAATACCTTTCTGTTTTAGATGCCACAAAACTTGAATATGGTTTGTTTGATAATAATGGTTTGCAGCAGTCTTCTGCTCTAACATTTAATGCTGTAAATCAATATAATCCGCTTAAAAACCAGTATATTTTCAAAAATACCTCCGGTCAGGTTTATGTAAACGCTAAAGATGCAAATAACTTTGAACAATCCAATGATTTATATGAATTTCTGGATAAATACGGACTTTTTGATGAAGGTAAGTTTGAATTTCAGGATAGATTGGACGCATATAACAAAGAAAAAGCAGAATACGATAAAGAAATGGCTGACTATCAGGCACAATTGGACAAATATAACAAAGAATTTGCCGATTACAGTCAAAAATTGGAAGACTATAATAATGCATTAGATCAGTATAACCGAGAGATGATTCAGTATGAGAAAGATTATCAAGAATATCTGGACTCTTTGAATACAACTGATTTGTATGCAAGTTTCAGTAACATCGTTGGTACAAGTAATAACCCTACAGCATTTTGTTATGAACAAGCTTTAAAAGGTAGTACAGGATGTTATCTTCATCTGTTAAATCTTTTATTAGACTTTGATGGTAGCAGACCGCAAGTAAATACTTATACAGCTTCTAATAATAAAAGTTTTAATACAAATGGAACAACAGGGGGTATGGGAACACCTCCCGCAATGAAAGAAATTTCAGATGGATTAAATGAAAAAGGTGATGACGGCAATTACTTAAGAGTTTGTGATGGTGATGATGATCTTAATACCGCCGGAGAACAAAACATTCTAAAAGCAGCCAAAGACGCCGGTCGTGAACCAACAGAACTTGAAATATTAAGAAGTGACTATATTGACAACGGCGACGGTACATATTCTTTGAAATCTTTAAAACAAAAAGCTATTGATATGTACTATATAATACAAAATATGTCTGGCTCTGTAAATTCTACAGATATGAAAAATATGTTGATTAACTTTACAGACGGTGATATGCAGAAATTGACATTAGAGGAACCAACCATGCCAACTCCTCCGGAGCCTTTTGACATGGAAAAACCAACTTTCGATCTACAAATGCCTACTGAGCCTAAAAAGCCGGAATATACTGAAAAAATTTACGATAAAGAACTCGCTCAATGGTATATCAATCTGTGGTATGCAATGGATGCCAGTGATGAATCTGATTTGTTATATTCTGTACAGCCTGAGGATGAAGATTTGTATTATACAGTTCCTGATGTGGCTAAAGAAACCACTCAAGAGGCTCATCACTATATTGTAATTGATGATAAAAATGCAGATAACGAAAATTGGCTGCAAGTCGCTCTAACTAACGGACAAATAACTATGTCACAAGCGACTTTCGGGCTGAATGCTGATGGCAATATTGTCTGGACAAGTATTCAATCTAATAATGTCCCTGAAATTACTGAAGTTCAAGATACCGAAAAAATCGCAAAAGCTGAAGCTGAATATCAATATACCGTCAGCCAAATTCAAATTGAAGATAACAAATACGACATAGAATTGAGAAAATTAGACACCGAACATAATGCCCTTCAGCAGCAATTTGATGCGATTAAAAGTGTTATTAATAAAAATACTGAACGTACATTCAAAATGTTTTCATAAAATTCAAACCATACTAATATTATTCAAATTTGTTAAATATGAGTTTGCATTCAATATTTGCCGTGGTAAAATTATTTTATGGATAAGTTAAATATTAAAATACGCCGGATGGAAGTTTCTGACGTTGACAATGTTATTGAAATAGAAAAAGCCGCATATGGCAATCACCACTGGTCTAAAGACTCTTTTTTAAGCGAGATTACTAATGAACTCGCGAGATATTATTCAGCTTTCGATGAAAACGGTAAATTAATAGGTTATGCAGGAAGCTGGCATATTCTTGAGGAAGCACACATAACTAATATTGCAGTTGCTCCTGAATTACGCAGAAAACATATTGGAGAAACACTTCTGACAGCAATCATTGACGATTGTTATAAAAATATGGTTAAGTATATAACTCTTGAAGTTCGGGTTAGTAATGCTCCTGCTATTGCACTATATGAAAAATACGGCTTTAAATCATTCGGAACACGCGTAGGCTATTATCAAAATAATAATGAAGATGCCTTAATAATGTGGACAGAAAATATATTTTACGATAAATTTAAATTGAGTTATAAAGAAGTTGTTGAACAATTAAAAGGGAAAATTAATATTTTATGAGCGAAAGTGAAGCTGAAAAACGATTAAGATATCGCCAAATTTTCGGAATAAGACTTACTCTGGGCAGTATCATGCTTATGATATTCTGTGCTTTTTTACTCGTGCTCTCAACATTTATCAAGTTTAATCTTACCCATTATATTTTACCGCCGGATATCTTTGATCAAACCGTACATCACAACCCTTCTGACTTCTTAAAAACAGTCACAATAATCCCGCAGATTCCTATCGTTATGTTTATCGGAGCAATGCTTGGAAGAAAATACGGTATCACAAGTATACTAATATATATTTTAACAGGACTTTTTATACTGCCGGTGTTTGCACTCGGCGGCGGACCGGGTTATATTTTTGAATACAGTTTCGGATATATTATAGGGTATATTCCTGCAGTATTTTTTGCCGGCTCTATTCTTAAAAGCGGATTTACTTATAGAAACATTGCACAGGCTGTATTAGTAGGAGTGCTTACTATCCATGTTATAGGTATTTTTTACATGCTGTTTTTAGCAGGTTTGAAACATGAAGGCAATGAATTTATACAAGGCTGGATTATTGCTCAAAGCGGCTGGAAAATCATTTATGACTTTGTTTTAAGCTTTTTGTTAGTGCTTATTGCTAAATACGCAAGACTTTTACTCTGGATTTTTATGTAGTTCAAGATGTACGTTGCGTTCTGGTTTTATTTTTTATTAAAAGAACAAGCGGAATAATTATTATAGCAGCAAGAGCAAAGTATCTAAATGTTTCTACATACCCCCATAATGTGGATTGTTGCACCATTTCATGATATATCTGAAATTGCCCCATATATTCAGCAGTCGCACTGTCTGTCATACTTTCAAAAGTTCCGCTCAATGCCTCCAGTTTATTTGTATATGCAAGATTATCAAAATTTAAATTTTTTACAAGCATATACTGGTGAACCTGCGAAAATCTTGATATCATTGTCGTTGATAATGAAGTACCTATTGCCGCGCCAACATTTTTAAGCAAATTCTGTACACCTGCAGCATTTGTCTGCTGTTCGTTAGTCAGTGTGCTACATGATAAATTCAACATTGGAACCATTGCCATAATCATTCCAAGACCAAATAAAAAGTTCGGGATAGCAATATTAGCAAGCGCGATATGTGTATTAATCTCGCCAAACATCAGCCCGCCTATCCCCAGAATTATTAACCCTGCAATAATTAACGTTTTTTCGCCTACCTTTGAACTTAATGTTCCTGTCACTATAGATGCACAAAGACATCCAGCACCGCGCGGAACCATAGAAATACCGCTTAAAAATGATGTATAACCCATTAAATTCTGCAGCATTGAAGGCAAAATTGCAGAAGATGCCATCATAACTCCCATCAATACCATTAATGTTAATGTTCCGAAAAAGAAATTGCCGTCCTTTAATACAGACAAATCCACAAGAGGTTTAGGATGTTTTATCTGAATAGTAATAAATGAAATAAATGCAAGCATTGATATTGCAAATGTTTTACAAATCCACGCTGCTCCAAACCAATCCGCATCATTACCTTTATCAAGAACAATCTGTAAAGTCAAAAGCCATACAGCGAGAAAGAAAAATCCTTGATAATCCATAGTTACATTTGCCTGCTTTTTGGCATATGGCGGATCAAAAATAAGTTTTTTTATAAGTGAAAATGCAATAAGTCCAAACGGTAAATTAATAAAATAAATAAAAGGCCAGGACCAATTTTCTGTAATCCAGCCGCCTAACGCAGGTCCCATAATCGGGGCAACAACTACTCCAAGTCCGAAAACAGCCATGGCTTTTGTTCGTTTTTCTTTTGGAAATATTTCAAAAATAATTGCCTGCCCGATAGGCATAATACCGCCGCCGCCAATTCCTTGCAAAGCCCTGCCCACAAGCATCATAGGCATAGATGTTGCAAGACCGCATAATACTGAGGCAAGTGTAAATATTGCAACACTTATCATAAAATAGGCTTTTCTTCCAAAAAGTTTACTAAAAAAATCAACTGCAGGAATTACAATACCGCTCGCGACAAGATAACTTGTAATTATCCATGTAGATTCATTATGACTGATAGAAAAAGAACCCGCCATATAAGGCAACGCAACATTTGATATCGTTTCATCCAATGCAAACATAAATACCGTAAGCATTACAGGTATCATTACAATCCATGGATTAAAATTTTGCTTATTTGCATTTGGGGTAATTATTTCCATATTTCACTCTTTTTGACTGGATAAACTTATAAAAACATGTACAGTAATAAATTGCAAGTAATTTTAAATTAATTATAATTTTATATTCTTTTGCTGCATTATAATACCACGGTTAATTCAATATCTTGCATTTAATTTGGTGTATATGGTATATTATTTCCATGAACTTTATTGATATAGATGAAAAAAATTTTATAAATATATATAAAGATTTAACAGAACAATTCCCTGCGCAGGAGCTGAAATCTTATGAACGTTTTCTTGAATTGCTTTATGACAAATCTTATAAGGTCAAATTAATTAATGACGGTGAAATTAGTATCGGTTATATAATTTTTGTAGAACTTGCAGATAGCATATGGCTTGATTATATCGCAGTTTTTAAAAAGCATCATTCAAAAGGTTACGGTAGCAAAATATTAAATGCTGTTTTAAACCAATTTGAAAAAGGCATTTATCTTGAAGTAGAAAAACCTGACAAAAATGTGCCAAACACATTGAGAAGAATAAAATTTTATACAAACTTAGGTGCCCAAAAGCTGGACTATGATTATTTTTATCCGGCTAAAGAAAAGCCGTTTTCAATGGATTTATACTATTTGCCGTATCAAAATATTTTTCCAGAGAATATTGAGAATGATATCAAACAAGTATTCCGCATAATTCATAGTGATATTGAATATCTACACAGTTATATCCAGTGAATTACTATTCTGTTTATTAGGTTGCTTATCCGGTTTCTTATAATATTTTTCTAAAAAAGCTTTAAATTTGCATTTATCTGTATGGCTTATTTCTTTTTTATTGTTGTGCGGAACAACAAACATAATATTTTCGGTTTCAGATATTTTAAATGTCATATGAGATCCGCGTTTTTTGTTGCGTTCAAACCCCAGAGACGTGCAAATTCTTTCCACATCAGTTGCCAGTATTTTTATATGTTTCGGGTTATCACACTGTATAATTTTTTCAATAAATTTTTCTTTTGACCCGTTAAAATTCGGAGTAAATTGTGGATTTTGTATGCCGGTTATTTTCATATATTTATACTAACCCTGTAAAATTCTACTTGCAATAGTACGCTTGATTGTTTTTAGTAAACTGCTTTGTAAATCTGATAGATTAATCGCAATTTATCATCACCACTGTTTATGGCATTGATTAATTCTTTTTTAATCTCGTCAATATTTTGTTGATGATTAAAATCAAATAAATCTTTAGGTTCAACTTTTAAGGCTTCTGCAAGCTTGCCGATTTTTTCCGCGCGAATAAAATTTATACCGCACTCGATTTTGCTCAAATTACGTTCTGCAATATCTATTTTTTCAGCCAGTTCTTCTTGAGATAGTTTATTTTTTATGCGTAATTCTTTAATTCTTCTGCCCAGCAGTTTTTTTATATCGTCCATAAATTACTCCGATTTTGTAATTTTAACAATGTGGGATAAATTATTTAACGACATAATAAATCTTTTATATGTTGACAAAGTATTTAAAAAATAGTATAACATGATTTATTAGATACATTAATTTTATAAATACTATTTTAAAGATAGGAGATTTCCATGATTAATCGCACGCCAAAAGCCTTTACTCTTGCAGAAACTTTAATTACACTTGCAATTATCGGCATTGTTGCCGCAATGACAATTCCATCACTTGTACAAAAATATCAAGAAAAAGTTCTAATAACTAAATTAAAAAAATTCTATGCGGAACTGTCTTACGCCCATAATATGAGCATTGCAAACGAAAATACAGATTTTAACTCCGATGATATTTTAAAAGTATTTAAAGTTCATAAAATATGTGAGAACACTTATTCCGGATGCGCAGATAACAATTATACTATTCTTGGCGGCTACAAGGCAAATTGGGGTAAAACTGACGGTTTTACGCCGAATTATGTTATTTTGGAAAATGGGATGATTATCAGATATTTTACCTTTTCATCAACTGTATGTCAAACAGACGCGGGTTCAGGAGCATTAAAAAATGTTTGCGGAGAATTTAGTATTGACCTGAACGGCAGCCAACCCCCAAATACTCTTGGCAAAGATGTTTTTTATTTCTATATTACACAAAAAGGGGTTGTACCTTTCGGAACTAAAGACGAAACAAGGTATCCTTTTGAAACTGCATGTAATAAAAACTCATCAACATCATGTGCTGCATGGGTATTGGAGAACGAAAATTTTGACTACACTAAATGTGATGATTTGAGCTGGGACGGCAAGAGAAGTTGTAATTAAGCCGCATTTTTATGTTATATTAAATATAAGATGAAAAGTTGTTACAGCGAAAATATAAAAGTAAAATATTCAGAAATTGACTACGTAAAAAGGCTGAAACCTTCTGCTATCTTAAACTATCTTCAGGATCTTGCGAGTTACAATGCAGAAAGTCTCGGATTTGGATATTCTTATGTTACCAGTCATAATTTAGCATGGTTCCTTTTAAAATATCATATGGAATTTTATGATTATCCGCAAAATATTCATAACTTAACCGTAAAAACCGAACCGCGCGGCTGTCATAAACTATTTGCATACCGTGATTTTGAAATCAGCACGGAAGAAAAAATATTTGCCCGTATTGCAAGTATCTGGGCTGTTGCTGATATTGATACAAGAGCACTTGTACCTGCGCAAAAAGCACTTAATAATGAAAAGATGGCTGAATTCAAAAAACGTGAAGATGATTTAAATTTCTCTAAAATTCAAATCCCTTCTAAAATTGATTATGAAAAAACATTTGAAGTCAGATATGATGACATTGATGTGAATATGCATGCAAACAATTGCAATTATATTATCTGGGCATTTGAACCGCTTCCTATAGAATTTTACAACAATCACAAACTTAAAACTCTTGACATGCAGTTTAAAAAAGAGATTAAATACGGCGAAAAAGTAGTTTCCCAAATTGAAAAGACATCGCCAAATACCACTTTGCATCTGCTTAAAAATAGTATGACCGGAGAAGATTTATGTCTTGTACGGGCTGTCTGGGACTAATTTTAATTTTTCATATATGGAGCCAATATATTTGCAAGATTAATTGCACCATCCGGAGCATATTCACCATAATTTCTAAACAATTTCAGGTGAATAGATGAACAAAAAAGAATTATTAGGCAAAAGACTTAGAGAAATAAGAAAACAATTTGGATATACACAGGAAAAAATGGCTGAAATTGCAGGCATTGAACCCCAATCAATAAGCAAAATAGAATCAGGTAAAAACTTTCCATTATTAAGTAACCTTGAAAAAATAGCCAATAAATTAAATATAGAACTTGAAGAATTTTTCAACTATAAACATAAAAATACTTCTGAATATAATAAAGCTGTATTGCTCAAAATATATGAAAATTTAAATCAGGAAAATCAGGAAAAACTTATACGAATAGCAAAAGTTCTGGAGTTGTAAAAGAAAAAATTGCTTATTCTGAAAAAAATGTTATAATAACTATTATGAGGAAGATTTTATTAATACTCGGCATAATCTTAACGCTTGGTACAGCCTGTCAGGCTGCAGAAGAAGAGTTGCCGGATATACAATTTGAAATTCGGGATTATGACGGCATACAGCTTGATGCCGGAACATTTATACCCGTAATAAATACCTCTGAAGTTTCTACGCAAAACTGTCCGGAAGGTTTTAAAACAATGTTTATAGCCACAAATGACATGTATCTTGGCGAAGTTAATGTTATTCCTAAAGATACTGTTTTTTACGGGCGGGTAGAAGATTTGCATGAACCTGTTGTCGGCACTAACGGGTCAATGAAAATAAAAATTGTTAAAATGATCTATCCTGACGGGTTTGAAATGCCTGTGAGAGGCTATATATATTCAAGCAATGACAATATTCTCGGCGGTGAGATGACTATGCCGGAAAGATATGTTAAAATGCCGCATTACCAAACACGATACTATGCATTAACATTACAATTAAGACCCGGACGAGAAAGAAAAATGGGTGTTCATACAACACTCAGAGCAGGTGAAAATAAACTTATTATACTGACAGACCCTATTTGGATTACACATACATTAACTAATTGACAAATTTCAAAAATAGTCTAAAATATTATTATATAATGAGATAAAATGGAGAGTTTTTATGAATAAAAAAATACAAATATTACTGGCGGCATTAATGATTAGTACTACAGCAGCATTTGCTGACAGCAATTACAATTATACAACACCGCAAATACCAACAAACCCTTCATATAATCCAAACTATTATCTGTCTCCGACTGTTACTCCGCAAAGCGGCACATTAAAAGGTCGTGTGGTTACAGTTCCTGCAGGACAATCATTTCAGGCTGTGATAACAACCCCTATAAGTTCTGCCACACTGGCACTAGGTCAAAGTATAACCATAGCATTAGGAACAGACTTTTATTACAATAATAATCTTATAGCTCCTGCCGGGAGTTCTGTCACAGGAAATGTTCTGGAAGTTTCTAAAGCAAAACACGGCAGTTTGAACGGAAAATTGAATATAAGATTTACTCAAATAGTTACTCCGTACGGTATACAAATACCAATTTCAGCTGTTATAAAAACTGAAGATAACACAGGCGTTCTCGTAGGCGGAACAAAAGTTGATGTAGCAAAAGATTACGGGAAAGATTTGACAGTCGGTGCCGGTGCCGGAGCACTATCCGGTGTAGTTTTCGGGGCACTTGCCGGCGGCAACATTGGTAAAGGCGCTGCATTAGGAACTGCAGTAGGCGCCGGAGGAGGACTTGTAAAATCTATCTGGGATAAAGGCGATGACGTCGAAATTCCTGTAGGCGCAACTATAGAATTAATGCTTACCCAGCCGATTACTGTAAATCCGGCATCTTATAGCCAGAATGATTAGTAAGACAGGCAATAATTAATTCGATTTTTTTGAATATAATAATACCGGAAAATGTTAAAAACATACGGGTTTGTTGATAGGGAAAAAAATGTCCATCTTAGGAAAATATATAAAAGAAGAAGATAAAGAAGAAAATATATACGTCCAACCGGCTGTACTAAAACATGATGATGAAGCAATCAGTTTTAAAAAATCACTTGTTTTATCAACAATAATCCATCCGGCATCTGTTGGATTAGCATATCTTATTATGCTGCTTTTAATGTTTTTTGGCATAAAATTGACACTTTTTGACAAACCTGCAGCCAAACCGCGGGATATTGAATTTGTCCTTGTTGACAAAGAAGATACACCAATTAACAAGAATACACCATATCGTGCAGACAGAAATTCACGTGCCGGCGGTCATCATGATCCGACACGTAAAGTTTCAATGCCGTCTCCGGCTCCCGGACCTGTACAAAAAACATCACAGCCTGCAGCGTCACAAAAAACAACACCTAAAAAATCCCCTGCTCAACCACAAAATCCAATACAGAAGATAGTTAAACAGGTTACACAGCAGCCAGCAAAGCCAGCAGCAAAGCCTCAACAGGCTAAACCGCAGCCTAAGCCAACACCGGCAAAACAACAGGCTAAACCGCAGCCGCCAACAGCCAGACCTTCAATAAAACCGCCAATGACCCCGAAGACTGTAACCAAACCGTCTTCTCCTTTTAGTGTGCCAATTCCAGCCGGAGGTACCAAACAAGGACATTATGCAACAGGTCCGATAAGCGGTTCCGGTACAGCGGCTAAAGGCGGCAGCAGTTCAACCGGCGGCAGAAGCAGCGGCGGATTTTCACCGGCACCAATTCTTGCTCCAACCGGTGGTGGCTCTTCAAGCGGCTCTAAACTTGCTAAAGGCGGAGGAGGAGGCTCAGGCGGAGGTAATCCGGGACCGGGTAATCCTAACGGCAGACCGGGTATTGATGCAATAAGAGAACCCGATTTTGGACCGTATATGAGAGAACTCCAAAGACGTATCAAAATGAACTGGGATCCGCCTAAAGGTAATGAAAGTAAAAGAGTAGTTTTACTATTTAAAATAGCTAAAGACGGCAGATTATTGTCCTGTAGTGTCTACAAATCATCAGGTCTTCCAACCTGTGATAAGGCTGCCATAAATGCCGTACAATCAACCGCTCCTTTCAGACCGCTTCCGGCTGAATACAAAGGATCAAGCATTGATATTCAATTCACTTTTGATTACAACGTATTCGGAGCATCAGGTTATCAATAAAAATTTTAAAAGAAATTGTATTATTTAAAAAGAGGATAAAATTATGGATTTATTATTACACTCAATTAAACTGGACTGGCCCGTATTATTACCGATTTTGATTTGTTCAATTTTTGTTGTGGCAGTTGTTATCAACAGATTTTCTTATTACGCAAAAAATAAAAGAGAAGTTGTTCTTTTAATACCAAAATTACAAAGAGAACTTGCAAAAAATAACTTGCAGGCAGCGCAGGATATTGCAATAAATTGCGGCGGTGTAATCGGAGAAGTTACAGAAGAAGCTGTAAGAATTTTTTCAGAACAAAAATCAGGATTTTCACGTTCTTTTGATATTGCAGCAGCACTGGCAACAAGAAAATTGGAAAGTTATCTGACTATATTGGGTACAATCGGCGGTGTAGCTCCGTTTTTAGGGTTGTTCGGAACAGTAGTAAGAATTCTTTATACGTTCCAGGATCTGGCAATGCAAGGTAATCAGTCTGCCGCTGTTGCAATGGGTATCGGATCTGCCTTGATAGCTACAGCATTCGGTCTTGGCGTTGCGATTGTTGCAGTTGTTTTTTACAACTCATTCCAATCAGTTGTAAAACGTTATGAAGATGATTTTCAGTTGCTAAAATTGTTATTTTTGAGTTTTGTAGATTCAAATGACGAAAGCACGACTCCAAGCAATTCCAATATATCTTTATAAAAATGCAGCCTTGACGTACGCTTAATTTATGTACAACAAAATCTGCCCTCAAATAATGGCAAGAATATACAAAAACTTAACAAATGAGATGTAAAAAAATGGCAATGAAAACTAATAAGGGTAAAGATGCCCTGTTCACAGAAATAAATATAACACCACTGACAGATATTTTTCTGGTACTGTTAATTATAATGATGGTAGTAGCACCGACTTTTCAGTCAAATGATAACGCTATTAACATCCCTGAAATTAACAGCGGCGTTGCTATTGAACAAAAAAATGCGACTGTTTCTGTAACCAAAGAAGGGAATTTGTATATAAATGGCAAACCAATTACAGAAGATCAGCTTACTAATGAATTAACAGCTCTGAAAGAAACCCTTGAAAAACCTGAAGTAGTTGTGAAAGCAGATGAACAGGTGAAAAGCTCAGAAATAATGAAAATTATGAATGCCGCTCAAGATGCAGAATACAAAAAATTAATAGTAGCCGGCGAGCCGCTAAGCAAAAAAGAACAAAAAGAACTAGAAAAAAATGCAAAGGATATTGAGGGATAATAATGAGTCGTAACCGTGATACTTTTAATGAAATAAATATAACACCGTTAACAGATATTTTCCTTGTACTGTTAATTATAATGATGGTAATTGCGCCATTACTTGACCAGCAGGGACTTAATTTGACAGTGCCTGAAAATGTAGCACAAGAACAGGCAGAAAATAAAGACACTAAAATAATGACCGTAATGGTTTCAGCAGATAACAAATTTTATATGGATGGCGAAGAAGTATCGGCAAATGACCTTGAAACAAGAATAAAAGGGCAATTAAAGGATTATCCTGACGGTTTAATGATAAAATCAGATGCAGATTCTACTCACGGGGCAGTTGTAAAAGTTATGGATAGTGCCCGTAATGCCGGAGTTACAAGCATCTCTATAGATTCAATTTAAAAGGATTATTAAATTAAATCCGGTAATTTGCCCACTGTTAATTAGTTGTTTTAAGGCGTCTCTATCCATTTTTAATCTCTTTTATACATTTTTTCTAACGAATAAATAAATGGCAGGATATGATTTGTAAAGAAATTTAAAAAAAGCCGCAAATTTTTAAAGTTTACAAATACAAATGCCGATATGCTGTTTGTAGGTAAAAGTTTATTAAGGAGAAACGTAATTATGTATGGAGATTATTTAATGTACAGATACTCATTCTGGCCGGGAACTTATAGTTTTAAGAATGAAGTAGCATTATTTTTGACTGCAATAAAAGATCAAATAGATATCATATTGAACAAAATTGAAAAAACTGAAGTAATCGGTGAATGAGTTCGAATGTATGTGTATTACCAAAACTAAGCCGGTTTCAAATACCGGTAAAATTCAAAAAAATAAAAGGCAATACTACAAAAATTGTAAGTTAAGATGTAAAAACTGTTTGATTTGGGATAGTTTTTTTAAACACTACTTTAACTGCGCCGGCAAAAGCCGGCTTTTTGTTATAAAAATAAATTAATCAGATTCTTCCTCAACCCATTTTTTAGGGTCAAATCGTAAATCTTTTACATTCATTTTCAAAGATTTTAAATAAGGCTGGAATTTGAGCAGTATTTGTGTTTTTTTTAGCATAAGCTCCTGTGCAACAATGGCATTTTCGCAGGCAATAACCATTACTCCGCCCGCAAGCATAGAATACGGTTTTGATTTTTCCGCAAACTTTTTACCGGCAGCTTTTCCCCAGAATTTATAAAGATTACAGCGCGTAATAGCTTTTTTAATTTCTTTTTTGGTAGAAAACAGCTCCATTAAATCTTCAGTTGTTGTAAAGTTTGTGTACAGAATTTTTTTTGCCATGTTTTTTGTAAATATTTTTGTGATAAACTAAAAGAATGGATTATGTTAAGTTAAACGATAGCATAAAATCAGCTAAAAATATACTGATAATTTCGCATATAAATCCGGACGGTGACACTCTAGGCAGCATGTGTGCATTATACCACGTAATAAAAGAAAATTTTAAGAAAAAATGTGATATGCTTGTACTGTCTAAAGTTCCCGGAAATTATGAGTTTTTACCCGACATCAATAATGCTATACTCGCCGAAGAGATTGATAAATCGCTTGTATATGATTTGGCAATTTGTATTGATATAGCTGCTTTGAACAGATTTGAAGAAGCAAAAACACTTTTCGATAAGGCACGTTTTAGAATAAATATTGACCATCACAAAACGAATACTAAATATGCGGATTTAAATCTGATAGATGCAAATGCAAGTTCAGCAGGTGAATTTTTGTATGAAATAATGAATAATTTAAAATGGAAGATTACAAAAAATACTGCTATTTGCTTATACACTGCGATATTAACAGATACCGGTTCATTCAGATTTAGCAATACAACTCCGCGAACATTTAGGACTGTAGCAGATTTAGTCGGGATGGGAATTGATGCTGTGGAAATTTATAAAAATTGTTATGAAACAAACTCCAAAAGTATGGTAATGTTTCAGGCTAACTGTATTAGCAATGCAAAGTTTACAGAAAATGATAAAATAGCATATTCTGTTATATATAAAAAAGATATAGAAAGATTTTCAGCAGGTGATGATTGTACTGAAGGTCTGGCTGAAAAACTAAGAGCAATAGAGTCAGTAAATGTCTCATTTATTGTTAAACAAATAGGTGACCGAATTTCTAAAATATCAATGAGAAGTAAAGATATTGATGTTTCAGAAATTTGTGCAATATTTGGCGGCGGCGGACATACCTGTGCAGCCGGTTGCGTGATTAAATCAGGACCTGAAACCGCTGCAAAAAAAATTTTAGCAGAACTTGGAAAGCGTAAATTTTAATGGTAAAACGAACCCTTATAAGAGGAATTAAGAGACTTATAATCTCTGTTATAAAAAATGATTTTTACGGAATGGCCGCAGAAATGGGGTTCATGATGGTTATCGGCATATTTCCGTTTATGTTGTTTTTGATGGCAGTATTTGGCTGGATGGGCAACAAAGCTATGATGACGCCCATATTAAGATTTTTATCAACCATAATGCCTGAGCAGGCAATGGATTTAATAAGAACAGTATTATCAGAGGCAATGATATTTTCACATGGTAAAACTATTGCAATAATCGGTTTTGTTGTTACTCTTATTTTATCTACAAATAGTGTTGCCGTTGTTTTGAAAGGGCTTAACCGTGCTTATAAAGTTAACGAGACAAGAAGTTTTATTTATACAAGATTTTTATCTCTTTTAATGGTTTTTGTTGATACAATGGTAATGTTTTTGAGTATAAACCTTATTGTATTCGGTAAGGTTATCATTAATTTTATGACCACACATTTACATATGTCCTGGGCAACAGCCGTATTCTGGCTTATTTTAAGATGGCCGATTGCATTTGCTGCACTGTTTTTAATGGCATTTTTAAGTTATTATATATTGCCGGATTTGCGCGGAAACGAAAAGTTCAAAATGGCAAGTGCCTTACCCGGAACGTGGTTTTTCTGTACACTATGGCTTGTTGGTTCATGGGGATTTTCAATTTATGTAAACAACCTGAAAACTTATAACATGGTTTACGGAACAATTGGTGCCTTTGCCGTTTTGATGGTATGGCTTTATTATACTTCTATACTTATCCTGATTGGCGGAGAAATAAATTCTCAGGTATATAACCGGCTTAACAAAAAGGCTGAAGAGATACGTGAATCTTTTAATGCATTAAAAAAATTTAACAAATAACTTTAAAAATTTGTAACCAACTTGCCAATTGCCCGATTATAGATTATTATGATATTATCTTGGGATTAATAGCGGAGGACTTTATGCCGGAATTTGCTAAAAAAAATAGCAATAATTACTATAATAATTATTATAGCAGTTATTCTTCAGTCTCCTACTATAGAAACACTAATGGAACAGTAAATCGTCAAAAGCTTAATAACACTGTATCTTTTAGACGAAATGTTGATGAAAAAAAGGTTAAAAGAAATCATCTGATACATAAAGTTATTTCAACCGTCTTGATACTTTTAATTGGTCTTTTTGTATTACCAAAAGGATTTAGCCAGTATGTCCAGCCAATACTGAAAGGCGGTACTATGTATCCGTCTATAAAGGCAGATTACGAGCAAATGCGCTTTCCTACATCTAATTACCTTGCAAATGACTGGTATTTAGGAATGAGGTCTCTACAGGGGGCAGAAACTAAAAAACCGCTAATGTCAGGCATTGTAGAAGGGCAGGAAATAGAAAGCCTTAAAAATCAATTAATTGGACTTGCGGCAGCCTATCCGACTATTCATCCGGCAGTATATGTTTGGAACTATGATGATGGCAGTTATGTGGATATCAATG
The DNA here is from genome assembly GCA_944324165.1 of Candidatus Gastranaerophilales bacterium. Lineage (GTDB taxonomy): Bacteria > Cyanobacteriota > Vampirovibrionia > Gastranaerophilales > Gastranaerophilaceae > CALUVH01. Next base: position 4,034 of record CALUVG010000028.1, on the reverse strand, counting down.
CAGATGAAATATTTGCAACCGCAAGTATTATAAAATTACCTGTTCTGGTACAATTATTCAGAGCAATTGAGAGAAATGACCTTACAATATACGATGAAATGGCTCTAACCGAATATTTCCGTACAGAAGGCTCAGGGAGCTTGCAATTTAAAGCAGAAGGTTCAAAATACTCCATAGACGACCTTGCCAGAATAATGATTACTGAATCTGATAATTCCGCAACAAATATGCTGGTTGCCAAACTCGGTTCAATGACGAATATAAACAGCGGCATTAGAGAATGGGGACTGAAAAAAACTCAAATCCGGACATGGCTGCCTGATTTGGGCGGTACAAATAAAACAACAGCCCGTGAAATGGCTACAATCCTTTACAATATTGATAGTCCCGGTTTCCTAAGCACAAATTCACGTGAAAGAATTTTTGATTATATGGGGCATGTTCATAATAACAGATTGATACAGGCAGGACTTGGGGCAGGTGCTACATTCCTTCACAAGACAGGAGATATAGGAACAATGCTCGGCGATGCAGGAATTGTATACACTCCAAATAATAAAAAATATATTGTAGTTATACTCGCAAACAGACCGCATAATTCTCCTCAAGGAAAAGAGTATATCGTTAGAGCCTCAGAAATTATTTATAACACTTTAGCAGGGTAATTATGCTGAAAGATCTGCTGGAGAATAAAAATTGTTTTAAACTTGTTTGCGGTGCAGGCAATGAGGATGCCGAAGAAGTTGAAAAACTTGTAACTTTATATGCAAAAGCCGGTTGTAAATTTTTTGATCTTTCTGCCAGAGGAGAAATAATAGATGCGGCAAAAAACGGTCTAAAACGCGCTGAAATAAACGATGCATATCTCTGTGTAAGTATTGGGATTAAAGGAGATCCCCATATATCTAAGGCGCAAGTAGATTACGAAAAATGTATAGGCTGCGGGAAATGTGATGAGATTTGTCCACATCAGGCGATAAAATATCATAAAATAAAACCTTTAAAATGTATAGGCTGCGGGAAATGTATTAAGGTCTGTACAAAAGGCGCGATTTCTTATTATTCGGAAGATATAGATTTGCAGACTATCCTGCCGCCTTTGATTGTTAAAGGAATAGATTGTATTGAATTACATGCAATGGGCACTGATGAAGAAGAGATTTTTTCTAAGTGGAATACAATAAACAATCTTTATAGCGGGATTTTAAGCATATGCATAGGACGTGGCAATATAGGTGATAAAACACTTTTGACCCGCATCAAAAAAATGCTTGCAAATCGCACGCCCTATTCAACAATTATTCAGGCTGACGGTTTCCCAATGAGCGGAGGAAAAGATGATTACAAGACAACATTGCAGGCTGTTGCTGCAGCAGAAATTGTACAAAATGAAAATTTGCCGGTTTATATAATGCTTTCCGGCGGAACAAACAGCAAAACTGCCGAATTAGCACAGCTCTGTAACATAAATTTTAATGGTATTGCAATAGGATCTTATGCCAGAAAAATTGTACAAAATGAAGTAGGAAGAAATGATTTTCTGACAAATGACAGAATATTTAAAAGTGCACTATCAAAAGCCGAAACACTCATAAATTCAACAATTTTAACCTAGATGCTGTCTATTTTGACAACGCTGATGTGAACAATACGGTTCAGGGTGTATAAGTATATCTGTTTTGCCAAGTTGTTCTTCAACTTTATCTTCTATTTCATCGCAAATTTTGTGGCATTCCAAAAGTGTCATCTGTTCAGGGAAAATCAATGTTATTTCAATATCTTTTTCAGCCCCAACACGTCTTGATTTAAGATTTTTATACTCAATAACCCCGCGCGAATGAAACTGTTTTATAATATCTTCAACTTTATTTAAATCCTCTGCCGGCAACGCTCCATCAAGAAGATTGTTTAATGTTTCACGAGATATCTCAAATCCTGTTTTTAAAATAAACAGTGCAACAAAAATAGCAATAAGCGGGTCAAAAATAGCAAGCCCTGTTAATTTTATCAATATCAACCCGAACATGACACCAAATGATGAATATATATCAGTTCGCAAATGTTGAGCGTCAGCATATAATGACACAGAGTTTGATTTTTTTGCAACATGAAACAGATATGAACTTACAATATAATTCGCAACGACTGAAAACAGCATTACTAATATCCCGGGAGTTGAATTTATCTCTTCAATATTCCCGAAAAAAAGCTTTTTACACGCCTCAAACACAATAAACAATGCCGCAAAAACAATTAACCCGCCTTCAATAAATCCTGACATATCTTCATATTTGCCATGCCCGAATTGATGTCCGGCATCCGCAGGTTCAGACGAACGCATTACCGCAAAAAAAGTCAATATAGATGCCAATACATCACTGAGTGAATGTATTGCCTCTGATATTATACTGATACTTCCTGTTAAAATACCAACAACAAGCTTTAAAACAATAATTACTGTATTCGAAGTTATAGACAATGCTGCCGAAAACTTTTTCTCTTTTACCAAATCCATAATCTAATCCATTTTCCTCAACATTACAACAGCATGAGCCTCAATTGCCAGTTCTTTTCCCACGGCGTCCATTTTTTCATTTGTTTTGGCTTTCACTGATATATTATTTAAATCAGTTTCTAAAATTCGGCATAAAACATCTTTCATTTTAGGAATATAAGGCATCATTTTAGGTTTCTGAGCAATTATATTACAATCAATATTATTTATAACATATCCATGCTGTTTAATAAGTTCATAAACATGCTGTAATAAAATTGTACTATCCGCATCTTTATACATAGGATCCGTATCAGGGAAAAGCGTTCCGATATCGCTAAGAGCGAGTGCGCCCAAAAGACCGTCAATAATCGCATGTATTAAAACATCCGCGTCAGAATGCCCCAGCAATCCTTTTTCATGCGTTATTTTAACCCCGCCGATTATTAAGTCCCTGCCTTCTGTCAACTTGTGAATATCATATCCTAAGCCTATCCTGAACATTTTTAAACCCCTCTCATTACAGCTTTTTATAAAAAAATTATACCACAAAAAAGCCTCTAATAGAAGAGGCTTTAAAAATTATGTATTTTCAGAAAGATATTTAATTATAGTTTTTGCAAAAAGCTCAGACGACTGAAAATTCTGTCCGGTTATTAAATTATCATCCTGAATTACATTTATTGCGCCTACATCGCTTTTGGTAAATAAAGCACCCGCATTTTTTAAAGCGTCCTCAAGAAAAAACGGAACCATATTTTCTTTTTTATAAGCATATTCTTCATCATTGGTAAAACAGGTAAGCTTGCGTCCATTTACAAAAGGAATTCCATCTTTAACCGCAGGTAACAAACCGGCAGGTCCGTGACATATCGCGGCAATAAGTTTGTGGTGTTTATCAAAATAATTTATTATTTCTCCGAGAGTTTCGTTCACAGCAAGATCAAACATCGGTCCATGCCCGCCGGGGAGAACAATCGCATCATAAACAGTATAATCTACTGTATCTAAGGGCAAAGTATCATTTAAAGCTTTTTTAGCCTCATTCCATTTAATATCTTTAATAAGACTTTCACTGGCGGGATCAATAGGAGCTATTTCACCTGTCGGCGACGCAACGGTAATTATATAATCTTCATCCAAAAATGCGAGATATGGTCTGGCAAATTCTTCAAGCCAAACCCCTGTTTTATCATGATTTTTTGCTTCACACGCGTTTGTAACAACCATTAAAATACGTTTAGGCAGTTCACAATTATAAACTTCAATTATCTCTTCTTCTCTTTTATTTTCGTCAGTCATAAAATCCTCCTTTTTGCCCTAATAAAACAAAGATTTATGACAAATACCATTGCCTGCCAGAGGAATATTAAAAAAGACGTTAGGACTATAAGTTTGTTAATAAAAATAAGGCAATTAGGGAAATTCCTCATTACCTTATTTTTTGTAAATACTTAGTGCCCTGTCTTGGATTTGCCTGTCGCATCGTTCGCGAATAACGAGTACGCTTACGCTTTAACTCTTCGCTCACTCGCTCTCC
>CALUVG010000027.1 GCA_944324165.1 Candidatus Gastranaerophilales bacterium | reverse complement strand
CATTAACCAATATTCTAATGTATAAGAGCGGACTTCGTCCGCCTTTAGCGGTTTTCCTATGTAAGAGCACACTTCGTGTGCCTGAAAGCCGCTCAGGACAAGGGTTTGAGCCTCATACGAGGCAGTGGTGAGTGTGGTGAGTGGAGTGAGTACCATTTTTGGGTCGGTCAAGTTTTCACTACCACTGGAATTTTGTGACGCAACAGTATTTTTATTGTTGAGATAGAAACCCCAACCTACAGTAAATTCTTCTTTCGTTGCCAGATTTGCAGCCATTCAAATTCCTCGCAAATATCCACACTTCCATTATTACATATCGCCCAAAAAATTTCAACCCTTATTAAAGCAAGAAGGATGCAAAATTATTCTAGCCGCCACCAAAAAAGCCAACTATTTCAAGGCTGTCCCCTTCTTTAATAATCTCGCTATCGTAGCGGTCTTTATTGATTATCTCAAGATTTTTTTCAACAGCAAACATCTTGCCTGTAACCTTACGTTCATTTATAAAATCGCTTATTGTTGAATCCTTTTCAATCTCAACATCATTCCCATTAACCGTAATTTTAATTTTTGTCATATTTTGCCTCCTTTTTGATTTTATAATAAAATTTGTGTTATGGAAAGATATCAGCGTAACATTGCTATAAAGGAAATAGGTCTAGAAGGACAAAAAAAACTGTTATCTGCAAATGTTCTGGTATGCGGATGCGGTGGTTTGGGCTCAGGCGTTATATCCTGTCTAGCCTCTGCAGGTATAGGTTGTCTGGGACTTGTGGACTGTGACTCTGTTGAACTCTCTAACTTTAACCGGCAATTTATCCACAAAACTGAAAATATCGGTAAATTGAAAGTTCTATCTGCAAAAGAAAGAATAAAGGATATTAATCCTGATATTCGTGTTAAAACATATTCCGTTCAACTTGACAGTGAAAATTACAAAGAAATTGTCAAAGATTACGATTTAATTGTCGATTGCTTTGACAGTTACCGCTCAAAATTTCTCCTTAATGAAATTGCAGTGAAAACAAACAAACCACTCATACACGGCGGTGTTACTGAATTTAGAGGACAGGTAACAACCATAATCCCACACAAAACTGCCTGTCTTAACTGTTTATTCCCTGATGCTGATCTAAATGAAAAAATTCCTCAAGGTAATGTAAGTCCGGTAGTAAATCTTGTCGCCTCAATTCAGGCACTTGAAGCTATAAAATTCATTTTAAATATAGATAGCAAACTGCAAGGACATCTATTTATCATAGATGCCCTGAATTTAGATTTTAAGTCTCTAAAAATTAATCCTTCTAAGGTTTGTTCCATTTGCTCATAACAACTTCTTCCGGAATTTTAAATACATCTGTTTTTACAGAGTCAAGTGTAAACTGCAAATCATCTTTTGTGATTTTGCCGTCACCGTTTTTCACTTCGTTAAAGTTGTCATCAAGTTTATCAAGTCCTTTATTACTTCTATACATTGCTCTAATACCTTTACTCCGGCTATTTGCACTTGTTAGTACATGTTTTTTTGCATAGCCCGGGGTATAGAATAATGCGTACAAATCTCCGCCGCTCATTTCTTTATTCTTGCCAAGATAGGTTTCTTTCATAGACAATGTATAATTTTTTACATATGGCATTTGTTCTTCACGTGAAAGTTTTACGAATTTTGCCATAGTCATATTCGGGTCAATACCTTCTGATTCATCAGGGTATTTTGCTGCATATTTTATACTGGCTTTCAAAGAGTTAAGGTTCATCTGACCGATACCTTTAAATGAACCATTACCGGCTTTCGGATTGAACTTGGATTCCTTAAACAGCAATGCCGCGACATCTATCGTTCGCATTTTAATTTTTCAGCCATGTCTTCTATCTGGCTTATAAATTTATCAGAAGCATTTGGTAATGCCGTTTTAACAGCCTTTTCCAACTCTTTATTACCGGCATTCAAAGATGATGAATCTGCCTTTATAGAATCTAAAAGCTTTTTAAGATTGTCCAACACAGGATCTGTATCGTTATTGGCATTAGGTATTCTAAAATCAATAACTATATTATTAACACGGGTATTATCCTTCTTTGCAGTCAATTTGTCATTATCAGGAAGTTTAATTCCATTTTGCTGATTGATGTTAATGTCATTAAAATCTACCATTTTTTAACATATCCTTTCTACCATTTCATTTTGCCTTTATAGACGGATATTTAAATAAAAATCTTTAAGAATTTTTGTATATTATTAAAAAAATTAACAGGAAGAACTTTAGTCCTTCCTGTTATTATTCTATTCTGTACTTTTATTTTTAGAATTTGAATGTTACGCCGCCCTGGAATCCAATACCTGTTCTGGCAATATTTCGTACAGTGATTTGTAAATATGCACTGAATCTGTCTTTCCAAGTTTTAGTTGCCCCGATACCGTATTCAATATATGAACGCTTCATTCTGATGTCCTCAAGAACTACGTTACCAGCATTACCGGAGGATGTACCTAAAATATTAAACATATATTGAATTGTTGCGTAAATACTCCAAGTTTCACGACCATAAATTAAGTTCAATCCAGGTGCTACGTTAACGCCGTTTAATTTTCCGGCATTCATATTCATATCACCAAATTGAGTGTACCAGTTCTGGCTGTGGAAATAGTTATAAGATGCCAGTAATGTAGGCTGGATTGTAAAGTGTTTTGTTGGATGGAAGTTGTAAGCAGCTTTAGCCGCAGTACCAACAAACCAGTTACCTGTATGATCGTGATATCCTGCTACATCCATCTGGTTGCCATAGCCGCCGCCATATAACATTACAGAACCTAAGAAATCATTTTTCATAAATGTACCCATAGCACCGAGTTGACCGCCGTTTTGGTACATTCCAACTCCGTCAAATGTCTGGTGGGCTCCGTTATAACCTACATATGCAGTTGGCAAGAAACTCCAGCCTTTCTTCATTTCAATGACAGGGAAGTCTGCCCCAACTAATGCACCATATGCATTGTTTTCAACATCCAGACCATTAGTCATATCAATATGTTCTAAAGTTCCGTATGTTTTGAACCATAAGCTGCCGTCTTTTCTGCTGTATTGGTATGGAGCAAACTGTGGATATGCTGCAGCATATTTATTAGGGTTTTTCTCCGCAAGCAATTGGTTACTTACATTGAAAATGTGATCAAACACTATATTATTTGTAACTAACTGGTTAGCATAAGATGCTACAGTTGCTACCTGACCTCTGAATACCTGAGGATTATATTTTACGAGTTGTGCCTGCAGGCTGCCCGGCATTACTTCAGGCATCCCGGTTGCAGGGTTAATTTTTGTCTGATTAAATAATTGATACCAGCCGATTGGTGTAAAGATTTGTTTGTCAGTTTGAGTAAACTCAATATTACCAAGTAAAGTCGGATCTACATTGTTTACATCAAATACATCAACTTTAATAAATCTGTCGATTGGAGCTTTACCAACAAACTGCCAGTCACTGATGTTGATTTTACCACCGTTAGCCGCTGCGATTTGTGACAGATTGAAACTATCAGAATCCCAGTCTCGTGTAGAAACATCAATCTGGAAGTTTGCCTGACCGCTTGCATTCATATCAAGATTAGCAACAGTGTTATCATTAATAGCCCCGTTCATTGAATTTACAATAGATGCGCTGTCTGCAAATACAAGGTTATTAAAGTTTAAATCTCCGCTTGTTGCATTCAGTATACTATTTGTCAGTGTGGTATCATTATTAAATGTTGTACCTAAAACTGAACCAACATTCAATGTTGAATTATTAGCCGTTACAGTATTATTAAATGTAATGGCACCATTGCTGTTTGCGTTCATTGATACAGGATTTTGAGCATCAGCAGCTGCGTTTACGTTAACTGTACCGCCAAAATTAATATTTTTATCACCTTTGGATTCTGCAATTAATGTTCCTTTTGACACATCAATATTTCCGTTAAGGTCTAAATCAACATCATCATGGTAAGTTGTATACATTATTGTTGCTTCTCTGTCCTGAGTCAGATCGCCTGTTATTTTATCAGCGTGAATTCCGATTGTTTTACCGTCGATATTACCGAATGTTAGGTTACCGGCAAGTCCGTTTTCAAACAACAAATCTCCGCCGTTATCAACGAGAATGGTACCTGTATAAGCTCCATTCTGTCCGTGGAACCATACATCGCCTTCTCCGTTTTTATTGATATCACCGCCTCCGCTTAAATCAGCATTAAGATGAAGTTCGCCGGTTGTTTCAAGATTCATTGTACCGTTAACAGCAATTTGCTGATTTACTGCACCTGCAACAGGATCTTTCATTGCAACATCATTGAACAGATTTAATGTACCGCCATTATCTATCGTAACATCACCAGTCAATATATCGTTGCCTCCAGCAGCAGTTGTTCCGTCATTACCTAAATCAACTGTTGCACCGCTTTTAATTGTTGTATCACCGGCTAAGTTTGCAGTTACTTCTTTATTAATATAGCTGTCACCGTTAAGTGTTAACTTGCTGTTATCCTGAGTTGTAAGTTGACCGCCATCAGCTTTAAGAGTTCCGTTAGATGTCAGATCGTAATCTAACTTACCTCCCTGACCGAGGTTAACAGTTACATCAGATCTCCAGCTATCGCCGTCATTAAGGGTAACACTTCCACCACCATTTGTACCATTGTTAATATTTACAGTACCTTTTGTCAGGTTGGTTGCAGCATCACCTGTTATTATACTGTCTCCGGTTATGTTTAACTCACCGTTCTGGAAATTTAATGTGCCGTCGTCTGCGATTAAAGTTCCATTAACAACATTATTCAGATTCAATGTACCATCGTCACTAACATGAACTACTCCAGTCCAGATATCATTATCATTAAGCTTTGCATTACCGTTTTGTACGTTCAATGTACCATTAATAGTAGTTTTAACGGCTTCTTCAATAACATCATTAGTGTCAACCATTGTTAAAGTACCGCCTTCAACAATATTTAATTCACCTGTGTTGGCTTGAATTTTACCATTTTCCTGCAACGCGTATTCTAAAGAACCGCCGTTAACAGTAATTGTACCATTGGAATTCCAATCGTCACCTTGATTCAACTGTACTGAACCGCCGGTTGTTATATCAACTGTGGTTGTTTTGGATGCATCATCAGCATCACCGATAACAGTATTAACATCATTATTAATATAACTGCCGTCTGAAACAGTTAATGTACCGGAATTTACTTCGACATTACCACTGTTAGCATTGAGTGCGCCGTTTGAAGTTAAATCATCATAAGTCAATTTGCCGCCGTCAACAGTAATTGTTGCATCGGCTGCCCAGCTATCATCGGTATTAAGTTCCAGAGAACCGCCTGTCAGGATATTTGTATCTTCGTTAACAGTTGTTTTGACGACTGACGCAATACTGCTGCCGTTAACAACATCAAATTCGCTATTAACAACAAATTCACCTTCATTTGCAATCAACTGACCGTTATTAGGGGTTAACTTATCTTCGTCAACAGTCCCCTGAAAATCAAGTTTACCGCCGTTAAGTGTAACTGTACCGTCAGTCCAGATATCATTTTCATTGAGTTCTGCACTGCCGCCTTCTTTTATATTAAATATATTACCGTCATTAATTGTGTATTCAGCATCGGCTTTAGCCTCACCGGAAATGTTAACGGTATTGCCTGAACCTTCAAATTTAAGTGCACCGTCAGTCATACTACCGTTTTCACCGATATCAAAGTTTGACCCGTTGCTAACAGTAACTGTACCGCCTTCAATTGTTCCGTCAAGAATAAATTCAGAACCGTCAAGAACAAGTTCGCCGCCGGTTTGTGAATAATCTTTTCCTGAATCTTCTCTGCCTACTAAAGTCAAAGTACCTTCATTATTTGTGATATTACCGTCCCAGCTATCATCGGCTTTAATTGTAGCGCTGCCGCCTTCATTTATTGTTAATTTACCGCCGGTTGCAATTTCAATTGCGCCTTCTGTATCAACATAAGCATCCTGACTTACGATAACTTCACCATTCTGATCAATAGTTAAGTTTGTGCTGCCTTCAATAGCGCCATTGTTAGTAACTGTACCGGCTACATTAAGCGCACCGCCAGAAATACTGTTATTATTTTCTAAAGTTCCGCCAGCCTCAACATTGGTTATACCGCCGGTGATTTCACCGTCAGCAGTAACAGTTACAGAACCACCGCTTGCGATTGTTGTTGTGCCGCCTGAGATTGTTCCGCTGTTTTCTAAAGAACCGCCATTTGCAATGTCAACTGTGCCGCCGGCAATTTCGCCGCTGTTTGTACCTGTGCCGGCGATTGTTACATCTGCATTGCCTGATATTGTACCGGCATTGTCAAATGTAGAACCGCTTTGTGCGTCTACTGTACCACCAGTTATCTGTCCGCCCTGTTCAATAGTTACAGAGCTTCCTGCATTAACAGTGTTTGTTCCGCCTGAAACAGTACCGCCATTACTTACGGTTAATGAAGAACCATTGTTAAAAGTATTTTCACCGCCGGATATATTACCGCCGTTAGTAACTTCTAACTCACCGTTGTCAAACGTATTTGTACCGCCGCTAATAGAACCGTTATTGCCCACACTTAACGTACCGTTTGTAACCTTAGTTACAGTCGTGCCGCTGATTGAAGAACCGTTAGCAATTGTCAGATTACCGCTGTCAGTAACATTAATTGTACCACCGGTTACAGTTAAACCGCCGTTTTGAGCAAGACTGTAATCCAGTTGACCGGATGTCATATTGATATTGCCGCTCCAGCTATCCTGTCCATTCAGCGCCAGAGAACCGCCGCTGATTGTTACATCGCCGGTTATAGTTGTATTAACAGCGTCAGCAATAGAACTTCCATTTGCGAGAGTCAAACTTCCGCCTGCAAGGTTAACACTACCAGTTGTAGCAGTCAAGCCGCCGTTTGATGTCCTATCATCAATTGTCAAACTGGCATTTGAGCCGTCGACAGTAATATCACCTGTCCAAGTATCATCGTTGTTAATTGTAACGGTACCGTTTTCACCAATAGCAAGTGTTGTGCCGGAATTTACATTTACTGTAACAGCGTCACTAATGGATGACGCACCTGTTGTAGCATCGGCACCGGCAACAGATAAAGTACCGTTATTTATCTCTAAGGTACCGCTTGTTGCAATCAGTTGTCCGTTAGTATCAAGACCTTCATAGGTCAATTTACCGCCGCTAAGTGTAACTTTACCTGCCCAGAGGTCACCGCCCTGTCCGCCGTAAGTAGCTTCAGCGCCGGTTTCAATTATTATTTCATTATTAGCGTGTAAAACAAGGTCAACAACGCTGGCAATCTGACCGCCGTTTTTCAGTGTCAATACACTTGCGTCTCCTGCCGCTCTTGTAATACTGTCACCTACGGTAATTGTACCGTTTGCAATTTTTCCGTTTTTACTCAAGAACAATTTTGAGCCATTTCTTAAAACAAGGTTCCCATTGTTAATTTGGAAATTATTTGACATAGTTGAGCCGTCAAGTGATAATGTACCGGCTTCCTGAGTGTAAGTACCTGTGTAACTGCTTGAAATATCACTGTTTACGAGTTCAAAAGTACCTGTACCGGTTTTGTTAATGGCTCCTGTTCCCGCAATAGCACCTTCTCCTGACTGGAAAGATACTGTGTTTGAACCGGTTACATTCATTACAGAATTATCAGCGAGGTAAACATCTTTACCTGTATCTGATGCAGTGTTTTGTGAGAATGTAATATTGCCTTCTGTACTATCTAAATTAACAGTACCCGCATTGTAAATTGCCCCGCCGCGACCATATCCATCACTTGTACTTTTAACGCTGTTACCGCTGAAGGTTGTATTGCCCGCTATATTAAGTTGAGTGTCTTTAACCGTTCCGACAGAAACATTATTTGCGATTGCACCGCCATTACCGTCAAGAGCCTTGTTGGTATTAAACTGTGCACCCCGTGCAATATCCACTTTTCCGTCAGTATTAAATATTGCGCCGCCACTCCATGCAGCTTCGTTCTGGTCAAATGTTGCCTCTTCTCCGACAGTGACTACACCTTTGCTGGCTTGCACATTTGAATCCCAGCTGTATATTGCGCCGCCTGATCCTGCAAGTGCTTTGTTTCCGCTAAATATTGCCTCGTTATCAATTGATATTTGTGCATCATTGGAATAAATCGCCCCACCGCTGCCGGCTGTATTTTGGTTAAATTGAACGGATTGACCTATTTCAAGATTGATTTCATCTCTGGTCGTAGTTATGTATATAGCACCGCCATAACTGCTGGCATCTGTAGCCTGATTGCCGCTAAATGTAACATTATTATGTATTGCTGTTTTTAATCCGCCATTAAGACTTAATGCACCACCCGCCAAATTTGCTGTATTATTGCTAAATGTAACATTATCATAAATAGTTAAACTGCTTTTTGCATCAAGAGGTTGACCCTGAGCATCATTTCCGTCACCGCTCCATATAGCACCGCCGTAACCGCCGTATCCGCCGCCGGCTGTAACACTGTTGCCGGTAACATTAACTGCCTGTCCATCCTGCCCTCCGACTGTCATTGTTCCCGAGTTGTGATATGCGCCGCCTTCCCCTTGTCCTGTTTGACCTGTAACATCTGTTGTAATATTAAGTGTTGTGCCCTGTGGATTAATCGTTTGTGCGTATGACAAATTTGTCGCCAGATTTACTGATAACGCCACAATTGTTGCACTTAGCAATAATCTTCTCATTTAAGCTCTCCAGTTTTTTTAAAATTATAATTATAATTCCACTTTAATATTATATACAGAATTATTTTAAAATGCAATAGGTTATATAAACTAAAAAATTATTTTTTTATTTAATTTTTTGACCATCAAAATATCGTCTTTCGGAGCCGTGCCGGTTGTGGTTAAATAATTACCTGTCATAATACCCTCGACGCAAGACAGGAGTGCTTTTTCCTGATTTTCTTTAGAAAGCCTCATTCTGCCCCCGCAAAAACGCAGGACAGATTTTGGGTTAGCAATTTTAAAAACGGCAAGAGTTCTTAATACATTTTCTTCGTCAATTTTGTTAAGATAGTTTGCGAACGGTGTTTCCGGTATTGGCATTAAAATGTTTATGGGAATGGAATTCGGTTCTATTTCAGCAAGATTCAGTGCCATTTCTATTCGTTGTTCTATGCTTTCCCCCATGCCTAAAATAACCCCGCAGCAAAGCTCCATACCGTATTTTTTTACAAGTCTGCAAGTATTTACGCGGTCTTCAAAAGTGTGCGTGGTGCAAATTTCCGGATAATATGAACGGCTTGTATTAATGTTATGGTGAAATCTTTTTAATCCGGCTTTTGCTAATTTTTCGGCTTGTTCTTCATTAAGAATTCCAATGGAAGCACAGCTTTTTAACCAATCAATTTTATTAACCTCTTTAATCATTTGAAGCATTGTTTCAAAATCGCTTTCGTCGGGAGTTTTGCCGGAGGTTACTATTGCAAAACGTGTTGCAAAATGTGCTTTGGCATCAATTGCAGCTTTTTTAACCGTGTCTTTACTCACTAGCGGGTAAGATTCAATATCAGTCCTGTAATGAGAGCTTTGAGCACAGTATTTACAATTCTGTGAGCATTTGCCGTTTCGAGCATTAACAAGTGAACAGAATTCGACTGAATTTTGCACATATTTAGATGAAATATTTAAAAGTTCATCTAAATCCATATTGTATAATTTAAGAAGTTCATCTTTGTTAATTTCTGTTTGTGCCGACATATATTCCCTCATTTTAAAATTAAGAGTAAAACATAAGCAAGTTGATGTCAACCTGTGATTTATTTAAACCTAATGGTATTATATAATGGCATTACTCACTAAATAATGACTATTATATCTAATACAACCTAATTAAATTTGCTGGCATAGATAAAATTGTACACATTGCGAATTTCTCTATCCGACATATTTTCAAGACTATTGTATATGTATTCTTTCAAACTATTAACATCCCTTAAATAATGATTCACAAACAATTCAGCTACTTCTATATTAAAAATCTCTGCCAGTTTCTCCAAATTCTGTACTGTTGGAAAAGTTTTGCCACTTTCAATTCGAAGTATTGACTTAGCATTTATCCCGAGTTTTTCAGACAACTGTTCTTGAGTCCAATTATTACTCTTTCTCAATTGTCTTATCTTTTTGCCAAGCAATATCTTCATTGAATCCATTTAACATCTCCATTTCAATATTAATTTAATTGCAATTTATAAAAATTTAAATGTACTAATATGTAACTTTTAATATATAAAAGTAATTTGACATATAACATAAGTATGCTATGATGTTACTTGTAAACATGAAACATAACACTGGAGGTAACTTATGTTAAATATAAGACTTAACAACAAACATTTCGCTTTTACATTAGCCGAAGTGCTTGTTACTCTTGCAATAATAGGAATTATAGCCGCAATTACACTGCCATCCATAGTCTCAAGTTACAAAAAACGGGTTGTTCAGACAAAACTTCAAAAGTTTTATTATGTAATGAACAATGCAATAAAAATGTCATATATAGAAAACGGGAATTTTATGAGAAACATGGAAGTTGTTGAGCCAAGTGAAGACAACCCTACGGGATTTTCTTCACAAGAACAGGCGATTAGCTTTATAGAAACATATATTCTCAAATACATAAAATACGATAAAATTGTTAAGGCTGAATCAACTTCTGATTTTAAATCACTTATAAGAGTCGACTTATTAGATGGTAGTATGTTTTTCATTAATGCAATACCACGACTCAACTTTATACACATATGGTACTTGACTGACAACAGATATAAGGACTATTGGGCAGAAGACGAACTTAGAAACGAGGTACTTGGCAAATACAGTTTTTTATTCTACACAGATGCAGATCATATAGATAAAGGGCAGGGCATGGTGCCATATGATAGCTTTTGGAATGGTACGAGAGAGGACTTATTTAGTAATAGTTTATACGGATGTGCGAAATCTGCAGGAATAGCTCAACCAGGCGTATTTTGTACAAAGTTAATTCAGTATGACGGCTGGAAAATTTCAAAGGATTATCCGGTTAAATTTTAAGAATATTATACGCATCAAGCGTTTTACACATATATTTCGGAATGCATTCAACATTATATTTATCTGCAATGCGTTTAATTGTGCTGGTCGCTGAAATAATGATAATACGACTGTCTTTATATTCTTTATACATTTGTACTTCCCGTACAAACCATTCGCCTGCATATAGCGGCAAAAAATCAGTTTCCATCTGTAAATCCGTAAGAATGATATTATAAGGCTCATCTATATTAGCCGTAATTTTTGCAATACCCTCGTGTGCAGAATTTGCCGTGTCTATTTGGCTTTCCGGAAACAACTCTTTGATAGCAAATGTGTGGTAATTTAACCAGTTTTGAGAATCATCAACAATCAAAATTTTCATATTTATTAGATATCACAAAGGTGCCCGAAACTCAAGTTTCGGGCACCTCCTGTAAAAAACTTATTTTACAATAGGAACGGTGATAATATATTGGTCACCTTTTTTATTCTTACTTATGGCGTCAAAGTCTACACTTTCATCAAAATCGTATTGTTGTGTTACCTTTATCATCTTATCGTGATGCTTTGATGAAGATTCTCCAGCGGCGGTTACTGTTAAGGTATCTCCGTCTGTTGAAACTTCAACATTCTTTTCGTTATTATCAAAAGGTCTTAAGTTTACAATAATTTCGTATACATCACCTTTCTTTTCCAGATGAATATAGTTTTCGCTTTCTTCGCCTATTCGCATGCCTCTTTCAAGATTTTTTCTATACATTCTTTCCATTTGTTTGTGTTCACGCATCATATTCTTTTCAAATCTGCGCATCTGCACTGCCGGATCCATCATTCGTTTAAAATGCCAATCTGTTACGGTGTAAAATGCCAAATATGCCCCCAAAAATACCATTAAAGCAGTTAATATATGCTTTAATACAGGGTGATGACAAAGCCAGCAGTCATCATAATGATGATGGTGCTCGTGATTTTCGTAGTTGTTGTTTTCATCCATAGTTAAAAAACTCCTTTCTTATTTTTTTACACTTTTATATTATGCTATAAATTGGACTTGTCTATAGCTCTTTTGTATGTTATACTATTAAAAAAAGGAGTAGGTGAAATGGCGAAGGTTTTAGTTTCAATGTCAGATGAATTCCTTAATAAGATTGACAGTGTGGCAAATAACGAACAACGTACAAGAAGTGAATTAATCAGAGAAGCATTACGTACTTACATAAGACGTAACAGCGTTTTAAACCCGCAGCGCGCAGAAAATAATGCAAAAATTCTTGAACAGATGCTTGACTAATCATTGTTTTCTTTTATAAATATTGCTACCCATTTTATTAAGCTTGAGATGTCGTAAGGTTTGGGTAAATAAAGGTCTGCACCGGAGTTTAATATTAATTCTTTATCATGTATTATGGAAGTTACTATTAATTTAGTTTTTCTATACTTAGAATTCTGCTTGATTTTTCGACAAAATTCCAATCCTTTTAAATCCTCAACTCTGCCGGCATCAAGAATTATTAATGCCGGATTTAACTCTGATTTTAAAAGATCATTGTATTGGTCAATTACATTTACTTCATAACCCTGTAATTTTAGAATAGTTGTAAGTAGAACTCTCATTGCCTCATCATTTTCAACTACAAGAATACGGTTATTATAGTTCATTTCATCAACAGAATCTTCAGCACTTATTCGCGGACGTTCAATCAGATAATGCGATTTGTCGGGCAAATCTGCCATTTTATGTATCTGTTGAAGTGCGTTTATTAGCTGGCGTGTATCTTTGTATTGTAAAAATTCATTGGTTACAATTCCTATTGTTGTATGGACAAAATTGGAACGTCTGCCTGCATACTCATCCCCGCTCATCAACATATATCCGCGCTTTGTATCCTGTGGCGAGTAAAATTTTGATGCAACAGAATCAAATGCAAAAATCAGAAAATTAGCTATTTTTTCTGCTTTTAGCGGATCTGTTATTATTAAAAACTCATTTTCCGATATAGAGCCAAAGTAGTCATTTTCACTCAAAGAAGAATTTATTATTGCACAGTAAGTTTGCAAAAGCTTATCGGAGGCTAGTTCTGTATATGTTTCTTTATAATTTTTAAAGTTTTCTACACTAATCAAAAGGCATGCCCATAAATTGTTTTGGCTTACTGTACGTTTTATTGCGCGCAATGAATAATTATTTCCGGGGATGAGACGTTTCGTATCAAGATTTGATTCGTATTCACGACGCAGATGTGCTTTCATACGTATTGTAAATTCTTCAGGGTTTACCGGTTCGCTTATAAAATCATCTGCCCCGCTTTCAAGAACTTTAATCCTATCTTCAAGTTCGGCGGACTTTGATGTTGCCACGATTATAGGGCGCATATTGTAAGTTAATGCGCGTATTTTTTTGCAATAGTCAGCCAGTTCACCTTCATTACTATCTGATATTATAATCAAATCCGGTTCAAGTTCCTGAATTATTTTCATTGCAGATAAAAAATTTTTTGTGACAAGACATATATTATTTTTGCTGCCAAGCAGTTTTTTATATTTGGTTGATAGTTCCTTACGTTTATCAATAATTAGAGTTACTGATTGCATTTTACCCTCGCTTGTTTTTCAATATCTGCTGAAGGCAAAAGCACTTCAAAAGTAGTTACACTATTTAGTGACTTAACTGAGATTTTTCCATCCATCTTTTCAACAAGAGTTTTGGTTATAAATAATCCAAGCCCGCTGCCTTGAACCTTGCGTGTAAGCGGGTTATCTATGCGTGAAAATTTAGTAAAGATTTTATCGTAATCTTCTTCTTTTATTCCAATGCCTTTATTTATAACCTGTATTGGTATATAGTCACAGTTGTCGCAAAAACCTGTTGTTATTGTAATGGTAGAATTGTCATCAGAATATTTTGCTGCATTTTCTATTAAATTTGTCATTATTTGGAAAAATTTATCTTTATCAGCGAGTATTTTAGGATTTTTTTCGTTAAAATTCATTTTGAAATTACGGTTTGGATACTGATTCTTGATAATTGAGACAACCATTTCAATAACTGATTTTATTGATACTTCGGTTAATATCAAATCGTCTTTTGCAGACTGTAATTTAGTTACTGAAAGCATATTTTCGACCAGATTAATTAATCTGGTCGACTGTTCTTCTATAATTTTTACGAACTTTTTTTTGCTTTCATCGTCAAGCTTATCCCAGGATGCAAGCATTGTCTGCGCAAAGCCTCTAATTGATGTTAAAGGAGTTCTAAGCTCATGACTTACTGTAGAAATAAAATCATTTTTGTCATCACTAATGCTCATAGACATATTATATCAGATTTATTCAATTTCTACAACCGGATAAGATTTTTTAAAATCTCTTACTATATTTAAGTCTATTTCTTCAAAAATAGTACCTTCCTCTTCTCCCGCATTTTGCAGGACATTGCCCGTAGGTGAGACAATCATTGAATTTCCGGAGGCAGAAAGGAATGAGTCAACTTTGCCGCATATATCTGCGGATATAAAATAAACTAAATTTTCTGCCGCACGTGCTACATTTAGGGAACACCATACATTTTTTGTGGTTTCTTTTTCTAAATCGGATTGGGAGTTTAATAAGCCCAGGCAGTCGGACAAACCATTATTTCTGCGCCCATTTGAAGAAGTTTTCTGAAATGCAGCGGGTATCTGATGTCAAAACATATACTCATTCCGACTTTTGCAAAATCGAAATCGACAACCACAGGCTCATTACCGGGGGTAATGCGTTCACCTTCTGTGCCGCCAAGATAGTTAAAGAGATGAATTTTTCGGTATTTTGCAATAGTTTCACCATTACGATTTATTGCGTAACTGGTATTGTAAAGTTTATCATTTACTTTTTCGATTATTGAGCCGGCTATAATATTAGTTTTGTATTTAGAAGCAAAAGACGCTATTTTTTCTATTGTTTCTCCGCCGTATTCATCTTCAGGCTCATTAATCATTGCATTGTGGCATATGCCTGTACTGAAGAATTCTGGGATAAGTATAAGGTCTAATTTTTTATCTTCATTTCTTTTGAGAAGTTCCTCAATTTTATTTAAATTAGCTGTTTTGTTTCCTAATTTAGGTCGAAACTGTATACTTAAAATCCCCGCTTTCATATCCATGACATATTCCTTTCATTATATAATGACACTTTGTTATTATTTATCTTAACTTTACATATTTTCTTTATATTAACATATTTTTACTCAAATCTCAAATTTTTATTATATAAACTGTCTATTAACTTTGCTATATTTTCTTTTTCTTGTTCTGATTGGTATTTTGGGGCTATTTTAGTTTCTATAATTTTGTCGTGCTTGTCAAAACGTGTGAATTGTTTCCATTCACCATTCAGTGGATTGTAGTCATGAATTTCTCTCACTGTTTTGCCGTCACGGTAATAGTATGTTGTTTTAGAAGGCTTGCCGTTTTTTGAATTGTACTCAGAAACGGAACTTACAGTTTGACTTTCCCTAAAGCTTGTCCAGCGGATTACGGTTTCTGTTTTCGGGTTAATTTCTTTGATAGTGCTTATTGTTTGCCCGTCACGGCGGTATAGAGTTACCTTTTTAATCTTCCGGGTATCTAAATCATATTCTTGAATAGAGGTTACTCTGTTTTCGTTACGTATATCATAGTTAATTGTTCGAATTCTTTTGCCGCTGTCCGTATCATATTCATCTATTGATTTGTATAGTATATAATTAATAGTCCGATATTTTTGTCCTGTATGTGGTATAAATTCGTCAATTGCGCGTATTTTTTCATTATTAAAGTAATCATAATGTACCACTCTTAGTTTGTCGCCTGTTTTAGCATCATATTCAATAATTCTGTCGACCGAGAGTTTATTTCGCCTGTAAACGACTTCTTTTTTTATCTCCGGAGCCGGCAACTTTTCAATATCAATAGGGGCAAGACTGCCAACTTCTTTCTTTTTCTGAATAAGTTTTACAGGTAAATTTTCGGCTAAAACAAGTGCGTTCATAATAATTCTCCTCTTTTAAGATTTTTGATTTTGGGAGAATTATAGCAGGGGCAAAATAAATGAGATATAAGACATTCAGGCAGTATTTTTACCATCCGCCCGGCTAATATAGTCATTATATAATGATTACTTGTTTAATTTTTCGATAAGCTTTAGATATTCTTTGTAATCCGTACCCCATCCCGCCATTGAATTTAGAACCGGCATCAAACTGTAACCAACATCAGTTAATGTATACTCCACTCTTGGCGGAACCTGCGGGTATACTTTGCGCTGAATTAGCCCGTCGTTTTCCAGAGAACGTAAGTTACTTGTCAGTACTTTTTGTGAAATTCCTTTTACCGATTTTTTTAGTGCTCCAAATCTTTTTGTACCGGTCAACAAATCCCTTATAATCAATACTTTCCACTTATCCCCGATAAGTTTTAATGTTGTTTCTACAGGACAAGCCGGAAGTTCTTTTAATTCCATATAACCCTCTGTTTATTTCAATAGTATCTTTTATATACTTAATGTATTTTTTATACAATGAACTTGATAATTTGTCAACTTTATGCTATTATTAATATATGAAGACTGAGTATCAAAAAATGATTGACTGTGAAGTTTATCAGCCCTGGGAAAAAGATTTGCAGGCGATGCGTGACAGGGCTCATAATCTTGTTCGTGAATATAACAAAACTTGTGATAAGGCTGTTTTGACCGAATTGTTAGGTTACGAACCTGAAAATCTGTATATTGAGGCACCATTTTTCTGCGATTATGGCAGTAATATTGAATTCGGCAAAAATGTTTATATGAACTTTAATTGTACTATACTTGATTGTGCAAAGGTAAAAATTGGAGATAATACCTTTTTTGGTCCGAATTGTCAGATATACACGCCATGCCACCCGATAGATGCAAAAACAAGAAACGAAGCGGTTGAATGGGCTGAATCAGTTACGATTGGCAAAAACTGTTGGCTTGGCGGCGGGGTTGTTGTTTTGCCAAATGTTACGATTGGCGATAATTGTGTAATTGGTGCCGGCAGTGTTGTAACAAAAAATATTCCGGATAATTCGGTTGCGGTTGGTAACCCGTGTAAAGTAATAAAAACGCTGGAAAATTAGGACGTTTTATGGAATTTGAAGAAAAAACTTTGACATCTGAATGTATTTATAATGGGAAAGTCATAGATGTTTTGCGCGATGAAGTGGAAATAGCAACTGGAAAACATTCTTTTAGAGAGGTTGTGAAACATTCGGGCGGGGTTGTTATCGTCGCGGTTAAAAAGGCAGAACAACCAATAGGGGAGCCTGTAATTTTGCTGGTCAAACAATTTCGGTATCCTATAAAAGAGGTCGTATTAGAACTTCCTGCAGGAAAACTTGAAAAAGGAGAAAATCCTGATGATGCCTGCAAAAGGGAATTGGAAGAAGAAACAGGTTACAGGGCTAAAAACTGGCGTTCACTCGGGTTTATAAATACATCTCCCGGCTTTTGTGATGAGCGGCTGTATCTTTATTTAGCAACAAATTTAGAGTTTGTTGGCGAGCATCCTGATGACGGAGAAATTATAAAGACTTATGAGTACAAACTATCTGAAGTTGAAGAGATGATATTAAATGGTAAAATCAATGATGCAAAGACTATTTGCGCCATTCATAGAGCATTTAGCGGAGTTGAATTATGATAAAAATGGTAGCCACCGATATTGACGGAACAATTTTGCGCGGCGATTACGGATTCAGCCCTGCAGTAAAAAAATGCATAAAAGATTTATGTAAACGCGGTGTAAAAGTTGTTCTTGTGACCGGCAGAATGCATTGTGCAACCTGTTTCCTTGCGGATGAATTGGGGCTTCAGACGCCGATTGTCTCCTATCAGGGCGGAATGATAAAGGAAAACACGCCTGAAGGAAAGGTATATTACAACAAATATCTTAATCCGGATTATGCAAAAGAGATTATAGAATGGGCGCGTGAAAACAAAATTCATATTAATCTTTATATGGATGATGTTTTGTATGTTGAAAAGGATGACGAAACAATTCGTCGTTATACGGAAGCCAGGTATATCACATTTAAAGTGTCACCATTTAGTGATTTAAAATTTGAAAAGATTAACAAAATTCTCGCGATAGATTACGAAAATCCTGATAGAGTGAATGGCTGGGTAAAATATCTGAGTGAAAAGTATCCTGATTTATATATAGTAACCTCAACCCCTAATTTTTGTGAAATATCGCATCCTGATGCAAAGAAATCCACTGCAGTAGAGTATTTATGTAAGTTATGGAATATAGAAAAAGAAGAAGTGTTGACGATAGGCGACCAGAACAACGATATAGAATTATTGAAAGCCGGCGGTGTTAAGGTTGCAATGGGCAATGCAACTGATGAATTGAAGTCTTGTGCGGATTACGTGACAGATACTGTTGTAAATGACGGATTTGTCAAGGCTGTGGAAAAATTTTGTCAATAGACTTTATTAGAGATCTCTATTCACGTACCTGCTATTCTACAGCGCGATTTTACGGAAAATCGTGCAAATTAAAAGGTTGTGCTCGTACTTTTTTCACCCTGCTAAACTAATCGCACTTTGTTTTTGTATTTATATCTAAATCATCACAATGCAGATAATCCATGTTGCCGTTTTTTAGCACCCAACCTGTACATTTGCTATAGTTATTTCCATTTATACAAAAGTCTTCCAATACTGATTGGCTTACATTATAAGTACCTATACGATCTTTTAATATAGTAAAGACAAAAGTCTGTGGACGATTATACGCCTGCCCGTTTTTCATTTCCGATTGAGTTCCACCATCAGTTGTTATATAAAAATCTCCGCAAACAGAATTTTCACAGTCTGATGTGGATAACCATAATGCTGTTATTCTCGTACCGTTAGGCAATAGTAATCCCTTTTGGGAAACCCTTGCCTCAGGTGTGCTCCCATCTGCATTTATCCCTGTATTTGAGCTGTCAAAAGGAATATAATAATCATATTTAAGATATTTTTTCATGATATCAAAAAATTTATTTAAATTATTAAGAGTATTTTCATCCAGTGTTGTGCTGCCGTCTTCGTGCTCTACACCTACAGAGTCGCCCAGACCCCACTGGTCAAAAGTACCATGTTCCAATATTGCGAGCTGATATGCCTGAGAAAAAACGCTATAAAATTCTTTTACTCTTGTAACTGTTTCTCTTTCTTTGTATTTTTGAATAAGGGAAGGTATTGTAATTGCCGCAACCACGCCGATTATTGCCAGAGTGATCAAGACTTCTGAAAGAGTAAACCCGCATTTATCCGTATTCATAAAATTTTCCCTCCTGACTTTTTAATGTATATATAGTCGTTATTTAGACCACTATACCAGCATAGCGTATTGTCGTTATTTTGTCAATATGTTACTATTACTAACAATATGACTACTATATCGACATTATCAAAGAAATTTGCTATTCGTATAAAATTTGAACGTGTAAAAAGAAAACTTTCGCAGGAAAAACTTGCAGGGCTTGCCGGCATCGGCAGAACGACTTTGACACAAATTGAAGCTCAAACATCATCTCCTACGCTTGATGTTGTAGAAAAAATAGCAAAAGCATTGAATGTAGAACCTTATGAACTTTTAATATTTAATAATTTGGAAATTTAAATTATTAAAGTGCGCGTATAATAGATTTTATATTTGTGTCAGTAACTTTTAAAAGCGCGACTGTTTTTGTATTTTCATCCAGGCTGCCCAGCTTTTTTAGTATTTCAGCCGTTTTCAAAATAAGTGTTTGATTATTTGATTTTAATAGCTCTCTCACGGAATATATATCGTTAGTGAACTCTAAAGCTGTGTATACAAATGGACTGTTTTCGTTCAATTCTTCTGTAATTAGTTTTTCAAGTTTGCCAATATCAATATCTGAAAGCAATTTTTTAATATCCATTATTTCGTTTTTTGTATCTTTATCTTCATCATATAGATACTCATCATTTTCGGTAAGAGTATTGAATTTTTCGTGTGCATTGAGCAGTACAACCGCAGCTTTGCTGTCCTCGGACTTATAAATGATACGTTCAAATACTTCAAAAAGTTCATAGTCAAATGCGCACGATAACGGAATGATTTCGCCTAATCCATTGATAATATTATTTAAAACAAGGAGTGCATCATCATAATAGTTATCAAGGAGTGAGAAAATATTTTGCAAATATGGAATTTCTGCGGCGATATTTTCACTCATTGATGACATTTTCATCGCGTTTATAATAAAAGGAACAGCAGAAACGTCACCATATGCTGACAAAAACTTAACACCTGTGATCTTTTCAAACTCGTCTGCACTGTTCAACATCACTATTGCGTGTTCATATGACTCCCTGTCCTTAAACATACCTAATGTCACGGCGCAATTGTAACTTAACGATGCATTATCAGAAAATGCATTTTTGCGCAACGGCTCCACTGCCAGCGGATCCTGTATCTTTGAAAAGTATTTTGCGCAATATATTTTCTCTGCCGTACTTCCATTATCCAGCAAATTAAGCATTTCATCAGTCAAATCCTCATCTGCATATTTAACCAGAGAATTGACAATAAAATCCTCATATGACGGCGAGTAAACTTTCATCAAAACAAAAATATTCCTGTAATTGCTTGCGTTTACAGCATTTGTCAGACGTTCATTTACATTTTGTTTCACAAAGTCAAACAAATAATCGTCTTTTGCCACAAGTTCACGAAACATCTCAACATCGGCAGTATTAACAAGATGATTAGCCGCCTGCTCATAATCATTTTTGTTTTTACCGGTTAATTTTTTTATTAAATCATCTTGCATATAATCTTTCTTTTTATTTTCAAAGTGTCTAAAAGTGCCGCATATTTATAACATACACCAGAATGCGGCATTATTCAAATTTGTCCTTATTTATAAATTCGATTAATCCAAATAGAATACAGTAATAACTTTGTGACCTTCTTCAGCGTATTGTACCGCATTATGAAGAGTTTTACTTGTGTGAGAAAGGAAACAAATCAACTGGTTACAATCGTCAATTATTTCTCTGTTACAAACACGAGATGCATCAGCAAGAGTCATCATAGCTCTATCTGAATGTTCAACAATATTTGGCACACCAATAAGCTGATTTTGAACATCACTTGGCTGCTGACCGATAGTTTGCGGCAGAATAACCTTTAATTTATCAGGATTAGCCTTCATCGCCCCGCGTATAGCCGCAGCATTTGTTCCGGAAGACCCGCCTGATGTAATAATTATATTACCCTGCATAACAAGTGCTGTTGTCAGAGTTTCTATCATTTGCTGGTGCGTAATAGGTAAATTACGACTTCCTATAATCGCAATTCTTTTGGCAGACTGTTGAATAGTTGCTAATTCCATTGCCAGTTCATCCACTGTGTCCGGCGAATCCGATGATACTTTATCCATATCGTCAATAGGTACTACAATTGATGGTTGATTGTTTTTTCCTTCATCTTCGGAATTCATAAAAATATTCATGTCTGTCATTTTACCCACTTTCTAATTGCAATAATTATATTTTTCGATTATGCTGATTATATCACAAAAAAATAATTTTGGGAATAGGGATATGGAAAATTTATTAGATAATCTTAACAAAGAGCAGAAAGAAGCGGTGCAAACTATTGCGGGACCGCTATTAATACTGGCGGGAGCCGGCAGCGGAAAAACAAAAGTTTTGACTTCGCGTATAGCATATTTGATACAAAACGGGGTACGGGCAAGAAATATTCTGGCAGTGACGTTTACCAACAAAGCCGCGAGAGAAATGAAAGAACGACTTGCCGGCATGCTGGGCGAAAATATTGTTAAATATATGTGGGTAGGTACTTTTCACGGGATTTGCGGAAGAATTTTGCGTGAAAATATTGAACAGTATAGTTTTCAGTCAGGCAAAAAACTTGATAAAAATTTTACGATTTATGACGACGCCGACACCAATGCCGTAATTAAACAGGCAATAAAAAAACTTAATCTTGATGACAAACTTTATCAGCCAAAGCTTGTAAAATCAATAATTTCCAATGCAAAAAACAAAATGCAGGATGCATATACATTTGCAACGTTTGCCAGAGATTTTAAATCCCAAAAAATAGCGGCTATTTTTGAAGAATATGAAAACACTCTTAACAACAACAACGCTATTGATTTTGACGACATGCTTTTGCTAACAGTAAAACTTCTTGAACAAAACCCGGAGGTGCGAAATTACTATTACGAAAGATTTCAACACATACTTGTTGATGAGTATCAAGACACAAACCTTGCACAGTACAAACTGGTTAACATGCTTTATACAAATTTACAGGCTGAAGTTCCGCAGGAACGCTCTTTATGCGTTGTGGGGGATGTTGACCAGTCAATTTACAGCTGGCGCGGGGCTGATTACACTATCATAATGAATTTTCAGAAAGATTTTAAAAACACTAAATTAATCAAATTGGAACAAAATTACCGCTCTACAGCCAACATTTTGAATGTTGCAAATGCCATCATTGAAAATAATACCGAAAGGGTTGATAAAGTTCTGTATTCACAAAAGGGCGACGGTGAATTAATTGATTATTTTGAAGCACAGGATGAGGCTGATGAGGCAAATTTTGTTGCCAGCAAAATCAAACAGGACAGCGGCGGCAATTATAACCGGTTTGCAATTCTCTATCGTACAAATTCCCAGTCACGTGCGCTGGAAGAAGCCTGTATGGCTGCAGGTCTGCCTTACAGGATTTATGGCGGTTTAAAATTCTATGACCGTAAAGAAATTAAAGATATTATTGCATATCTGAAATTGATTTATAATCCGGATGATTCGCAGAGTTTCAGAAGAATTGTAAATGTTCCGAAACGCTCTATCGGTGATACAACCGTCAAAAATTTGCAGGATTTTGCGGACCAGAACGATATAAGTCTTTTTGAGGCTGTAAAACATATAGATGATGCAACAGATATTCCACCGCGTACACGCGCTAAATTAAAAGATTTTGCCGAATTAATCCTGAAATTTAAAGATGCAAGCAAGTCTTATAATCTGCAGGAATTTGTAACTTTAGTTATCGAAAAAACGGGTTATCTGGCAGAATTGCAGGCTCAAAATACACCTGAAAGTGAAGCCGATATTGAAAACTTGCAGGAACTTGTAAACGTTGCAGGAGAATTTCAGCCGGAAGAAGAAGATAATGTTCTCGGGGAATTCTTACAACAGGTTGCATTAGTTTCTGATATAGACGGAATGGACGATATAAGCAACAATGTAACCCTCATGACCTTACACTCAGCAAAAGGTCTTGAATTTCCTGTTGTATTCCTTGTTGGCTGTGATGAAGGAGTATTTCCGCATCAAAGAACATTCAATTCGCCATCAGAACTTGAAGAAGAAAGACGTCTTATGTATGTAGGGGTTACCCGTGCAGAAGAAAAATTATATCTGACATCTGCCAAACGTCGTCAGATGTGGGGTGAATACAAATATTACAATCCAAGCAGATTTATAGAAGAAATTCCGCGGCAGTTGTTGAATATGATTTCATTTGAAGGCAGCAGAAATGATACATCAACATTTAGAAATGCTGTGTCTAAAGCCAAAACAGGCAAGTCGGATTATTCTTATTCAGCAGCACAATCTGACAGTTACGGTTATATAAAACCTTCCAGCGGATTTGGCAAAGGATTTGTTGCGCCAACCAGAGGGCTTGCCTCAGGCGGTGATAAAAGCCGACAGGAAAAAAGTAATTCAACACGATACTCCCAACCTGTCAGAACACCGGCTAGAACGGTGCTTGTTAAATCTGAAGCCAACAAAAAACGTGATGAAGAAAAGGTTAAAGAATTTTTCAAAGATAATGCTATAAAGCGTATGCTTGAGGAAAAGCGTCAGAAAGAGCGTGAACAAATGCTTGCGGAACAAGAGCGTGAACGCCAGATGAGCGAACAAAAAGTCGCAGATTTCGTATATAGTGTAGGCGATAGAGTATTCCACGATAAACTCGGGGTGGGGCATATCGAAGAAGTTACGCATATTGGTGAAAGCACTATGTATACAATTGATTTTGGTAAGCAAGGGAAAAAAGCACTTGATGCCGCTTATGCAAGGTTGAAAAAATTCTGATATTTGCCGGATATAATTGAGTACAGCTAGTAAAATTAGTATTATTTTGTTTACTTGTCATAAAGACTTGAAAAATTCTTGGTAATATGTAATAATGAAAGTATGAGGACAGAACTTAGAGGAGTTTAGATGGCAGGAAAGCCGGCAGAAGAACAAATAAATAATACAGGTTGGGGTTTTCGCCGTTATAATGATGAATTAGTGCCGCCGGCTTGTACTGTCGGTTGGGAATACTTGCCCAACAATAAAAAAGTTGTTGCGCTGAAAAAGTCTGGTGGTAGTGAAAGTTTGTACAGCGAAAATACGGCACTCACTCCATTCACCACACTCACCACTGCCCCGTATGGGGCTCAAACCCGCATGAATAGTGCATTTGCGGGGGGGGGGGGTATCTAACTTCAAGCCCCACAAGGCTTTCATGTACACGAAGTGTGCTCTTACACTCAGACTTTCGCTAAAGAAGTGCGGTCAACGCCAATTTCGTCATCCCGCAACAGTTTTGACGCGATACACTATAGTTGTCGCCTTGCGGGATCTCAAACAAAAATTCGACACAAGTTAGGCAACTTGTGCGAAAATATATAAAGCTTTAAAAGGTAGATTATAAACAAGAAAAATGATAAAAATATAGTTATTAAATAGAATAATGGAGGTAAAATTAAATGAAACCAAATTCAAAATCAAAGTCATTAGAAACCGCAAACAGTAACGGTGATGAGATCCTGAAACGAGAGCTTGGTTGCTCGCTTGTAACGGCATTCCGGACTTTCTTTACGCAAGCTGTGCTTGCTCCAAAGAAAGCTCCTCCAGCCTCAGCTCGCAATCCGCTTCAGGATGACGTAATTTTGCATGTAGATTACTCTAATTTATCATGTCCTCCCCTCGAGACTCTGCCGAACAAAAACAATCCAGTGGATTGTTTTTGTGAGAGGAAACCGAAATCTTTGATTTCGAGGAGGGGGCGTAAACGCGTAGCGTTTACGTTAGCGGAGGTGCTAATAACATTGGCGATAATCGGCGTGGTGGCAGTGCTGACATTACCTGCGTTAATCCAGAATTATAATGAAAAAGCATGGTCAACCGCACAAGATGTGTTCACAAAACGCCTTGAGGTGGCAACGCGCCAGATGAATACCGAAGAGAAATTAGCTGGCTACTCAAATACCATGGACTTCGTAAATGAATTGAAGAAATACATAAAAATAACAAGAGTTTGTGACAACAGCAATATTACAAAATGTTTTGATAAAGAAGTCATCTGGAATGAGGGCGAAGACCCGATTGACATGTCAACAATCAAGAATGCCGCAAGCTTAGGGCAAGATGATTGGGATACGGATACAGTTGCAGTTCAGTTTGCCAATGGGGTAAATGCAATAATTGCATATAATCCGAATGCGACACAGGATCCGTTTAACAATCAATTTAGTGCTACATCTAACAGCATGGCTATTCTTTACGATGTATCAGGCAATAAAAATCCAAATACAAACGGTAAGGATATTGCGGGCATTAATGTAACAGAATTAGCCGGTACAATAGGTTGCATGATAAATCCTGATTTAGTAGGCGGCATGTGCATAAGTCAAATACTAGCCCCAGGCACAGGATTTAGCCCTATGACATTAGAAGAGTGTAATCAAGCAGTATCAGAGGGAACCCTGGGAATAAATGCGTGCTACTACGATGCTGATTATTGGACGGGTGCAGTGAAAGCATGTGGTGGAGTTAGTAAAATGCCAAGCCAAGATCAGCTAACAGAGCTTGCAAAATATGTATACAACAATGATAGTATAAACTCCAGTGGCTATACATACGATTTGGCGTTAGACACAGAAAAAGGGAGTCAATTCCTCTCAGCCTCATCATACTCAGATAAATTCTCTGTTTGGTCTGGGCAGGAGTATATTCAGCTCGACGCATACGAACGCGACTTTCTCTCTACCTCCACCGCCGGTGGTCCCAGCAGCCGCGACAACAGCGAAATACTCGCGGTTTGTATATCCGATTAAGCGACTTGTCTCTTAATTGACGGGGCTAAGGAGATACAGAGGTAGTGAGTAGTGAGCAGTGAGCAGTTGTATCCAAAAGGCACTAAGTTACTAAGGCACTAGCAGATTTGCGGACGGACGGAGCGCGAGCCGGCAGAGGGCGAAACGGCGACGCGAAGGCGGCGGCGTTGCAGTCCCGTTTAACGCCGGCGAGTAAGACAGCGAAGCGAGTCCGGATAGCGAACGGAACGAGCAACCAAGCCTTCGTTGTTGTTGTGAGCGTTGCCGTTTAATGCGAGGCGCAGTTGTGCGTAAGCACTAAAGGCGAGTCTCCGTGAGCGTGGAGAGCGAGTGAGCGAAGAGTTAAAGCGTAAGCGTACTCGTTATTCGCGAACGATGCGACAGGC
>CALUVG010000026.1 GCA_944324165.1 Candidatus Gastranaerophilales bacterium | reverse complement strand
TTAATTGTCAATCAAGTACTCGCGTACTTGAAGGTGCGCTACCCCTCTCTCAAAAACAAGCCACAGGCGTGTTTTTGTTCGGCAGAGTGCTACATTCCGATTATTTAATTGTCAATCAAGTACTCGCGTACTTGAAGGTGCGCTACCCCTCTCTCAAAAACAAGCCACAGGCGTGTTTTTGCTCGGCAGAGCGCTACATTCCGATTATTTTAGTTGTCAATCAAATTTAAATATTCCGGTAAGCAACAATTAAATATGTATCTATTGAGGTTAACCGGCATATTTAAACTGCTACACAAAGCAAAATACAATTTAAATTACTTTGCGTATTTATTATAGAACACCATATCGAAAAAATCAAGCTGTTATTTCAGTCCCAATGCATATTTATTACTTACAGATATCATATTCATTGCATTGAATATACTGTCGTCCTTGTCTATCTCTGTAGAATATCTGCTGTCTATACTTGATAGTTCCCGCTGATAATCTTCAAGGATACTCATTTTGGCTCCGTCATTACCATATTGGGATGCAAGTTGTTCGATTTTTTGAGAAATTTTTTCGCATAAATCGTCCAGATTATCTTTGTATGAATACTGTACCCCAACATCTTCAGCTAATGCCTGAGCTTTAGTAAGTAATGTTTGATCAGATGAATTTGGTCTTGCCTGATCACTTTGAGACATTGCTTCTACCTGAGCAATCAAACTCTGGGCTTCAGATTCTGAACTTACCGTAGAAGGATCTATTCCCAGGGCTTGTAATTTTGCCTTGGTTTCTTCACTCAACTCTGTAGATTTTGTTGTGTAAGCACTGCTAACAGCCATGCTTGAGCTAATTGCATTAATTGACATATCCGTAATCCTTTATATTATGACTTAATGTTTGTGGGGCAAAAGTCAATATATATATCGGATTTTTTTCAAAAAAACTTTAATATTTTCGGATATGTTTAAAAAATTATTGAAAACTTATTTCATACGCGCCATTGTCTATATGAAATTTAATTTTTATCGGTTCGCCTTTATATGCAGAAGGCGGCGGCTGGAATGTTGGCACACGCATTAACATATAATAAACAGCGTCATTCACTGCTTTGTTGTCTGCATATTGAACAAACTTTCTGTTTATGAGTTTACCTGCAGAATCTACACTAAATTCTATAACGCAGGTTCCTTCTCCCGAAATGCTGCCTACTGCAAGTTTTGATAAAAGCACTTCACGTAAAATATTTTTGTATCTGGTAACTGCAGGATTAGGAGAGACAACGGGTTGTGTTGTCTTTGGCTTTTGCACTACAGGCTTTTGTTCTTTTTTTATTTCAGTTTTTTGTACTGGCTGTGATACTTGAACGGGTTTACTTGTAGTGGTAGTTTGCGGCTTTGGTTTAGGAGTTTGTGTAACTGGCTTAGTAACCGCTTGTGTCTTGACCGGTTCAGCAGGCGTTTCAATCCTTCTGATTATTTTTTTGATTATGACAACCGGCTCGGGTTCCGGCTGTGGTTGTTCAACCGGTTGTGGTGCCTCTGGATCTTTCCAGATTTTGTCTATATCAGGAATAGCTGTTTTTTCCGTTTTTTGCGGCAGATCTTTTAGTTGTTCTCTAACCTCTTTTACGCTCCCTGATGGCAATATAAAAAGAATTATTAATGAAAGTAAAATACAAAATGTAAATATTCCCCAGGAAATAATTTCACCTTTTGCTGGCGGAGTTTTCTGCTTTTCAACATATTTTTCTTCGGAGGTAAAAACTTCTTCAAATGTATTATTCCCGCATTCGCAATATTCAATTTTTTTATCGTAAACTGCTCCGCAGTCTAAACATTTATATTTCAATTATTTAACACCTTTCTTTATAATAATTCTTTCAATTTGAAAAGTTTTGTGCATTTTAGGATTAATTGATGCTACAACTGCTGTCATTATGATTAGCGCGAGAATTATTAATATTGCAATAAGTTTTTTCATTATCTAATCCTTTCATAATCTGAATAATCTCCCGGAGTTGAATAACGATCCGTATTTGACATTGTATAACCTCCGGTGACATTCACAATTGTTCGTTTGGTACGTGCAGGAAATTTTAATATTGCAGTATGTTGATAGCTTGTTAATATCGGCTTGATAACGCGTTTAGCAAGCGGAGTATAGTTGTTGTCATCTGACCAGGTATTTATATTTGAAACGTTGCCGTTTTTGTCAACTGTAAATGAAAAATTAAAAGTTGTACCATAAGGGGCAGAGATTTTAGAATCTCTCATCACCTGATTTTGTAAATCACTGCGCCATTTATTCCAAACAATAATTTCTTCTTCCTCGGTGAGGGGCTTATCTTCTATTTTTACAGTTTTAACCTGCTGTGCCGGTCTTGTAGGTTGTTGTACTTTTGGCTTTTCTTGTTCTACAACCGGTTTTTCAGCATTTTTCAATATACGGTCAAGCAGTTCCTGATTAGAATTTTGAGTGCTTGTTGTCTGTACAGGTTGAGAGACAACTTTAGTCACTGTTGCAGGTTGTTGTTTGGTTGTTTGTATTGTTTTAGGCTGTGTTTTAACATGTTCTTCTATGACTTGAACAATAACTTTTTGCTGCGGGGCAGTTGTTGCTTTAATTTCTTGAGTAACCGGCTGTACATTGTATTTAGGTTTAACTTCAGACTTTTGAGTTTGCTGCGGCTGCTCGCTGATTTGATAATTTGTTCCGGTGACAATGACAGGCATATGCATTTTGGAATCCGTTAAAAATGCATATGCGCTGAACAATATGAATAACACTATTAAAACTATTTTTATTATATTCATAATTAGTCTTTATCTACTTTTGAGAGAAGTTCGTCACAGGAATTTATTTCAAACTTAGTCTGACTAAGCATAAGTGTTTCAGCTATTAATAAGGCTGTTGGTACGAGTGCCGCCACAAAACTTAAAAACATGCCTTGCAAATCTCCGCCAATTTCTGTCATAAAATAGGAAACGTTCATTGCAAATTCAATGAAAATTATTGAACAAGCAATTGCAAGAGCACGATTTTTTTCGGTTTCAATTTTTTTAACCCCTTCAAGTCCGTAAATTGAAACGCCGTGTTCAATATAATCACTGAAGCCGTCCTGTTTGATAACTTGTGAGCCTTGAATTTTCTTAGCACAGAAAAATGCATTAACAAAAGAAAAGAAGGCAAAAATGATTAAGAATGTTGCCAGAACAAGAAACACAGGACTAAAACGCAAGCCTGAAATTCTTATCCAGCCTGCAGCTTCAGGAAAACACATTGCAAGAGTGTTGGATACACCATATGCCAGAAATGGTGCGGTAATTATACCAATAACTGTTTCTCCTGCTGATTTTAATTGCAGATTAAAGAGTTTGTCTTTTATGTATTGCAATTTTGTATTACTCAGGCTGTTGATATATCTATCTATCCATAATCTGTATTTTTTTAAGACATCTTCAAAATCTTCACGGTATTCATATTTATCAAGAGCAGCAGAGCATTCTGCGCCGACGCTTTTGAAATATCCGCAGGAAATTGCCAATACAGCCATTATACCTGTGAAAAATAAAGCCATAAACAGTGCAAATGTTATGAAATCACTCACATTTTTATAATATATAAGATTTATTGCGTAAATTCCTATCACAAAAAGCAGAGAGAAACCTATCATAAAATTTTGTGCAATAGGAGCGGTTTTTGACATATTATCATTGATTTTACTCTGTAAGTATAAATAAACGCCCTGTTTTAAAAGCAGACAAATTCCATACACAATAAGGGTAAAGACAATCCACACTTTAATGTTTGTCGGCAGATGCAAATATGAAGATGTTTCTTTTATTTGCAGTCCCATAAGATAGTTTGACAATCCAAATGAAGATAGTAGTGCTGCAAAGACGGTTAAAATATGTAAAAATAAACTTGTTCTTCTGTTAGATGTCAATTTTTGTTTGAGATTAGATATAGTAAATCCAACTTGTTTAATTATTGCAACGCGGTCTTTTTCTATTTCTTCTTTTTGTTTTTCAATTTTAACACGTGTTACAGCATTTACATCTTTACCATACAATCCTTTTATATCATCTTCGGTAAAGTCTTCTTTTGCTATTGATGAAACTGTTTTAGTTACCGGTTCTTCTGCCAGAATTTTGACACTGATAAATTCGTCAGAATTAGCTATCATAAGTTTACATACACTTCCGACTTCAACTTTTTGAACGGGCTGTCCTCTAAATAATACCCGTTCATTATGGAATGTGTTAATAATTGTGCATTTATTATTTATTCTGTCATTTTGAATTGTCAGCAAAAGATCAAAATCAAAATCAAGCACAAAATCACAATTTGAATTTGTGCCGACATTAATCATGTCTTTATCTGTAAATACTTTTTCCCGTTTGGAAGTTGAAATAATTATTGCCATAAATATATACTCCTTAGTTTAGTTATCTGCCGATGGCAGTTAAGAATTTTCTAATTGCCTTGTCGCTGGTTTGTTCAGGCGCAACTATCAAATGAGTTTCACCTAAAACAGGAGTCAGAGTTTCTTTTACCTGATCCAATTTTGCCGGATGTGCATTTAAAAACATCATAGACAAATCCGGGGCATATTCAAGTACATTTTTTACATTATCAGGCAGAAGTTTCCAGTCAATTTGTTTTTCTACAGCTCCTTCATTTTCTAAATCACCGATAACGACAATAGCAGGAACAAGTCCTGATTTTTTCATATTTAAACAGTGATTGAATGCTTTTTTTAATCCAAGCCCATAAGCCGTACCATAATCATTTGCATCATATTGAGTGAATGCATCCATTGCTTTGGTAATACCACTTCCGTTAGTTGGTGCTCCTTCATATATTAAATAAGCATCTTCAGAAACTCTCAAGATTTTAACCTGATCTTCCGGATCAAGAATATTACAAATTTGTTTTAGTAATTTTTTCTGTTCAGGCAATTTTTCCTGATTAGATGCAGATGAATCAATTACAAACACAATTCCTGCAGGTTTAAAGTCATCAATTTTGATATGAGACAGCCCGACCCAGATTAATTTCAGGACTATTGCCAGTGCCAAAATTATAAGACCTAAAGTTATGATTTTTTTATTCAATTTCATAAATAATTTTTCCCTTTGTTGCATAATATATCATATTTTACGGTTTAAAGCAAATTTATAAAGGCTGATAAACGGCAGCATTTACAGGTTTTGTAAGTATAAGCTGTAAAACGGTATTAGCCTGAATGCTTGCATCTTGTCCGCGCTGCATGGAGCCTCTGAGAATTCCTGCCGCAGCACCGGCTCCGCCCAAAATTGCCATATTTCTGCCCCAGTTATCGCCTCCGGATAGTGAGGACCCTACGATAGCGGCAAGAATACCGATTGCCGCCCCAATAAGTGTATCTCTTGTCATATATTTTGCACGTTCACTTTTGCTTGCTATTTTGATTGGCTGTGTCGAAATATCATATGAAATTCCCTCCGGTGTTGTAACGCGGTTAAAAGTTATTTCCAATTCGCCGCTTCCATAAGCATATCCGGCAGTATCAACATCTGTAACTGTGCCATAGACAATACTGCCTGCCGGAGCAAATATCTGTCCTTTATATTCCCAATTTTGAGCGAGTGCCGCTGTAATTGCATCGTTTACATCCAGGCTTCCTGAGCTTATGCCTGACTGGAGTTTTACATTTAGAATATTACCCTGAGGGATAGTTACATAATTCCCTTGTGAAGATGTTGTAAATGTTCTGGTTCCATGAATTTCCGGTAAAACGTAATTTTCTTCAAGGTTCAGCTCTACCGGATCCTCTAATTGTAAAGTACTTTCTCCTCGTTTGATTATATGTCGGTCTTGTTTTAGCCGGTTTTTCTGTTCAATAGGTATTTCTATAGGCGGCTGCTGTGGCTGGTTTAGAAATTGGCGGTCAAATTCAGCCTGTGCCTCGTCCGAAAAGTCATAATTCATATATAGTTCAGACGCATAAGATATTTGCGCCAATCCTAATATTAAACAAAATAAACAAGCTAAAATTTTTTTCATACAAACCTTCCAGTTAAATATTACTAAAAAAATCTGCTTTTTTCAATCATTCATTGTTTTATTGCCACAATTTGTAAAGCATGCTATAATTTAAACGAAAATAATATAAAATAAGTTCAATTTTAAGAGGAGTATTAATGGAAAAAGTTATAGAATTATTAATTACGGCTATTAGTGCATATTTGATAGGTTCAATTCCTACCGGATATATTATAGTAAAAGCCTTTAAAGGCGAAGACATACGTACAATAGGTTCAGGATCAACCGGAGCGACTAATGTTAAAAGGGTTATGGGGAAAAAATGGTTTTTCATAACACTTTTACTTGATGCATTCAAAGGAGCTCTGCCGGTTATACTGGCATCAATATTTGCAAAAACTTTTACGGGTATCGGCTTATTGCCGGTTGTTGCGGCTGTAGCAGTAATTCTCGGGCACAGCAAATCCATTTTTCTTAATTTTACGGGCGGCAAGTCTGTTGCATCAGGTGTTGGAACGATTTTAGCACTTAACTGGCAGGTAGGATTGATTATTGCGGCTATTTGGGCGGTTATTACTTATTTTTCCCGTTATGTATCACTCGGGTCAATTATTGCGCTTGCAATTTCTCCTGTGCTTATGTATTTCCTCGACGGACGCTTAGCTTATATTGGTTATTGTTTATTAGGTGCAATTTATATAATTTATCTTCATAGAGAAAACATCGGACGGCTTTTGCGCGGAGAAGAAAACAAAGTAAGATAACAAAAAAATTTAAAGACTCTTATATTCAATAGTAAAATTAAGAATTTTAGCAATTAATTTCATTTCTTTTACGGACAAACTTTCGCGATAGAACTTTCCGTTTATGCTATCACGCGTGTATTTTTTACCTGAAAGTTCTGACATTTTTTCTGCAAGTTTACTCATTGTCATTTGTTTCAGAGCAAGTTGTGCCTTGATGTAGCTTTTTTCATCCATATTTTCATTATATTTGACTTGACATTTCAAGAAAAAGAATTTATGATATGTGTTATATTTGACACATAAAAGTTGTATATAACACAATATGTACATATCATAAGGAGGAATTGTATGCCCAAATTTACCATAATTTTGACCCAAAAAGGCAGGCTAGCCTGGCAGGCGAAGTCTGACGGACTGGTGCGCTCTTTCACTCGGAAAACCACGCAATGTTTAATTAAAGCGGTACACAACAACCAGAAAACAAATTCAAAATCATTAGAAACCGTAAAACGCAACAGTAATGAGATCCTGAAACAAGTTCAGGATGACTGCTCAGCGAAGGCTAGTAATAATTACGACACCACTCGCGTAGTGACAAAGCCTAATTTCAGAAACGACTTAGTTTCTCAATCACTTAATCACCTAATAACTTCAAGAAAGCCCGCCTTCACGCTCGCTGAAGTCTTGATAACACTTGCAGTTATAGGTATTGTAGCCGCACTAACCATACCCGCACTTATACAAGAACACAAAAAACGTACAACATTAACCGCAATACAAAAATTCCGTTCCACGGTACAGCAGGCTATAATGCTTTCTGAGATTGATAACGGTCCTATTTCAACATGGCCTGTAAATACTGTTCCCAGAAATGAAGATGGTTCCCTTATTTATTCTCAAGATGCAGAAATATGTGAAGAATTTTTTCTCAAATATCTTGCTCCATATATGAAATACGATAAATTTGTAAAAGGAGAAGATTTAGATGAGCCTCTACCAAATGGTTATAAAGGTACTTTTTCTAAAATATATTTAAATAATGGTAGTTATGTGGTTATTCATACATGCGGCGGATTTGATTTTGATATTGATATAAACGGAGATAAAGGACCTAATAAGAATGGTCGTGATATTTTCTGTTTTATTCTTGCATTTTCAGAAAGCAAGGCTCTATCAGCATTTGGAAATGCAAAAGAACACTTTGGTACTTATTTTGAATCCTGGAAGGGACGTAATAACCGCGAAACAGTCAAACAGGCATGCGCTAATCCGGATACAGCCTATTATTGTGCCAGATTATTAGAAATGGATGGTTGGGAGTTTAAAGAAGATTATCCTTATAAATTGTAGAATGCTTCAATCTTCTTAACATTATCGGCAATTTTCTAAAGATTTTTAGAAAATTGCCGATTTTTATATTGTGTAGTATAGTGGAGAATATTTATGGGTATTTTTGGAATAGATGCCAACTCAAATAACAAAAAGCCTGTTAGTCAGAAAAATATTCACGTAGTAAAAGCAAAAGAGACACTGTATTCTATTTCTAAAAAGTATGGTGTATCAGTAGAGGAACTGCGAAAATACAATGGTATTGGCAAAGACAATGCCATCAATGCGGGTCAGACAATAAAAATTCCACCAAAATCTGCCCCTAACAGTACATCTGTTATGCCCCAAAAAACACCGGCGAAAGATGAAGGCTTTTCATATATTCCAAAAGATGAAGAGTATGATGAGTTTCCTGTAGAAGAATATAAACAATCGCCACTAGAAATCGCAACAAGATTAAAAAAATTGGCAAATCATATTGCTGCGGTTGGCGACGATGATTTTACGGAAACCTTAATGCAAATAAATAAAGATAATGTTATTGAAGTTATAGAGAGTTATAACAAAATTTCCCCAAAAGAATCTCTGATAGAAATGATTTGTGATGAATGGGGCAGCAGTGAAAAAGACCGTAAAGCAGCTGTCAATCATGTTATGGATACATTGTGTGAAAAAGTTGGAGAAACTATTGCTACAGATGAAGTTAGAGGAAGTTTCACACAAGAATTAAACGATGAATTTGATTCCTGGGGCTGGGTATCAACCAAAAAAATGGATAAAATTATGAACTCCATGATAGCAGACTATGCTGTTTTGGAAGCCAAGCAAATACAGGCAGCTAAAGATAAACGTACAGTTCGTATAGGCAGAAAAAAAACAACCAGCGGACGTTTAAGACTTGATGCGGATTCAGTGGCTGTCAGAGAAAATCGCCCGAAAGGTCGTCCGGATCCTGTTCTGGATAAAAATGGGAATATAGTTGCGAATGTAAAAGTTCATAATCCGATAGGACATGGCAGTTTGGATGGTCGTACAATTATCGTTAATGCCGGACATGGAGGCTACAATCCTAACAATGGATTTTTTGATGCCGGTAGCGCAAAATGCAATAACGACGGTGATATGGTTGAAGAATGGAGCACTAATGACGCAATAGCCAAAAAGCTTATTCCGCTATTAACAATGAATGGGGCTAAGGTTATTTATATGAATGGCTCTGCTATTAATATTATGGATGCTAAAAAAGAACATGATGCCGACTTGTTTTTGAGTATTCATTGTAATAGTGCTGAAAAACCGGAGAGAAACGGACAGGTTATAATTTATCGGGATAATAATAAAGACAATTCCCGTCTTGCACAAACCATAGAAAAACACCTGGAAAACAGTCAAGAAATTGATGCCGAAAATTGTAATACAAAACTTGATGACAGAGATTTAGGCGTTTTGAAAGCGGAATCCTCAATTCCTTCAGTGTTAATTGAAGCGGGATTTTTAACAAATGAAGACGATATAGAAAAGCTGCAAGACGCAAACTTTCAATCCGATATGGCTAAAAATATTGCTAACGGATTAAGTGAATATTTTAAAACAGCCCCTAAAAAGGCTGAGCAGAAAAAAGCCACTCCTTCCGGAAAAGAAAAAAATAAATTAACGCTGGCAGCTACAGTGCATACTGTTAAAAAAGGTGAAACTCTTTATTCGATAGAGAAAAAATATGGAATGCGTGCAGGCGAACTTGCATACCTTAATAATATAAATGCGAATAGTTTAAAAGTCGGGCAAAAAATTAAAATTCCCGAACGTTACAATGTCGGCAAACCTGCAAACAAAAATGATGTTGCAAAACTTTTAGGGTTCAGTCCAAAATTTATTGATGATTTAATGAGATTTGAGGGTAAAAAAGATGTTCATAGAATATTCTCGGATAAAGTTGGCAATGCAACTATCGGATACGGGCATTTATTAGATACAGCTTTTGAAAAAAAATATTACAAAAATCGAAAACTAAGTGATATAGAGGTATATACCTTACTTGCAAAGGATTTAATAGAAGCTGAGAATATTGTACGTATTTCTATTGGATCAGAAAATTACGAAAAACTTTCACAAAACCAGAAACAGGCTGTTGTTGACTTTGTATTTAGCAGAGGCGGAGGTACATTTAACAGCGAGGTTTGTGATGAACTTAGAGAAGGGCTTATTGAAGGCGATAATGATAAAGCAGCGGCAAATCTCACTTACAATCGTTCTATTAAAACAGGTCAGGTTATGAACGGACTTACTAAACGACGTTTGTATGAAATGGCAATGTTTGCAGGAGATAACAAATCTGATGAAGTTCTGGATGCCGCACGCGATTTGTTCGAAGAAGGTCTTCGTTCAGCTAAAAAAGAAAAGTTGAATGATGGTACAATTGCTGCTTTTAAACGAGATGTACAAAATTGGTTTGATGGACAAATTTAAAATGCAGTTTCAATTTTTCCAACAGTTTCACCATGAAGCGTTTTAATTTCATGAGAAACGTCAATTTCTGCCCAGTGAAGATTTTTGAGGCAGTCAAGAGTCACAATTTCTCTTGCTTTCATATCACAATCAGAAATTTTTACAATCATTGCCTCTTCTTTCTCAAGATTTACAACAATACACAACCCGCCAGCTCCGACTTTTGCTATTAAATTTTTGGAGTTTTCCATAATATTTGTATCAAGTCTGTTTTCTCCGCCGATTATGTATGGATGATTGAGAAATGCATTCTTGATTTTGGCATATTTTGCATCCGTAAAAAGATTTAAATAGCCGGTGAGCATATTTTTCAATGGCATTGACATAATTGGAACACCGCAGCCGTCTTTTGTCGTCGGATAATCTTTTTTTACATTGCATAACTGGTATATTTTTTCTTTTATTGCAATCTGGAGAGGATGCTCAGGGTGATCATAAGTTTGCAACCCCCAGTTCTTAACCTTGCAAATCGCAAGCATCATAATATGTTTGCCTACACAATTGTTATGAAAAATTGTTTCACAAGAATTGGTTAAAAGCAATTTTTCCTGTTCTTTTTTTGAAATTGGTTTATGAAACCCGCATTTGAGATAGCTTTCATCTAAGCCGATTTTTTCAAGAAATTTTTTTGCAGTGTTTACGTGTAACTCTTCACCGGCATGTGACGCACAGCATAAAGCAATTTCTTCCGATGTCAAATTAAAATATTTATCAACACCATAATCAATCACTAAACTTGCCTGCAAAGGTTTTGCGCATGAACGAAGATAAAACGGGGCGTCTTTTGAATCTCCATGGCTGTCAATAATTCTGTTTTTGTCACATACCATCAAATATCCGTAATGTTCCTGTTCAACAAGTCCGTCGCGTATGTATTTAATCAAAATCTCTGCTGTCATTTTTTGTAAGCTCCAATAATTGTGCAAGTTTCTTTTTAAGACGGATATTTTCCTTTTTTAATTCTTCTATTTCATTATCTTTTTTTTGCGAGTCCGATAATTGTCGTTCGCATTTAGGAGTTATATTGTAATCCAAAACAAATCTTGTTTGCGCCTCCTGTTTTAACATTAGTGCAGAAATAGCATCATTATATGAAATGAACCCTAAATCAGCAAGTATTTGTGCAAACTTTTTATCAGAATTTCCGGCTGTTTCAATAGCTTTATCAAGCTGAGCCTGCGTAACACTGCCTTTGTGGAGAAAATATTCACCTATTCTGTATTTTCCTGCGATAAAGCCACACATTGCAGATATTTCTTTAGAATCCGGCATTGTTATAAATTTTTGGTCAGCGCAAAACTCAAAATATTTAGCAACTTCTTCCATTGACCAAAAATTTGTTAAGGCAATATCAAGCATAGAAAAATTCTCTTCACAGCATTTTAGGAAGTTATAAATATTATTATCAAATCCGCCTTTTTTGTCTGTAAGTTCATTTTGTCCATCAAAAGTTAGTGTCGGACAGTACATAGAAAAACTGTTTTCACAAATAGTATTGAAATTGTGTTTTTCTAAATCGCGTTTGAGTTTAACGAAAATAACCTGTTTAACCCACAGTGGAAATCCATATAATTTATCTAAAAAGATATTAAGAACATTTTTTCTCACGTTGACCTCTCACAAAATATATTTGTATCATATAAAAGGTAAATATTCAAGCCTAAACTTACTAATAATAAAAATAATAAAATTTATCACCGGTTATTATGTAACTTATAGTCTTTGTATGTTTGTGTTATAATCAGAATGAAAAACAGAAGTGTATAACTAAAAGTGTGCGAAAGCACAATGGCGGGCAGGCTGTCCGCCGGAAAGGAAAATTATGACAATACCGGAAACTAAACAATTCCAAATTGAAATCGGCGGTAAAACTGTTACTGTCGAAACCGGAAAGTATGCGCAATCCACTAATGGGTCAGTCACAGTAAGATGCGGTGATACAATGCTTTTTGTTCACTGCGTTGTCTCTAAAGAACCACGTGTTGGTATTGACTTCTTCCCTTTGTTAATTGATTACGAAGAAAGAATGTCTTCTATTGGTCGTATTCCCGGCGGTTACAACCGTTCCGAAGGTAAGGCAAGTGACAAGGCTATTCTTGTTTCCCGTCTTATTGACAGACCAATAAGACCTCTATTCCCTAAAGGATATAGAAACGATATTCAAATCGTTGCTCAATTATTCAGCTACGACCAGCAAAACCAACCTGATACACTGGCAATGTTAGGGGCTTCATGTGCTTTAATGCTTTCAGGTGCTCCATTTGAAGGTCCTATTGGGGCAGTTCGCGTTTCCCGCGATGAAAACGGAAATATGATAGCTAATCCTACTCACCAGCAGGCTGACAAATCTGATTTAGATATCGTTGTAGCAGGTACACATGACAGCGTTATCATGGTTGAAGCAGGCTGTAAATTTGTTACTGAAGATGATATCATGAATGCAGTTGAATTCGCTCAAGTTGAAATAAGAAAACAATGTGAGGCTCAAGTTGAATTTGCAAAACAATGCGGCGTTGAAAAGCAGGAATTTGTAAATCCTTATGATACATCAGAAATT
Source organism: Candidatus Gastranaerophilales bacterium (assembly GCA_944324165.1). Lineage (GTDB taxonomy): Bacteria > Cyanobacteriota > Vampirovibrionia > Gastranaerophilales > Gastranaerophilaceae > CALUVH01. The sequence continues at coordinate 13,646 of CALUVG010000026.1, read as the reverse complement.
AAAAAGATTATTGATGAGACAGCTCACGATATGATTTTTGATGCTTACCATAATTTTGACCGCGAATACAGACAAAATAAACTTGAAGAAGCTAAAGCTCTGGTAAAAGAAAAAATAGATGCCCTGCCTGACGATGATTACATCAAAAAAATCATTGAAGAAACAGGCATTGACTTTGTAGCAGAAGAGTTTAAAAATGCAGAAAAGAAAATTATGCGTACAATGATTCTGGATGAGGGTGTGCGTGCTGATGGCAGAAAGCCGCATGATGTACGTCCTATCTGGTGTGAAGTTGGAGTTATTCCACGTGCTCACGGCTCTGCTGTGTTCACAAGAGGACAAACTCAGGTGCTTTCAGTTGCAACCCTTGCAGGTCCGGGGATGAAACAGGAACTGGATGGCGTTGATCCTGAAACCGAAAAAACTTATATGCATAAGTATATTTTCCCTGGATTTTCAGTAGGCGAAGTTAAACCGTTGAGAGGACCGGGCAGACGTGAAGTAGGACACGGAAACCTTGCAGAGCGTGCAAATGTTCCGGCTCTTCCTTCTCAGGAAGAATTCGGTTACACAATCCGTGTGACATCTGATGTTTTAGAATCTAACGGCTCAACATCAATGGCATCGACTTGCGGTTCATCAATGGCATTGATGAATGCCGGTGTTCCTGTAAAATGTATGATCGGCGGCGTTGCTATGGGTATGATTACCGAAGAAGGTAAAGAGCCTGTTGTTTTAACCGATATTCAAGGTATTGAAGACTTTTTAGGCGATATGGACTTTAAAGTTACAGGTAATGATACAGGTATTACTGCTCTTCAAATGGATATGAAAGCAAAAGGTATTGCAAATGATACTTTACGTCGTGCACTACAACAGGCAAAAGAAGGCAGATTACATATTCTCGGCGAAATGAGAAAAGTAATCACAGCTCCTGCAGATCATCTTTCTCCGTTTGCGCCTAGCATTACAACAATGACAATTCCTGTTGAAGATATCGGAACTGTAATCGGACCGGGAGGTAAACAAATCCGACAAATTATTGATGCATCAGGCGCCGAAATTGATATTCAGGACAATGGCGTTGTTACAATTACTTCCAACGATCAGGAAGGTGCTGAAATAGCAAGAAAGATGATTAAAGATCTTACTTTCCATGCAGAAGAAGGTATGGTATTGAAAGGTAAGGTCGTACGAATCATACCTATTGGCGCATTTGTTGAACTTGCTCCGGGTAAAGACGGTATGGTTCATATTTCTCAGGTTTGCAAAGAACGAATCGATACTATAGAACCGCATCTGCATATCGGAGATGAAGTTATTGTAAAAGTTATCAAAATAGATGACAAAGGTAGAGTTAACCTCACAATTAAAGGGGTAACCGATGAAGAAAAAGCTCATCTTGGTTAAGATGTAATGAGTTGAAGGGGCGCGGGCTGCAAGCCCACGCCCCTTTTTTATATTTATTGTGAAATTGAATCTTTTAGTTGTTTAAGTTTAAGATATAATGCATAATCAGATGTCGCTAAATCAATTATCAGCGCTGTTATATATGCTGCGAGATTTTTATTCGTTGCTATCAAATTTATCACTTTTTCTTTCTTTGTTTCTTCAGGCACCTCTGGTCTTAACAACGCGCGCATATTCCCGCCCTGTTTAGCTATGACATCATTTTTCTGAATATATTCTTTTAAGTCTTTTCTAATTTGCTGATTCTCTACAAGCGCTAAATGTACAACCTGATATGCTTCATTCATATATTTATTTTTGCTGCTTATCTCATCAGGATTTGTCTTAAGAAGTAATTGCATAACTACATTGGTAATTTTTAGAGCTTCCGAATTTGTTATCGGCGGCTTGTAGGATGCATATTTGTTTTCTATAATCTTTTTAAATCTATCCTTTAGATTGTCCGGTATTAGTGTGAGTCCTTCGCGTAACCCTGCAAAACTATCTTCCCAGTATAAATTTTGAACATTTTCAACATTCATTTCTGATAAGGTATCAATAAATGCCTGCCGCAGGTTGTTAAACATGACAGGTTCGGCTTCTGTAAATTCTTTGTCTATTAAATTGAAAATGTCTTTTGCATTTTCACTGGTAAGTATTTCAGGTGCAATGGTGCGTATTAAACCTGTATTGCCGCATAGACATGTCAGTTTGAATTCATCATCTACAAGCGGATGTTTTTTCATAAATGCCATATACTTGTTTTTATAATTGTTAGGCAAAATATCAAGTTCATCAAGGATTTTTTGTTCAAACTGCTTGCGTAAATCATCTGAAATTTGAATTTCACCGGTTGCAGGAGTAATTTTAATATGGGAAATATCTTCATTTTTTTCTACTGGATTATCCTCAACAGGAGAGTCAGTTGGTTCAGTAGAAGGTGTTTCATTGACCTGTGGTTGTTCCTGAATGTCAAGTTCTGCAAACATTTCATCGTAATATTTTTGTTTAAGTTCGTGTTCTTTATCAAACTGTTTTCGGCGTTCGGCTATTTGCGCAGGGTATTGCAGCAATTGCTGGAACTCTTCATTGTTGCCGTCTACTCCGTAGGCTTCCATAAACATTTTTATTGTATCTTTCATCATAAGCGATTGCAGCGCTTGCATTTGCGGGGTTTGTTTCCAGTAATCCCCCATAATTTCCTTTTGTGATTTGTTTGTGGCGTCATAATCAGCCCAAAAACTTCTCATTTCTACTGAGGCATTTGTTTTTTCCAGTACGATAGGCATTATTGCCCACATGTATTTCATTACAAAATTTGAACTTTCTGTATTTTTGATATTTTTTCTCTTTAAAATTTTTCGGGTTTCTTCTTCATTTCCTTTGCCCGAAATAATTGCGTCAGCAAGTTTGTCAATTTCCCAGTCTTTTACGTCGTTAAATTTACCTTTAACTTGCTTTTGAGATGCTTGATTTTGTAAGCTTTCAATTGATAATTCTTTTGTTTTAAGTTTTTGACGTGTTATATTTTCTGTCAGCTTGTATGCTTTTCGAGGCTTATATTCATATGGAAAGTCCTCACGTGTTGCCAGGAAAGATTTCCAGAACGCAAGATTAGGCATTTTTATTCCGTAGGCATTCAAAGTTGAATAGTCAACTGGACTAATGCCATTGAAGTCCTGAGAAATATCTTCTTTAAAATCTTTATTTATTTCTTTTAGCGATTTGCCTTCAAGATAGACTTTTTTGAGCAGATAAAGCCCCAGTGAGTCGTCGTTATTTTTGAAAAGTTTTGTATTTTCGTCCTGCATTAATTCAATTTCTGCAATTACCCCTGTGCGTGCTTTTCGTTTTGGTGTTGAGCTTAAATTTTCAAATAATGGTTCATCAGGGAAAAGCACTTTAACCTCTTCAAGATTATCAGCATATTTAATAGGCTCAAATACTATTTTCATCATCTGTGCAGGAGGAATATTTTTGCGGTCATCATAATCATCCTCCAAATATGCTTTCATTGTTTGCGGCATGCCTGATTGGTTAAACGGCTGAGCATAAAAATTAGCAGGTGTTCTGAATAATCTTGCTCCGAAATTTATATTGTAATCCTGATAAAATGCAGGATTATAGAGTTTATTTTCACGAGGAAATTGTTTTTTGTTTTGTTTTGAAAAATTATTATAATCTGATTTCGGCGTAATAAATAATAGGGGTTGTATTTTCATATTTTATTCCTATATATAAAACTAATGCTCAAGTTATAAGGCGTGAACAAACATATTTTTGCCATATATGTAATATTATTTTACATTTATATTTTTATGTTAATATGAAATTACAGAGGAGGAATGAAAAATGTGTGATGTAATAACAATTGGAAGTGCAACAATGGATGTATTTGTAGAAAGCGACGATGCAAACATTGTTTCTGTTTATACGAAAAATAAAAAGTCAGAATTCATGAGTTATCCATACGGAGCAAAGGTTGAAATTTCTGAATTCACATCACAGGTTGGCGGAGGCGGAGTTAATACTGCCGTTAATTTTGCTAATCTCGGATTAAAAACAAGTGCAATATTTAAAATTGGAGATGATATTTATTCAGCCGGGGTACTGGATTCTTTTAAAGATAAAAATGTAGATCTATCCAACATAATTCAGGATCCTGAGTTAAGTACCGGATTTTCAATTATTCTGGTAAGTTTTCAAGGCGATAGAACAGTGCTTGCTCACCGTGGAGCAAATGCTAAAATGAAGAAAGAAGATATTAATTTTGATGCTATAAAAAATGCGAAACTTCTTTATATTGCTCCGCTAAACGGTGATAGCAACAAGGTGCTTGATGATATTGTAAAATTTGCGAATGAAAACGGCGTTTTTGTTTGTTTTAATGCAGGAACTTCAAGCATTAAAAGAGGGTTTAATTATTTAAAAAATATACTTTGTACTGCTCAAATTGTTGTAATGAATAAAGAGGAAGCCTCTTTAGCAACACAAATTCAGGTGCGTCCGGATACGCGAGAAATAAAATATTCCTGCGAAAAAATTCATCCTGATGTGAAGGAAATGTTTAAAAAATTAAAGGTTAGTGATTATCAGGTAATTGTAATTACAGATGGAAGTAACGGTGCATATGCGTATGACGGAAAAAATTATTACATTTGTCCGTTATTTGACGGTCCTGTTGTTTCAACATTAGGTGCGGGTGATGCTTTTGCATCAACGTTCTGCGCCGCACTCGGCAGAACTAATCATGATATTGGCAAATCTTTGATGTATGCATCTGTCAACTCTGCCGGCGTTGTTTCAGAGTTTGGCGCAACGCTGGGGCTTAGAACTTTTGAAAAAATTGAAGAACTACTGAATCAGTGTCCTGAATACACTTATGAAACAGTTCAATAGCGTTAATCGTGGCGGATTAGTATATCCGCCACTTGAAATTCCTTTTTTAGCATATATAATAAGTGTATAAAGGATAATTATTGTGTAGGCTTAAATTTTAAGAGAGAAAGGGTATATTACACTGGCATGATAGAGTTAAACTACCGGAATGTGGATGAAGCAATTATTGGACAGGAAAACGGTCTAAATATTCATCAGGAATTCGATAATTATAAAGATACAATTACCCGTATTATCGCTGATTTGAATAAAAGAAAAGATAAACCCGGGCAATGGCTTCAATGGATGAATCTCGGGTATAATGAAGAAACTCTATGGTATGTTAAAGAATATGCAGCAATGGTTCAGGATAGATTTGAAAATATACTTGTCCTCGGAATTGGAGGCTCTGCACTCGGAGGACTTGCCGTAACCGAAGCTCTTTTGAAACCTTACTGGAATTTATTAACGCCTGAACAGCGTAATGGTCTGCCAAGAATTTTCTTTTTAGATAATATTGATCCGGATACTATAACCGGTCTGTTAGATATTCTGGATTTGAAAAAAACTCTGGTAAATGTAATTACCAAATCCGGTTCCACTGCTGAAACTATGTCTCAGTTTATGATTGTAAAAAATATTCTGGAACAGGAATTAGGAGACGACTACAGAAAGAATATTGTTGCCACAACCGATAAAAAAACAGGCGTTCTAAGACAAATTGCAGAACAGGAAGGGTATAAAACTTTTGTAGTTCCTGATGATGTCGGTGGAAGATTTTCCGTATTTTCTGCCGTCGGACTTTTACCTTTTGCTCTTGTAGGTATTGATATTGACGAAATTGTAAACGGGTTCAAAGATATGGATCTGGCATTAAAAAATACCGATATAAATGAAAATATCGCGGCTCAGAATGCTTTGATACACTATCTTATGGATACTAAAAAAGGCAAAAATTTATCAGTAATGATGCCATATTCAAGCCGTTTGAGATATGTTTCTGACTGGTATGTTCAGCTTTGGGCAGAGTCTCTGGGTAAAAATAAAGATAAAGCAGGAAATGATGTTCAGATTGGACCGACTCCGATTAAAGCTCTTGGTGCCACTGACCAACACTCACAAATTCAACTTTATAATGAAGGTCCTAATAATAAAGTAATAACTTTTATCCGTGTAAAAGAATTTGATAATAATCTTGAAATACCTGCAATATTTGAATATACAGGCATTGGTTATCTTGGCGGAAAAACTATTAACCAGTTGATAAATGCAGAAGCGGATGCCACACGAGTCGCACTTGCTGATTATCAAAGACCGACTGTAACGATAACTCTGCCAAAGATTAACGGCTATTATGTTGCTCAATTGTTGTATATGCTGGAAGTACAAACAGCTATTGCCGGTGAATTATATAATATTGATACATTCTGTCAGCCGGGAGTTGAACAGGCTAAAAATTATACATATGCATTAATGGGACGTGTTGGTTATGAAGAGTCTGCTCAAGTTCTTCAATCAAAACTTGCATCTGTGTAAAAAACTTGATATTAGATAGTCTTTTATTATATACTATTGAATAATGGTTATTATAGTACGCAAAAAAATATTAGCATTATTGATATTACTAATTTCTGTTTTTTCACTACAGACAATAAGCTATGCTGATGTTATGAACAGAAATTTGCTATGCTATACGCTTAAAACAGGTATTTCAATGGAGGAACGCGTTCCAAATACTTTTATGGGAACGTGGCGAGTAACTTCAAAATTACTTGATAGCGGAGGTTCATCCATATTTAAATTAAGCGGTGTTGATTTGTGGAACTTATCCCGCTCAGGCAACGTCATTAATTTAAGCAATCCATTTACAGGTGCAAGTGCATCTATTACAGTAAATTATGTTGACGGTTCTACTATCAGGTTTACCAGAAAGGGAAATTATGATAATAAAATATTGACAGATACTGTTGAATTAAATTTAGACGGAGAAAGGTTTACAGGTGTTAATACATTAACACTGGAAACGCTTTCGGATGTAAACAGATCCGTTATTAAAACAGAAACAGCAAGATATTCTCTTGTCGGAGAAAAAATTTCAGGAACAAGCATAATGGAATAGTGAGGAAAATAAAACTATGAGTAATGTTTATGAATTTGATACAGTGATATTAGGCGGCGGTCCTGCCGGTCTTTCTGCCGCAATATATGCAAGCCGTGGTGCGGTTTCTACCGCTGTTATTGATGTTAGTATGATGGGCGGTCAGCCTTCAAATTATCTTGAGTTAGAAAATTATCCTGGGTTTCCGATTGTCGGCGGATTTGACTTAATGGAAAAATTTGAGGAACATGCGGATAAATTTGGTGTTCAAAAATTCCCGATGCAAGAAATTGAAAAAATAGATTTGACTTCAAATCCGAAAGTTATATTGACTAAGGAAGGTGAATTCAGAGCACAAACAGTTATTATTGCAACCGGAGCACAGCCAATGAAGTTAGGCGTTCCGGGTGAGGCTGAATTTGTCGGACGCGGAGTTAGCTATTGTGCGGTTTGTGACGGAGCTTTTTATAAAAACAAAGTTGTTGCTGTTGTCGGCGGAGGAAATGCTGCTGTTGAAGAAGCAATGTATTTGACAAAATTTGCTGATAAAGTTTATGTTATCCATCGCCGCAACGAACTACGTGCAGATAAAATCGTTCAGGAAAGAGCTTTTAAAAATGAAAAGATAGAATTTATCTGGGACAGTGTTGTAAAAGAAATCAAGGGGGGCGACCTTGTTAATACTGCCGTTCTGGAAAACGTAAAAACAGGCGAAAAAACTGACTTAGCTGTAAATGGAGTATTCCCGTATATTGGAATGACCCCGAATGTTGAAAATATTGCAGGACAATTAGAACAGGATGCAAAAGGATTTATTTGGACAGATGTTAATATGCAGACCTCTATAGAGGGAGTTTTTGCAGTAGGCGATGTCAGACAAACTCCATTACGACAGGTAATTACGGCTGCAGCGGACGGAGCTGTCGGAGCTGTCTATGCGGTTAAATACCTGGAAACTCACAAAGAAATCCCGCAGAAAGTATAGTTTCACCTGTTGGTGGTTAATATTTGCAACTGCCCTAACGTTAATCCGTTCAGGGCAGTTTAAGTTATGTTCAATGAAAAGTTAAAAAAATTAGGTAAGACAATAAAAATAGAGAGAATTCGCAATGATTGGTCTCAAGAGGATTTAGCAGAAAAACTCGGTGTGTCAACGCGAACAATAAGTTTGATAGAAAATGGCATACAACATCCAAAATTCTTTCTTGTTGTAAAAATGTCAGAACTTTTTAATGTAGACCTTAATATATTTACTTAACCGCGCCTTCGTTTTCACCTGATATGAAGTACCTTTGCATTGCAAGGAAAAATATTATGATTGGTATTGTGGATAGTATTGAACCTGCGGCGATAAAACGCCAGTTAGAACTGAACATTCCCTGCAAATTGTTTACCCCGACCGGTAAAGTGTACATAGCTTCTTTGGTCAAAACAATACTCGGCCACAAAAATTCTCCCCATGACCCGATAAAAGTAAATATAGCAAGAACAGCAAGCGACGGCTTAACCATAGGTAATAAAACTCTTAGAAATATCTGAAAAACGTTGCATCCGTCAATTATTGCAGCCTCCTCCATTTCTTTAGGAATACCCAGAAATGCCTGACGCATGAGAAAAATACCAAAAGCACTTACCGCAAAAGGCATTATAAGTCCGATAAATCCCGCAAAATTATTAACGCTATCCACAAGATGCAGTTTTAAGGTGATAAGATATACAGGCAGCATTATTGCTTGAAAAGGTATCATAATAGTTGCAAGTATTGCAAAAAATGTTATTTTTTTTCCTTTAAATTCCATTCGCGCAAGCGGATACCCTGCCATTGCTGATAAAATCAGATTTAATAAAACAGTTCCTCCAGCTACAATCATACTGTTTACAAAATATCCTATGAAGTCTACTTTTTGCCAAACTCCTGAATAATTAGCCAGTGTGAAATCTGTAGGAATAATCTGCGGCGGATATGCAAAAATATTTTCGGCATTTCCTTTTAATGAAGTTGAAATTAACCAGATGAATGGAAAAATAGACAGTAATGATACAAAAATCAATATTGTATGCGTCCAAAATCCCGAAATATGTTTTTTTATACCATCTAATTTCATAACTGATACCTGTTCTTTTCAAAGCAAAAAATATTTATACAAGAAAATATCATCACAATTACAAGAAGTACAACCGCCATTGCAGATGCCATTCCCAAATCCAGATTTTCAAAAGCTTTTTCATAAATATAATACACTATTGTTTTACTGGAGTTCAAAGGACCGCCTTTGGTCATTACATAAATTTCTGCAAAAACTTTCATGGCAGAAATTGCACTTATTGTTGTGACAAGAGCAATTGTAGGCATTATATGCGGGATTGTGACAGTAAAATGTTTGGTTAAAAAATTTGCCCCGTCAATGTCGCACGCCTCATAGAGTTCTTTGGGAACACTCATTAGAGCCGCGAGATAAATTATCATATAATACCCGATACCTTTCCATATTGTGACAAGCACAACAGAAAGAAGTGCCCATTTTGTGTCTGTAAGCCAGCCTATTTTTTCAAATCCCAATGATGTAACAATATAGTTGAGAATTCCCTGATCAGCATAAAGCCATTTAAACGCAATTGCCGCAACTACGATAGAAACAATTACCGGCAGATAAATAAGAATTTTGTATAAAGTTACACCTCTAATTTTCTGGTTAATCAAAATAGCCAGGAATAAAGGAATTACCGCAAGTACGGGTACTGCGAGTATAAGGTACAGAAATGTATTTAGCATGACTTTGTAAAAAATCGGATTGTGAAAGAGGTTAAAATAATTCTGTAATCCATAAAATTCAGGCGAATAAATATTGGATGAATAATCAAGAAAACTCAGAAAAAATGTCTGGAAAAACGGGATAAAGAAGAATACCAGCAGTATAATTCCCGCGGGCAGTAAAAAAAGATAAGGTGCATATTTTCCGTAATATTTAAACATCATTTACTCCACCGGCGGCAAAAATACCCGACCACGATCCTGTGCCTCTACATAATCTTCATCTATATCTTCAAGGAAAATCTTTTTAGATCCGCAGGTCTTAAGATTTTTCATCATAGTTTTGTCAAGTTCATCAGCAGAAACCAATCGCCCGTCAACATAAGTCAGGTTTCTATTCAAAAGTTGTTCTTTGCTCAATGCTTCAACAAAATATTGCTGTCCTTTTTCTGCAATATATTCTCTGGTAACATCATTCATAACATCAAATATATATCTTTGGCGATTTGTTGCTCCTTCACTGTCTGTAATTAAAGAAGTTGCTTTTTCCATTTCGTCAAGAGATTCTTTATAGTATTTAAGATGTCTTAATAATACTGCAAGATTATAATGAGCCTCGTAACTCATTGGAGAAAGCTGTATTGCTTTACAATAAGTTAAACCCGCGTTATGATAATCACCGAGAAGATGATAAGTTAAGGCTAAATTATATCTCGCATCATAATCTTTTTTCAAAATTTTAACAGCGTTTTTATAAGCATTGAGTGCATCCGTAAGGTATTTATGCCTCAAGCCCCAATCATCATCATTTAAATACAAAGATTTTTGTTTATAAGCTATTCCCATATTGTAATAAGCACGCCCGCGGTTTATTTTTGTACTGCGTCTGTTGTTATAAATAAAAGGTATAGATAAAAGGTGGCGTTTTGTTGTCAATATTTCATTGTATTGTTGAATTGCGCCATCAAAATCCCCAAGCTTTTCTGCAGAAACGATACCATAATTCATTCTTGCTCTGACGAATTTAGGGTTATGCTCAATAGCTTGTTCGTATGCATCTACTGCTGAATAATAATCCTCAAATACTACATATAAATTTCCAAGGTTGCACCATGCACTGTAGTGTTCCGGATATAATTGCAGTCCGCGATTGTAATAATCTATAGCCTTTTGAAGTTTCATTTTTCTGTAAGCTTTATCACCTTTGTGCACAAAATACATCCCCTGAATTTTATGCACCTGATGTTCAAAAAAGTTCGGGAAAAGATAAACCAGTCCGGCTATTATTGCACAGGTAATAATAAATGCTAAAAATGAAAGAAATTTTTTCACTTTAAACCTCTCTTATAATATATTATTAAATTCAACCCAAATAGGCAAATATGTAAAGAAACTAAGGAATTGGATAACTTTGTATACAAGGATATTGTTACAAATTCTTAACATGTTTTTATGAAACCGCAATTTAATACATAAAAAATTGTTTATATAATTAAGGTAGGTTAAACTCAATTTGGAGGTTAGGTTATGTCAGGCGAAAATGTAGCCGCAACAAACAGTGTAGGATTTAGTGGTATTAATCCATGGATGATGAGCAATTATGCAAATCAGGTAATGATGAATGATTTGTTTGAAGGCTCAATGGGATATGGAATGACAAATCCAATGATGAGTATGAACGGCAGTTTGTTCAGTGGCATGGGAATGTTTCCATACTTTGGCGGGATGAATACAGATGCCTGGATGGAAAATATGGATAAATGGCAGGATTATTCTATAGATAGACAAATTCGCTATCAGGAAAAATCAAGAAACGCAGATTTGAGACTGAATTCTCCAATGGAAGGAATTCATGAAGCCGGAGCAGCTCTGAAAGAAAAAATTCATAAAGATGAACAAGAACAAATTTTGAATGCTCTGGAACATTATAAAGAGGCAGTACGAGCCGCTTTCCCTGGAGGTTCAGATGCTGACATTACAAATAGAGCAAGAAGTTTATATAAACAAATGTTCGGGGTTGATTTAGTTGATGACGTAAGAGAAAACGGTAAAGACTCATTTACTCAAGGATTTATTCAAGCATTAACCTTTGGATTGGCAGATAATAAGACTGCAGAGGAAAACATTGCCGATATAACTCATCAACCGGTTGGTCGCGGCGATCAAACTAAAAAAATTCTGGGACGTGCATCCGGTGGAGCGGTGTTAGGCGGCGCAGGTGCATATCTGCTGAGTTTCAGCAAATACTTTAAATTCTTAGGCAAGAGCAAACCATTATTGGTTGCAGCAGCAGCCGCAGCAATCGCAGGTCTGAGTGCACTGGCAGGCGGCGTAAAATCAGATACTAAGGTAGAAGAATAATCATAAATCAAAGTAGTGTGAATAGATAATTTAGTGTGTGTTAGAGGTTGGAAATACAGCCTCTTTTTTCTTTATGTTTATACTGATTTTTATCTAATCGGGTAATGTGTATTTTTCTCAAGTTAATATAAATTTTTTGTAATATGAGGATTAAAAAATGATTAGATTTATTTTAGCACTTGTTTTTTTTATGAACATTCAGTTTGCACTGGCAGCCCCGCGCTATGTTACAACTTATACCCCTAATCCAAATCAATATTGCAGTTTTGCCGGTCAAAACAGAAATATTTCACGTCTTGAAAATAAAATTCTTAACCGGACATATAATTATGACACACCAGAAGAACGTATATCAAGACTGGAACGTCAAATGTTTGGAGCATCTCAATCCGGTGATCTGCAAACACGACTTGCCAAAGTAAAAAAAGCAAGTTCTCGTATGAATAGACCTGTTTACGATTACTCCGGATATGATAATTATTACACACCTCCAATAGCAGCAGGCAGCGGCTGGAAAAGCATTATGCACTCTTTCGGAAACTACATGATGGGTGGAGTTCCTACAGGCATAACTCCGCAGATGGATCCAGCTTATATGGATTATTTTGAGGCACAGCGTGAAGCTATGAAATTTAATGATGGAGGCAATTACAGAGATATGCGGACAAATCATGGCTGGAGGCGGCATAATGTTAAACGCGGTAGCTCAGCCGGGGTTACAATTATAGATTAAAAGTAAATAAAGAGGGTTATTCAGAAAACATTTAAAATTAATACCCCACAGCTTATATCAATAAATTTATTTCTGCCCCTTTGTCAATATGCCTAACAACCGGTAACATAAATTGCTCATAAGCTGGAGCAGCAACGACATACGTCTCAGCACTCCAAGGCAAAAGTACGACACCGCACTCTCTATCCTGAAACTGCGTCATTCTTCTAATATCTTTAAATAAATGAATTTTACTTTCAAAATCATTATTTACATAACAAGTCTTATGCCCTAAAATATCAAATCCTGTCCGCTTTAAATACATGGCAACATTCCTCGCATGCACAAACGAAGAATTAGAAAGTCTTATACCGGTAAAATTTAAATTATAATTTTGCGAAATGTTCATAAGTTAAACTTCCCACATAAAAAGTCAATTAGGTTAACAGATTATAATCTATAAAAAAGAGAGGTTTGAACTAAACCTCTCTTTTTAAAAATTAGTGCTGGCAACGAGCTATCTTCCCAGGCAGTGACCCGCCAAGTATTTTCACCGATATGAGTCTTTACGACCGTGTTCGGGATGGGAACGGGTGTTTTCCTCATTCTTGGTCACCAGCGAATCTGTTTTGCGATTAGAAACAAAAATTTATGTTTCATAGTCGCGCTGCATACGCTGAAAGTTGCATAATAATTATAAGCAATTCGCAATCATCTTTTCACTAAATATTTAGGAAAAGCCCTCGTCCGATTAGTATCAGTCGACTGAAAATGTTGCCATTCTTACATCTCTGACCTATCAACCAAGTAATCTGCTTGGGGACTTACTAGCTTATGCTATGAGAGATCTCATCTTACGGTGGGCTTCGTACTTATATGCTTTCAGCACTTATCCG
>CALUVG010000025.1 GCA_944324165.1 Candidatus Gastranaerophilales bacterium | reverse complement strand
TTCACTACCACTGGAATTTTGTGACGCAACAGTATTTTTATTGTTGAGATAGAAACCCCAACCTACAGTAAATTCTTTTTTCGTTGCCAGATTTGCAGCCATTCAAATTCCTCGCAAATATCCACACTTCCATTATTACATATCGCTCAGAATTTTTCAAGTATATAAAAAATAATCGTTCCAAAACTATACATTGTATTTATAAAATTATTGTGCGTTTAGTTCACGACGGATATCATCTACTGTGACATGCAAAACAGGCGAGTTTTCATCCTTTCTCAAAACAACATTTTTTATCCCTGACTGGACAATAAATCTTTTACATAATATACATATAAAATTATGCCCCCAAATATACATTGTGGCATTCTGGCATCTGTCCTGACCGGCTTGAATAATGGCGTTTTGTTCTGCATGAATTGAACGGCAGGTTTCATAGCAGGTACCTGATGGAATATTGTTTTTTATGCGGTAGCATTCTCCACGTTCATAGCAGGATTCTACTTTTGAGGGTGTTCCGTTATATCCGGTTGCTTTAATTTTCTTGTCTTCTCCAACAATTACTGCGCCTACCTGTGCTCTGATGCAATTTGAGCGGCTGGCACAAGTTTTTGCAAGATCTAAAAAATATTCTTCCCAGCTTTTTATTTGCATATTTTCCTCAATTCTTATTCTTTATTTTATTATATTCTTAAATTTCTTATTCCTGTAGTTATAATAACTATATTATATTTTTCTGCAGCAGCTATGATGTCTTTATCTTTTAAGGCACCGCCCGGATGAATAATTAATCCTATACGGCTTTGTGCTGCAGCATAAATACATTCTGCTGTTTCGATTGGTTCATCAAATGCAATAATTGCATCTTTTGCCGCATCACAGGCTGCTGTCAAAGCATGTTCTATTGCGGTAACTGAATTGTTTTGCCCCTGTGATATTGCTATTGTTTTAAAGTCTTTACCTATTATAACACTGCTGCTGCGTGTGTATTTCGCTATTTTCCACACAAATATCGCATCTTCTATTTGTTCGGCGGTTGGTTTACATTTCGTAACGACTTTAAATAAATCTTTTATCAGTTCGCTTTTATTAATATCTTGAATAAGTGTACCAAGCGGAGTGATTTTTATTTCTTCACACAACAAATCTTTGTATTCTTCCAGAGGAGTATTTAATTTTACAACTTTAGTGAACCTGTTGTCAGACAAAATTTTTACAGCCTGAGCGTCAAAATCAGGGGCAACTATAGCCTCCACATTCATGGTGCTGATATATTTTGCTGTTTCATAGTCAACTTTTTGGCTGAATGCCATTGTGCCGAAAAACGAGCTTATCGGATCGCAGTCAAACGCTTTTGTATACGCGTCATATATGGATTTTCCAAGGGCAACCCCGCAAGGTGAACCGTTTTTTATAATTGCAGCAGCGCACACATCAAAAAATTCTGAAACTATGTTTAATGCCTCGGTTGTATTAATTATATTTAAATATGATAATTCACCGCCGGCTAAAACTTCATAATCAGCCTGTTTTTCTCGTTTATATAAACCTGCATTCTGATGTGGATTTTCTCCAAAATTAAAACACTTTAATTGCTTAAATTTATATATTTTTTCTGTCTCGTCAAAGTCAAATTTTTGCATATTCCCCTCGAACATTTAATCTGTCTTTCTCAACAATTATCACAAAAAATATTTATTATCAAATATCATCGTATCATTTTGTAACTATTCAGTTGAAATAATTTTTTTACTAATCTATAATAATAACATACGAAATATAAATTAATTTGTTAGAAGAGGACCCTATGATAAATAATAGAATGAACGAAGGTGTAGGCAAAAAAATTGTTGAAGCACTGAAAAAACAAAATGATATTGAAATTATCCCGATTAGTGAAAATAATACTGATGTTGACGATTTTGCAGATACATCTGTTAGTGATAACTCCTTAGAAGACGAAGCTTTAGATATTGGATTTGACGAAGAGGCGGATATTGTAGAAGACCCTGTTTATGAAGAACATCATGATGACCCTGTTCAACCGGTAATAAAGCCGGCTGTTCAGCCAAATGTTCAACAAACATTTACGACAGCTCCTTCTTTTGAAGAGTCTCATGCAACAATGAATTTTTCACAGCCGCAGGTATCACTAAACACTTCTGCTGTAAATTCATCTGTTAATTCAACTAAGAATTTTGCAAAAGATTTGGATGATTTTGAAGTGCCTACAAATGTAGCTGTCTTAAAACAATTGATATCACAGCTGCCAACAGGTGTGACAAAACAAACAGGTGCCCAAATTATCAGACAAACTATGGAAGCACTTGGTATTTCTATGAAAAGTGTTTTACAGGAAGCACAACAGGTGCAGGAAAGTATTAATAGTTCTGCCAGAGAATGTCAGGCAAATATAATGGAATATAAAAGACAGATAGTGTTACTTGAAAATCAGGTTCAGCGATATACAAGACAGTCAGCTGCTCTTAATGATATTATTAGTCTTTTTATTCAAACAGGTAATTAAAAATTTGACTATGAAAGTGATAAGGTGACTAAGGCGGATATTGTCCGCCTTTTTTTGTATTCTAATAAAAATCAACCTTTTTTAAAATTGTTATAATTTGCTACTCACCGTGGTGATGACAGTGATGATGCCCGTGGCAATGGCTATGTTCTCCGTTACAACTGTTTTCACCTGTTTTAAGAGTTGAGGTTAAATAAGCTTTAACAACTTCATTAATTTCAAGTTCTGGGCATCCGGAAACTACTTTCACACCGTTTTGGGCAAATATTCCCATTGGGCGTGCTCCCATTCCGCCGGCAAGTACTATATTTGCCCCCTGTTCAGATATCCAGCTTGCACTCTGGCAGCTAATGCCTTCTTCAGGAATTTTATTTTCTACATTTAAAATTTCGTTTGTTTCTGGATTTACATCAACAAATGTAAAAGATTCGCAATGACCGAAATGTGAACATAACTTGCCTTCAGCTGTTGGTATAGCTATTTTCATAATTTTATCTCCTTTCAATTTATCAATATTCGATTGCAGTAAAATAGCACTTTCTAAAGCTTCTGTTTCTGTCATATTGTGAGAGACAGCATATTTTTTTAATATATTGAGAATATTTTCATTAATTCTACGATTATATGGAACTTTTTTAACACAGGTTCGTTTTCTCCCTGCATTTAGGCGTTTGCCGCCCCATCTGCTGCGCGGACAGCTTTTATTTTCAAAACAATTGTTTGTCATAATCTATATTATAGACTATTGTTTTGATTTTGTCAATACATATTCAAGTAAAAAAGTTAATCTTCGCTTAGTAATTTAGGCAGTGCATAATGTTCTCTTCCGGCAGATACATCATGCCGGTTAGCATAGGCGCGTTCTTTTTGTTCCCTCCGTTTTCTATCCATTTCTGCAAGATATCGTTATCATTTTTGTTTGGAAAGCGAAACCCAAGTTTATAATAAAAACCTGCAGGAGAAGTCTTGCCGTCAATAATATCTGCTTGTAAAGTTACACGCCCCTGAGTTCTTATATCATCAAGACTTTTTCTGACTACTTGTTGGACAGCACTTGTTCCCTGACCTCTGGCATGTGAAAATAAATGAGAAATAAAATAGGATGGCTTTAAGTATTGTGTTATTTCCCATTTTGCAGCTTGAGCCGGAATAACTTTTTTGGTGAATTTAGAAATTCTTTCAGGCTGAGCTTCTATAAAAAATTTTTCTATAGTCACATAATTATTCGGAAAATCTCCAAATACAACACATTTAGAATCATCAAAATGTGCAATACATTCACAACTTTTTTCAAATTTATCCTGGATATTTGGTGTAATAGTTGGGGATAATGCTTTTGTTTGCGGCAGTTTAATTTTACTTATTGCCGGAGTATTATTTAAAATGTTATTAATTATATTAATTTTTCCCATATTTATTATAAAAAATATGGGAGGGAAAAATTGTCTAATAAGAGCAAACAAAATAACAAAAGTTATCTGTGTGTGCCGACTTCAATACCCGGAACACATAAGAATGCAGGTATAGTTCTGGATATTACACTTGATACAGCTGACTTATCAGCCATAAGTGTTATAGCCATACTCAAATCATCCACATGCGGCGCAAAGTCAGTTCCTTGAATTTTGCGTTCAACTTTTTTATGGAAAACTTTTTCGTTGATGAAATTTGAGACTTTGTTGCCTGCAATAATGCCTACCCCCAGAGCAGCTGCCGTCATTGCACTAGGAGGTAAAATCTTTAGAAATTTATTCGTATATTTTACGGTATTTTTAAGAATATTATCCATTTTCTCTAAAGTTTGAGGCTGCATTTTGGAGGAGAATTTTTTAAGTAAAATATTATCTTTTGAATATTTAAATTGCGGAACAATACCTAAGATGTTATCTCTGAATTTATCATAAACACGTGACATTCCTCCTACACACATGACAGGCACAATAACGTTTCCGAGCATCTGGTTTACAGATTCTCTGGCTTTAGCTTTAAAGTGTTTTTTATCATCAAATATTGCCCCGCCTGCAAGTCCTCCTATTACTGAGCCGCCAGCCATTGTAAGTATTTCAGGTTCCTCAAATTCCAATACTTTTGCATCCGGATGTTTTTTATTATATATTTTAAAAATTGCCCAGTCTTTTGGTTTGGAATGTATAATATTTTTAGGGTTGAGAGAGAATCCTTGCTTTTTAGAAATTAATGCAAGTGCTGAGCCTACACCAGCAGCTGTTGTTAGAAAAACACCGGCTGTAGAACAGTTTTGGGATTTATCCGGCGGCTGCTTTGAGGCATGAGAAAAATTAATAGCACTTTTAGGTGATGTTTTAAACTCTGCAAATCTTGGATATTTATCATGTTTTACACTGGATATTGTAACTGACATAACAATTGCCTTTCACACACATTATAGCAAAAACAAAACAAATTAATTTTTGATCATATATCATAACAATTTTACATTTCTTAATTAGTGTTTGTAATACACTAGAGTTGTAACAAAATATTAATATTATATTGTGATAAAGCAAAAAAATATGTTCAGTAGTATTAGAAGACATGTTCGAACAGTATTAGAAGATTAGGTATATGGAAATAAAACCCCAAAAAATTTCTAATTTTAGTTATCCGCAGCGATTTGTGCGCGGTCTTCAAAATGGAGGTACAGCTCCGCTTGTTCTTCTTGAATGCTTTGTAACAGGCGGTAGAACAATACAGGCATATAGAAGAGGAGGGTTTGATGAAGCAAGAGAAAGATTTACCGAAGAGAGTATAGGTGCATTTTTCTGGTTTTGCGGGGTAAAGGCATTTAATAAAATGAATGACTTTATCGGAAAATATGTATTAAATCTTTTAACTCCTAATTTTGATGGAAAAGAAGATGATATTAGAAAACCTGTAACAAATTATCTGCATGATGAAAAACTTATTAAGGCTGCGGCAAAAGGCGAATTATCCGAAACTGAAATTGCAAATACATTTGACGAAAAAATGCTGAAACATCTTAAGAAAGTCAAAAAACAAGCAGGCAAAGCTCTAAGTGAATTGACTATTAAACACGCAGCAATATTTAAATCATTAAAAATCGGATCAAGTATTTTACTTGCGAATGCTCTGGTTGGTCTTGTTGTGCCGCATATTAATCAACAAATTACAGTAAAACTGCATGATAAACGCTTAAATAAAAAATTGTTAAAAGAAGAACAAGCGTTTATGCCGGTTAATATGGACGAATTCTTAAATAAAGATAAAACTAAAAAGTCTGATAATACAGCATTCACCGGTATCGCTCCATCAACATTGTTAGGTCTTGCAAATCATTTTGAAAATGATACTGTCTATCAACTGCTTTCCACCGATGTAGGTATTGCAGGCGGTCGTGCAGTAAGTTCAAGAAATAACCATGAACGTACAGAAGTTTTATTCAGGGATCTTACGTCTATATATTTCTATATGTTCAACATGCCAAATATAAATAAATGGTTGAATATGCTTGAAGATGGCAGAAAAACAAGATTAGACCCTGTTGGCGCACAGGAAGTTACGGATCTTATGAAAGGTGTTCTGCAGGAAAACGGCGGAACAATGTCAGCAGAAGATTTCAGACTAAAAGTTCTGGGCAACAATAATAACGTTTATAAGATTACTCCGGAATTAAATGCAAAATTCAAAAATGGGGTAATTAATTTAGAGACATTCTTAGATCATATTAGTAAAGACCCGACATTTACACCGGAAGAAGTCGAAACATACTCAGATCTTGCAAAACGTATGTCTAAATTGCAACCTGCTATTGAAAGAAAAACACATATTTTAACAAAAACTCAGGTAAAAGATGTGTTTAGGGAAGGCTATCTGAATATGCCGGAATTTCTGGACAGCATATATGGCGTTGCTACCGACGGTAAACATAAAGATCCTTATAAATATGTTTCTCAAGAAAGTCTTGACAGCATGAAAGATGATATGTTCCATTATGTAAATAAAATAATAAATAAAGCTAAAAAAGCCGGCAAAGATATTACCCCTGAAATGCTTGAAAGTGCAAGACGTATTAATTTTGTCAAAAATGCTGTTAACTGGGGTATAGGCTTTACAATATCAGCAGCATTTTTATCAACATTTATTCCGAAAATACAATACTGGATTACAAAAGTAACAACAGGTCATAATGCATTTCCGGGAACAGCAGACTACTCAGATGAGAAAAAAATAAAAAATAACTATTGATTAAAACTTTCCTTGTGAGATAATAAAATTGAGGCGGACATGTCTAATATTTTAGTTTATACATTAGAAAATAAAATTTATATAAATTTAACTAACAGATGTACGAATAATTGTATATTTTGCCTGAGAAACGACAAAAATGATGTCTGTGGGCAGGAACTCTGGCTTGATAATGAAGATTCAACCGCTGCTGATGTTATATCTCAGTTTGAGAAAGTATATAAGGATATACCTTCCCAAGAAGTTATATTTTGCGGGTATGGTGAACCAATGTTAAAGTTAGATGTTCTAAAAGAAGTTGCAAAATATATTAAAGAAAAATATCCGCAAACAAAAATTCGCGTGAATACTAACGGGCATGCAAATTTCATATGTAAAAGAAATGTAGTGCCGGAGTTAAAAGGACTTGTTGATGAGTTTTCAGTAAGTCTGAACGCGCCAACTAAAGAAGAATATGATGAATTTTCGCAACCTAAATTTGCACAGGCGTATGATGAGGTTAAAAAGTTTATCAAATGTTGTTCAGATGAACAAATTTCAGTTGTTGCAAGTGTTGTTGAAGGATACAAGGGCAGACATCTGGATCTTGAGATCTGTAAAAATATTGCAGAAAATCTCGGGGCAAAATTTCGAGTGAGAGAGTGGATTGTAAACGGTTACTAATTTTGAAAGGAAAAAATTATGCAAATACAAAACATCTCTAACCAGCAAAGTTTTAAAGGTAATGTAATTATGGTAGGCAAATTTGGAGAAGTGCCGGAAAAGATAATTCAAAAATCATTACCCAAATTGGAAAAAATTATAGAAAAGAAACCATATGATTTATTTTTAGAGCAGCATAAAAATAAAGGGGTTATAAATGTATATGCACAGAAAGAAAAAGACTTTAAGCTGAATAGAGGACCTGTTTCTTCTGTGACAATGAATGATAAAGAAGATTTTTATGAAAAATGTGCGGAATATGTTGTAAAAGAACAAGATTTGAAATTAAAAAATCAACCGACATTTTCGCAAAAATGTAAAAAATTTGTTGATAAAATGTTAACAAAATTTGTAGAAGCTTTTCAAGATAAAGAAGAAGTTTAATTACGGTCGAAAAAACATATATATTAGAAAATGTATAAATAAGAAGGAAAGAAAGGACACATTATGAATGTTTTAGACAAAATTATGAAACCGAAATCAATAGCTGTTATCGGTGCATCAACAAAAGAACATACTATTGGTTCTGATATTATGAAAAGATTACAGGAATATAAATTCAATGGTAAAATATATCCTGTAAACCCTAAAGGCGGAATTATTGAAGGATTACAAGCTTATACAACAGTGAATGAAGTTCCCGGGGATGTTGACCTTGCAATTATTGTAGTAAATGCCAAATTTGTATTGTCAACAATTGATCAGTGCCATGAAAAGGGTATTAAAGGAATTTGTATAATTACAGCAGGATTCAAAGAAACAGGAAAAGAAGGTGCTGAGTTAGAAAAACAACTAGTTGAAAAATTAAAAGAATATGGCATGAGATGTGTAGGACCAAACTGCTTAGGTGTTGTAAATACTCATCCTGATATCAGAATGGATGGATGTTTTGCCGAAAGTCTTCCTGAACGCGGTAATATCGGGTTCGTATCACAATCAGGTGCCCTGGGCGGCGGTATCCTGAATATATTGAAAGATTTGAATTTAGGATTTGCTCAATTCATTTCAATCGGTAATCAGGCAGATGTTAACGCTGAAACCGCACTTGAATACTGGGAAAATGATGATGACGTAGAACAAATTCTTTTGTATATGGAATCTATCCAAAATCCATCAAACTTCAGAAAATTAGCATCAAGAATTTCTAAAAAGAAACCTATTCTCGCATTAAAAGCAGGACGTTCAGCAGCAGGAGCATCAGCAGCATCTTCACATACAGGCTCACTTGCCGGGGCTGATAAAGCTGCAGCAGCTTTGTTGCATCAGTCAGGTGTTATCAGAGAATTTTCTTTGCAAAATTTATTTGAAACTGCAAAAGTATTTGCAAACTGCCCTATTCCAAAAGGTGATAGAGTAGCAATTATCACAAACTCAGGCGGTCCCGGAATTATGGCTACAGATGCAGTTTGTGAATATGGTATGCAAATGGCTAAAATTTCAGATGAAACTAAAGAAAAATTAAGAAGTTTCCTCCCTGCTGCCGCATCTGTTAAAAACCCTATTGATATGATAGCATCAGCTCCTATTGAACATTACAAACAAACACTTGAAACCGTTATTGCTGATGAAAATGTTGATATGATTATAACAATCTATCTTCCATTCTTAGGATTGAAAGATATTGATGTTGCAGAAGCTTTGATGGAAATTAAGGCTAAAAATCCTCAAAAACCTGTTATTGGTGTATTTATGACAAAGAATGAATTCTTCTCAAAATTGTCAGATATGAATGTTAATATGCCATTCTTTATGTACGCAGAACAAGCTGCTGACGGTTTGAACAGATTGAATCAACAAAGATTGTGGATGGAAAGACCTGAAGGTAAAATTCCTTGCTACGATGTAGACAGAGCAAAAGTTGAACAAATTATCAAAAATTCAATCAAAGAAGGTCGTGCACAACTTACAACTCTTGAATCAATAGATGTATTACAGGCATATGGTATCAGAGCTTGCAAATACGGGTTAGCAACTAATGAGGAAGAAGTTGTTGAGCTTGGAAATTCTATCGGATATCCGGTTGTAATGAAGATGACTTCAAAAACAACTTCACACAAAACTGATGTTGGCGGTGTTGTTGTAAACATTAAATCAGAAGAACAATTGAGAAAAGAATACAAAGGGTTACTGGAAAGACTTGAAGCAAAAGGTTTGTTAGAAGGTCTTGAAGGTGTGATTATTCAAGAAATGGTAAAAGGCAGCCGTGAAATGGTTTGTGGTATTGCTACAGACCCTCAATATGGTCCAATGATGATGTTCGGTTTAGGCGGTGTGTTCGTTGAAGTTATGAAAGATGTAACTTTCAGAATTGCTCCATTAACTGATGTTGATGCTATGGATATGATTAAATCAGTTAAAGCATACAAATTACTGGAAGGGGCAAGAGGAACAAAACCGGCACAAATTGATCAAATTCAAGAAACATTATTGAGATTATCACAATTGGTTAATGATTTTAAATTCATTGATGAATTGGATATTAACCCGCTGTTGATCTCAGAAACAACCGGTGAAGGTATTGCAGTCGACGGTCGTATTAAAGTAAGACTGGAAGAAGCTAAAGAAGCATTAGGTTGCACTTGTGCAAGCTGCTCTTGCTGCTAATCCCAAACCTAAATATTTAAAGTCGCCTCTGATTATTATCAGAGGCGACTTCTTAACTTTTTTTAACAAAACTATCAAAAATGTGTTTTTACAGGTATTATAATTTTGTGTAACAAATTTAGGGGTATCTGATATGAAAATTTCTGCAATAAATTCTCAACCACGTATACAATTTCAGGGTGAAAATTCTAAAAAAAGCAATGGTATTAAAACTGCTGCCGGTGCAGCTATGATAGCACTTGCGACAGCAGTGCCAACACAAGAGGCAGACGCTCAATTCCGTTATTATGTGCCGCCGGTTCAATATTATGTTCCTGCTCCAACTATGAATATCCCGAATTGCTTTGTTTATGGGGATATAAATAATGAGGACTATGAGAAAACTATGCCTGATGTCTTTAATGAAATAGATAGTCAGATAAAAGAAAACGGGCAAATTTCCGTAAATGAAGTTGTACGTATGGAAGAAAATAATTGGAATTCAACCCATATGTATCCTATGACTCGTGCACAAAAAGTTAATACCGCAAATCTGGTTAAAAATCTTTCAAGGCAATATAATAACAGAAATTCCAACCCGAATACAATAAATTACAGTGAATATAAAAATATAATGAATTCATATATGCAGTCACAAAATATAGCAAGTTTTTTCAATCTTTTACAAATTTTTGCGGCACCATATTATCACATTCCATGTCCTCCGCATCCTCCAATGCATCACCACAGACCAATGCCGCCTCACAGGCATCATCATAGATAATGGTTGAATTCGACAGATATTAAAATTCTATAAAGATTGTAAAAAATACACTTGCTTTTTGATTGTATTTGTTTTAAAATGTAATTGTGAAATAAATCACGAATAGTTGAAAGACATTATAAGCAGTGTTGAAACAACTTGTAAGTTATAAAAGGAGAAACTTATGACAGCAAAAAGCAAAAAGACAGTAGAAAAACTGGAACAGGCTTTAAACAGCTCAACCACAGTTGAAACTGCCGAACAATTGGAATTGTTAATTGAAAGAGTTAAGAAAGCTCAAAAAATTTATGCAACATTTACCCAGGAACAAGTAGATGCTATCTTTAAAGCAGCTGCAACAGCTGCTGATAAAGCACGTATTCCGCTTGCAAGAATGGCTGTAGAAGAAACAGGCATGGGCGTTTTAGAAGACAAAATCATCAAAAACCACTTTGCATCAGAATACATCTACAACAAACATAAAAATGCAAAAACCTGCGGTATTATCAAAGAAGATAAAACAAACGGTATCAAAATAGTTGCAGATCCGCTCGGTGTTATTGCAGGTATCGTACCTACAACAAACCCTACCTCAACTGCAATTTTTAAATCATTAATCGCTTTGAAAACAAGAAACGGTATCATCTTTTCACCACACCCGAGAGCAAAAAAATGTACAATTGAAGCAGCCAGAGTAGTTCTGGAAGCTGCAGTTAAAGCAGGTGCTCCGGCAGATATCATCGGCTGGATTGATGTTCCTTCAATTGAACTTTCAAGCCAGTTAATGAAACATAAAGACATTGCTTGTATCTTAGCAACAGGCGGTCCTGGCATGGTTACCGCAGCTTACTCTTCAGGAAACCCTGCATTAGGTGTTGGTCCTGGTAACGCAGCTGCAGTTATTGATGAAACTGCTGATATTAAAATGGCAGTATCTTCAATCCTTATGTCAAAAACATTTGACAACGGTATGATTTGTGCATCAGAACAATCAGTTATCGTTGTTGATAAAGTTTATGAAGAAGTTAAAAAAGAATTCATCTACAGAGGTGCATATCTTTTAAGCGCTGCTGATGAAAAGAAACTTATTGCATTGCCGTTCATCGACCCTAAACGCGGTACTGCACACCCTGCAATTGTTGGTCAAAAAGCTGCTAAAATTGCAGAACTCGCTGGATTTGAAATTCCTGAAACTTCTAAAATCTTACTTGCAGAAAGACCTTCTGTTGACTGGGAAGATCCGTTCTCAAGAGAAAAATTGTCACCAATTTTGACAATGTACAAAGCAAAAGATTTTGAAGAAGCTACAGAAATGACTTATGAATTAGTTTCAAAAGGCGGTGCAGGTCACTCTGCAGACCTTTATACAGATACACGTCATCAAGAAAGAGTTGACAAATTCGCAGAAAGAATGCCGGCTTGCCGTGTATTGATTAACTCACCATCAGCACAGGGCGGTATTGGTGATTTGTACAACTTTAAATTAGAACCATCACTTTCACTGGGTTGTGGTTCATGGGGTAAAAACGCTATATCAGGCAACATAGGCGTTGAAAATTTATTGAACTACAAAACAGTTGCCGAAAGGAGAGAAAACATGCTCTGGTTCAAAGTTCCGCCAAAAGTTTACTTCAAAAGAGGTGCTATTGACTTAGCTCTACGTGAACTTCAAGGCAAAAAACGTGCCTTTATTGTAACTGATAGATTCTTGTTCAATTCAGGTGCAGTTTATAATATTACAAATGTATTGGATGAAATTGGTATTGATTATCAAATCTTCTTTGATGTTAAACCGGATCCGACATTGTCAACAATCAATCAGGCAATGGATATAATAAGACCATATGAACCGGATGTAATCATTTCACTCGGCGGCGGATCTCCAATGGATGCTGCAAAAATTATGTGGTTAATGTATGAACAGCCTGATACAGTATTTGAAGATATTTCTATGAGATTTATGGATATCAGAAAAAGAATCTGCCGTATTCCTGAATTAGGCAAAAAAGCAACAATGGTTGCAATTCCTACAACTTCAGGTACAGGTTCAGAAGTAACTCCGTTTGCTATCATTACTGATGATGAAACTCACGTAAAATATGCAATTGCTGATTACGCATTGACACCTAATATGGCAATTATCGACCCTAACTTTGTTGACGGCATGCCAAAAGGCTTAACAGCCGCATCAGGTATTGACGCATTAGTTCACTCAATTGAAGCTTATGTATCAGCAATGGCTACAAACTTCACAAATTCTAATGCATTAGAAGCAACAAAATTAGTGTTCAGATATCTGGAAAGATCATATTCAGAAGGTGCAAACGATCCTATTGCAAGAGAAAAAATGCACTATGCTGCTACAATCGCAGGTATGGCATTTGCAAACGCATTCTTAGGATTGTGCCACTCAATGGCTCACAAACTGGGTGCAATGTTCAACATTCCTCACGGTGTTGCAAACGCATTGTTAATCAGACAGGTTATCAAATACAATGCAGTTGATTGTCCGAAAAAACAATGTATCTTCCCTCAATACAAGTTCCCTAACGCAAAATCAAAATATGCACAAATTGCTGATGAACTTGGCTTAGGCGGTAAGAATGACGATGAAAAAGTTCAATTGTTAATTGAAGCAGTTGACAAATTGATGAAAGCTGTTAACCTTCCAAATTCAATCAAAGACTTTGGCGTAACAGAAGCAGACTTCAACGCTAAACTTGATGAAATGGTTGAATTAGCATTCGACGATCAATGTACAGGTGCAAACCCGGCTTATCCGTTGATGGAAGATATCAAAGCAATTTACAAAGATGCATTTGAAGGTGTTGTAAGAGATTACTACCCTGTAAAATAAGCAGAAAAATTGTGGATAAAATAAAAGTTGTCGGCGGGATTTATAATCCCGCCGACACTTTTGTTGTGTGCTCTTATAATTAGGAGACTGCTCAAGAAGTGCAGGTGAGGTGTCATACCCCTCTTCGTAATTGAAAATTTCGGTTTCCTCTCATATAAATAATCCACCGGATTGTTTATGTGCAGCAGAGTCTCAAGGGGAGGACCTGTAAAGTTTGAGAACAAAGCGGTGCGTCGAAACGACGCACCCTACGAAACATTTCACACAAACAAATTGCTGGATTTTTTCATAGAAACCAGTAATTTAATATTTTATTTTGCGCGGGTAATCTTTAGGAATTTTCCAGCCGTTTCTCGCAATTATGGCGGTACAGTAGCTTCCTGAAGCAGCTGTATTGCATCCTCTTGTGGAATCCTCATATAAACTGTCCGGATCTCCATCCCAATAAAACATTGAAGGCTCCAATCCTTTCCCAAGTAAGTATTTCCATCGTTCATCGGTGTTAATATTTGAGACATTGCCGGGATAAAATTCAAAAGGGAAAGAACAAACACCGACACGCTCGCCTCTTGTTGCACTGGTAATACAATTTTCAGCTTTATACGGGAAAAATTCCCAATCACGTATCTGGCTAAATGCATAGGCAAAAGCACTTCCATCCGCTAAGTAATAAAGATATCTTTTTTGTCCTTCAAAATCTGTAACTTCCTTAGATTCTACAATTTTTAAATAAGGAGCGAGGTATTTTTTAAATGCTGCATCAATTGCATCACTCATGTTTATATAATTACCTTCTTCGTCTAGTGCTTCTTTAACCCAGTAATCCCAGGTTTCCGGTGCACCGTTATCTATTTTTGACATAAGAATTGCTTGATTCATCAGTGAATAGAATTTTGCGAGTTTACTTTCAGTCATTCTATATGTGTAATTTTGAATTACGGATGGAATTGTCAATGCTGCCACTACGCCGATTATCGCGAGGGTGATTAGGACTTCGGCGAGAGTAAAGGCGGCTTTAGCGGTCGCCTGAGTGGTGGTGCAGGCTAGCCTGCCTTCGGCGAGGGTGAAGGCGACCTTCTTAGAAGTTGCTAAGGCACTAGCGGATTTGCGGACGGACGGAACGAAGTGAGTCCGGATAGCGAACGGAATGAGCCGGCTTGTGCGTAAGCACAATAGGCGAGTCTCCGTGAGCGTGGAGCAAATCCAAGACAGGCACTGAGGCACTAAGGAGTTACTTAAAGCTGACTCTGTTGCTCCGCGATTAATAATCTTTTTTAAATTGGTTTTCTGTTTCATAAGTTTTTACCTTTCTTTGTTACTGCTAATTTTGTAATTATTGTCACATATTCTGCTATTTTTGTCAATATATGTGCTTTTTTGTGATAAATATGCATTTTTTGTGCCTTAAATTCTGCATTGATGAAAAATACAATATAAAACAGAGGTATCTTATGGATGCAAAAGAATTATTAGGGCTTAAAATTAAAGAATTTCGTAAACAGAAAAAATTAACACAAGAGCAGTTAGCAGAAATCCTGGATTTGGATATTGGTTATATTAGTAAATTAGAGGTTGGACGGAACTTTCCTACTATCGGGACACTGGAAAAGATTGCACAGGCACTGGATGTTGAACTTTATGAGTTGTTTCAGTATACAGGTATTAAAGATAAAGATTTTAGGACAGAAATAATAAAAATATATGATAAGTTGAGCAAGGAAAAACAATTTACCCTTTATCGCGTTGCAAAGGGATTGTATGAGTAATAAATAATCCGGCTTTTTTTAAAAAAGCCGGATTAATCATATGTGAATATTTTCGAAATATCTAATAAACTTTTCCTGTCGGGAATGTTCCATATTCAGTGTAACCATGATAATTAGGATCATTGTATTCTTGTTCAAGTCTTAATTCTTCAGGCGTTGGTTCATGTTTTTCTGTGACCGGATTTTCAGCAGGTTTAGTTTCCTGTGTTGTTTTTTTAGGCTGATGTGATTTTTCAAAAGTATCATCATTTACAACATGAACACCGTCAGGCAGTTTGAACTGTGGATTTGCTTTAATAATTTTGCGATAAGCGGATTCATCCATTTGCGCTTTGAACGGTACAGAATGTGTAAGTTTAGGTTGAATGGTTAAATTCATATAAATACCCCCTTTTTTTAATAAGCAGAACACGTAATTTTCATACAGAATATATGATAAATACTTTAAATAGTCAAGTATTGTTACAATCAGGCGGCGGATTTTTATAAAAATCCGCCGCCTGAACACTAATTAACATAAAGATTACCACGGGTAATCTTCTTTTATTTGCCAGCCGTCATATTGTATCAATTTGGCACAGTAAGCACTTACAGATTCTCCGCATCCATATCCATAGGATGCATCGTGCAATAAACCTGCTCTTGTACCATCCCAATTCCAGGCATAAGGCTCAAATGCTGATTTTAAACTATATTTATTTTTTTCAACATCTTGCCCTGTTGTCAAAATAGGATTTAAACGGAACTGAAAACTATTTCTTGTTGGAATTGGATTTCCGTAGGCATTCTTATCTAGATAAAAGTTCCAGTCAATTAACGCCGAATTAGCTGCTAAAATTGTCCCATCGTTAAGATACAGTAAAAAGCCTTCGCCAACATCAAAAGAAACCTTTTCTGTTTTCACTATTTGTAAATGTTTACCTATATACTTCATAAACCAATCTAAAGCTTCATCTGTGCTGCAGGTTGGAGCCCCTGAAATTCCACAGTCAACTGCCCAGCTTGAAAAGTCTCCGTTTTCAGCAACAGCCATACTGATTGCATTGTTCATAACAGAATATGTTCTTTGCAGCTTGGTCACAACGACACGTTTTTTATAATTTTGAATAAGTGTTGGTATTGTAATTGCAGCAACAATTCCGATAATCGCGAGGGTGATTAAAACTTCAGCGAGAGTGAAAGCCTTTTTCATAAATGTTCCTTTTCTTATGCTATAACCTTTTTAATTGTAAATGATTATTGAGTCAGGTGTTACTGGAAAAAATCCAGTAAAATTATGTGGTTATATCCAGTAAGATTGTCAAATGGATGAAAAAGAATTGTACAGGAAGTTAGGCAGACAAATAAAAATTTTACGCGAAAATGCACATCTTACTCAGGAGAAATTGGCTGAAAAAAGTGGTATCAGTCTGGATTATCTTGGAAAGATTGAGGTAAATATAAATGAGCCGGGTCTCAAAACTTTGATAAAACTTTCTAATGCTTTGAACTTACCTATTCGGGCACTGTTTGATTTTGATTAACGAGATATCTTGACAAGGGGGTATGTGTTTCGTATTATAAAGAAACAGGTGAGGCGACATGGCCAAGTGGTAAGGCAGAAGCCTGCAAAGCTTTTATCCCCCGGTTCGAATCCGGGTGTCGCCTTTTTTATTATTAGTTATTTGGGAGAAATATTATGGGGAAAATATTTGGTATCTGTGACAATCCTGTGTCTACATTACATTCTGCTCTTCATACAATGAAAGTTGAACCGCCAAAAGTTTATGCAAAAGAATTGCCTAAAAATACAAATGTTGCTGATAAGTTTGTTTCTAAAGAAAAACAGCCGCAGGCAAATGCTTTTATCAAAATGCGTAACGGATTTGGTAAGTTAATGGCTCATTTTAGTCATAATAATGCAAAAACTAAATAAACAATATTGACAAAATATATATTGCAATGTTAAGATAAAAATATGTTAAAGAAGAGTTGTTTATTAATTATTTGTTTTTTATTGCTGGGATGCGTTAGCGCAAATGCTATTGATTTAAAATTTAACGGGTTTATTGCAGATGAGGCAAATTTATTGTCAGATCAAGTTGAACAAGATTTGAACATGACATTATGGGATTTGCAGAAAAAATCCGGTGCTGATATTGCAGTTGTTACATTGCCAACATTGAATGGTCAAACTGTTGAAAAAGTTGCGCTGGAAATCGGCAGAACTTATAAACTTGGTGCCGTTGGAAAAAATAACGGCATGGTATTTTTGACATCACTTGCTGAGCGTAGAATGCGAATAGAACTAGGGCTTGGGTTGGAAGACAAAATTAGTATTTCAACACTGGAAAATATCAGGGATAATGATATTATTCCTTATTATAAAAATAGTGATTATGCAAAAGGAATTGCAAGAGGAACATATGTACTTGCAAAAACCGTTGCTCAGGTTGAAGGTGTTAATAATTTAAAAATACAGGGAACTTGCCCGCCTCCGCTAAATTCATCTTCATCCCAAAGCAAATCCAATGAAGAGCATATACCATTTTGGGCTTATCCGTTTCTTTTATTAGGGGCATTGTTTGGCGGCGGAAGAAGACGCTCGGGCAGTTTTGGCGGCTTTGGCGGCGGCGGTGGTTTCGGCGGAAGCGGCTGTTCCGGAAGCTGGTAATTCAAAACAGGCAATACAATCAATTAATTGTAAAGAAGGTAGAAAGATGAAACAGTTAGATAAATTTGTGGAAGAATTAAAATATAAACTCGGTGATAATCTTATTTCAATTATTGCTTTCGGGTCTCAGGCAAATGTTCAGGATGCTAAAAATAATCTTAATTTAATGATTATTGTAGAAAATTTAAATGCAGAAAATTTGTATGAGATATCTTCCCCTGTAAAAAGATGGGTTAACGCTAAAAATTCTATTCCTGTTGTTATGAGCAGGGCTGAATGGCATTCATCATTTGATGTTTATGCTATAGAGTATTCTGATATCAAAGATAATTACCGCATTATTTATGGGGAAGATTTAATTCCTTCTATTTTTATAAATAAATATTTCTTACGACTGCAATGTGAATCTGAGTTGAAAAGTCTTTTATTAAAATATAAAAATAATTTCTTACTGAATATAAAATCAGATAGAGAAATGAAAAAAGTATTGAACAATGTTATAAAGACATTGCTTGTTATATTCAGGGCAATTTTAAGACTGCATGACAGACAGGTTCCGTACAGGGCTGTTGATATAATTGAATGTACAGCGGATTATCTGGCTTTTAACAAGATTGTATTAGCAAAGCTTGCACGTGTTAAGTATGAAAAAGATTCTTATACAAAGCAGGAATTGATATTTATTGAGGCAGAATTGTTAAAGGATATTCAATCAATTTTAAAACAAGTAGATGCAATGCATTTTTAAAATGTTTATGATATAGTTAGTAAAAAGGGCGATTAGCGCAGTTGGTAGCGCACCACATTGACGTTGTGGGGGTCACGTGTTCGAGTCACGTATCGCCCACCATTTAATCAAGAGGCTTTTAACAAGCCTCTTTTTTAGTGTCTAAATCCGCACTGTACACGCTTTTACAATATTTAGTTTAATAAGAGAATTTCTCTCTTGTTTTTTATGCTGATTATATAGATTGAATCTGATTAAATTCTCTTTTTATAAATTTATTACCCGCTTGATGTAGAAAAAACTTGTATCAATATAATAACATTACATCAATTTTAAAAAGTTGATTTTTTTATATACTTATTTAAAATCTTATTCAACATATTCATATACTTTTCTCTCAACTCTTTCGGGCCAAGGATTTCTACATTTGTACCCCATTTAAAAATGTTCCAGAGGATTGATTTTGTGCCGGAGGATTTAAATGTTACAATTACAGCACCGTTTTTCTGCTGTTTTATTTCTTGGGTCGGGTGGAATTTGTATTTCATTACATCATCTGCGATTTCTTTTTTGAATTTTAACTTGACCTGTACCGGATCATCATGAAAAATTCCAAAAGATGATTCTGCCCATTTTTTCAGGTTAAATGCAGCATCAGGAGTAAAGTATTCCTCTGTAATTTTTATATCCGAAATTCTGTGAAGTAAATATTGTTTGATTTTGCCGTTCTCTTTGGCTACAAGATAGTGTCTTTCACCATACAGAATGCCATAAGGTTCAACAACGACGGTTTTCTTTGGTTTCAGTCCTTTTTGTATCCGGAATCCTGCGAG
Organism: Candidatus Gastranaerophilales bacterium; assembly: GCA_944324165.1. Lineage (GTDB taxonomy): Bacteria > Cyanobacteriota > Vampirovibrionia > Gastranaerophilales > Gastranaerophilaceae > CALUVH01. The sequence goes on along the minus strand of CALUVG010000025.1, from coordinate 9,499 downwards.
ATTCTTTTCTTCCAGAGGATAATAATCCTTTGCCTGATAACTAAATTCAAGTTTTTTCATTGATTTTATTGCAGTTCTGATAATTAAAAGCAGATTAGAGTTAATATTAAAACCGGCACACTGTCTTACAGCAAAACCTTCTGATTCAAGTAAAACATCTGTATCTGTTTCTATGGAATGCAGGTTCGGATTATTGCACATTTTTATAGTATTGATAACTTTATCCAGCACAGGCAGTTTGTCTTGCATATTATTAATTTTGCATAATTCTTTAATACTTGTTAAGTCAGCTATATCATCTGCTGAAAAGTTTGAAAGATTTACGGGTTTGCCTTTAAAACCCCAGCGTTTTACTTTGCTGTTTGTTTGCAGTTCCGTTACCTGCGGATAAAGAGAAAGAACGATATCTTTCATTCGCTGTGCGGTTCTTCTTGATACGGAGTAAGTCGCTTCAATCTCTTTCAGGCTTACACCGATTGTTCGGGATTGCATAGTCATAATAAGGTCGATTATATTCAAAATACGTTCAAATCTTAATTCGTTTTCCATAGTTATCCTTATAGTCTAAAATCTTTATGTACAAATTTGCCGCCGGCAATAAGTCCGCCCTCACATTCAAATTCCAGATTCTCAATCCATTTTCTGAATTTCGGGTTTTGACATATTTCATATAGCTCGGGATTAAGGTATTTTAAATTCCTTTCTGCTGAATAGGAATTCAGTCTCCGCCTTCTTGCAATGAAAAAAGATATCCTGTCTTTGATAATCTTTAAGAACTTCAATTTCGTCATATTCACACTCCATTATAATTTCATTTTTTACATTAATAACACCGTACTTTTTGCAGTTCTCCTTTTGAACTACAAAATATTCATCTGCCGAGGTAAAAATATTAATTTTTTTATATATAAAATCAATAATTTTTTTACCTGAAGAATCAATTATGCCTGTTCTGTCTCCTGTTCTTGCAATATAAAACCTTTTACCCGATATCCCGTCATATTGTATTAATGAATCAAATACAGGCTCTGTTAGCGTTCTTCCCTGCAAATCCATTAAGCCTTTTTTGTTTTTGATTTCATAAATATAATTAAAATCAATGTAGCTTATTTTATCATATTTGCACTCAACGACTATGTGCCAATCATTATCTACAATTCCACAATTATTAAGTTTAATGATTTTATGATTGTTGTGCTGTTTTACTCTGATTGGTTCATCAAATTTAAAGTCTATAATCGTATTTCCAAGAATATCAATTATACCCCATTTACCGTTTAATCTCATTATGCAGTAATTATCATTATATAAAATCTGATCTGTTTTAAATTCGCTCAAATCATCATATATAAAATCACACAAAATTTTATTGTCTAATGAAACCAGACCTGTTTTACCATTAGAAACCGCAGCTACATAATCCGGAAATGCGGACATAATCAATTTGTCATATTTGAGAATTTTAGTGTTGTCCAATGTGTGCTCCTGTATTAATACTTATAATTTAAGTTTAATATATTAATGTGTCAAAAGCGGACACACATCAAGCGGCTTTTTATAATTTAAGACACAAAATTTAACGCCCAAAGAGCCGAAAAATCTATAACAAGAGAAATTACAGGATAAAATCAAAGAGATATTTTATATCAATATCAAGTGCATTTGCGATTTGTTCAAGGTTTTTAACAGTAATATTAGTTTTTCCTCTCTCCAAAAGCCCGACAAAAGAGCGGTTTAGGTCAGCTTTTTCGGCTAAAGCCTCCTGCGAAAGCCCGCGATCTGTACGTACAATTCTTACTTTATGACCTAGTTTTTTGATTGTGTTTTCATTTTTCATATTATACCTATTTTATTTGTGTAGAAATGTGTTTACCAGTTCTTGCTATATGCAAATGTGTATGTTAATAATCATTTTGTGGTATACTATTATCAAAAGTTGAATAAAAAGCATGTGCCGGATTTGACATGGTAATGGTGTATACTGGTGTGAACAGCAAGAAAGGAGAAAAAGATGTTTAGTGAATACAAAAAACACAAAACTACTGTTAAAGATTTGTATCAAAGACTCAAAGAGCTTCCTGATACCTGCGGAATTTATATTGTAGAAGCTCCTAAAGGTAGGAAAATTGAATTTTTGTCTTCAACAACTGCACCTGAAACATACAAGGGAAAAAATTTGCTTTACGATAGTAAAACTCTTCAGGAAAAATTTAACAAAGGCGATAAAGAAATTCTTTATATAGGGAAAACCACATGCCGGCAGGGACTCAGAAACCGCCTTGGCAGTTATATAAAATACGGATACGGGCATGAAGTTGCACACAGGGGCGGGCGTGCTCTATGGCAGATAAAAAACAGCAGGGATTTAACTGTTTATTATTATGAATGTGAAGACGCAAACGGGCTTGAGCAAAAATTATTAAAAGAATACAAAAACAAATACAATGTATTACCTGTTGCAAACCATAGGATTTAAATTTATGTCAGAATATGAAGATATACTTGAAGAATTTAATAATGATAAAGAGAGAACGGTAGTTGATCGTGCTATCGCACTTGCTAAAAATAATGAAGAAAAGGCAAATATAACTATTGCACAAAAAGGAATAGAAGACTATATTCAGCTAATAATAACAATTGTTATTATTATTGTTGGAGTAAACTGGATTTTTGATATACCGCTTCTCTGGCACAGTTACGGGCACTTTGGATTTTTGACTCATTTTGGCACATGTTTTAAAGAATTGTATTTTGGTTGGGGGGACAACCATGATAAATTTATATTTTCTTTAGAAGGTTTGAGGGCTTATATGTATGCGGTTAGCTTTATATATGACAAACTGGGGTTTTGGAAATTTCACTGGTGTATGTTGACCCAGTTTTCGCCTGTTTGGGCCTTTACTCCTCTTTGCGTGTTTATTCAATACATACTTTATATTAAAGCAGAAAATCTGAATAAAGAAGCCAAAGCTCTTGCTAAATTTTTAGATAAGAAAGCCCGTAATGAAGCAAAAAATAACTCAGGAGAAAACACGGATGAATAAACATTTTGCTTTACTGATATGGATATTAATAGTTATTTTACAGCCTTATATGGCAAAGGCAGTAGTTACTGTGGTAAATGCCGTTGAAAATTCTCAAGTTAAATATGATATATCTGACGAAGCACAATATGCAGAATATGAAAGAGAATTAGAAAAAGCGGCGGAAACACCGGAAATAAAAGAAGAAGATATCGAAAAAAAATCAGAAGAATTAATGCAGGAAAGATTGCTTGCTGCAAAAGAGATCTATAATCAGCAGCTAAAAGAACTTGAAGCAGAAAAAGCAAAATTACCGGCAGATTCTGTCTGGAATCAACTAAGAGCTAATATTGACAAACAAAAAGCTGATTTAGATAAACAATATCAGGAAGATATAAGCAGAATTAAAAATTCCAGAGCAGAAATTTTGGAAGACGCCAAAAATGAAATATTATTTCAAATGGAAAATAATGGTATGGGTTATGAATAGTTAAAAATCATAATTTTATAAAAAAATACCAAAATCGACTCTAAAAGGGTCGATTTTTTGTGTTCCTTTTTACAAAACTTAACATAAAAAGTATAAATTTTATATTCATTAAATATAAGAAAAATATAAAAATGCTATACAAATATTAAGTAATGTAACAATTTTCAAAAAATGCCATTTTTTGAACACTCAAAACGAACATTTCCTGAAAATCGGGATAATAATATACAGCTTTTAAAAAAGTAGTGATTACAAAAAACAAAGAAAGGAACTAAACTATGGTTAAAAAAAGAAAAGCTGTATTAGAAAAAGAACAACAAAATCTGAAAATTGAGTATCTGGAAACAAAAGAACTCAAACGGTATGAAAGAAACGTTAAAATTCATACTAAAAAGCAGATTGAAAAACTCAAAGCCAGTATCCGGAGTTTTGGTATGGTTACCCCGCTTATAGTGGACAAGGAAAATACGATAATCGCTGGACATGGCAGATTTCAGGCACTTGAAGAACTCGGATACAAGGAAATCCCAGTAATACGACTGGAACATCTTTCCGAAACCGAAGTGAAAGCATATCGTCTAGCTGACAACAAAATTGCCGAGGATGCATTTTATGATTCGGAACTGCTAAAAGTAGAAATCGAAAATATTATGTTGAACGAAGATTTTGTAATTACAGATACAGGCTTTGATATATCAGAAATAGACGCAATTGTTCTTGATGATTACACTGTAAAGCAGAAGAAACAAGATAAAGCGGATGAAGTTAAAACTTTAGAAATTCAGAAATGTGTTAAATCCGGTGATATATGGAAACTCGGAACTCATCTTTTACTTTGCGGTGATGCAACAAATAAAAGTCATTACCAAAAATTAATGCAAAATGATAAGGCAAGCCTTATTATCACAGATCCGCCTTATAATGTTCCTATTTCAGGTCATGTGTGTAAAACAAAACATGATGAGTTCGAGATGGCATCAGGTGAGATGACAAAAGCTGAGTTTGAGGATTTCAGCAAAAATTTCATGCAACATCTTGTTTCGTTTTCAAAAAACGGTTCACTGCATTACATTTTTATCGATTGGAGAGGTATAAACACTTTTCTTAATGCAGGTGCAACAGTTTATTCCGAACTTAAAAATATTTGTGTATGGAATAAGCTAAATGGTGGAATGGGCAGTATGTACAGAAGCCAGCACGAATTTATCTGTGTTTTTAAAAACGGAGATATGCCGCATGTGAATAATATAGAGCTGGGTAAAAACGGAAGATACCGGACAAATATCTGGGAACACGCAGGTATTAGTGCAACAAATCCAAAATCATTAAATCTGCTAAAAATGCATCCAACAGTAAAACCTGTCGGATTACTTCATGAAATTATCTTAGATGCTTCAAAAGCCACAGATATTGTGCTGGATCCTTTTGGCGGTTCCGGTTCAACTTTGCTTGCCTGCCAGAGAGCCAAACGAAAAGCCAGAATTATTGAGATATCTCCACATTATTGTGACTTGATAATTCATCGTTTTGAAGAACTTACCGGTATAAAAGCAGAATTTGTTATAAATATTTCAGAACAGAAAGAGGTTTAAGATGAAAAAGAAAAATTATCAAAAGGAAATAATAAACGAACTTATAGATTTGTACAAAAACAGAATCAGGTTTATAAAATTAGCCAAAAAAATTGATAAACAGCAATATGGTGCTATTTCGACATTCTGTGATTTAGATTTTATTGAAAATGCTTACAAACAAGAGATACAGTTATTAAAAGAGGTAAAGAAATATGGAAAAAAAGCAAACTAAAAAGAGAAACAATTGGAAACAAGCATATAATAGATTGGTAAAAATGTCAGAAGAATGTTATTTACCATGTATATTATTCTTGATACAAGATATATTTCCAATGATGAACGAACAAATGTTTAACTACGTGTGCCGTAACTATTCTTTAAAGCCGGAAATAATTTTAGAATTTGCAAGTAAATTAGGGATAAAATTAAATTTTACAAAGGAAGGGAAGCCGGAATCTAAAACTGAAGACCCGCAACCCGAAGATATTGATCCTGACTATAAGGTAGGCTATAAACATCCGCCTAAACATACCCGGTTTCAAAAAGGCAACAAAGGTAATCCTAAAGGCAGAAAGTCTAAGAAAGGTAGACCTATTATGGAATTGCTCTTAGAAGAACTGGATAAGAAAATTCGTATTAATGAAGGTGGCGAAACTAAAGAAATGTATGCTCGTGAAGTAATAATTAAAAAAATGTCTAAATCACTAATGTTATGTGAACCAATTCCCAGAAATAACCTAAAATTAATTGAATCCGTAGATCGATATGCCGCAAAAAAAGAGGTTGTTGAAAAAATCTTTAATGATGATAATAATTGTTGATTCTATGTATCTTTTGAGTGAGTAATATTCTCAAAGGATTAACATTTATGCTTGCAAATTACGACAAATACACAAAAAAGGAGCTTACTGAACTTTATGAGAAAGAGTTCGGGAAAGCTCCTTTTCCATATCTAAGCAGAAGCTTTTTGACAAAATATCTTATTTATAAAGAACAAGCCGGCAAATACGGAGATTTGACCGCATCAACGCAAAAACAGCTAAACAAACTTATTCAGGTATATCAATTAAATAAAAATATAATGGATAAAGATATTAAAAAGACAAAGAATTTCTATATACAGTCAGGCACAAAACTTGTACGGGAATTTAAAGGAGAACGCTATGAGGTAATTGCGTTGGATAAAGGTTTTGAATTTAACGGAAAAATATACAAAAGCCTTTCTGCAATAGCAAATGAAATCACAGGCTCAAGATGGAACGGTAAAATATTTTTCGGAGTAAAAAAATGAAAAAATTCAGATGTGCAATCTATACCCGCAAATCAACAGAAGAAGGATTAGAACAGGATTTTAACTCTCTGGATGCCCAAAGAGAAGCCTGCGAGGCTTATATAAAATCCCAGCAGCACGAAGGCTGGATTTTGATAGAAAAACAATACAACGATGGTGGATTTTCCGGCGGAAATTTAGACAGACCGGCATTAAAAGAACTGTTTAATGATATAAAAAATGACAGAATAGATATTGTAGTTGTCTATAAAGTTGACAGACTAACCCGTTCCCTGCTTGACTTTGCAAAAATTGTCGAACTTTTTGATGCCCACAGTGCAAGTTTTGTTTCCGTAACACAAAATTTTAATACAACAACATCTATGGGCAGGCTGACATTAAATATACTGCTTTCCTTTGCCCAATTTGAAAGAGAAGTAACAGGCGAGAGGATTCGTGATAAAATTGCAGCATCAAAAAAGAAGGGAATGTGGATGGGTGGTCGTGTTCCGATAGGATACAAAAGAAAGGATAAAAAACTGATAATAGAAACAAGCGGTGCTGCAAAAGTAAAAAAAATATTTGAAAAATATATTGAATTAAAGAGTGTTCCTAAACTGAAAACTTATCTTGCCGGTGAAAATATCAGAACAAATACAGGCAAAAACTTTGATAAAGGGCAGTTGTACCATATTCTGCAAAACAAAACTTACACAGGGAAAATTGTGCATAAAAACAATGTTTATGAAGGAGAACATGCTGCGATTATTGAAGAAAATCTATTTAATCTTGCTCAAGCTTTACTACAGGCAAATAAAGTTGATGAAAGCCGAAAACATAATGCCTCAAACTCATTGCTTGCAGGCAAAATATATGATGATAAAAATAATCGGATGACGCCGAGTTACAGTAAAACAAGAAATAAAAAATACAGGTATTATGTTAGCCAGCCGATCTTAAAATTCGACAAAACAAAAGCCGGTTCTGTATCAAAACTTCCTGCTGAAGAAATAGAAAAATTTGTAACAGATGAGATAAGAAGCTATTTTTCTGATGCAAAACAGATTCAGAATTATATTGCAGAACTCTCTGTTTTAGAGCAAAACCGGATTTTAGAAGCAGTTAAATCCGGAAAATTTGATAATTATGCTCTTGTACGTTCTGTTTTAGAAAAGCTAACTGTTTCAAGAGAATGGACAGAAATGATTTTATCCAAAATCCGGATTAAAAAATTTCTTTATGATTTAAACGGAAATGTTCAGGATATGAGAGACTATAAAGAACAAGCTGAAGATTATCTGACAATAAAACGGGATATAAGAATAAAAACAGGCACTTCCAAAGGCTGCAATACTTTGATAATCCGAAATGATAAAGCCGAACTTCCTTATATAAACGAAACACTTATAAAAGCGATAGTTAAAAGCTTTTACTGGCATAAACTGTTGTTGGAAGGCAAAGTTAAAAATACAAAGGATATTCAGAAACTTGAGAACATGAAAGACAACAGTTATATAAAACAGATTTTAAATCTGAGGTTTCTCTCTCCCCGAATTATTGAAGCTATATTAAACGGTACACAACCACGTGAACTAACCGTAACAAAACTGTTTAATATAAAGACTTTAAACTGGAAAGAACAGGAAGAATTAATAATGCTTTAACCGGATTATGCGGAAAATCCTATTTATATATACCCGCCATTTTTTATGAATTTCAATAAATACATAAATTATCATTTATCGGATAATTATTTTAATTATCATTTATTATTGCAGTGAGCGGATTTTAGGACAAAATCCCCAAATTCCCATTAACTTCCCATTAGCGTGTTTAAAATTCCCATTTCTTACTTTTGAATTTTTGGCTAAACTTCTTGCTATATCTGCATTTAAGATAATTCGTAGGCATTTGTATTTTAGCACTTTTTTTATTTTTTGCAAGAAAAAATATCAATAGAAATAAACATTTGATAATAGCCCCTGTTAATCATTTGTCAGAAAGTCTTTTTGTATCTTTTTTAAAAGCTGGTGGGAGAGGCTTAAAAAGTTTCTCATTCTCTTCTAAATATTCAGTTTCTTTTCTTTGAAATGTTCGTAGTGCTTCAATATTTAATTTTCCAACTAAAATATTATCTTCTCCGCCTTTAATGTTTAAAAAGGTCATTTCGCTTGCTTTTTTGGGGGCTATTACTTTGCTATCGCCAAATTGTGACGTGTTTACTTGTGTTACAAAACAGTGAATGTCTCTTGCTGTAGATTTTATAATATGATTGAAATAATCAATGTCTTTGTTCCATTCACAGGCAATAATCATATCAACATATGATTTAAATTCACTTCTATAAGTAGTATCAGCTAGTTCAAAACAATCATATGTGGCAAAATATAGCCCGTTCCAAGAAAATAAATTATTATTATAGGTTTGTTTCTTTTCTTTATCATTATATGGAATTTCTTTTCCGTACTTTTTTATTTCTTTAATTTCTGATGGTGAATACCATTCTTTTAATCTTAAATTAATAAAACTATTAGTATAGTTTCCGATATCAAATGGAAGTATAGTTGCAATTAAATTTAAGACAGCATTTTTAATAGTAATGTGTTTTAAGCCACACACTATTGCAACATTATGTTTCTTTGAAAAATCAGCCAATAAGCCAAGTGCTTGATGCGGAATACATAATTCAGGAAAAACAATCAGGTTACATTTTGTTTTATTATTTTGAATCGCTAAATTTAAAAATCTTATATATTCTTGTAGTTGTTCAAAAGATAGTATTGAGAAATTTTTAATATTTTTAGTAATAGAGTCATCTGTAACCTTTGTATTGTATAATCCTATTATAAATTCAGACAATTTAATTTGCCTATTGTCATTATTTGATGATAATTCAATATATTTTTTTTCAGAATTTTTTATTAATTCAGTTAAATATTTTTTTATATTTTCTCTTTTATCATTATGAAAGTCATCAGAGGATGCGTATTGTGTATAATTTAAAAGTATATAATCTTGTATAGATTGTTCAAATACATTATCTAATAATTTGTAATTAATATTATTAAAAGGCTATGTCACAACAAACAGTTGATAAATAGCCATTTTTATAGGGGAGTATCAGAACTCCCCTACAAACTGT
>CALUVG010000024.1 GCA_944324165.1 Candidatus Gastranaerophilales bacterium | reverse complement strand
CCGGAATTTTCAATTCCGAGGAGGGGGCGTAAACGCGCAGCGTTTACCTTGGCAGAGGTGCTAATCACATTGGCAATTATCGGCGTAGTTGCAGCGATAACAATCCCTTCACTAGTTAAGAACTACAACGAGAAGGCATGGAGCACCGCTCAGGATGTGTTTACGAAACGCCTAGAAGTCGCAACGCGTCAAATGAACACAGAAGAAAAACTTGCTGGCTACTCAAACACCATGGACTTTGTGAACGAATTAAAGAAGTACATAAAGATTACAAGAGTATGCGACAATAACAATATTACCAAGTGTTTTAACAAAGAAGTAATCTGGAACGAAGGCGAAGACCCTGTAGATATGTCAACAATCAAGAATGCCGCAAGCTTAGGTCAGGATGACTGGGATACGGATACAGTTGCGGTTCAGTTTGCAAATGGCGTAAATGCTATTATTGCTTACAACCCGAATACAACACAGGAACCATTCAATAATCAGTTTAGTGCAACCTCAAACAGCATGGCGATATTATATGATGTCTCCGGCAATAAGAATCCGAACACAAACGGTAAGGATATTGGCAAGATTAACGTTGAGAATTTGGCTGGCGTAACCGGTTGCATGATACCAGAACTAGCAGATACAATGTGCATAACACAGATACTAGCCACGAGAACAGGGTATAGCGCATTAACCTATGCAGAATGTACAGAGGCAAAGGATAAAGGCGAAATAGATGTTCAGTATTGCTACAACGGCAATGACTACTGGGCAGGCGCAGTGAAGGCATGCGGCGGAACAAGTAACATGCCGACAGAATCCCAATTAACGGCATTGGCAAACTATGTATACAACAGAACTGACCTTACAACTGGTTATACAGGCGGCTTAGCACTAGATACAACCAAAGCATCTCAATTCCTCTCAGCCTCACCATATTCTAGTTCCTTCTTTGTTTGGTCTGGGCAGGAGAACAGCAGCGACTACGCGTACGGCCGCGGCTTCCACTCTACCTACACGAGCTGGAGCAGCTTCGCCCGCGACAGCCACGCACTCGCGGTTTGTCTAGACAATTAGAAATAAGAGGGGCATTGCCCCTCTTATATATCACCCATAATAATTATTTTAATTACAAATAGTTTCGTAGGGTGGGCAAAGCAATGCGTGCCCACCTTTTTAATTGTCGGCTTAGTAAAGCCGACCTACAATATTTTTGTCGGGCTAAAGCCCGACCTATTGTTAACTGGGGTGACTAAGTGATTAGGTGACTAAGAGGTTGCATTTTTAGGCAATGTGGCATTCCTTGTTGCCTGATTTATGTAAAGGACTTAACGTCCTAGTAACTTACTGCCTTTTCTGAAAAACGCAGGCGTATCTTTCATTTTGCTAACAAATTTCTTAAGTGATATAATAGTAGTATGGATGAAAAAGATTTGATTAAATATTTTAAGTCACTCGGGCTAGAGGTTCATACTTCAACAAAAGCTCGCGGACATCAGGGATTTTTTATGAAAAATCGTATTGATATTTCAAAAAATGTACCTCAAAATCGTGTTATTCCTACACTTTTGCATGAATTTGCACATTATATTCACTCTAAACTGGAAAAAGATATAAATAAAACAGGCGGCTCATTAGAAATACTTTTTTTATCGCAAAATCCTTTGATTAAAGAAGAACTGATTAAAGTAACACATTTTGTTGATGAAAATTCACTTTGTATCCGACTTCTTGAACACAAGGCACGTATTAAAGATAAAATTAAGTCTCTTGAACAGATAATTAAGAAGGATTATCCTAATTTTTTGCGTTCAAAGAAGTTTAAGGAATTTGATAAATATATAAGACGTTCAAAAGCTAAGTATTTGTTGACATATGACAGGGTGAAATTAATTAGCGGATTTTTCGGTACGCGGGAAGAAATTTTTACAATAGAAACACTTGAAAAAGATTTTCCGGACATGAAACCGGCGTTTTGTGCATATATAAGACTTCGTTCAGCAATACGAAAACAAAGCAGAATAAGTGCACGTATTAATAAGTATAAAAAATATTATGAACGCCCGACAGAACTATTCGCCAGATTTGTTGAAGGATTGTATCTGGACAAAGAGTGGACATGCGCACTGGCACCTGTATCTGCAAAAATTTTTTATAACTTGTTGGATACGGGGCATTATCAGGAGTTGAAAAAAGTATTTCAAATGGCAGGTCTCTGCGACATGACTTGCGAAAGTTTATGTGTATACTGATCCGAGTTTTTATTATGGCAAACATTCCCAATAAGTTTTACTATCATCATCTGGGCATTTGTTTTTGACTGCCCAGTTCGCACATCCAAGTCCATTTTGTTCATTTGTGGAGTTTTTTGAGCAATACTGTGAGTTCGCAAAATTCCAGAATCCATATGCTCCGTCACCAAGAGGTTTTAATCTTTTTGTTTCCCCATCATAACCAAAGTAAAAAATATCATGCCCAAAAGCATTTGGTCCTTTTCTGCCATTAGTATCCATTACAATCCAGTATGAATAGCAGTTATAGAGTCCACCGATGATGCTGCCATCAGAAAGATGTTTTACAGGTAGTTTTGGGCATTGCGGTATAGTGCTCATTGTTGATTTGTTGTATGTAAGAATTTTAGGAGAGTTATCCTTGTTTAGGTAACCCATAGTTATCCAAAATCTTGAGGCTGCATATGGGTCGTCCGGATCTGATGGATCTTGTATTATCTGCAAATGCTCATATAAAAAATGATATAATTCATTATTGTCATCTGTTGAAGTAATACTTGGATTGGTAAATTCAAAAGAAAGCATTGACATTACCTGTGAAAGATTAGAGTAAGATTTTTTGAATGCAGTTTCCAGAATTAAGTTGTTATATTTGGTCACAAGTGCAGGAATTGTCATTGCTGCGACAATTCCAATAATTGCAAGCGTAATTAAAACTTCAGCCAAAGTAAAAGCAAAGCAATGCGAGCCGATAATAGGATTATGTAAGAGTTTTAAAATATCAGTAATAATTTGGTGTGAGTTATTGGTAACGGTATATTTCATAGTTCCTCCATGCGTAATTCGATGTATATATGTGATATTCCACATTTATAAACATATTAACTCATGTTATTTTGTTTGTCAATACTTTAGAATATCTAATATGAAAGATGTAAGATTATTAACATTAGGACATAAAATCCGATTAGAACGCATGAAAAAAGATATTGCTCAGGAACAGTTAGCCGAAATGGCAAAAGTTTCAGTGCGCACAATAAGTGATGTAGAGCGCGGTATTTCGGATATTCGTTATACTAATCTTTTTCAGATATCTGATGCATTAGGCATGACATTATCAGAACTTTTAGATTTCAAATTATAATTTAGTGTTAATTTAATTTATATCTGATAATGGAATTACTACCCTGTGATGATATAAATAGCATATTTCCGTCGATATGAAGACCGTAAGGTTTCTGGATATTTCCAATAAGGACAACGACTCCACCTGTAGGGTTAACTTTTAACACATTGTTATTATTGTAGTTTGCAACATAAATGTTGCCTGCTGCATCACTGACCATACCAATAGGACCGTTCAGACGTGAATCTTTAAGAAAAATAACCCTTTGTCCTGTTGGGGTTATTTTATAGATGGAATTGTCTGAAAATCCTGCAACATATACATTTCCGTTTTTGTCGGTTGTTATACCGGTTGGCGAAAGGATATTTTCATACACGGAACTGTTATCATAATAGGGATTTTCTTCCTGAACTTTTTGTGTTGCAGCCCCTTGTTTTATGGTTTGCATATCTGTTTGCAAAAGTGATGCAACTTCCTGTCCTTTTCTATACATAGGGCTGGATGGCGGAATTAGTGAAAGATAACTTCTTGCATCATCCGGCATTCCGAGTTTCTGGCTTAACTTTGCCGCTTTATATAATGCCTCGTAATCATCAGGTTTGCGCACAATTATCTGTTTAAACACGGTTAATGCTGCATCATCCTGTTTTAAGAATTCCAGAATTGAACCTAAATTGTAGTAGGCATCTATATAGTTAGGATCAAGTTCTATGGCTTTTCTAAACGATGCCATTGCAAGTTCATATTTACCGACTTTATAAAAGTCAACTCCTAAATTATATTCTAATTTTGCCTCTGTAGACGGCGGTGCCGGCTGACTCGCTGTGGGAGCCGCTGACACTACGCCGCAACTTAAGGCTATTAAACACATTAATATTAATATTTTTTTCATAAATTATATTTCTTCAAGTTGTTCAATTAACTTTTCGTTTTTCTTTGCAAATTCACTGCCGCGTGCTTCAATTGCAAGCTTTAAGATATTTGGCAAATCAATAGATGTTAATTCTTTGTAATTGTCAGGAAGTCTCAAACTCCAGTTTTCATCACCGGAAGTTCCCGGTCTGTTGTAGACATCATATACATTGAAATAATCGGTAAAGAATATCTGAATATTTTCTGCCAGACTTGCAAATAATTCTACTAATTTTGTTTGTGCGAGAAAGTCAGCATCATTAGTGAGTCTTACAATAATATCGTCTTTATTATCCGCTTCTTTGAACAAATCATCTACAAGGTTTTTAGCATGAAGATACCCAACGTGGGTATGAATCATTGAATCAGCCCACATTTTTATAGGTTCATTGTCATGAGTACCTACCATAGCCCAGCATTTTTTGTCGATATTGCAGCAACGGTAAGGATCTTCAGGCTTATCTGCCTCTACGAACTGGGTTAATTTCATTCCCTGAAGTCCGTATTCTTTCATTACTGCAGCAACAGGATTTGTTAATGTTCCAAGGTCTTCGCAAACAATAGAATCTTTATCCAGTCCTTCTTCTTTTGCGGCTGCAATAACTATTTTTTCTATAATTCTTCCGTATTGTTTTACTTGAGCTTTAGTAAGGGATTTAACGCGTTTTTCTTTATCAGCGGTCAATTCCATATCTAAATCTTCAAGCTTGGCAATTGCGAATTTAGCAAGTTCCGGATGTTCAGGAGAGGAATACAGACGTCCTGCGCCTTCTTCAATTTTTGGTTTTTTACCTGCTTTGTATACCCACGGGTCAATTAAGCCTACAATGTGGTCAATACGTACCCCGCCCGGATTTTCTTTGAACATTTTCTTGAACAGATTTTTCATCAATTTGCCGCCATCATCCAAAGAGCCGTCAGCATTGAATAATCTTTCAGGGTTCATTACAGGGAATCCCCACGCCTGACCGTCTTTAGAGAAATAGTCCGGAGGACATCCGAGCATCCAACCCTTAAGGAATAATGACTGATAAGCCCATGTATCACGGTCAGAGAAGGCAACCTGTCTGTCTGCAATCATTTTTACATTGTGTTTAAGTGCAAATTGCCTTGTTTCTTCGTTTTGTTTGTTTATAACAAATTGTACAAATTTATAATAATCAATTTCATCCGCATATTTTGTTTCGACTTCTTTTATTCTGTTGCCGTAAGCGAGTTGTTCTTCAATAGAATCAGGATTGAAAAGATTTTTATCCATATCTGAATTCCACAACGGCCAGTAGTCATTGCCGTGCTCTATTGATAAAGCCTCATATAAAGCATCTTTGTCGAGCCAGAATTCGTTATCTCGTTTGTAAATATCAAATTCTTTCAACAGTTTTTTTGAGGCTTTGTTTTTGAAATTGTTCCATGCTTCTGTCAGAGCCTCATTTTGTCTTTTGTAAATATAAGAATAAGCTGTTTTGTTTATATTTTTATTAGGATTTTCTTCAACAATCTCATTGTAAGTTTTTTCAGAGAGGATGTTTCCCCATGTTTTAGTGGTCAATTCTTTCAAATCAATAAAAAGCGGATTGTTTGAAAAAATAGTTCCTGTGTAAGGAGACGAATCGCAGCTTTTAGTTTTGCCGGCAGGTCCAAGCTGTATTGCATCAAAAAGTCCTGATGAGTATTCAATAAACTTTTTACCTGCATCAGAATTTATAGTGCCGAAACCAGTATTTTGTCCTGGCGCAGACGGAAAACTTCCGTTGTGCATGATCATAACAAAGTTTTTTTTGCCTAAAGCCTTAAGAGCTTTACGAATAGTTTTTTTAGCTTTTTCTTCGGAAATTGTCTGTTTTTCTAATGTACAAACCATAAATACCCCTCTTTTTAAT
Source organism: Candidatus Gastranaerophilales bacterium (assembly GCA_944324165.1). GTDB lineage: Bacteria > Cyanobacteriota > Vampirovibrionia > Gastranaerophilales > Gastranaerophilaceae > CALUVH01. The sequence goes on along the minus strand of CALUVG010000024.1, from coordinate 22,999 downwards.
ACATGACTAATTACAATCTTATTTTATTAAAAACAATATTATCATGCAGATATAAATATTTCAAGAGAACTGTATTATTAAGATATATTAACTATTAAGAACTAATTGTAAACAAAAATTAACCCAAAAGTATTAGTTCTCAAGTAGGGTAAAAATGGTGTAAATAGTGGTTTTTCCTTGAAAATATCCACTAATAATAGGATTTTTTTGAAAATGTACTATTGACAATTATTACAAAAAGTTATACAATAAAAGTATAAAATGTTTTTTAATTTTGATACTTATAATAAAGACTCTGCGTTTTGGTTTTGGTTATTATAACATCAGAGAGATGAGGGTATCATATTATAAGTATGAAAGAGTACAGTACATTTAACAATGTAAAAAGAAAGGTAAAAAAGTTATGACAAAACGTTTTGGTTTCACTTTGGCTGAAGTTTTGATTACTTTGGCAATTATCGGTGTTGTAGCAGCTATGACAATGCCTACTTTGATTAACAACACAAATGGTGCACAATTTAAAACAGCTTACAAAAAAGCATTATCAGTTTTATCACAGGCTGTTGTTATGAACATCGCTCTTGATGATTATGACTTAGCAGGTACTTCTGCAAACTCTACTAAAGATGACAGTATTGCATCTCTGTATAGAATGTTCTCAGACAGAACAAACGGTTCATTGATTGAAGACAATGAGTTAACAAATTACAAAGTATCGATTGCTGATGATGGTAACGCTGCAACAGGTACAGCAGCTGCAGTTCCTAATACAAACTATACATTCAGATTCCAGGACGGTATTGTATTCAGCTTTGAAAATACAGCCGCTGGTTGTACAGAAGCAGATCCTTGCTTTGGCTGGATAGATGCTAACGGTACAAAAGGTCCTAACAAAACTGTTTCTTGTACAGTTTCTGAAGGCGAATGTACAGACAAAGTTACTATCAACGATATCTTCCCTATCAAATTCTATGATCAAACTGTAGCTCCTGCTTCAGCTCCGGCTCGTGCAGTATTATACGGTTCTGAAAACAATGAAAATGGTACTGAAGGTAACGATGATTCTCCGTTAGGTTAATATTAAATTAGCTAAATATTTTAAAAAGCCGGATGTTTATCATCCGGCTTTTTGCGTATTATTTAAACAATTGCACCGTGGCTGGCGTCTTGAACATTTTTTGCGTATTTAGCCAGGTAACCTGATTTACATTTTAATTCAAAAGGTTTTAGTGTCTTGCGGCGTTTATCCAGTTCTTCATCTGATACAAGAAGTTCGATTGTGCGGTTAGGAATATCAATTTTAATTTTATCACCTTTTTCAACAAGTGCTATTGTACCGCCGTTAGCTGCTTCCGGACAGATATGCCCCACACATATGCCGCGTGTGCCGCCGGAAAATCTTCCATCAGTAATCAGGGCGCATTTTGTCCCTAAGCCTTTTCCCACAAGAAGAGATGTTGGCGCAAGCATTTCCCGCATTCCCGGACCGCCTTTAGGACCTTCGTAACGGATTACCAGAACTTCACCTTCTTTAATTTCATCATTTTCAAGAGCCTGCATAGCATCTTCTTCGCAGTCAAAAGGTCTTGCGTAACCTTCAAAGACCATGCATTTTTCATCAACTCCGGAAATTTTAATTACTGCGCCGTCTTTTGCAAGGTTTCCGCGCAAAACGCCTAAGCCTGCCTGTGAATATGTTGACGTATCATATTGTGGAATTACCGAATTGTCTGCCCATGCCTGTTCTATTATTTCATTTACAGAAAGTCCGCTGACAGTTTTACCGTCTTTTAGTTCGTTTTTTAAAGATTGCATAACCGCAGGAATGCCGCCGGCATTGTGAAAATCTGTCATTGTAAGTTTTGATGAAGGATTAATTTTTACAATCTGATGAATTTTTCGGCTTAACCTATCAAAATCATCAATAGTTATATCAATACCGCCTGCGTTAGCAATTGCAAGCAGATGCAAGAATGTATTAGTTGACCCGCCAACGGCTAAAGATGTGATAATTGCATTAGTAAGACTATTTTTAGTTATTATATCAGAAGGTTTAGTATCCTGTTTTACAAGTTCAACAATCTGCATGCCGCTTTCAAAGGCAATTCTGCGTTTTTTAGAGGAAACAGCCGAAGACGATGCACAATATGGTAGTGACATTCCCATAACTTCGGTAAGGCAAGCCATTGTATTCGCGGTATACATTCCCTGACAGGAACCTGCGGTCGGGCAGGATTCTTCTTCAAGACATTTCAGGCAGGTTTCGGATATTTCACCGTTTCTAAAACGCCCTACAGCTTCAAATGAGCCTGATATCATTGTTAATTTATCCTGATTTTGCCAGTGACCGTCTAACATAGGACCTGCGGTTACAATAATAGCAGGAATATTAAGCCTTAAAGCTCCTATAAGCATCCCCGGAGTAACCTTGTCGCAGTTGGAAAGCAGTACAATGCCGTCCAACTGATGCGCAGCCGCAACCGTTTCCACGCAATCAGCAATTAAATCTCTTGAAGGCAGCGAATATCTCATTCCGCTATGTCCCATTGCAATACCGTCACAAACCGCAGGAACACCAAAAACAAATGCCTGACCGCCTGCTGAATGTATACCTTTTTCTATCTGTCTTTCCAGATCCCGCATCCCTATATGACCGGGTACAAGATCAGAAAAAGAACTTGCAATACCAATAAACGGAGCATTCATATTTTTTTTGCTGACCCCTGCAGCCATTAAAAGTCCGCGATGCGGTGTGTGTGCTATCCCTTTTTTAATATTATCGCTTTTCATTTTTTAACCCTCTTTCAACAAAATAATTATACAGCAAACTGTCGGATTAATCTGTAAATAATTTTTTTGTTGTCATAAGGCTGTCTTTTTATAATTTCAAAAATTTCGGTTTCAAGTTCAGCCTCGCTTTTTAAGTATTCAAAGTCGAAAAAGTCGATAGGTGAGGCGTTAAATTTATCCATGATATTCAAAACAGTCAGCATGGAAGGATAGCTTTTGCCGTTTTCGATATTGCTGAGTGAAGGCGGTTCAATACCTATCTGTTCACTGAATTTATCTTGAGTCAGATTATTTTTTTTACGTATTTCTTTGATTTTTTCGCCGATAAGTTTTTTTTTGTTGTCCATAAATTCTCCGTTTAAGAACAGGATACCCTCATTTCAAAGCTTAATAAATAATGTACTCATTAATTTATTGTTTGACATTTAATGTAAACATGATATTATTTAATGTGTACAGCAAATTTTAGGGGAAAATATTATGTTTACAACAAAAATTATTAATCGCGTATTGACAAAGACTAATTCCGGAAACGACTTAGTCACTCAATCACTTAATCACCTAGTTCCATCAGAAATGTTGCCAGTATCCTGTCCTCCACTCGAAGGAGGACAGGAATTTTCAATTCCGAGGAGGGGGCGTAAACGCGCAGCGTTTACGCTTGCTGAAGTGCTAATAACATTGGCAATAATCGGTGTGGTGGCGGCACTTACTATTCCTACTCTGGTACAGAAATACAAAGAAAGAGAAACCGTCACAAGAGTAAAGGAATTTTATAGTGTTTTTTCTCAGGCATATCAGTTGGCAATACTGGAACACGGTACTTTCGACCAGTGGAATCTTGGAAATACTGTAAGAATTGACAATGAGGATGGAAGTACTTCTCTTGATGAAAATTCACTGAATAATGTTAACAAATTTTTTGATATTATGAAAAAATATCTTAAATATGATTCATATATTGCATTTGACAGTTCTAATTCAGGAACAGACGCGAACGGCGTGTCAATGTCAGCATATGGTAAGCGCGGGTTGTTGTTGGCAAATGGTACTTGGATAACGGCAATCAGTTTAACTTCAAGTGAGTGTAGCTATCTTTGCGGCGATTTTTATATAACAACTGATACAGGTTTCTCTACAGAACAAAGAGAAGATGGTAAATCGTATACAAGACCACAGACTTTTGTATTTACAATACTGAAAGATCGTATCGGAATGTATAAACTTACACAGGCACAATTTGAAGATGCTTGTATTCAAGGAAACGATTACTCACGCTGTACCGAATGGGTAATTAAAAACGGAAACATGGATTACCTGCACTGTGATGATCTTGAAATCGACGGTAAGAATAAATGTGATTAATTTGAAGAAATATTTTAACAAAAAAACATCCCGCTAATGGGATGTTTTTTGTTATTAAGAATAAAAACTATTTAAGTCTTACGTTAACAGAAGAACCTTTTTTAGAAATTTCTACTTTGTCTTCTCTTGCTAACCAGCCAAGACCTAAATCTGCAAAGTTACTTTTCAAATCTAATTCTTTTTTCATTTTAGCGAAAGTTGTTTCGCCATTGTTGTTCAAATAATCATAAATTTGTCCTGCTGAAAAACCGATTTGTTCTTGTAATTCTTGCATAATTCTAACCTCCATGCGATTTTCTTTTTTCTTATACTAACGTCTCCGTTTACATCATTTATATTAGTCCAATTCTTTAAAAAAGGCAATAGTATAATCGTATTAGTTTATGGATAAATTTTTTTTTATTTTATGTTATAATTTAATACAGGAGGAGGATTGATTTTGCTTTTTGAGGGAAGTCTGGCATCGGATAAAACGCTCCGGTTAGTTGAAAAATATAAAGAACTGTTAAATTCAGGAGTAAAGGCATCTGAAATTCTTGTTCTTGTTCAAAATTCTGCGTTGAAAAATAAGTTTATTGAACAAACTCTTGACGGCTTGACTATAAATGTTTCTGAAAAACTGCAAGTACATTCATTTTTCTCACTTGTGTATAACACAATAAGTGACAACTGGGCTTTTATTGAAAACGGCAACCCGTTTAATAATCCGACAATTCTGCCTAATCTTGCGGGGTTGGAAGTTTCGCAGTTTATTCTTAAAGATATTATTAAATCAGTACAGTTTAAAGGTTATAATTCAAAAAAATCACTTTTGCATCAATTATTCAGACGCTATTCTCTGATTGTACAAAATCATCTTAACGATGATGATGTACAGCTGCGTTCAAATATATTAAAAGAAAGTTTTGCGGATGATGCAAAAAGTGCATTGAAAAAATTCCTCGCAAAAACACTATTTTTAAGAGATTTTGATTACCTGAGACAGACTCTTGTGTTTAATTATGTTTATCAAAACTCAGATTATTTTAAAAATATTAGATATTTAATTGTTGATGATGGTGATGAAATTACGCCGGTATGTTTCGATTTTATAAAATATCTTGCCCCGCAGCTTAAAGATGCATTTATTGCATTTGATAGAAAAGGCGCGAGCCGCGCAGGATATTTGAGTGCGAATAAGCTTGCGGTTTGGGAGTACGAAAAAATATTTAATCAAACGGCTATAGAACTTAAAACTCAAACAGAAACTAAAGAAGATGCTGAAAATATTTATAAAAATATAATAGAAAATGAAAAAATTCCGCTAAATCATTTTGTGCTTCAATCACCTTCAAAACGTGCGAGCATGCTTGATATTGCTATAAATAAAATTAATGAACTTGCAGGAAAAAATGTTGCCCCGCATGATATAGCAATTGTTACGCCGATTATTGATGAAATGTTAAAATTCACACTTAAAGAAAAACTCAGAAAAAATATCAATCCTGTGTTTTTGTCAGGCAGTGAAAAACTTATTCAAAACAGACTTGTTTTATCTGTGTTAACAATTTTGAAATTAAATACGGATTTGAAAAATAAATTGACAGAGTTTGACTTACGTCCTGTGCTTGCAGATTTTTTAGGTATTCCTGTAAAATATTGCAAACAAATTCTTGAAAATTTTGAGGAAAATAAAAACTTTATTCAACAAGAATTTCCATTGGAAGAATACTCTCAAAAATATGAAAAATTTCTTTCACTTTTAGAAAAATTAGCGTCATCTGAAAATAAATTATCCGAACAGGTTTGTGATATCTATGAAGAGCTTGCAGAATTTAAAGCAATAAGCCCTAAAGAAATAACTAAATTCAACTTTTTTATTAAGCAGCTTCAGGATTTTGAAAATATTTTCGGAGTAGATTTTGACGAAAGAAAAACAGAAATTATAACGCAAATCGAGAATTCTATAATTTCAGAAAATCCGTATTCTACATTAGAAATTGCAGAGAATGATCTTGTAATCGGTACGCCGCAAAAAATTATAGACAATCAAATTAAAACGCAATATCAATTCTGGCTCGATGTATCAAGTGATGAGTGGATAAAAAGCGATACCGGTCCATTGTACAATGCCTGGGTGTTTCAGCAGGGCTGGAGCAAAGATGAATACACAATTGATGATAATATCGAACTTGGTAAAGAAAAAACAGCAAGAATTTTAAGAAAACTTATTTTGTGTACAAAAAATGAGATTTTTGCACTTTCAAGTCTCTTTGACGGCAATGGAAATGAAAATTTTGGCGGCATAGAAGATTACATAATTATTCCTGAGACAGAAGAAAAAGTAGAAGTTTCTAAAGCCATTAAAATTATTCCTCGAGATGATCAAAAACCAGTTCTGGCATATGAACAAGGCAAAATGGCAATTTCTGCTGTCCCGGGGGCAGGAAAAACAACTATTTTGCTTGCGTTGATTATTAAACTTATGGATAGAGGTGTTAATCCCGAGAATATTTTTGTAATGACTTACATGGAAAGTGCTGCAAGAAATTTTCGTGAAAGGATAAAAAATATACGGCAGAATTCAACACAATTACCAAACATAAGCACAATCCACGGACTTGCTTTGAGAATTTTAAAAGAAAACGGAAATTTTGAGCGGCTCGGACTTAATCCTGATTTTGAAATTTGCGATGATACACAGCGTACAAGAATTGTTCGCGATATTTCAAATTCACTTAAATTAAAGAAAACAGAAACTGATGAATTTGATCGTGCTGTCTCTGTGTTCAAAATGAGCGGCGGTGTTTTTCCGGAAGTTTTTACGGATGTCAAAATTAAAAAATTCTCTACATTTTTTGATAATTATCAGAATACATTAAAAGAACTTAATTTAATTGATTATGATGACATGCTGATATCTTCAGTAAGGTTGCTTGAAGAAAATCCGGACATTCTGGAATACTACCGTAACATATGTCATTACATAATAGAAGATGAGGCTCAGGATTCCTCCTCAATACAGCAGCGTTTAATAAATCTTTTGAGTTCAAAATACGGGAATTTAATCCGTTGCGGGGACATAAATCAGGCAATAACGACTACGTTTTCTAATGCTGATGTTAAAGGGTTTCGAAAATTTATTACAGAAAGTAATAACGTCAGTATGGATTGTTCTCAGCGCTGTACACACGATGTCTGGGAGTTGGCAAACGATCTGGTTGTCTGGGCGGATACGCAGCCTCAATGTAAAGATGCTTTTTACAAAATATTTATGCATCCGGTTGAAGGTAGAAACCCTGTTAGTGAAAATGCGATATGTGCCGAAATTTTTGAAACAGGTCTGGAAGAAAGAAATTATGTACTAAAAGAAATTAAATCAGCATTTAAGAAAAATCCAAAAGCTACAGTTGGAATTTTGTTACGTAATAATTTTCAGGTTGCGCAATGGATGAGCTTTATTAATGACAGCGGACTAAAAAGCATTACGCGCAGCGAGTGTCTGGAGCAAAAAGCAATATTCAGAACTATTTCTGCTGTTTTAAACATGATACTGCATCCGTTTGACAATAATGTTATTGCTGATAGTTATGAAATTCTTGCAGAATTGGGTTTCTACAAACAGCGGCTGGGAACGGAAATACGTAAATACGAGCAGCCTTTTATTAATGCCGATTGTGATGAAATTTCGCAGATGAGTCTTGCTCAATTTTACTGGGATTTAAACTATTGGCTTTCATTTCCGCATCTTACGGCTGATGAACTTGCTATCAAAATCGGTCTGCACTACTATTCATCAGAAATTGAAAAATCAAATGTTTATCTTATTTCTACTTTAATAAAACGTATAAGTACTAATACTAAAAATTTTGTAGCAATTATGGAGCGTCTGACAGAATTGGCGAAAAAGCCGCGATTGAGCGGATTCAATTTCTTTTCGGAAGAAGATGAAAGTGATAAAGAATTTCTCGCGGGCAAAGTACAGATTATGACATTACACAAGTCTAAAGGCGATGAATTTGATTATGTATTTTTACCGGAAATGGCAGAGAAAAATCTAACGCTTGATATTTCTCAAATTAAAATGAAATCATCGGATTTTATGGAAAATTTGAGACGTTTAAATCCTAATTATAAACCGAAATCTGAAGAAGATTTAAAGCGTGAATTACTGGCGGAAAACTTGCGGCTTTTGTATGTAGCAATTACGCGTGCCAAAAGATATTTATACTTTACGGTAAGTACAAAAACAAAATCATTCGGTAAAGAAACCGAACAGGAACCGTCTTTAATTTTTTCAATTATGAATGAAAGTGCAGGTGTAAAATGTTAATTTTTTCACCAAATATGTTAAAAACATTTTTAGATTGTCCGCAAAAATATATTTTTAAATACACGGAAAAAATTTCAGTACCGCAAAAGTCAAGCTGGTTTGAAAAAGGTAAAAAAGTTCACGCACTTGCGCATTATTATTTAAGAGGCGATGATATTTCAAAACTTGAACCGGCTTTAAATCAAGAAGAACAGCAAATCTGGCAGTGTCTAAAATCTAATCCGTATTTTCAAAAAAAATATGTAAATTCGGAATATAATCTTTTATGTAAAGTCGGAAATTACTGGATTGGCGGTCGGCTTGATGCACTAATGGCATCAGATAAAGATTTATTTATTCTTGATTATAAAACGGGTGCCATACCTAAAAAACCGGAACAGGATTTTCAAACAATGATATATCTTTTATGTGTTTCAAAACTCTATCCGGATGTAGAAAATCTGAAGTTTGTATACATTGATTTGAAAAACAATGAAAATCATGTTGTAGAATTTAATGATGAATTAAAAGTTTTATATGAAAAAGCTATAATAACAGCATGTGATAAGATTACCAATCTAATTTCTCCGGAGGAAATTGAGCATAATAAACGTTGTGCTTTTTGCGAATACAGAAAAATATGTTATTAAAAAAGAAATTTTACCACGGGTAATCATCTTTAATCTTAAATCCATCAAGCCAGATTAGTGCTGTACATCCATGATAATTGTATTCGGCATCACTTTTTCTGTCACATGCTATATCATTGGTAAACTCCAATATTTAGGTTCGCCATTGTCTGCAATAGATCGGTTTATCACTGCAGCAAATGTTGTATATGCTTTCTTTAGTCGTGTTTCTACAACATGTTTTTAATATTTCATGACCAGATTTGGTATGGTTAAGGCTGCAACAATCCCTATTATAGCAATTGCTATAAGTGTTTCAGAAAGTGTAAAAGCTTGTTTCATAAATCTTCTCCTTTTTTATGACTAATATATTAGTCATATTATCATGATATTGTGTAGAATGTCAATATATTAGTTAATAAAATTATTAAATGGTTGATCAGTTAAATAACAACACAGTCGGAAAACTAGGACAAAAAATCCGCATCGAAAGGCAAAAACGTAAGCTTTCTCAGGAAAAACTTGCGGAAATTGCAGATTTAAACAGAAACTTTATAGGCATGGTAGAGCGCGGAGAAACTAATATAACGGTAAAAAATCTGGAATCTATTGCAAATGCATTCAAAATAAATATTCAAGATTTGTTTAATTTTGTAATCTAATAATTACGAACAACTAAGGCGCGGAATTTGAAAAAATCCGCGCCTTAGTTTAAATCAATCAATTATTTTGCTAATTTGTTAACTGCAACTGTTAATCTTGATTTTTTTCTTGCAGCTGTATTTTTATGTAAAATACCTTTAACAACTGCTTTATCACAAAGCTGATAAACTTTAGAGATAGCTTTATTCAAAGCTTCTTTATCTTCACCTTTTGCTAATTCCAAAACTTTTTTAACAGCAGTTTTGATAGAAGATTTGAAAGCTACGTTTCTAAGTCTGTTTTTTTCAGCGATTAACACTCTTTTTTTAGCAGATTTAATGTTTGCCATAATTGAATTTACCTTTCTAATAATTGCGGCATTTAATGACGATGCCTGCTACTCGAGGATGTGAGCAAAATTATTATAACAGGTAATTTTAGAATTGCAAGAGAATGCATACGGGTATTTTTAACTTTTGTAACATTATTCACCAGAATTAGTTCTGTAGTATTATCTTTTTTACCCTTTTGTGCTATACATAATATATATAAAGTTGCGTAGTATAAAATTATCTTGAAGAGATGCAAATGGAGGCAAAAACATGTCAGTAGGACAATTCGTATTTATGTTACACAGCCACCTTCCATATTACAGAAAGGCAGGTATGTGGCCTTTCGGGGAAGAAAATCTTTATGAATGCATGGCTGAAACTTATGTACCTCTTTTGAATGCAATTTCTGAATTGTATGACGAAGGTATTAAGGCAAAATTAACAGTAGGTATAACACCAATTCTAGCAGAACAGCTTGATGATGCTTATTTGAAAGAAGGCTTTGTCAAATATCTGGATTCAAGAATTGCAAAAGTAGCAAAAGATCTTGAAAGATATCCGGATGAAAAAGTACCGCATTCACAGCATTTAAAATATCTTGCAAAATATTACTATGATTGGTTTAACCACATAAAAGATTCTTTTGTCAATAAATACGGAATGGATTTGATTGGACAATTCAAAAAATATCAGGATCTCGGATGTATTGAAATAACTACATCCGGTGCCACTCACGGTTTTTCTCCGCTATTAGCAACTGACAGTAATTTGAACGCCCAATTTAAAGTAGGTTCAGATACAACAAAAAGATTATTTGGTAAAAAGGCAAAAGGCTGCTGGCTTCCGGAATGTGCTTACCGTCAGGGGTATGAATATATTGGTAAAGACGGTCAAAAACACTGGAGACCTGCAATAGAAGTAACTCTTCAAAATAACGATATAGAATATTTCTTTACGGAATCACATGTTATAGAAGGTGGTAATTCCATAGGTAACCGACGTGTAATCGGAGTTTACGGAAACATTGAATATATTCCGTTGCCTGAACGTCCGGCTACAGGTTATGATACTTATTCAGCATATTGGCTGCCTGATGCGCAGGTTGCCGTAATGGGCAGAAATGATCGTGCGGGTTATCAGGTATGGTCTGCCGCAGACGGTTATCCTGGTGATGGCTGTTATCGTGAATTCCACAGAAAAGATTGTAATTCCGGTATGCACTACTGGAGAATTACATCTCCTCAAACAGATTTAGGTGACAAAATGCTTTATGATCCGGTATTAGCTCTGAATAAAGTTAATGAAAACTCAGATCACTATACAACATTAATTTACCATTTGTTAAATGATTACAAAATGTCACACAATGGCAAAGAAGGACTGGTAATGGTTTCATTTGATACCGAGTTATTTGGTCACTGGTGGTTTGAAGGTGTAGAATTTATTAAGCAGGTTATTAAAAAATTCCACACATACCTGCCTGAAGTAGAAAGAATGACTGCAGGTGAATATATACATGCTCATCCTCCAACAGAGGCAATACAAATTCCTGAAAGTTCATGGGGTCAGGGCGGTCACTTCTATGTATGGCAAAATCACTTGACTGAATGGATGTGGCCAATAATCCACTCTTGTGAAAAGAGAATAAACAAGATTGTCGACAGATATCCGGAAATACCTGAAGATAAGCTGTTACATAGAGCATTAAATCAATTAGCAAGAGAAAATCTGTTATTGCAAAGTTCTGACTGGCCATTTTTGATTACAACATGGCAGGCAAAGGATTATGCAACCGACAGATTTAGAGAACATGTTGACAGATTTGAAAAAATTGCCGATATGATTGAAAGCGGAAATATTGATGATGCTGCGTTAAAAGAAATTGAAAGTATAGATAACTGTTTCCCTGTAATAGATTACAGAGTGTACCAATCAATAGAAGAGGGTGTAATTCCGCAGCAGTCAAAGAAACTGGCTCCGTTATATAATTAAAAAAGAAGCCTTCGGGCTTCTTTTTTTTACTTTTTAAACAATAATTCAGGGTAAGTTTGCTTTAGACGGCTTAATTCATTATCCGAAAGATTTAAAGATTTTATGTGGTCAAAACCGAATTTACCGTCCCGCGGAATGTAGAAATAATCTTTAAACATATTTTCATATTTTTTAAACATATTACCGGCAAAATCACAAACCACAGCCCAGGAATCTAAAATAATGGTATTCTTATTCCAATCTCCGTTAAAAGGGCTGCCGTCTTTGTTAAACAGACAAACCATATGATCAATCTTTTCATCACCGCGCTTAAGATGTGCGGTATAGACATTATTAAATCCATTCATTTTCATAATAGCAGCCGAAGCATCAGCATTTTCCATACAGTTGCCTAATCTTGCAAATTTTAGCTGAGAAATTGTATTATTAACCCTTTCAAAATCCGTTTTACTCTTTGTAGAAAAACAATCCCTTACATTATTCATTCTTCTAATCAATTCTCTCTGGCAAAGCATTAAATTAAAAAACTTTTTTTCAGCAGCATTGGAACAACTTAACGGGAAAAGCGGATTATGATTTAGAAATTTATCGTAACTGTCTGTGAACTTCCACTTCATTTTTTCAAACATAGGCGAAACCTTTGTTGAGGAAACGTGCGGGAGATTTTCATTAACAATATGACAAACCTTATATGCAGTTTTAATCTGCGGACATCGACCGGAGAAATTTATCTTTGAAGAATTCATACTGATTAAAGTAAAGTGAAGAATTAGATTGCGTATATTAAGTAAAATTTTAAGATTTATTAATATTTTCAAGGAATAAAATTTAATTAGAAAATAGTTATTGCATTTTTTTTTTCAGCATTTTATAATAATAGATGTCGAGAGACGATTGAAAAGAGGCAAAGCCTCAAAATAAGGGAGCGTAGCTCAGTTTGGTTAGAGCGCATGCCTGTCACGCATGAGGTCGCGAGTTCGAGCCTCGTCGTTCCCGCCATTTTTAAAATTAGCACCTTCGGGTGCTTTTTTAGTGCTCTCTGACTGGGTTTCAGGTGGTTCGATAGTTGAATTTTGATGATTGCTTTCTTTGGCTAACCTAAATAAGGTATCAAATGCTGGATGTAGCTCTACATCAAAGTTTCCGTCATAATATGTAGCGTTCGATAATACTGTTTGCGTAATAAATCGTTTATCTTCAACTGAGCCGTTTAAGAACATCTGATGTGCATTTCTTGCAAACTTTAATAACTTCTCACATGTTTCGTAGAATCTAACATCAGCTTCATTTACTCTGTGTAGAGCTTCAATTAATTCTGTCTTTTCGGCATGGTATGATTTGTTAATCTCTCTCCAAAAATCCTCATCTATTGTGCCATCACATTTATCTTCATAGGCTTGTCTTATACGTTTATTTACTTGCTCTATTTTCCTAGTAATACTAGCCTCTGTCTTTTCTTGATAATCGTGCTTATCGTCATGAATTTCTTTGATAAAGCTTTTTATAGAATCAAATAACTCTTTCGATATACTAAAGCTTTTTAAGAATTCTATTATAATTTCATCTATAGAGGTTTGGGATATATAAGATAATTTTTTACAACCCTTTTTGTGTGTATCATTGCAATGATAATATATGTACTCTTTGCCACTTTTCTTTTTCTTTAGTTCTGGAGTAAGCAAGCCCCCACACATACCACATCTAAATAACCCTTGATACGGGAATTGAACATCGTGAGTTCTTGCTCTTACAACACCACCTAATCGCTCTTGTATAGCATTAAATGTATCTATATCAATAATACCCTCGTGTTGAGCATTTGTACATACAAAACCCTTAAATTCAAATTGCCCAATATAGAAAATATTCTTGAACATTCTTTCTACCGTTGATTTTGCTAGTTTATTTCCATTCCTATTTGTTAGCCCTTCTGGATAAAGCATGTCATTTATGGTCTTTGCAGAATAATTCCCAGAAGCATATAATGAAAAGGCTTTTTGTACGACCTTTCGCTTATCTTCATCAACGGCTATTATATGCCTGCCTCTCTTGTCCATTGTATTGTAATAACCGACAGGGGCTATAGATGGATAAACACCGTCTTCTATCTTAGCTAAAATACCTTTTTCTGCTTCTTCTTTAAGGTTATCAATGTATTGTTTGGATAGTACCACTCTTAAACCATATATCATTTTGTCTTGGCTTTTTGACCTTTCTGAAATAATAGAACCTTCCTTAACAAAGTGTAATTCTAACCCTTCAATGGAATCCAAAACAACAACATCTTTGAAATTACGAGTTATGCGGTCTGTCTTTTCGACAAGGAGCTTATTTACATCATTATGGGATTTTAGGTATTTAAGCATAAGGTTAAATTGCTTACGACCAGAGTTTTTTGCACTCATTGCCTCTCTAAAAAATTCTACAATTTCATATCCTTCTCTTTGGGCATATTCACGTAATAATTTCTCTTGTGCAGTAAGAGAATACCCCTTCTCTTGTTCTCTTGATGATACTCGAATATATGCTACAGCCTTATTGGTATCAATAATATTAGCTTTTTTCTTTGCCATAATAAGCACCCCTTATCTGCGTATTATATCACAAATAAGGGGCATATTAAGGTAATTAATATTGTAGTATTACATAGCTTTGTTATCCATTTCAACAAGCTTATAAAGATATTGTGCTAACTGTCTTTTGTTTTCCTCATCAGTAGTTTCAAGAGAAGGTGTGTGAACTATTACTTTAATTTTACCTACGTCAAATGTTACATCTGCATTGTTCACTTGGTATGTCATTGTGTTATCTCCTATCGTTGTGTACTCTAGGAGTTTGACCGACCACGATAACCAGAATAACGATTATTGTTATTCTGAAAATTTAGGCATACTAAAACAGCTACTATTATTGAATAGTAGCCATATTGCAATTTAGAAACTTGTTATTCTGTAAATAACAGTTTAGTTATTCCAAATATCTTTTATCATGTAACATTCTAAGGTCTTATCATATCGCATAAGGGTTACAGACTCATCCTGTATCATTTCCCGGTATTGTTCATTTAATCGGTTCACCATAGTAGTAAGAGTTCCCATTTTATCATATAGTTTTGTTGGCTTCTCTCCAATTAATTCAGAAGGATATATCATATAATCTCGAGCCTTTGCGTACATCTTAATGAAATTGTACAATTCTTGTACGTTTGGTGAGAAGTGTTTTCTTACCTTCTTTGGTTTGTTTTTAGGAGTTTTAGGTTCTTTTTTTGTATTGTCTTTTATGTCATTTGCATTATATTCTTCTACAAACTCATTAGCAGATATCACACCCTTAAAAATAAGTTTGTTATCCTTGCTTAAATTAATATCTATACTTACAACTGAAAGTTTATTAAGGAATTCATTGTAACAAATAGCTTTTATATATTTTATATCGTTAACAATAAAATTGCTTAGATTGTAAGCATTGGCTGTTAGTAAACTATATAAAGCCTCATTTTGTGCTTCACACGTGAGAGTATTATATTCTTCATTAAAAACACAATCACAACCGTAACTAAAACAATATGCCTCAAGTGCTTGCCTACATTTGTCTTTATTTTTAATTGAGAATGATATTTGTGTGCTTGTATCAGAAAGCTTTTTATACTCTATATCAAATAATGGGTTATTATCATAATAATGCTTATGATAATCTACTAAAGGTTCACCCATTATAAGAGTTTCACCGTAATAAGGGTGTTCTATATAATGTTCACCAGCTACATAGTAATAATCTGTAAAAGTTGTCATTGCACAATCTATTATAGTGTTCAGATTATCATATTGTTCTTGGTTATTCACGACAAACTCAATTTTATTAGTAATAAAATCAATATCTCTAACAGACATAGCCGAGCGAATCAAGGCTAAAGAACTGTCTAAAACATCGACACTGTGCGATTGTATTTCACCTTGCATAAATTCCATTTCTGATATCATAAACATAATTATATATCAAATACACCTAATTAACTTTAATAATTTGAACTCATAGACATCAGGAAATTGTAACTATTCTGCAATAATCGCCTCAAATCAAGTAACAATATTGCAACTATGACGTTACCATTCTGTAATTTTACTGTTACCTTGTTGCAATTAATTTGTTACCATGTTGCAATAAAAATGTTACCATTGTGCAATTTTCAAAAGCTCAAAAGCTTTATATTTACTACATTTAAGGCTAATATTAAAGCTCCTATCTATTGTTTATCTATTGTTTAATTATTGATTATTCATGTTCATTTATGTTTAGACACACACACAAAACAAGCTGGATAAACCCACTTTCCCAAAGGATTAGAGATACTCCCAACCTTGTGTATTTTATTCAGTAGAATTAATATAAATCACAATTATTATATTTTAAATTGACACACACAAAACAAGCTGGGTATCCCAGCTTTCCCAAGTAATAAAGACCGTTTGGTCATCTCAAATATAGACAAAACAAAAGGTAATTGCATTGTAATTACCTTTTTATTTTTATTCTCCTAAATTAAATTATTACATTTTATTATGTCTATACATTAATGGAGATGAGAAAAATGGTCAAAAAAACTTTTAACCAAGCCGAATATCGGCAAAAACAGGAGAAAAAATTAAATCAGGGACGCAAACCCGGATTTATTTTTGATGTCGTATTGGACGATGATACCTTAACAAACGTACTCAAAAACGCAAGTACAACGTGCATTTTGGATTATCTTGAAGGAAAACAATATTTAGGGGTAATGTATCCTTCTCAACCATGCATAGGTATTGCGTGTAACCTTCTGTTATTTAAGTTGCTAAATTTGCCGACTATATGGGCTTATGAGCCGTTTACAGGCATGTTTGTCTATTATTTTGCACAAATAAGCGAATCGAATTTTAACAAGCTCAAAAGCCTTGAAAATAAAGGTATAATAAGGGTTTATAACTATTATAGTATTGCATTTAACAAGTATAATATGCCTAAGTTCTCCCCCAACTGGGCTGATTATAAACTGTCCAATTTGCCTCAGCTAACACCTCAAACCCTTGATTTTATAGAGGAAACAGCCCAAAAAGTAATAGATAATAAAGATAATTTCTTCCTAATAAACAACCTCAAACCCTTGTACAATATGCCTTTAGCATTATCCGCTAAGCTCGGAAAGACCGTATTGTCGATTAATGCACATACCCTTTTAGAACATTTATTGCAGGAGATGACGCACAGCAGCGCCGTGATTGATAATACTTATAGTGATATTTACCTTGTTAATTATCCTCAATTATGCAAGGGGCTTACCTTTCAAGGAAAACACAAAAAGAAAGATTTTGTTATAAAAGAAGCCTTTGAAGAACTGCAAAAGCACGCCATTATTGATGATTTCAATATTATTGACGATAAATTAACATTTGAAGCTGACTTAATTACAAAACATATAAAGCAGCGCATACGGCGTAATATGGGCTTTTATAGCCAGTTACCGCCAACAAAGCAAGCCCCAGTAATTGCAACGTTCATCAATTATCTATTTTGGATTGTTAATTGTCCTTCTAATTATACACAGCTGACAATCGCTCTTGATACACTACTCACGCAATTAAGCGTTGAACGCCTATTAAAAGAACATCGATTAAGTGAAATTGCCAAGTTACTGAACCTGTTGAGGTCTTACGGCGTTGAGTATGGCTTGCTTGCCATGCCAGCGGAACAAAAGGAAATAACAAGCAAAGATGTAAAGTACCTATTACAAAATCGAACAGAGTTACACAAATATTTAATACTAAATAACCCTCAAAAAGGGAAGGAGAAAAAATAAAATGGAAAAGTTTACTGTTGAAACCTACGACTTTATTAATGATGAAGAATTTCAGGCATTCTTCAAGGCAAAATTAGGGGGTAAAATATACCCCAAAGCCCAATACATGCAGAAATTGGAATCTGCAAAAAAAGAATGGATAAGACATTTAAATAACGTTAATAGGTTTAGGAAGAAGCCCAATTAACCCAAATGAGGAGTATAAATATACCTAGTTGTATTTTTATGCCCCTTCCCGGACCTTCTACAGCCCCAAATTAAATTTTATTTTATGAGGAGAATGAAAACATGGATTATAAAGACCTAGTATATCAAATAGTAACAGAAGTATTAGAAGAGTTCTTCAACAATACACAAAAAGAAAAACAACAAAAAGACGATATTCTTAAGACTGCGGAAGTTCCAAAACCTCTGACACCAGCGGAAAAAGCCAAAGCCTTGCAACAAAAAATAGATAGTAAATACCAATCTTATATATCTAAAAAGCTCACGCCGAGCCTCAACAAATAGCCCAGTCGGCGTATATACAGCTCAAAAACTCCTATAATAAAAGGCTCTTGTACATCTAAAAGGCTTGTAACACAGGCATGGTGGGTGTGCAAGGGCTTTTACATGTATGTAATGATAAAACAAGTCCTATATCCACAAGCCAAGCTACACAAGGATTTTAAGGGGGGATAGAGCTAAAATATACCCCCTCGATTTTTATTTTGATTGAGGGCTGACAAATTTTTTCAACACTCCACAAACTTTTACCTATTTAAAATTATCGTAAATTTTGAGGTAGTTATAGAATGTTCCCCTACTAATCGGTTTTTTCTTCTTTCGACTCAACATGCCGTTTACTGTGTCCATTAACGCCGTTTTGCTTTCCGTGCCATTTGCCCGTTTTATAACCTCGATAAATTCCTTTGGCAAATCATCAAATGTAAGCTCTTTTCGCCCCATTTTAACACCTTTAGCCTTTGCAGCTTCACGCCCGTTTTGTGTGCGTTCTTCTTTTTCCGCCAATTCCTGTGCTGTCAAATAATTGAGAATCGAGAACACAATATCGCTCAGGCATGTTGCAATCGGATTGATTGATTTTTTCCTGGTGTCTAAAATGTCAAAGGAAGTAACTACAATGTCAACACCTGCACTTGTAAGCTCATTCCAAGTCTTTTTTGTTTGGTCGTAAGACCTGCCAAAACGGCTTAATTCTACCAATATTAAGCATTGATGATTACCCTTCGCCTCTTGCTCTAAAAGTTCTGCAACTAATTTTTTGAACAACGGGCGGTCTTGGTTCTTCCCGGTCCTCTTTTCACTTACGATATTTTCAATAGGTAAATTTATTTCAGGTTCTTTCTTCAAGAACTCGTTTAATCTCCTCATTTGCGAATCATAACTTTGTTGCTTAGTGCTACATCTTATGTATGCTCTATATGTCGTATTTGTCATAATTTCCCCTTTAGATTGTGTCAAAAGTGGCTAATTAAGCCACTTTAAAACGCATTGTAGACTTTTGAGTTAAGAATTGATTATAAACAAAAGCAAATTCTGATTTCTTCAATTCTGTTGTATTTAGAGTTTTGCTAACAACTTCTTTGTAAGATATCGTGCCGTTTTCAAGTATTAATAAAGTCAAATTATTATCCGCTAAAGTTTGTTTTAAATTGCTTTCAATCTTTTCAATTTCTGCTTGTAATTCAGCTTTTAAAAGGTAAAGGCTTTTTACTTCTGCTACTTGTTGATTTAATTCTTGTTTATTCATTTGCTACCTGCTTTCTTTGTTTCGGTTCTCTATATTTTTATTATGACATACTTTGTCTTAAATGTCAATATATTCATCTTACATTTAATGACATTATGCAGCAAAACTTTACATCGGCTTTAGTATGCCGATTAATCAACAATAGCAACGGTTTAAGCCTTGTTTGTCTAATAATCCGTTTTTGTCGGATTTTGACAAAATTCATGCCTAATCAATTTATGAATTTATTGACACTTTATTTGTATTATATTGCCCCAATTATCAAACGCAAAAAGGGATTGGATATTATGCCAACCCCTTAAAACCTTTAAAACTTTTCATAACCTTAATTATTCACCGTAAACGGTAACTTTAACGCCTCGCCAAAAGATGAAAACTGTTTTTTCCTGTATATCTATGTGGCTAATCTTTGTAATGCCTGCATTTTTTGCAGCTGTGTCGATACTGGCGTCACCAACTTCAACAATGAATAATACATTTGTTGTGCTTGCTTCACCTTTTTTCAATTTAGATAAGTCTTGAACTTTTGTACCTGTTGCCGTTACTGGATAAGTTGCATTAGTGTAAAATAACCCCATTGCGTTAGCTTGCGTACCTGTTAATGCAAATAATAATACTAATGTTGCTAAAATCTTTTTCATATTTAATTCTCCTTTATTCGCCATATATTAGCGTTTTTGTTTGTTTCACATAAATTGGAATAAAGCCCAAAGGGATATAAACCTTGTTGATTTTAGTATCAACATAGTGGATTTTAGTTATTCCACCATTACGAGCTGCAGCTTGCACCCCTCTGTCTCCTGTCTCGACAAGCCCTAGTACATTAATTGTGGTAGCTTCGCCAGATTTCAAGTTTTCAAGATTGGGCTTATTATTACCTATATTTCTTGCTACATCAACAGGGAAACTACTCCCTGTGTAAATCCCCCCTTTGTCAAAATAACTTGATACATCCACAGCAAATGCAGACTGAACACTTATTGTCACTAAAGCAAGTATAAGTAGAAATTTCTTCATAACTTCTCCTTTCTTGTGAATTAATCATAACATATTTAAGCATATGTGCCAACATGTTGGATTACATTGTGCTTAAATATGTAATATCTTCATTTTATGAAGATAAAAGATTTTTACAGAAATATTGGGAAACGCCTTAAAGAATTAAGATTACAAGCTAACATTACACAAGAAGAATTAGCTGAGGGAGTTGGAGTTGCGACAAAGACGGTAAGTTATTGGGAGAATGGTCATAATCCTATAACACTAAGCAAGATTCCTTTAATAGCTACAACTTTAAACGTTCCTATTTATAAGTTATTTGTATTTCTTGATGTAGAGGAAGATGTTGCAGACAAAGATTATATTGAACTCTTACAAATGAAAACAAGTAAGGAATTAGAGGTTCTTTTCAACCTTGTTAAAGAATTGCAAAAGATAAAATAAGGTTAGCATATGCTTTAGACAATTTCATGTTGTTTGCCTCAAAATCTGAGGTCAATTTGTTATGGTAAATTAAAATAATGGTGGCAAACCGAATATATCCATTCCAACTAACGAATATAACGCTCCACACAAGCCTAATAAGAAAGTTAAACCTAGAAGAAATAGGAACAACTTCCAAACAATACGTATTCCTTTTGATAATAGAGCTTCAATCTTTTCCATGATTCACATTATATCATGAATATGTTTGTGATAATATATCTCATATAGGAGTTAATATGAAGAAGATTCTAATTTCAATATTGGCAGTCATAATGATACAACCAATGTCTTTTGCTATTGGCACAAAGAGTACAATGGGCAAAATTATGGATAGTTGGCTAGGAGAACATATAAACACGGTCATGGATAGTTGGGGTTATCCATCACAAGAAAAGGAAATCGCTGGCAGAAAGCTATATTATTGGATAAATAGCTCTTACGTTGTTTCTGGTGGACAATATGGTGTTTATGGTGGGGAATCTACATGTAATCGTATATTAGAAGTTGATAAGAATAACAGAGTTATTAAATGGCAGTGGGAAGGCAATAGCTGTCCTGCTACATACTTTACAGGAAAGAAGTTTGTAAATCCAAACAATAACCCTTGGAAGAAAGACAAATCTGAATTATAAACGGAGCATAGCACCATGAAAACATTTCTAACATTTATAGCAGGTATGATTACAATGTTTGTTTTAGTCGTATTATTTGGAATTGCTGTTAATTCATCAAGTAATGGTGGCTATCCGGGATTGACTATATTTGAAGAAGAAGGCAAGTGTACAGGAGCAAGACAAATTAAAGTTATGCAAACACTAGAACCAAATATGGCTCTTGCACATGCGAAAACTCAACCAAATGCCATTTATGACCCTAATGAAATACTTGTTTTGTTATTGGGTAATGAAACAGCAAGTTATTATGATGACCAAAAGATTAACATACCTAAAGGTATGTGTGCTAAACAAGTAGGAACATATCAATATGAAGCTAAAATGGGTATGAAGACAGTACCAGTAGTAACCATTAAATAATGTTGGGGGAAATCTGCTATGGAAATCTTAATCTTAATATTTGTCATAGCTATTCCAGTTCTGAAGTTTGTTTTTGAGTACAATCAATATGAAAACAGTAATTACAGACAAGAAACTAACAATTCTTTCTTGTCCGTGTATTTTAATAAAGGTCTTAATGGAGAGTATCATTTATCACGATATTTAAATTCATTTCAATCCATTGGTTGTAAATGCCTATTTAATATATATGTTCCCAGAAATAATGGTAAGACTTCCGAAGTAGATGTTATACTATTCCACCCTAAAGGTCTATTTGTTATAGAAAGTAAGAATTACAGCGGTTGGATATTTGGCAATGAAAGTAATAAATATTGGACACAAGTGCTTCCAGTTAGAAGGTGGAAAAGCCACAAAGAACGCTTCTACAATCCAATTATGCAAAACGCAACACATATAAGAGCTATTAGAAAGCATATTGATGACTCTATTCCTATATACTCTGTGATTGCATTTTCTGATAAGTGTACTCTTAAGGATGTTACGGTTAAAAGCAATGTTATCGTAACTTATTACAGTAATCTAGCAAGAGAGATTAAATATAAGTTATCGACAATTAATAACTATTCGATGGATTCAGAACTACTTAATAAAACCTATAATAAACTATCTCAATATGCCAATGTTGATGAAATAACAAAGTATAAGCATATTTATAACAATTAATTATATAGGATATTTACGACTATCAAGCTATATATTTTAAAGCCCATTGATTCAACATATAAACTAGTTTTGCACTATCTTTATTCATTAACTGCAATTTTAATGTTGTAATAAATGGTTCGATATAAAACGCATTATTTCCGCCATT
>CALUVG010000023.1 GCA_944324165.1 Candidatus Gastranaerophilales bacterium | reverse complement strand
ATAGCTCATAACGCAAATGTAACCCAACTTGCAGGAGTAACAGGCTGTTTGTTACCAGAAGAGGAAGTAGGATTTTGCATAAGCCAGATACTAGGACCTCAGAATGGTGGATATGGACCACTAACAAATGCAGAATGTGAGGCACAAAAAGGAGACTTAGGCATAAGTTCTTGTTTTTATAACAATGATTATTGGGTAGGTGCAGTAAAGGCATGCGGAGGAATAAACAACATGCCAAGCCAAGATCAGCTAACACAGTTAGCAAAATATGTATATGGAACAGACAGTATAAACTCCAGCGACTACACATATGACCTAGCTTTAGACACAACGAAAGCATCCCAATTCCTCTCAGCAAGAGGTACAGGCTATGATTACTTCTATGTTTGGTCTGGGCAGGAGGGCAGCAGCTACCACGCGTACGGCCGCTACTTCGGCCCTACCGGCACGGGCTGGAACTACTACAACCGCGGCGGCAGCGTCAGGCTCGCGGTTTGCCTAGGTGATTAATTTTCCAATTCCTAATTCGCGCGATTTTTCCAGAAAATCGCGCCCGCCGAACGGCACGTGGATAGAGAAAAAGTTTCGTAGGGTGGGCAAAGCAATGCGTGCCCACCTTTTTTACTAAGTCGTTACATAAATCAGCCAATGTGGCATTCCATGTTACCTGATTTTTGTAAAGTTTTGTAGGGTGGGCAAAGCAACGCGTGCCCACCTTTTTTACTTGTCGGCTTGGTAAAGCCGAGCTACAATGTTGTTGTCGGGCTAAAGCCCGACCTATTTTTAACTGAAGTGACTAGGTGATTAAGTGATTGAGTGACAAAGAAAGATAGATTAATTTTAGGAGATCCTGAAATACTCTACGAGCACCCTCCCTTGTAAGCCTCATTGCATTCGGCAACAAGAGGAGCTGCGAGTTCAGGATGACATAAAAAAATCAGGTAATGAGGAATTTCCCTAATTGCCTGATTTTTATTAACGGACTTAACGTCTTATAGTCCTAACGTCTTAACGTCTTTATTAACTCCTTACTGCCTTAGCCCCTAGTAGTTTTGTAGGGTGGGCAAAGCAATGCGTGCCCACCCTTTTTTACCGCACTTCTTTAGCAGTTCCTAATATATAAGAGTAGGCTATGCCTGCCCACCCCTCCTCGAAATCAAAGATTTCGGTCCTCCCTCAAGGGGAGGACATGAAATATTACCGCCAATGTGGCATTCCTTGTTGCCTGATTTATGTAAAGGACTTAACGTCTTAACGTCTTTATTAACTCCTTACTGCCTTAGCCCCTAGTAGATTCTCTATATGTTTCTGATAATTTCAAGTATTAATTTTTTAAAACTTGTTTTGGCTTTGTTCGTTGTTTCAATTACTTCTTCATGTGAGAGTGCAGTTCCGTTGTGAGAACTTGCTGCGTTTGAAATACAACTTATGCCCAGCACATTCATTTTGCAGTAATTGGCAACAATTGCTTCCGGTACTGTTGACATGCCTATTGCATCTGCTCCTATTAATCTCGCCATTCTGATTTCTGCAGGTGTCTCATAGCTTGGTCCCGTGTTTGCAAGATAAATACCCTTTTGTAATTTCATTCCTAAATTGTGTCCGCAGGTTTCTGCAAGATTTATTAATGATTTTTTGTATATTTCTGTCATATCAGGAAAACGTTCGCCTAAAGTGTCATCATTAGCCCCAATAAGCGGATTTGTACCCATAAAGTTTATATGGTCTGTTATTATCATTAAATCAGAGGGATTAAAGTTTTCATTCACTGCGCCGGCTGCATTGGTAAGTATAAGAGTTTTGACCCCTAAAGCTTTCATGACCTTTACGGGATAAGTAATTTCAGTCATTGTGTGACCTTCGTAAAAATGGTTTCTTCCTTGCATCATCACAACTTTTTTGTTATTAATCTCAGCAAAAACTAATCTGCCTTTATGCCCTTTAACCGTTGATTTTATAAAGTTTGGAATTTCAGTATAGGGCACGGCAATATCACAGTATTCATCCGCGAGTTCTCCCAGTCCAGAACCTAATATAATCCCTATTTCCGGAGAAAAATTGCCGATCTTCTCTTTTAGAAAATTTATTGTGTTTTCCATATAACCTCCATTACCCCATTAAGACACAAGAAAACCCATGATGATATAATAATCACACGGGTTTCCTTATAAAATTTATTAACCAACAAGTCTATTATCGTCAGCTTCTGATGCTTTTACCATAATAGCATGTTCTACAGGATTTTCTTTTTTATAAGCCCCATCGTAGTTTTCTTCAAAAGTAAAATCTTCGCGGGCTTTTTTAGCTTGATTTTCATCAACTAACTTTTTAGCCAATTCAGCTATTTCATAAACAAGTTGATATCTGTTATCTGTATTTTCATTTAAGTCCCATGCAACTCTTATAATTTGATCCATTTTTGTTCCTCTTTTTTCCTGCCTTTTTATAATAATATACAAAAAATAATTTGGCAAGTAGTAAAAATCATTTATTCTGTGTATAATAGATTGTATGAAGAAATTCAGTGAAATACATGCATATGTTTGGATTGAATTTGCGGTATGGTTTATACTTGTGTGTATATTAATCGCCGGTGTAAGAATTTACAGATATAATCATTTAAAGGAGTATAAAACATATCAAATATTTATGTCGGATGTTGACGGTCTTATTGTAGGGTCTCCTGTAAAATTTATGGGCGTTCAGGTTGGATATATAAATAAGATTAATATTGTTTCTAATGAAGTATATGTAAAGTTTATAATTACAGAAAAAGGGACGTATATTCCAAAAGGATCTGTAGCCACAGTTGAATTCAGCGGGCTTGGAGGGTCAAAGTCACTTGAAATTTATCCTCCTGATGAAGAAAGTTTAGCCTCCGAAAAACTTATTGTTGTAAACAGCCCTAAAAGACTGCATGATTCTCTCGGACTTTTAAATGACATGTTTGATAAAATTGCATCTATCACATCTCGCTTGTCATATTTTGCACGGTCAGCGGGGTTGGATAAAAAAGAAAATGTACCAACTATAAATGTTGATGATATAAGAAAAAATGTTACAACAGCAGATAAATATGTTGATGATTTGAAAACTGAAAAAGAAAAGATTAACCAAAAGATGAAGGAGTGGAAGCATGAACAGTAAGAAAGTACGCATAATTGATGCTCCTGTTGTGTGTCAAAATCTTTGTACTATGCGTGATAAAAATACAGATAGCCAGGGGGTTAGAATTGCAACAAGAAAGATTACAAGATGTCTTCTATATGAAGCGTCAAAAAATTTACCTATGGTAGATATAGAGGTTACGACACCATTAACAACTTTTACCACTAAAACAATTGATCCTGACATAAATTTGATTATTTCACCAATTTTACGTGCAGGATTGATTTTTACGGATGAGGCCATAGATATTTTGCCGCAGGCTTGTATACGTCATATTGGCATGTACCGTGATGAAAAAACATTAAAACCTGTATGGTATTACAATAAGGTTCCTATGGAAGCCCCTGAGCCTGAAAAGTTTTATATATATATAACAGATCCGATGCTGGCTACCGGAAATTCTTTGATTGAAGCTATAAAACTATACGCGGATAAAGGTATTCCTATTGACAATATTAAGGTGATATGTATAATTGCAGCTCCTCAGGGAATTGAAAATATACAAAAACATTATCCTGATATTGAAATAATAACCGCCGCAGTTGACGATCATTTGAATGAAAAGGGTTATATAGTTCCGGGAATGGGCGATGCCGGTGATAGGATTTTTAATACATAGGCTTGCTTATAGTTTTATTGTTCTTAAAATTAAATAATATCTGTAATTTCCCCAGTATATAACCATGGAGACAAAATTGTTTTCAAGATCGGTCATTTCAAGGAAAGTTTGCGGCGCTGGTTTACGTTTTGAGCGCGGAAACACTTTGCCCACAAAATTCAGTGTGTTTATATGAAATTTTTGCGTAAATGTAAGTTTTGGCTTAGGAATGTTTTCGTCGTAAAACATTTCAGGTGTCAAATCTCTGTTATATGCAGGTATTATATATTTTACCTTTCCTGCAACTTTAAATAAAATATACCAGCTGTCATTTTGTTTACGCGGTGTTAGCAGATAATACCCGGGTTCAATTGTTATTGTTTTGAAATAAAGCGGCGCTGTTAGTCTGAGTAATGGATATGGCGACCAAGCCGATTTTTCAGTGTCATAATATTCTCCGGGGTCAACATCATGGATATAACTGAAATCCGGTACAGGCAGCTCGCGGTAAATCTGTTCGTAATCTACTTCTTCTGCAATAGATGGAGCCCCTAAAAATAAAATAAGTAATAATGCCGTAATTATTTTTTTCATACTTATAATTTTAATCACATATTAAAAAAAATCAATGAATAAAAGTTGATTTTTGTAAAATATACATTAAACGATTGATGTTAAGCCGTAGATATTATTCTATTGTATAAGAGGGAAACCAGACTTAAAAAGGGATAACTAGTTATATATGGACAACCTGAATTCAGGTGCAGAATTATACGCACAGTACAATTGGTATAAGAATACGTTCCCGCAGGAAATTCAAAAAGCAGCGGATGAATTCTTCTTGCCCGGGTTTCAGTTTGGCTTAATGGGGATTAGCAAAAATATTAATCCTCTTATGGACAAGGATTCTTACTTTGTTACTAAAGTGCGTATAGATAAACAGCATGATTTGTTTTTTAGAAGTTCACAGCGTGCAGTTGCAATTATTCTTGACAGAGCTCTGGGAAAAGCTCCGAAAAAATTTGATTTAAACCGTATGACTGATTTAGAAGCAAAAGTCATTACCGCTTTCAATGACTTTTTATTCTCTTTTGTTGTTAAATTTTTATCATCAGCCCCGCCTACATTGAAACGTACAAATTTTGATGTTATTCATTTGACATTTTTTGTTAAAGATTTGGATGAAAATACAGTTGCAAGATTTATAGTTTCTCTGCCTGAAGTGCTTTTGAATCCTGATACTGTCAAAGACTCAACTAAACCATTTAATTATGATGAATTTCAGAATAGCACGCTGGATGCCAATATAAAAATTGGTACAACAAAGTTTTCATTAATAGATTTAAAAGAACTTGATATCGACGATATTGTCGTTTTTGATGATAGTGATCTTAACAAAATGCAATTGGAGATTAAAGATTATAAAAAAGATATAAAACTGAATCCGAATTTAGCATTGGTAATGCCGGTAGAAAATGAGGGAGAAGAAGAAATGGCTAACAACAAAGGTAATGTAAACTTATGGGATACAATAGAAGTTGAAATGACAGCTCACTTTGATGCCGTAAAAATTACTCTTGGAGAACTGAAAAAGATTGAAAATAACATGGTTGTTGATTTAACTTCAATTTATGATAATAAAGTAACTTTGACTGTTGAGGACAAACCAATTGCCCGCGGTGAACTTGTTATTGTGAATGACCGTTACGGGGTAAAAGTAGATGAAGTTCTTGCGAATGCCCCTAAAAAACCTGCAGCACAGGCAGCCGCACAGCAGACTGAGGAAGAAGAAGTGCCGGGAATGCCTGGACAGCCGGGAGAAGAAGAAACTGAAACTCCTGCAGCTCCTGCTCAAGGCGGCGGCAGTGAAGAAGACGAATTTGACTATAGTGATTTTGAACTTGAAGATGATATTTAAAAGAAAGAGGATTAGGAATAATGATGGGATACTTAGGACATTTTATTGTATATACAATCGCAATGATAGGTATTATATATGCTGCGCTTCTTGTGTATAAAAAATTTTCTGCCGGCTGCGGATTCGGGGCTAAATCAGAATTTTTGAAGATTGAAGAGTCTATCAGCCTTTCTCCGCGTAAAAGTTTGTATGTTATTAAAGCCGGAGATGAACGATTTTTAATCGCGGCTGATATAGATAGAACAGCCTTAATTTCTAAACTTGATGAACAAAAAAGTTCACCGGAAAATGTGATAACCGAAATTCCCGTAGTTAAACAGGAAAGAAAACCAAGTGTAGATGATTTGCCAACAATAGTACATTTTCAGAAAAATAAAAATTCTTCTGTAATACGAAGAATGGTAAGCGGCGTAAAAACAAATGAAATTGATATAGTTGAATAAAAATGGGATAATTGAAAAATGGATAATGTAATTAACAATTTAAATCCGGTATTACAGATGTTGATAGTCATGACGGTATTTTCGCTTTTACCGTTTGTATTTTGCTGTATGACAAGTTTTTTGAGATTTGTAATAGTGTTTTCAATGTTAAAAACAGCAATGGGAACACAACAGGTCCCGCCTGCAATTGTAATTATCGGGTTGGCAATGATTTTAACATTTTATACAATGGGATCGACCTTCCAAAAAATGTATGAAATGGGATCTGTTCCATACAACAAAAGCCAGAATGTAATTCTTGCAATAGAAGAAGGCTCAAAGCCGTTAAAAGAATTCATGATGAAACAAACCAGGGAAACTGATTTAGCATTTTTTGTTGAATTACAAAAAAAAGAACCGCCAAAATCACCTGATGAAATAACAATATGGCAGGTTGCACCGGCTTATATTATGAGTGAACTTAAAACTGCTTTTGAGATAGGGTTCATAATATTTGTCCCATTTATTGTTCTTGACCTTGTTGTTGCGAATATTTTGCTGGCTTTAGGTATGTTTATGTTATCACCGACAATTATATCTCTGCCGTTTAAGTTGTTGATATTTATTGCGGTTGACGGCTGGGCACTTATTGTTCAGGGATTAGTTACAAGTTACAATTAAAAAACGAAAGGGCAAATGTATGGAAGCTTTAGTTGAATATCTGGCAAGAGGATTTTTAATAATGTTAGCAATATCCATGCCGTGCGTACTTGTTGCTGCTGCGATTGGTCTGGTCGTTGGTATTTTACAGGCTGTTACGCAGGTACAGGAACAAACTATTGCTGCTGCGCCAAAAATCCTCGGGGTATTTCTCGTTATTGTTATTGGCGGTATGGGGTTTATAAATTTATTAAAAGGTTTCTTTATAGATGGTATGGCTATAGCTTTTAATTTTGTTTCAAAAAGTGATAACTTTGTACTGGCTTCAGACTATTATAAATATACAACACCGTTTGAGGGAGAAATGGTTGATAAATTTAAAAATCAGCCGACTATGAATGAGATTATGAAAAATCCGGGTAAAGTCCCTTTTATAGATCATCAGCAAAAGATGAAGTATATCCAGACTCCGCGTACTCCAATGCCAAAGCCGGATTTTGTTGAAACAAATACAATACTTGGACGATAGGAGAGTATAAATGGAATGGTTTTTCAATGACCTAATGAAAATGTTTCCGATGCTTAATGCGTATTTAGCAGCGGGAATATTTGTCTTTGCGAGGCTGATTGGATTTGTGAGACTTGCCCCTGTTTTTAACAGAAAAGAAATACCTACACTTGTAAAAATTCCACTTGTATTGTTATTAACGATTGTTTTGACACCTATGTTAAAGCCGGATGTGCATGTTATTCAGGAATCGTTTTTACTTTCCATAGTTTTAAATATAGTTGTCGGGGCTTTGATTGGATACACGGCACAGTTAATTTTACTTGCGGTAGATGCAGGGGCTGATATGATTAATATGCAAATGGGCTTGTCGTCTGCTATGGTACTTGATCCTACAACTTCGGCACAGGTATCGTTGGTTGGTAAAATATTTTCTTTAATGGGTGTTTTGATTTTTATTGAACTTGGTGGAATTTACTGGCTTATCCGTGCATTGATGAGAAGTTTTACGATATTTCCAATTGCTGCAACCAGCATTCCTCTTGATCAACTCGTTAATTTAGATTATATTATTGAACTTTCGTCAAATGTTTTGTATATGGGGCTGCAAATCGCATCGCCTATATTACTTGCAACTTTAGGACAGGATATAATTCTTGGGGTTATATCCAAAACTGCACCGCAGGTTAACGTTTTCCAGTTAAGTTTCCTGTTCAAACCGGTTGTAGGAGCGGCTATACTTGTCTGGATTATGCCTATGCTTATTAATGTAATCAACGATTACTTCCTTTCTTTTGCAAATATATTTTAGGTGATAAACAGATTATGATTACTTAAATTATTATTGTCTATAAAGTAAATTTTATTACATCTGTTTAAGATATCCTCAAATCTATAATTAAGTAAAACGAAATCTTCATTTGATGTTATTAAGTTATAGGGTTCATCAATATTTTTATTAAGAAATTCTTTTAATATATTAAAAGTTTTTTTATATTTAGGGTATCCAATAAATATTTTTTCTACTTCTAAATTGTTTTTATTAGCAAATGAAATCGCTAAGTAAAAACGTTCAAGAAATGAGCATATGTTATTAATGCTAAAAAAATAATTAAAGCTTAAAAATATTAATGTTTTGTAAGAAGTATTACACATATTTAATGCCTTATAGGATATAATAATAAAATTGTACCATAAAATACTCATATGTGTCTATTAATATGATAAAAATTTTCATTATATTTATATTTGTATAATGTTATCTTAAATATATGTTAGATATAAAAAGAATTTTAGGAAATAGAGTAAGAGAATTGCGTCTGGCAAGGGGGATAAAACAGGAAGAATTGGCAGAGTTAGCAGAGCTTGACCAGAGGACTATTAGCAGTATTGAATGCGGACATTCTTTATCTGTTGCAACTTTAGAAAATATTATACGTGCACTAGGAGTTGATTTTGCTGAATTTTTGGATTTTATTATTGTAGAAAAAACAGATGAAGAAATAATTAATGAAATAACAGCCAAATTGCCAAAATTAAATAGTAATACTTTAAAAGTTTATTATAAAATATTGAAGGCATTAGAATAATATTAATCTATTTGATTTTTATATTATTTATGCGGCAGAATGAACGTAAAACTTGTTTTGCCTTTTCAATTTCTTTATGCACATATTTGTTTTTAGTTTCTTTTACAACTTCGGATGCTTTTTCAAAAAGTTTTGATGCGGCATTCAGGTATTCACCCTGCTGCGGTGATTTTATTAACCCGACTTCCTGATAATATTTGCCATAAAGCAGAAGAATGCGAGAGGTCAAATCGTCCATATGATATCTCTGAGTAAGTACCAGTGCACTTTCAATATTCATTTTTGCGGCTTCATAATCAGATAGTGTTATAAATGCTTTTGCAATAACAGATTTTAAAAGTACAGCAAAGAAGTAATTATTGATTTTTGGACTCTGAGCAACTTCAAGTGCCTGAGATGCAATTTCAAGAGAGGTTTGCGCCCCGTCTGTAATCAAAGCTGTATCAGCTATTAAATACCATGTGAGAAGTGCTCCTATTGCCATTTTTTCTTTTGCAAAATATGTAATCTGCTCATTATAAATTTCCATTGCATGTTTTGATTGTTCTTTGTCTTTAAATAATTTACCGAGCAGTGTTTTTAGAATATTTTTTGTAAAATTATCACCATGGTTATTTGCATAAGTCACAACCTGGAATAAGTCTTCCTGCATGCCGTCGTAATTTTTAATGAAGAAGTTATTTACTATATTGATTAAATTCCAGCGCAAGACAGCATCTTGATCCATACTGTCATCTTTGTGATTTTTCATAACTTCTTCAAGGATTTTTTTAGAAGTTTTTACGTCACCTTTCATTGTATTCGCAAAAGCAAGCGTTAATTTGCAGTTGCATATAAATAATTCATCTTCAAGCTTATGCCTGTCAATAATATCAAATAATATTGTAAGAATTTCAAAAGAGCGGTCATCGCCCTGCATCACAAGTGCATTTGCCAATACAAGGTAAGTTTTTAACCAGCTTTCGTACACCAGTTCAATCGGAATATCACGCCGTCTGTATTTTTTACTCAGTACATTATCAAATACCGGCATGATTTCTGTATCAACAAGGTTTACTATCTGTCCGCAGTTACCTATACTTAATAATGCATTAAGTTTTGCAGTTTTAATAAGTGCAATTTCAAGAGTTTTTTCAACAG
The DNA here is from genome assembly GCA_944324165.1 of Candidatus Gastranaerophilales bacterium. Lineage (GTDB taxonomy): Bacteria > Cyanobacteriota > Vampirovibrionia > Gastranaerophilales > Gastranaerophilaceae > CALUVH01. The sequence goes on along the minus strand of CALUVG010000023.1, from coordinate 21,039 downwards.
GAGTTTTATCAAGAACTGAATCAACGCATTCTACTTCCCCGAAATAATTACCTGTAATGCGGCAGCAGTGTGAAAGATAAGCAAGTAATTCTATTTCTTTCGGGGTATTACCGACGGATTGTGCATTAGAAATTGCATCCGGAAGGTATTCCATTGCTTCCTGAGGGTTTGCATCAGAAAGAAGTTTACCAAGTCTTTCCGCAATATTAAATCTTATATTTAATGTTTCGCTGTCATCCAATTCATTTATTAATGCCAGACATTGTTTTTGCGAAATTGCATATAAATTTACATCACCGGCATAAGCAGCAAGTCTTGTGTTTTTGGTCCATATATCAAGCGAAAGCTTTGTATTTTTAAGATTCTGTGCAATTATTGCCGGTATTGCGTTAGAATTCATGATAAAATCTTTTATTGCATCAAAAACTTTTTCGTTTATACTTTCAAAATTTTCGGTATTTTTGGATGTTTTTATGATAGTTTCCCATAATGTCAGGCTTTTAAATTCATAAAAAATATCGTTCAGTGGCGAAATAAAACTCATTTGTTCAAGATATGCAAGAATATCTGCAAATTTTTCACTATCAAGATCAAATATTTCTTTAACAAGATTAATGTTTATTTTTTCGCCAATGACGGCAGAGCCTACTAATATTTTGTGCGCAATAGGATTTAGGAGTTTTAAGATTTCGAGTCTGTAAGTCAAAATGTCTGCAAAATTATCGGGAATGTTAAAAGGTTTGTCTGCTATCTGACAGTCAAATCTGAGACAAAGTGTTTGTTCAATAAATGACGGGTTGCCATGACTTTTTTCCAATAATTCACTCATCTCAGACGGATTGAGTGCCAGAAAATCTTCCCAGTTTTCTTTTTTCTGGGAAACTACCTGATTAACCTGTGACGGCTCAAGCGGGGCTATTGCAACATCAATATAAGGATTATCAGGAAATGCGAAGTATCCTTTTGCTGATTTTTGTTCGTTGTATACGAGTAAAAGCTTTAAATTATCGTATATTGATTTGCGTTGGATCAGTTTTGAAATAAATTCATATGAAAATCCGTCAATAAAATCAAAATTATCAAGGGTGATAACATATTTTCTGTCTTCAAGTATGTTTTCAAACAGTTTAAAAAGTAGTTCAAAACTTTTTGATTTTGCTTTAAAAAGCTCCTCAAATGTTCCAAGTTTTGTCGGATAGAGAAAATTCATTAACAATTCCGTTTCATGAGTATTAAGAAAAGGAAATTCATTGCTAAAAAACTTGCAAAAGTCTTTTCTGAATTGAGGGTTGTCAATACAAAAATCAGGCAGATTAAAAATGTTCAGCAGGATGTCTTGAATAACTCCGCCCGGAGTTAATTGTGTAATGGGGGTACATTTCCCGTAGATCCAGGAAAATTCGTGTTGTCTTAGGGTATCCATTAGAGTTTTTAGGACAACTGTTTTGCCTGAACCTTTATCTCCGCTTATTGAAAAGATTTTTTTGTCATTTGAGAGGATGCCTTTTTCCAGAATGTTTTTGGCGGTTAATTGCGGTACAACTTGCGGGGGCAGTTCAAATGTATTCGCATTTAACTGTTGTTCATCAGGAGTATCAAATGGAAAGCCGCATTTTCGGCATTTCTCAGCGTCAAGAAAGTTAACGCTGTTGCAGTGTTTACAAATTTTTAAAATATCCTGTCCGCAAGTTTTACACGTCAAATCCAGAACTGAATTAATAGTATTGCAGTTAGGGCACACAAGTCCTGTTCTGGATTTGCAATACGGACATTTTAAAGACTCATCCGGAATAATTTTTTTACATATCGGGCATTTCATTTTATGTTAAATCCTGATTTTCATTAAAAGCCTGTTTAATCTTTTCAAGAAGTCTGAATAATCTTTTAGACACTTCTGATTGAGAAATATTCATTTCTTGAGCAATTTCTTTTTGAGTTCTGCCATCTTCATATCTTAATTTGAACAGATGCAAGTATTTTTTATCCGGATCTTCTTTGTTGATTATTCCCAGAGTTTGGACAACCTGCCGGAGTATTTCGCTTTTGATAGCATTATCTTCCGGAGTATTTTCAACAGGCATTGTATTATAGTGTATAATTACATCTGAATAATCAGTGTTATCTTCACTAATTGATTCGAGAGAAACTTCTTTTGTTGGAATATAACCTTCACGTGTCCGGCGTAATCGACCGGCATCTTTTAGCACATTTAGTATTGCAGTGGAGGCAATTCTTCTTACATATGTTGTTAATGTAGATTCTGAATTAACAGCTTTAGCGATGATAAAGCTGCGTTTATAGGTTTCATTAAAAAAGTCGTCATATAAATCTTCATTATTGGCAAACTTTTTATCATTTTTAATTATTTTTGCTATAAGCTCTAGTTTATCTTGAGTTAACTCTTCCACGTCAAAAATATCCTTTTTTGACATTATAGCATATTTATAAATATATTGTAAGTGTTAAGTTAAAATCAGGAGTTTTGACCTCTCCAGCCGGCGGTTTTACTACATTTAAGGTAGTTTTAACAGATTGTAACACAATGTTATCAATTTGTTTTGATCCGCTGCTTGTAGCCACTGATGCATTTTGTACAATGCCGGAATTGTTTAATTTAATATTTATTTTAACAACATTTGAATATGCGTATTCAGTTGCGAGCAGAAGGTCGCTGGATAGACTTAATTTAATACTTTTTCCTGCTGATTGTAAGTAAGATTTTATGTTCGGACTATAAGAAAGATAGTCAGGAACCTGCCATTGTATTTTTTTAACTGTCAGATAAGACTCTGGGTTAATAGGCGGTTTAGTTTGCTGTGTAATGGTTTCTTGCACGACGTCTTGTTTAACTTCAGCCGGCGGTTTTTTATCCAGTTCAGGAACATCTGATGATGAGACTTTAGAATTTTCATCTATCAGTGGTGTTGAAGGGTTAGTTTGTAATGGCGGATTTATTGTGTCCTGTGGTTGCGGTGTTTGAACATTGTTAGCTGTTGTTTCCAGCGGAGTTGATATATCAGTATTGTTCAAGGTATTAATTTCTTCAACGGATTTGTTATTGAACAAACTAATTCCTGTAATACCGGCACCTAAAACAATGACGCAAACAGCAGCTGCTATTAATGCTTTTTTATTATTTTCATTCTGGAGAAAACTGCTTAATGATGCTTGATCGCCAATATTTAAATCATCTTTAAGAGTTTTGATATTGTCAAATACTTTTCTTGCTGTGTATAAAAGTCCGAGTTTTTCTTCTGTGTCATCTGAGAGAGTTACCTTATGGGATTTTTTCATGTATTTTGAAGGATCAAAACTTGATTTATATTTCGGTTTTGGCATTTCGTCAAAAGAGTTTTCCTGTTCGGTATTTGATGATAGTGCAGAGTCATTGAATGAGGAAGGAGGTTGATAATCTGTTTCAAATGCGCTGTCATCATTTAATAGAGAATCAATTTTTGCGAATACATCAGTATTGGCACTGTAATGTTTTGTGGTGCCGGTATAAATATTATTTTCATTATCTTCGGCAGGGGACGATAATTCAGAATTGTTAAGAGTTTCATCAGTAGTTTCTGAAATGTCGGAAGTTTCTTTTTCTACAGAATTTAGATTTGGCATTTCCTCTTCTTCATTGTCTGCTTTTTCTTCTGTATCTTGTGTCTCAACATTGTCAGTGTCTTCGGTTTCAAATGAAAATTCTTTTGCAGAATCATCAGCCGGAATTTCTTCCTGATATGTTTCTATTTGATTGTTTTCTTCAGGATTTTCAATATTTTCATTTTGTTCAGTCTCGTAAATATTGTTGTCTAAAGAGTAATCAAAAGAATCATCTTCAAAATTTTCTTGAATAGAAGTATTTTCTTCTTCTGTATTTGAGATGTCCATATTTATTCCGTCGTCATGTGTATCTTCAATTATTTCCGGCTCAAAAGACAAATTATCATTTTCATTAAAATTAATTTCCTGTTGATCTAAGTTTGTCGGCATTTCTTCATTTGTGATGCTGTTCATATCTTTATTATCAAACAGTATATCATTTGTATCTTCAAAAGTTATATCAGGGGTCATGTTTTCAAAGGTATTATTAGCATCATTATCTTCAACAATTTCAGGTTCTTCCAGCAGTAAATTGTTATCCTCTGAAATATTCAAATTTTCGTTGTCAATGTTTGCATTAGCAGGTTCATCAAGTGTAAGATCAACATCTTCATCAAATAAATTCATAGAATCAAAGTCTCTGTCAAAACTGGTATTCATATCTAAGGAGTCATTATTTTCCTGCGTAGTTAAAGGGGGGTCTATATTTTCTTCAAACACTTTTGAGGTGTCTGTTTTATTATCGTTAAACACTTCTGCAATTTCTGTTTTTTGGATTTTTTCAATTTCATCTTTGTCAAGAGAAATTAAATCCTCAATTGAAGGGATTTTATCTATATTTAAACCCTCTTCAAGATTAGGAAGTGTAAAATCATCTTCAGCATTCATATTCATTGATAAATCATCTTTATTCTGCATTTCAGGTTCCCTTTATACTTTCTTCTTAATCCGTATTAGTTTTGTTCATTCTCATCAGGTGAGACTTCTCCATCTATATCATCGTACATTTCCGGAGAAATTACATCCTCCGTTTGAGATAGATTTTGTGAATTTTCTGTATTTGGAAAAACATCAAAATCATTATAATAAGTTTTAAATTCACTGAAATCATCAAAGTCAACAACGGAGTAATTATCTTCTGTATTATCAGCCTGTGTTTTCTCAGGTTTTACCTCGGAGTCATCATCTTCAAGCTCATATTCATTAGCCGCATAATGAGATATGAGTTCAAAATTTTCAAATTCAATAAACTTTGCTCTTAATTCAGGACTTTTTGTAAGCACTTTTAATAAAATTTTTTTATCCAAATCGGTTATATCATTATCTACAAAATCAATAATGCTTTCTTCAAAGTTCAAAAGATCGGTTTCAGTAAGTTCAGTTTTGGTGAATGATTCAGCTGATTCAAGATAGTTACCCAGTTGATCCACAGGGGTAAGCTTATCTTTTGTTATAAAGTAATAGTCAGCATTTTCTTTAGTCTTATCTATAGCTGAAGGTTCAAAAAAGCCAAGAAATTTGACATGTGATACATCTTGAGCCATCTGGAAAACAAAATAAATGTCAGGAAGGATATTTAAATCAAAATGAGATTTAGGAACGAATATGTATTTTTCGTCAAAAATCATTCTTACATCAATATGTGTTCTTGGCAGTATAATATCGGAAATATCAATTTCTTCCAGAACTTTTTTTATATTGTGCATATTGTCGACAGGTGAAATAGCAAAGCCTTCACTATTAAGATATTTGCCTGCCAGTTCAGCCCCCAGCACATTTGTGTAAATGCGATTTTGCAAATCTTTATCTGCAAAAAATTTTGCAGATGCGTTTGCTTCTTGTTTATCTTTTTCTTCTATATAAATAAGTGTACTTTGTTCCTGCGTCATATTGAAAATTCTCCTTATTAATATAGATGACACGGGAATAAAAAATATTCCAAAATGATGTAAATTTTTGTTACAATTATTGAAAATGTATTATATTTCAGTCAAAATAATTTTATCAGTCGTTTTATAGTATTAGATTAAAATTAGTGTATAATATAGGAGGTTCTTCATATGTTAAATTCTGTGTCAGGTGTAAATTTTCGCGGTAATCCTATATTGGAACGTGAAGGAAAATACACTCAAAGCCAACAACCACAGGCAAAAGCTCCGGAAATGCCTGCAGATAGTGTAGAAACAACACAAAAGAAAAAGCATAAAGGGCTAAAGGCAACTTTATGGACAATAGGTATACTTGCCGCAGCTGCTATAGGTTTGGGCGTAGCTGCTAAAACAGGCAAATTGAGTTCTATAGAGGCTCCGGAAGGAATGATGGCTAAGGCTAAAAATGTTTGCGCAAAAATTGGCGAAGGTGTCGCTGATGCTTATGACAATGTTGTTGCCTGGGGGGCAAATTTGATTAATAAAATTCGTGGTAAAGAATAATCAAGTATTTTAGATAATAAAAAAGGCACCAGCCACAGGCTGGTGCCTTTTACCTATTTAATCATCTAAAAAGTCTGATAAAATTATGTTGCTTACTAAAATCCCTTTGTCCGATAAACTGTAAATACCATGATTGTGTTTTATATGTCCGCTTGTTATATATTTGTCTAAAACGGATGAATATTTCTGTTCAAAGTTAATACCAAATTTTCTATTTATTTCTTCACTTGAAATCCCGGACATTTTTCTCAACCCGAGAAATATTTCTTCTTCAAGTTTTTCATTTTTTGAAACAATATGCTCAAAAGCATGCCGGCATGGATCTTTGAAATAATCGCTAAAGTTTTCAAAATTCGAATATCTTATATTATTAATGTACCCGTGTGCGGCAATGCCAAATCCGTAATAAAAATTGTTATTCCAATAATTTAAATTATGTTTTGAATAAAATCCTGTCTTTGCAAAATTACTTATTTCATAATGTTCAAATCCGTTTTGTGTTAAAATATTTATAGCTTTCAAATACATTTCAGCCTGTATGTCATTATCAGGAAGATTTGCCGGCATATGAGAGGCAAAATAGCAGCCTTCTTCAATCTTTAATCCATATAAAGAAACATGTTGAACTTCTAAATTCCCTGCTTGCATAAGATCTTTTTCAAAGTCTTTTATTGATTGTTCCGGAAGTCCGTAAATTAAATCTAAACTGATATTATCAAAAAAACTTTTTGCTGTATTAATTGCTGTAATGGCATCAAATGATGTGTGTTTTCGTCCTATTGCCGATAATGTTTTATCATCAAAGCTCTGGCAGCCGAAACTTAGTCTGTTTATTCCTGTATTTTTAAGTGAATATAAATAATCCTTATTGATATTTTCAGGATTTAATTCAATAGTTACTTCTGTATTATCCGAGACATTAAAAAGTTTAATGAGTTCAAAAATTTCATCAGAACTCAGTAATGAAGGTGTCCCCCCTCCAAAATACAGTGTTTTTATTTGTTCATTATTGTAAAAATGTTTTATTTCTTCTTTTAATTTAGAAAGATAACATCTTTTCTTTTCTAAATCACTATAAGATATAAACGAACAATAATTACACTTTTGTCTGCAAAAAGGTATATGAATATAAACATTTTCGCTCATATAAATATTATAGACAAAACAGCTAAAAATAATTTAAGTTAATTTTTCTTAAAAATAATACTTTAGAATGTTTGAAAAATTATAAAAATGGAGTAGAATAACTTTATGAGTGTAGAAGAACAATTATATTCTGACATCCCTCCCACAAAGTTACGGAACAGGGAAGAGAAGTTCAAACCGGCAAAAACAAATAAATTTTGGTTAGGAGTTGCAAGTTTCTTTTTCTTTAACATGCTGCAAAATCGTTTCCATGCTTTTATATACACAGGAATGGAACAGTTTAATAAAGAAGATGAAAATATTCCTACAATAATTTTTGCTCCGCATTGCAACTGGTGGGATGGAATAGTTTTGTATAATATTACTCACAGAATTTTTCATAAAGAAATTCGGCTTATGGTGGAGGAACTTAATCGCTTTCCTTTGCTACGTCGTGGCGGGGCATTCAGCGTTAATAAAAAATCGCCGCAATCTGCAATGAAAGCTTTGACTTATTCTGTAGAAGCCTTAGGCAATACTAATAATATACTTGGAATTTTTCCGCAGGGAATTATAAGACCGCCGCATTATCGTCCTATTGAATTCCAAACCGGATTAGCATATATCGCAAAAAATGCTGCTAAAAAATATGGTAAGGTTAATCTTATACCAACAGCAATAGAATATACGTTTTTGCGTGATAACCGTCCCGAGGTTGTTGTTAAATTTGGTGATAAAATTTTACTTGAAGATGCTAATATTAACAGGAAAGAATTTACAACTTTGCTTGAACAATCGCTAGCAAAAACTTGTGATGATTTGTTTGAAGAAATTGCTAAAGGCAATTTTTCAAAATATAAAATTTTATTTAAACAGCATTTAAAATGGTACAGACGTATTGAACAAAGGTTAAAACGTATTGATGTGCCGCCAGTTTCAGGTGTTTAAAAAAAACTTCTCTTAATTAAAGAGAAGTTTGATTTGTCTAAGCATCATATCGTTTAAAGGATTTTTCAATATTTTTATCAATTACTGATTTAACACTATCATATTCTGTCGTCAGTGAAGAAATTTCTGTATCCAAATTTTTCATTTTTAAGTCAAGTTCATCTTCTTTTGATGTTAATTTTGCTTTCTGATTTGTATATTTAGCTTCAGCCTGAGCAATGTAGCTATCATCAGATTTTTCTTTTATAAATGTGTTGGTGCTGTAGTTTTCCTGATAGTAATAAGCATCATCACCAATTGAGGAAATATACATCATGCCATTTTTCAACATTTCCTGCAGATAAGATTGATCTTTAACTTCGTTATTTTCCGTCCAGCCCATTAAACATAACTGGTTGAATAATGTATCATAGAATAAACCTGACTTTGCATCTTCCTGAGAAATTGTTGAACCGGCGTTGATTTTGTAAATATATGTAGGATCATCAGTTACGAGGTTAGATGAATCTTTATGACCTTTAACTGCACTATAGTTAGGTTCTATTGCAAGTCTTTCCATATATTGTGCATAGTATGACAGGAATGCTTTAGCTATATTGTTGAAGTTGACGGCACAACCACTCCAGAGCTTTCTTCTAGCTTTAACGCCGCCTTTCCAGAATGAATAATATGTCATACCTACATAATTGGAAGATTCATTTTTCAAACGATTAGTAAATGTGCCAATACCGTCTTTTTTGGCACGGTAAACCTGTGTACCTAAAGATTCAATGTTATGGGATTTGTCATCACTGTGATTTCCGGTGTTTTGACCAACCAGACTGGTATCAAATAAAGCTTTTGTCATGTTGCGGGCATATGTTAAAGCGTTGGCACTTACTGAATCAACATTTAACACCGTTGAAAAAGCATCATATAACTGATCAATAAATCCGTCATCTTGAGTTAATGAATTAGCCATTGCAACTGCTGCGTCTGCAGGATAGTGAGCTTCTTTTTGTTTAGCAATAGCAACATATTGTTCTTCATCATTTAATAAATCGGCAACATTAAAGCTATCCATAGTCTGCCCTTCAACTATGTTGGAAGAAGCTGTACCAATATAGTGAATGCCGCCGGCTGTTTTAAGAGTACCCTCTGTAATACCCATATTCGGATCAATACTTACTTGTAAGCCGCCTAAAGCATCAATTAATCCTTCAAGGTCAGTTTCAACATACTGAGTTGTAATCATATCAGTGCTGCCGACGCCGGCTGCCTGATTGTATACGGTAGACAGTATTGAATCTCTTGTCTTTTTAGATATTATACCGGCCTGGAACAAACCTTCAACAAATGCGTTACGCATATCTTCACTAGGAAGACCATTCAAGCCTTCCTGCGGTATGCCGGCGGCTTTTGCTGCACTGGCTAGAGCAGAGTCAATAACTACACGTCCCTGCTGATTGGTTATAAGTGTCGGCAAATAATCATTTAAGGCTGAAGGTGTCATTAATAAGTTGTAATTCAACGGATTAGACATATCGCCTTCGCCATAAAAGTCATAGTACAAAATTGTTTGATTTAATGATTTTTGATATTCATTGGATATCTCATTCATTTCACGTGACAGAGCTATTTTCTGATGTGACAATCTCATTGATTGATATTCACAATCAGATTTACGGGATGTTATGGTTAATAGTCTTGCCTGTGATGCTGATAAGCCCATTTCGACCCTGATATCCTTTCAAACTTATGAACTTAGTAACTGAGTATACATGATGTATTACGGATTTTTTTACTGTAATCTTTAAAAAATATATGTGTTAGTGTTACAAATGTTTACACAATTATTTTAATCATTATTGATTATGAAATTATAATTTTTGTAAATAAATTATATTTACAGGCAATTTTGTAATAAAAAAAAACTTTATATAAATGTAGTGTAGTATTAAAAGGTGAAATAGTAGTGTTTAGTCCTGTCGCATCAACGATATTTACATTCAGAAATATAGATAAAACAGAGAACGGTGAAATAGGCAGAGCACCGGTTGCTTTAGGACAGGCTGTAGGTGTTTTGGGTGAAATTTCTAAGTATGATAATGCTCTGGCTGTTGGAGCCAAAAATGTTTTGTCAGTTTTCGGAGAACTTGCTCAAGAAAATAAGGTGATGAATTATGCGTCTAAATTCGCCAAATTTGCAAGTAATAATGTGAACCCTTTAATTGCGGCATCAGGTGGTGTTAAAGTTTTGATGTCTGATGATAAACAATCTGCTGCAATTACAGAAGCTGCAGCTTTATCAGCAATGTTTGGCGGTGAAGCTCTGGTCAAAAAAAATTACGATAAAATAGCAAAATCAAAAGGTGTACAGGATTTGTTAAAACTGGTTGCTGATAAAAAGTATATTAAGCCGCTTGTTGAATATTTTGAAAAGAAAAAGTGGGGAGGAGCGACTGCGGCTGTAGTTAAAGGATTGTTGTTCCTGTCAGCATCAATGACCTCTTATGAAGTTGGACATAAGGTCGGAGACAAAGCTGCAAAACAAGTTAAAAATATTCAGGAAGAAAAAGCATTAGTTTCTCAAAACAAGACTATTGAGGAGCTAACAGAAGATGCACTTGCAACGGTCAATATTCCAGACAATAATGCCGCAAAAATCAATCATGTAGCCTAAGCAATTTTATAATACAATGTGTTATAATATGTTTATGAAAAAGATATTATTGTTAATGGCATTATTTTTTATCTCTAATCCGTGTTTTGCTATAAAGATTGGTCTGTTAGTCGGCACGGAAGATGTTCCATTTGGTACTTCTGTTAAAGGTACAATAATTGATGCAAATACAAATCACTCAATTTTTGAAACAGAAGCAATGAAAGGTTATGAACTAAAGCCATACAATAATGTTATGGCAATTAAAATAAATGGTAAGTTTTATAAAATCAATTCAGATAATATTGTGATAAAACCTGTTTCAGCGGGGTATGTCAGTACAAAGAACAAATGGTATCGCGGAACACTAATGATACAAAATAAAGGAGGGAAACTCACCGTAATCAATAATTTAGGTATAGAGGAATATTTGAAAGGAGTTGTTCCTGCAGAAATGCCTTCTAGCTGGGAGTTGGAAGCACATAAAGCTCAGGCTGTTGCTGCAAGAAGTTATGCTGTAGCAAATTTGGGAAAACGAGCCAGTTTAGGGTTTGATTTGAAAGATACTCCGGAGGATCAGGCTTATGGCGGGGCTTCAGCTGAAACTACCCGTACTAATAAGGCGGTTGAAGACACAAAAGGTATAGTCTTAACTTATGATATGAAAGTTATTACTGCATATTATTCCGCATCAGCCGGCGGACAAAGTGTTACAGCAAGCGATGTTTGGGGAGGAAACTTACCATATTTGCGCTCTGTACCTTCGTTTGACGATGATGTAAAAAAGAACGGGCATGGAGTAGGTATGTCACAACACGGGGCTAATAATCTTGCTAAACAAGGATATAATGCCTATCAAATTTTACAATATTTTTACAAAGATATAACTTTTGCTCGTTTAAATCCGGAGTACTGTAACTGGTAAATCCTTCTGATATAAGGCTTTGCGGCTTTTAATATGCCTGATATCCTTTGTATATAGGGCATGAAGTATAAAAAAATATCTCAAACCCTCTTGTCAAAACAGAATAAAGTGTTATAATAAATTTGTCGATTACAAATATGCATGCGGGAGAGAGAATGGTTTCTGTTTACCGTAAGCAAAAGGAAGAAGGAGGTTCGTAATGAACAAAGAAGAATTGGTAAAAGAAGTATCTAAAAAAGCAAAAGTTTCACAAAAAGCAACTGCTGATGTTATTGCTGCAACAGTAGAAACTATTGAAAAAACACTTGCTAAAGGTGATAAAGTTACTTTAGTTGGCTTTGGTACTTTTGAACCACGTAAGAGAGCTGCAAGAACAGGTCGTAATCCACAAACAGGTGCTGCTTTAAAAATTGCTGCAAAAACTGTTCCTGCATTTTCTGCTGGCAAAAAATTTAAAGATGCTGTTAAATAGTATTCTTTAACAGAAAAATATTTAGACAAAGACGCGGTTGTGATTATCAATCGCGTTTTTGGTTATTTGGTATATGTTGCAAGAAAAAGCTCCCGGTTATCCGGGAGCTTACTTCACATACTACCATCTAACCTTCTTGGTCTTACCTTTTACTTATATATGAGGAATCGATTATCTTCTTCCATATTATATATCCTTTACTTATTGAGCCTGTTGGCTTGATTGTACAGCATTTAGTATTAATACCATTTTATTTACAGCTTCAGCAATTGCATCTTCATCGGTATTCCAGAAAGAATTCATTTCTGAATTTATTTTAGCTTTTAAAGGTGTAACTGCTTGAAGTGCTTCATCTCCTAATTCTGCAGCTTTTTCAACAAGAGCATTTACTATATGAGAAACCTCTTTGTTACCGCCATTGAACCAGAGTGATTTATCATCATAAATAGTTTCAATCAAGCCGCCTTTATCATCATTTATATAACCAGGAGCGTATGAGGCATTCCAGTTATCAAATACGTCTAAAACATTGTCTTTGTTGATTTTTTCAACAGCTTCACGTAATTGTTTATCTTTTGTTGCAATACCGTTTACTGCGTCGAATATTTGTTCTGTAATTTCTCTAACTTCAGGAGCTACGTGTTTTCCTGTTGTTGTTATTAAACTTTCAGAAGGGTCTGTATTAGCCGGAGCAATTACCTGAACATCTCCTTCACCTTGAGTGCCCGGAGTTCCTTCAGCACCTTCAGTGCCTTCAGCACCTTCAGTGCCTTCTGTGCCTTCGGTTCCTTCGCTTCCTTGACCCTGTTCAGCTTCAGCTATAAGAAGTTGTAACATTTCAGGAATTAATACCTGTAATTCTTGAGCTATACCGGCAAGTGCTTCAACCTGATTATTTATTTGATCTAACATTTGCGGATTGTTAGCCATTTGCGCATTTTGAACAGCCTTTTGAAGTTCTGTTTCTATTTGAGTAATTTTATTTAATAATTCTATAACTTGATTTTTTTGTTCGGTAGTCAAGGATTGGTCTTGTAATAAACCTTGGAGCTGTGTTTTATATGCCCCAAGATTTTGGGCTGTGTTGTTTGCAATTACCCCAATTCTTGTTTTACGACCGTCAATATAACCTTGAACGGTACTCATATCAACACCGCCATACTGCATTCCAGTTCCCTGTACAGGATAAGTTGCAACCGGATATTGTCCCATAGTCATGCCGCCCATCTGGTAGTTCGGTGTAAATCCTGAATAACCGCCAAACAAATTATTTTGATTAATCCAGTTATTCTGTAGGCGATATGCCATATTAGCTGATACATAACTCGGCATAGAGTTAAATTGAACTCGTCCGCCATAGTTTGATACCCAAGTGAATGGATAGCCTGCTGCATTTACTCCAAAATTAAAACAATTGCAACTCATTGTTTGTTTCCCCTTAATTGATTCCCCGTATATATATAAAGTATTTATATGGTGAAAAATTGCGTTTCCCGCTTGGAAATCATGTAAAACGCTTATGTCGTAAGCGTTTTAGAGCTTTACATTACTTAACAAATTGATAATATCATTTTTTGTTATATCAGGATTAATTTCTTTAATACAGGTAATATTGTCATGAGATACATTTTCTTTGAATATTTTTTCTAAAAGCTCAGGGTTATAATCATATAAAATAGAGCCGTGTTGGAGAATATAACCTTCCTTGCGGAATTGAGCCGAGCCAATAAGTTTTTTCCCATTGTAACACAGGTCTGCACCTGTAGATATAAGCATGCAGTAGTCAAAATGTGTATTGTGCTGCTTGGTTGCTCCAAATTCAGTATCTATACCTATTTGTTTTAGTGCATTAATAAGTAATTGAGATATTTCTTTGTAAGATGCTGTAATGTTTTCTCCATGCTTAAGATAATCTACAGGGCAAATAAAGCTATATGTAATTTCGTCATCATGCAGAAGTGCGCGACCACCTGTAAGCCGTCTTACAATGTCAATGCCGAGGGTATTTAATAGATTTTTGTCAAGAAAATCATCTTTCTGGTTGCGTCCCAGAGAAATACAGGCAGGCTGCCAGCCGTAAAGCCTGAAAATAGGGGCTGAAGTTTGTTCTTTTATTGCAGATTCTAATAAGTCACTGTCAATTTGCATGTTAAGAGCACCTGAATTTATTTCAAAAGGTAAGAACTTCATTGTTTTTCCTGTTCCCGTTTGTTTAAATCTGCTTCAAATTGTTTAAATACATCATTGCCGACAAACTGTTCAAGTGCAGCACGTTTTGCATAGTAATCAGATTGTGCTTTCATGACCATATCAAGAGAAGTTCTATAATAAGCATCTGTTATAAGAATAATTTCCCGTGAACTATTTTGAGATTTGTCATAAATTCTTTTTCGTTCAGCCGTCATTTCTTCAATCATTTTTAACTTTTTACGGGCTGTCATATAGCTGTAATACAAATCTACTGCTTTTTGCTGCAGGTCTTCTATTTTTCTGACAAGAATAATCATATCAGCATCAGTTACTTTAGTATACTTATAGTTTAATGCTTTTGTATCCTGAGACATTATGCCAAGAATATTTCCGCCAACAATGGAACCTGTTGCAAGAACAGGATTCCCCATGCTTGCTCCGACAAGCGTGGACATGCTTGCAATAGTTGTGAGTACTTTCTTAACGGATTTTTCATCAGGTTTATCTTCCTCAGGGTTAGCAAGTTTGTATAGTGCGAAGTTAATAGTATCACTATGCGTAGCTGCCCCTTGCCACAAAAGAGACAAATCTCCTACCATTTCTTCTTCATCAAGCTGTAACTCTTGTGCGACTTCTTTTGATATTTGTTTTATGCTGAGATCTGCATAAGTAATTTCGTTTACGTTAAATTTGTCCGGGGCTTCATCTTGTTTTGCAAAAACAGTATCTATACCAGGCATTTTTTTTGTTGCAGTATTTTCTGCTGTTTGTTTTGCTTCAACATATTCTTTTTCCGGATCGGAAGATAGTCCGACACGGTATGCCGGCGGACGTACAGAATTTATATCTTTGTATTCAAGTGCAAGGCAAGGTGAAGTGAGTGCAAATATTAACGAAAATACTATCAATTTTTTCATTATTTTACTTCCTCCTTACCTTTTATTAGTGTTGCGTTGTAATTATATTGATATAAATTTAAGTTATCCACAACTTTTTTACCGGCAAGTCTTTGCAATTCCAGATGATAGCGTTTGGCATTTTCCATAAAATAAAATTCTTCAATACGCATATTATCATATAATGCTGAAGATATTGTTATTTCCAGGATATCTTCATTTTCAAGTGCATTTGTATAATTTTTGTTATATAAAAGCAGTCTGGAACGGGTTTCTTTTAGTTGAGAAAGATTACTTTTATAATTATAGTAAGCCTCAATAATTTTGTCCTGCAAATTTTCAACTAATCCTGCAAGTTCAATCAATTCCGTATCTGTAAGCGGAATTTCTGTAGGGATATTTTTACGGTTGATAAAGTTTTGTGCGAGTCGTCCGGCTGAATATGCTGCAGACTGGGTTACATAATCCGCCCCCATAAGTGACGGGGCAAATGATGCACCGGCAACGATAGCAGAAAGAGTTTTTGCCATTAGTGATGAATGAATCCGGCGCTGGCTTTCAGGGGTTGAAAGTTTTTTGAGTGCAAACCCTATAACCTGATTATTTTCAACCGTGCCTTTCCAGAGATTTTCTATATCTTCCAGATCTTTTTCTTTCTGCAATTTTACAAGTTCTTGCATTACCTGTTCATCAGAAATTACAAGAGATTGTTTTTTGTTAACTTTAACTTCCGGCAGTTTTATTTGTGGCTTTTCAACGTCACCGAGCCTAACTTCTGCTGCCATTGCCGGAGTTATAAATGTGATTAATAATAATATAGCTGCAATCTTCTTCATAATTAATTTATAGCACAAGTAAATTTATAAATCCAATGATTGATGAAGTTATACATCTATGGATTGTTCAATAGATTTTAAAAAATCAATAAAATTAATATTGAAGAGAGGTTGTTGTGGCTACAGAAGTAACAAATATCAAAACTATAAAGCAGGCAAAGGTCAAAAAAGTAAATGATTTTTGTGTAAAGGCTGATGTTTTGCGTAATGAAAATTCTTATAAAGAAGCAGCGGCAAATTATCTTAACGCAATACTAATTGACCGTAATGATGCATATTCATATTATGGTCTTGGAGTGTGTTATAAACATTTGAAAGATTATGCAAAGGCTATAAAATATTTAGAAAAAGCTACAGAAATTGACGAAGAGTATTATGAGGCATTTTTTGAACTTGGTATATGTCATCAATTGGAAGGAATACCTTGCGGGGCTATAAAGAATTTTATCCGTGCAATACAGATTAATCCTGAAAAACCTGAGGCTATATTACAACTTGGCATTTCGCATGAGTTGTGTGAGGAATACGATTTAGCACTAATGGTTTATCAGAAACTTATAGAAAACTCACCCGGATTTTTGAAGGCTTATGATCACAAATCTACACTTTTAATGAAACTTGACAGATATCAAGAAGCTTCAAAACTTTTAAACGAACTTTTAAAACTCAACCCCGAGTATTATCGTGCCTATGCAGGCATAGCAATTTGTTTTGACAAACTTGGCAAAAAAACTGATGCACAGAGATATTACAGAAAATTTTTACTAATGAAACCGTTTTCGCATCAGGCTCAGTTTGTCAAAACAAGATTGTTGAAATTAAAATCATTAAATAGTAAGAAACAAAACTTAAAGCTTGTTGACTAATTGGCAATTTTTTCTCTGCCTGAGTTTTTATATAAACAGGTAGAAGTGTTATGTATTATTTTAATAGAATTAGTAGTGTTAAACCGCGTAAAAATATAGTACATGAAGATGTTAAAAAGCCTGAACAGCCAAAAGTTCAGACGCAGTCTGATAAAGAAATATCTCATGCTGCAAAATATATGATTGGAGCAACGGCACTTGCTGTAACAGTTGCATTTGGAATAATTGCGCATAAGAGAATCAAAAGTAATGCATTGAAAAAACTTAAAAATGAGCTGCATGATTTACCGCGTCCTCAGAGTGCTAAACCTGTTCCAAAACAGGTTGAAGTACCGGAAATGAAACCAACAGAGAATGCTAAAAGAATTTATAATAAAACTGATGAGAAATTGCATGCAACAAATCCTATTAATGCAGAAACTATTGACAATAATATTTTTAAAACTACGCAAAATAATAAAAACGGCTGGTCTGCTGATGATATAAAAGATTATTATGCAAAACTAGAAAAAGAGTCAGCAAAAGCCGCGCTTGAAGAGCAGCGTGCTGAAAGAATTGTACGCCACCGTAAAGCTTTGTTCAGACCTGAGGACAAACATGTTCAGCCTCAAGGGAAACCATTTAATACGGAAGAATCATTAGCTGTCGGCTCCTATCAAGATAATTATAGCTATAACAGTGGCTTACGCGATGGAGAAATTATACCCGAAAAAATTAAAGAAATACGGATAATGGATAAAATTGCACAGGAAGCTCCGCCTCTGCCTGACGATGCGGTTGTGTACCGCGGAATCAGAACAAAAGTCTGGTATGAACCGGAAAGAAAATTGCCAATTGCTGACAAAATTAAAAAAGGTGCAATACTTGAAGATCCTTCATATGTTTCAACTGCGCGTCAAGATGGTCGTTTGTTGAGTCATTTTAATCCGATTGAAAATCCTTCAATAGGCTGCGAAGACACCCCTATCGGTTACATGATGAGAATTAAACTGCCTAAAGGCTCAAAAGTTATAGACTGCAGCCGCGGCGGAATTTACAATGACGAAATTATACTTCCAAGAAATTCCAAAATAAAAATTAATGATATAGATGAAACAAATCATATTCTTGAATGCGAGTACCTTCTACCTTAAATAATTTTTAAGTTGTTCTATCTTGTCTAAACTGTCGCTTTCAAAATATATTCTTAAAAGCGGTTCAGTGCCGCTCGGACGTACTAATATCCAGCTTGCATCATCATCAAAGTAGAGTTTTACTCCGTCTTTTGTGTCAATACTTTTTACTTTGAAACTGCCTATTGATTTTTTGTTACGGTATTCATCAAGTATAGGTCTAATTTCTTCGGTATTATGTAAATGTTTGTCAATCCTGTCATTATAGAAGTGGCAGCCGACAAAATCATACAAATCCTTTTGCATTTCACAGAGAGGTTTACCAGAATAAGCCATAGCCTCCAGAATAAGAAGATTTGCTAGAATTCCGTCTTTTTCCGGAATATGTCCCTGAATACTCAGACCGCCGCTTTCTTCACCGCCGATTACCGGATTAAATTTTCGCATGGCTTCTCCGACATGTTTAAACCCTACTGCGGTTTCAATGACTTCAACCCCTAGTTTTTCGGCTGTTTTGTTAAGAAGAAGACTTGCCCCTACTGTTTTTACTAAAGCTCCTTGATAATGTTTATTCTTTTTAAGATGTATTAAAAGCATTGCTATAATTTCATTTGGCGAAACATATTCGCCTTTTTCATTTATTACGCCAAATCTGTCGCTGTCTCCGTCATTTGCAAATCCGACTGCATTATCATATTTTTTAACTTCTGAGATAAGTTCCTGTAAATATTGAGGTTTAGGTTCCGGCATGCCTCCGCCAAAATTCACATCGTGATACATATGCAAACTTTCAAAAGGAATATTCTCTTCTCTTAAAATCTCATCAAAATAGCCGATACTTGCAGCATACAGCCCATCAAAAATAATCTTGCTTTTTAAATTACGTATAACCTTAAAATCTATAAGCGATTTTATATGTTCAAAATATGCAGGTTTAAAATTGTATTCAATAATTTTGCCTCTTCCAAATTGTTCAGGCTCAAGACCGATATTTGCAACGAGCGCATCAGTAATATCGCTTGTGGCAGGTCCGGCATAATCCGGAATAAACTTTATCCCGAGGTATTCCGGCGGATTGTGAGACGCCGTAAACATAATTGCGCAAGCATCCAGAAATTTTGCATTAAAAGCCAGAACGGGCGTCGGGATAATATTATTGCTGTAGAGAATTTCAAACCCGAGACTGCTTAAAATCTCAGCGGTTTGTGTTGAAAACTCTTTTGCCATATTGCGCGGGTCATAACCGATTAAGATTTTCTTTTCAGCCCCAAAATTTTCATAAACATATTTACCTATAGCTTTGGCGACGAGAGCAACATTCTCTGCATTAAAATCTTTACCAACAATTGCGCGCCAGCCGTCTGTTCCAAACTTAATATTTGCCATATAATCTCTCTTTCTGTTATAATAAATATAATAGCTTAAAAAGGAAGTGAACGCAATGATGAATTTTGACGAAGTGCAGAATATCGCATACCTGGGACCGCATGGCTCATTTTCAGAAATGGCAGCGGATGCTTTTTGTGAAAAATACAATATTCAAGCGATCCCGATGGCATTAACGACAATAAGGCAGGTTGTGGAATATGTAGATAATAATCCTAATACACTCGGTGTTCTTCCTGTCGAAAATTCTATAGAAGGAACTGTGACAGAAGCTCTTGACAATTTGATGTTCACCAAAAATCCAAATATATATATACTTTCAGAATACATAATGCCGATACATCACTGTTTGCTGGCTCGTACAACTGAAATTTCAAGCATCGCAAACATAATTTCACATCCGCAGGCACTTGCGCAGTGTCAGAACTTTATTCATAACGAAATGCCTTATCATGTGAATATTATTGAAGCATCTTCAACTTCCGAAGCCGCAAAATCGCTTGTAAATTATAATCTTACATATGCGGCAATAGGCAGTAAGAAAACAGCAGATGTGTATTATCTAAATGTATTACGAGAAAATATTAATGATGATAAAACAAACAGAACACGTTTTGTGCTAATTGGGGATTTTGAAACCGAACCAACACATGATGACAGGACTTCTCTGGCGTTTTCAACTGCAAACAAACCCGGTGCACTTCTTGAAGTATTGAAAGTCTTTTTAGAAAATGACATAAATCTTTCATATATTGCGTCCCGTCCGTCAAAACAAAAATTTGGTGATTATATATTTATTGTAAACTTTGACGGACATATTAAAAATCCAAAAATGTTTAAAACAATCCAGCAAGTGCGTGAAAAAACTGATTTTATGAGATTTTTAGGCTCATATTCAAAGTAATAAAAAACATGCCTTATGTTGCTCCGCCGTTTTTATTGCGGCTTGTTTAAGTAAAAGGGTTGAAATTTTTGGGGTGATATGTAATAATAGAAGTATGAGGACTAAACTTAGAGGAGTTTTGATGGCAGGGAAGCCGGCAACAAAACAAAAACATAAAGTATGGTGGGGTTTCTATCTCAACAATAAAAATACTGTTGCATCACAAAATTCCAGTGGTAGTGAAAGTTTGTACAGCGAAAAAACGGCACTCACTCCACTCTCCACACTCACCACAGCCCCGTATGGGGCTGAAACCCGCATGAATACTGTATTTTCGGGGGGGGGGGGCGCCAACCTCACAGCCTGAGCGGCTTTCGACGCAAAACGCAATATCATGTCATCCTGAACTCGCAGCTCCTCTTGTTGCCGAATGCAATGAGGCTTACAAGGGAGGGTGCTCGTAGAGTATTTCAGGATCTCCATACAAACAATACCAGAAATGCATTAACTGCTATTCGTCATCCCGCAACAGTTTCGACGCGATACACAATAATTGTCACCTTGCGGGATCTCAAACAAAAATTCGACACAAGTTAAAATACTTGTGTGAAAGTGTATAAATTTTCAAAAAGTGAACTATCGGATAGAAAAATAAAAGAAAGGTAAAAATTTATGGAACAGAAAACAAAATCAAAAAAGCTTATTAATCACGTAGCGACAGAGCCGTTAT
>CALUVG010000022.1 GCA_944324165.1 Candidatus Gastranaerophilales bacterium | reverse complement strand
TCATCCCGCAACAGTTTCGACGCGATACACCATATTTGTCGCTTTGCGGGATCTCAAACAAAAATTCGACACAAGTTGAAAGGCTTGTGAAAGTTATATAAACTATTAAAAAATGAACTATTAGATAGAAAAAAGACAATAAGACGATAAGACGTTAGGACGCTAAGTACGTATCAGAAATATAAAAAAGAAAGAAAGGTAAAAACTTATGAAACAGAAAACAAATTCAAAGTTAGTAGAAACCGTAAAACGCGACGGTAATGAGATGCTGAAATACTCTACGAGCACCCTCCCTTGTAAGCCTCATTGCATTCGGCAACAAGAGGAGCTGCAAGTTCAGCATGACATCTCAGCACAGGCACAAATACATGTCAATAATAACGAGACCAGCCACGAAGTAGTAGAGCCTAAAGATGATACGGACTTAGCGGATTTGCGTACGGATGGAGCGAACGAATGTGAGCAAATCCGGATAGCGAACGGAATGAGCCGGCTTGTGCGTAAGCACAATAGGCGAGACTCCGTGAGCGTGGAGCAAATCCAAGACACGTCTTATCGTCCTAACGTCTTAACGACTTCAAAAGCAGCGTTTACCCTCGCAGAAGTCTTAATCACCCTCGCGATAATCGGCGTGGTGGCGGTGCTGACATTACCTGCATTAATCCAGAATTACAATGCAAAGGCATGGGAAACCGCACAGGATGTATTCACAAAACGTCTTGAGGTGGCAACAAGACAAATGAATACAGAGGAAAAATTAGCAGGCTATTCAAACACAATGGACTTTGTAAACGAACTTAAGAAATACATTAAGATAACAAGAGTATGCGATAACAGCAATATAACAAAGTGTTTTAACAAAGAAGTTATTTGGAATGAAGGTGAAGACCCGATAGACATGTCCACAATTCGCAACGCCGCATCATTAGGTCAAGATGATTGGGATACGGATACAGTAGCTGTTCAGTTTGCAAACGGCGTGAACGCAATTATTGCATACAACCCAAACACAACACAGGAACCGTTTAACAACCAATTCAGTGCTACATCTAACAGTATGGCTATTCTTTACGATATATCAGGCAATAAAAATCCAAACACAAACGGTAAGGATATAGGAAAGATAAATGTAGAACAATTAGCTGGCGTAACGGGTTGTATGTTAGATCCGAACTTAGTAGGCGGCATGTGTATATCACAGATATTAGGACCACAGAATGGCGGATTTGGACCACTAACAAAAGCAGAATGCGAGGCACAAAAAGGAGACTTAGGCATAAGTGCTTGTTATTATGACGATGATTATTGGGCAGGTGCAGTAAAAGCATGTGGAGGAACAAGTAAAATGCCGACACTGGAACAACTAGGACAGCTAGCGACATATGTATACAATTACGATGGAACAATAGGAGCGCAACAGGATGTTTCAGGACTAACCTTAGACACAACTAAAGCCGCTCAATTCCTCTCAGCTTCACCATATTCTACCTCGTTCTATGTTTGGGCTGGGCAGGAGTATAGTCAGCGCAGCGCGTACTTCCGCGGCTTTAACTCTACCGGCACGAACTGGGGCAACTACTCCCGCAGCAACAGCGACACGCTTGCGGTGTGCATTGGAGAATAATGCACCAATAGACTGCGGCTCGCATTAAACGGCACCGTTCCGCCTCCAACGAAAACTGACCGTTTCCGTTTCGGCGTCAACTCTCGCGCCTCGCGCTCGTGCCTCTGCTCGCCTTGCGGTGTGCTTAGGTGATTCCAATTAAGAGGACTTTGCCCGCTTAATTGAAGGCACTAAGGAGATGCAGAGGTAGTGAACAGTGAACGGTGAACCGTGAACAGTTGTTACAAAATAAGGCAATGAGGAATTTCCCTAATTGCCTTATTTTTATTAACGGACTTATCGTCTTAGCGGATTTGCGTACGGATGGAGCGAACGAATGTGAGCAAATCCGGATAGCGAACGGAATGAGCCGGCTTGTGCGTAAGCACAATAGGCGAGACTCCGTGAGCGTGGAGCAAATCCAAGACACGTCTTATAGTCTTAACGTCTTCATAAACTTCTTAGTGCCTTAGTGCCTTTTAGAAACAACCGTTCACTCTTCACTATCTCTGTAACTGTTCCCTTCACCCAAATTCCAATTATATGCAAAAAATCCCGCCGGATTTCCGACGGGATTAAATAAAATATTGATAAAACTATTTTCCGTTAACAATAGTTTTAAATCTTTTACCGGCAGAAAATGCAGGAACTTTTGAAGCAGGAATTTTAAGTTCTTTACCTGTTTGTGGGTTTCTGCCAACTCTAGCTGCTCTTTCACGTCTTTCGAATGTACCGAAACCAACTAATGTAACCTTTTTACCTTTAGCTACTGTTTTTTGTACGGTATCAACTAATGCGTTTAATACTTCTACAGCTTCTTTTTGTGTAACGTTAGCTTTTTTAGCAACTTCTTGTACTAATTCTTCTTTGTTCATAAGTAAACTCCTTTTCTTATTTGTACATTTCTTATTATATTCAAATAACTTTATTGTGCAAGTATTTTAAGCATTGTTAACATATTTTCGCAAATAAAACATCTAAATAATGTATAAATATTAAAATATTTATAGAAAAATCCTTGTATGTATACAAAAAGTAAAGAAAAATATATATTATAAAGCATTTTTTACCTATTTTTGGTACAATAACGGGGGAATAACTTTTCATAACGGAGTATAAAAAGTTAGAACATGAAAGATCGCATAATATTATTTACAATAGTTTTTGGATTGGGCATTTTTATATATATTTTCCAGAGTTATTTTAATACAGTCTGGGGGCTTGTTTTTTTATGCGCATGCATGTTTGCGTATGCCATGCTCTCCAGTCTTGCTTATAAGATAAAAACGCGTCAGCTTTCCAAGTATCCGCAGATTATTAACACGGATTACAAGCCGTTTGTGTCCGTATTAATTCCTGCGCATAACGAAGAAAGTGTTATAGCTGCTACTGTAGAAAATATTTTACAAATGGATTATGAAAATTTTGAAGTCATTGTAATTGATGACAGAAGTACTGATTCTACAGCACAAATTTTATTGGAACTTGAAAAAAAATATGATAAAGTGCACGCACTTATACGTGCGCATGATGCTTTTCCCGGAAAATCCGCAGTTCTTAATGATGCTTTTGAATTGGCTAAAGGTGAGGCTATTCTTGTTTTTGATGCTGATGCAACTGTTGATCCGGATTTTCTTTCAAAGCTTGTACCAAATCTTGAACCAAAAGATGTTGGAGCTGTTCAGGCCAGAAAAGTTATTAGAAACCGCAATCAAAATCTATTAACAAGATGCCAAAATAATGAATATACAATGGATGCACATTTTCAGGTCAGCCGCGACTCAGTAAAAGGGGCTGTTGAACTTAGAGGTAATGGAGAGCTTATTAAACGTGAAGCGATAGAAAGCATTGGCGGATGGAATAATTACACAATTGTGGATGATTTGGATATGTCTACAAGACTTCACATTAAAGGATGGGATATCAGATTTTGTTTGGATGCGGTTGTTTATGAAGAAGGCATATGTTATATAAAACCTTTATTCAGACAGCGCAGACGCTGGCTTGAGGGCACTATAAGAAGATATCTTGAATATTCCGGGGCTGCACTGCGTTCAAAAGATATGTCCCCTGTTGCAAAAGTTGATATGATAGCTTATATCTCTGAATTTATTATGCCAATGTGGTTATTGATTGAGATTATTATAAGAGTTTTCAAAGTAATATTGAAAGACGCCTCGCCGCATACACTGTATTCCTCTATTTTTGTTGGCTGTATTATTGGTTTTGGCTTTTTCCTTGCTGCAAGATATGCACTGAGAAGGTATGATTTTATGCCAAGACTTGATGCAACATTTGAGGCGTTGGAAACCTCAATTTATCTGTTTATTTTATGGTTTCCGCTTGTGCTTTTTATTTGTTTCAAGATTTTGTTTATGAAAAAAGATATGACCTGGGGTAAAACTGCACATGGACTTGTACTGGAAGAAGAAGCAAGTATAAAGGCATTTATTAAAAAAGAATTGGAGAAAACAAAAAATTACACAAAAGAATATACTGAAAAATTAAAACAAGTACTGGCTGAAAAAGGAGAAAGATAATGAGTACATTAACAGTTGACGATGTAAAAAATAAAATCAGAGATGTAGTAGATTTTCCGAAAAAAGGGATTATTTTCCGTGATATAACTACAGCACTGAAAGATGCGGAAACACTGCCTGTAATGGTAGATTATCTGTGTGATCAATTTAAAGACACAAAAATAGACTATATTGCAGGTATAGAAAGCCGCGGATTTATTTTCGGAATGCCTATGGCGTATAAATTAAAAGCAGGATTTGTGCCGATAAGAAAGCCAAACAAACTTCCTGCAGAGACTTACTCACAAAGTTATGAACTTGAATATGGCACAGATACAATAGAAGTTCACAAGGATGCATTCCCTGAAGGCGCAAATGTCTTAATTGTAGATGATTTGCTGGCAACTGGCGGCACTGCTGAGGCTGCTTGTAAACTCGTAAAAAAGACCGGGGCAAATCTTGTTGGTATAGCATTTTTAATCGAGTTAACCGATTTAAATGGTCGCGAAAAATTAACGGATGCGCCAAAAGTTGTTTCAATGTTGAAGTATTAATTCGAAATTTATTAAGAAGCGGTCGGCAGCTTGAAAAGCTGCCGACCGCTTTATCACTAAACACAGATTAAAATTTGAAAGTAAAAATAGTAAAAATAGGTCGGACTTTAGCCCGACAAAAACTTATGCTATGTTTTATTTTTAAAATTTGAATGGGTAGTCGTCAGGTATTTTCCAGCCGTTCAGCTGTATCCATTTGGTACATAAATGACCGTTACCTTCAACAGTACAAGAATAAGGATTTGTATTGTTATAGCATCCTTCTATAGTGCCGTCCCAACGATAAGTAAATGGTTCAAATCCCGGATTTTTAACATACTTATAAAACTCATTATCAATTTGATCTTCATGCAATATTGGACTAAATCTGAAAAGGAAATACGTAATTCCAGACTTATTATCTGTATCTTTAATATCTTTAGCATTTATAAAAAATTCGATGTCATAAATATAATTTGCAATTTCGAGAGCACTGCCATCCGGCAGATAAACTATAAGCCATTCACTCTCAGGTGCTTTTTCTACTTTTATAGATTTAATATATTTATTTAAGTATTTATTATACCATGCCAGTATATCATTATAAGTTGCTGCTGAGCCGCTAGTTCCTAGAGTATCCCAGCTTTCGGTTGGTCCATTGTCAATTTCGGACAGTCGAATTGCTTGATTCATAAGCGAATAAACTCTTTTTAGCCGTGTTTCAACAACTGTTTTTTTATAACTCTGAATAAGGTTTGGTATTGTGAGTGTTGCAACAATACCGATTATTGCAAGTGTTATTAGAACTTCCGCAAGCGTAAACCCGTTTTGTGTATTTTTCATCTTTTTCTCTTTTTTCTCCTGTCTTGTATATAATACAATATTATTTCTTTATTTATGCATGTTATATTAATATATTTTGCGTATTATGTCAATAAAATTAATAAATACTGTACAATATATTATTTAATGTTTTTTAAATTTCGGCTTAAATATCTATATGGAACTTAAAAAACAACTCGGAAAACGTATAAAAGAATTAAGAGAAAACAGGCAGATCTCTCAGGAACAAATTGCCGAAAAACTTAATATTCATCCTGCTAATTACTGGCGGATAGAAAACGGCATTTCTTATCCTAAACCGGAAAATCTTGAAAAAATATGCGAAATTTTAAATGTAAAAGCGCAAGAATTATTTGCCTTTGAACATATTCTGAGTATTACGGATATCAAAAATGAGCTGCAAAAAATAATAAACGAAGATGAAGATCTAACCCGTTTAATTTACAAATTTGTTAAAACATTGAATGGATGATTATCTGGAGTATAAATCTTCTCTTGTTAGAGCCTTAAATTCGCATTTATAGTTAATCAAGTATTCAATTGCCTCTTGCGGTGTTTTTGCAACGAAAAACAGTCCCTTGGCATCAACTTTTGCAAAATTTTGTTCACAAATATCGTCAAAGAATTTTAGTAAATTATTGTAGAATCCATTTGTATTTAACAGAATAATAGCTTTATTATTGTAACCCAGTTGTTTTTGAACAATCATTTCTGAGAGTTCTTCAAGTGTGCCGAACCCGCCAGCCAGTGCTACAACCGCATCGGATAACTCATCCATTTTTGCTTTTCGAGTTCTCATGCAAGGTGTTACTGTAAGCTCCACACATTCATCAGTTGAGACTCCCATGTTGAATAATCGTTCTGGCATAACACCGTAAAGTTTTCCGCCGTTTTTCTTAACCTCAGACGCACAAGCCCACATCATACCCAGTGAACTTCCACCGTATACCATAGACATTCCGTTTTGCGCAAGTAATTTTCCGAACCCGGCGGCATCTGCATAATAAGACTTATCAAGGAAATCACAGGATGATGCAAATACGCATACAGATTTAATTTTACCCATCAAATCCTCCGCCAATTTTGTAATAGTATGAACAGCCTATGCCTGTTCCTTCTGACGAACAATCCCGGCGTAATTCGTCCATACTCATATTACTTCCAAAAGGTTCAATTTTACCGCCATCATAAATATTTATTCCGAAGACATCTTTTCCCCATTTGTTTGGAGGCAGCATACCATTTATATCGAACATCATAATAAATAATGGTTTATTTATACCGGTATTGTTCAGGTCTTTTATTCCTACAATAAGATTTTTTTCCGCAAAATAAAAATCATCAAAATAATACATTTGACCTTTATAAACTTTTGCATTATTCATATAGCGTATTTTATAGCGTTTGGGCGGTTTCCAATCTGTATTTATACGCAAATACGGTTTAACCAGTGCGAGAAGAATCTGTTCTTTTTCGGCAGATGTTTTTGCCTCTGAAAAACTTTTTATTATGTCATCAGAAATGTGAGTATTTATAACTGAAAACATATAGTCAATTCTGTTAAAACGTTCATTCCAGCGGGAAATGAATAATGCTTGTGTTTTATTCTGAATAGACACAGGCATAAATAGCATTATTAGCGCGAATAATGTTAACAGTGTTATAGAATATTCAACTTTCCAGAATTTTTTCTTCGCCATAATTACGCCATATCTATTAATTTCTTTTCTTTGATTAATTGATCATATACCCATTCGGGAACGAAGTTTTTACCGAGAATTACCTGACCATTCATAATATTAGGGGCGTGGAAATCTGATCCGCCGGTTACGATTAATCCGAGTCTTTCTGCCATTGAAGAAAAATATTCAACGCAAGCCGGTGAGTGTTTTCTATGGTAAGCTTCAATACCGCGTAACCCGTAATTCATTAAATCTTTAATTAATTCTTCTGCAATGTCAATATCATGCGGATGTGCAATTACAGGAACGCCGCCGGCTTCATATATAACTTCAACTGCGTCATGCGGAGAAACCGTTTTTCTTGGTACATATACAGGAGAATCATCATGTATGTATTTTGCATATGCTTCTATAACACTTCCTGTGCCTCCTGCATTGGTAATTGCTTTGGCTATATGAGGACGTCCTATACTGCCGCCTTCAGCAACCTGTTTTTTTATATCTTCAAATTTTATTTTAATACCTTCTTTTTTTGAAAGCAGGGCAATTATTTCTTTTGTCTGTTTAATTCTTGCCTGCTGTTGAGTTTTTAGAAGATCTTTAAAATCATTATCCTCTGTATTCATAAAGTACCCGAGAATGTGAACTTCATAGTTTTTGTACAAAGTGTTAACTTCAATACCCTGAATAACTTCCAGTTTATCTTCCAGGTTTGCTTTTTTCATATAATCTTTGGCAACCTGATACGAAAGAATATTATCGTGGTCAGTAAGTGCAATAGCTTGCAATCCGACATCAATTGCAGTGTCCACGATTTTTTCAGGCGAGTAAACCCCGTCTGAATAAAAGGTATGGATATGTAAATCTGTCTTCATGTCCTTTCTTCCTTTTCATTTTTATCTATACAACAAAAAATTCTTTTAATAGCGACAGCACAACCATTAGAAGGAGTAATCTCAACTTCTGCAGCATTCAACTGCACTTTTTGACTGTCTGCTACATCATAACGTTCAGGAACACAGGTCGTAAAACGTGTTAAAGATGTGTCATAATCCATACCTATAACACTGTCATAAGCTCCACAAAAACCTGCATCTGTAATATACGCCATTCCGTTTATAATCTGTTCATCTGCTGTTTGAACATGCGTGTGTGTGCCAAAAAATGCACTTGCTCCATGTTCAGCGCAAAAACGGGCAAAACAAATTTTTTCAGCGGTTGCTTCCGCGTGAAAATCAACTATAACAATAGGAGTTATTTCCTTTAATCGTTTTATCTCGTTAATTACAATATCCCATTGAGAATCGACCGGAGACATAAAAACTCGTCCAAGGGCATTTATCACAGCTATTTTAAAGCTTTTAAATTCGAAAATACGGCTGCCCATTCCTTTTGTTCCGGCAGGGTAATTAATCGGACGCACTAATTTTTCGGCACCGTCAATATAAGTAAATATTTCTTTTTTATCCCAGATGTGGTTGCCAGAGGTCATACAATCAATTCCATATTCAGAAATTTCATTGTAATTTTTAGCAGTTAATCCAAATCCGTGGGATGCATTTTCAACATTAGCTATGCAAAAAGTATTTTCAATATCAAAATGTCTGTCAGGTATAAAAGCAGACGGATCCGCAAGAAAATCGCGTACAAGATAACGCCCCGGCTTTCCTACTAAATCTCCAAAAAATAAAATTTTTAAATTTTCATCACCTGACATAATGGTATTTCCTTTATTTAATATGTGAGCAGTATAAATACTGCTCACATAACAATTTTATTTCGCAATTTCGGTCGTTCTGAACTCTCTTACCACAGTAACTCTTATTTGACCCGGATAATCAAGTTCGTCTTCTATACGTTTTGCGATATCACGCGCAAGTTTTTGAGATGCTAAATCATCAAATCTTTCAGATTCAACAATAATTCTAACTTCGCGACCGGCTTGAACAGCAAAAGATTGTTTTATACCTTCATAACTATTTACTATTTCTTCAATTTTTTGTAAACGTTTGATGTATATTTCAAGAGTGTCGCGTCTTGCTCCCGGTCTGCCTGCAGAAATTGCATCTGCAACTTTTACAAGTACAGCCTCAATAGTATTTGCGACAACATCATCGTGGTGAGCTTCAATTGCGTGAATAACTTCAGGTCTTTCACCATATCTTGCAGCCAATTCAACACCAAGTTGGATATGCGTGCCTTCTTGAGTCTGGTCGACTGCTTTGCCTATATCGTGTAAAAGTCCGGCACGTTTTGCAACAGCAACATTTGCGCCTAATTCAGCAGCAAGCATGCCTGCAATATGTCCGACTTCAAGAGAGTGTTTCAAAACATTTTGACCGTAACTTGTTCTGTAATACAGACGTCCCAGAGTTTTAACGAGTTCTTTATTAAGTCCCATAACACCCATATCTACAGCGGCATTTTCACCCTCTTCCCAGATTTTTCTATCTATTTCTTCGCGGGCTTTTTCAACCATTTCTTCTATACGAACCGGGTGAATACGACCGTCTACGATTAATTTTTCAAGTGCAAGTTTTGCTATTTCACGTCTTACCGGATCAAAGCTTGATAATACTACAGCTTCAGGAGTATCATCAATGATTAAATCTACACCGGTAAGAGTTTCCAGCGCGCGGATATTACGACCTTCACGTCCGATTATTCGACCTTTCATTTCATCGTTAGGCAATGCAACAACAGAAACAGTTGTTTCTACGACTTGCTCAATCATACATCTTTGCATTGTTGTTGAAAGAATTTCTTTAGATTTTTCAAGTGCAGCTTCTTTAATTTTTTGTTCATTTTCTTTTATTAACTGCATTTGTTCTTGAGCAAGATCATGTTTTAATTGATCCAGCAGCATATTTTTTGCTTCTTCAGCGGACATGCCGGAAATTCTTTCCAGTTCAGTTGTTTGTTTTTGTACAATTTCAGCAAGATAATCTTCTTTTTCCAACAGTTCGTCCAGTTTACGCTGAACCTGAAGATCTTTATCAGTATATTCTTGAATTTTATCTTCAAGCATATCTTCGCGTTTTGCAAGTTTTTGTTCCTGTCTTGCCAGTTCTTGTCTTCGTTCTCTCTCCTCTTCGTTCAGCTTTTCTCTATCCTGCTGCAATTCTTCTATTGCTTTGATTTTTGCTTCTTTCAAAAGGATTTTTTCTTTCTCTTCTAAAGCTAAACGGTCTTTTTCTGTGTCAGTTAAGACACTTTTCATTTTGGATTGCTGGACATACAGCATTGCGATTAAGGCTATTACCACAATAATCGCGACAATTAATAAATAGTCCATAAAGTTTTTTACCTTATCCTTTTCTATTTTTTAATAATATATACAATAGCCCGATACATATAACCTATCGAGTTCTCCTATTTAAAGTATTATTCAAATATTTGATTTATTGCATATATAATCCAAAAATATTTACCTACTACATTTGTCAATATCATAGCATGTAAATAAATTTTTGTATAGTAGGATTTAAAATTTTGATACATAAAAATACAATTTACAAGAATGCTTAAAAGTGATATAATTAAAAGTGTGGAAAAAGGAGAGAGACAATGGAAATTAAAGTTTCACAAGACGTAAAGAACACAAAAACGGAAGTTCTTGTTATAGGGCAATATGAAGGTGAAAAAACTTCACAGGAACTTGCAAATACCTACGCTGTAGAAAAAGACGGATTTGACGGTAAATTTGGAGCCACATATCTTTTGCATACATACGGGCAAATTCCGGCTGACAAAATTTTAATAGTAGGTTTAGGTAAAAAGGAAGAATTTGATGCTAATAAAATGCGTGAAGCTGTTGCTAAAGCTGTGAAAAAATTAAAACAGATAAAGGCAAAAAAAGCTTGTTTTGATTTTGACATCAATTGTGATTACGGCAAATCTGCAGCTATCGGGGCATTAATTGCCGATTATGCTTTTGACAAATACAAATCAGAAAAAGCAGATCATCTTGAAGAAATTACATTTGCAAAATTTTCCGAAAATGATGTAAAAGAAGGGGTAATTTTTGGAGAGGCAATGAAATTTGCGAGAGATCTTGCCAATGAACCGGCGCAATACGCAACACCTGCTAAGCTGGCAGAAATAGCACAACATTTAGATGGTATAACAACAAAGATTTATGAGAAAAATGAGATTGAGCGAATGAACATGGGCGCATATTTAGCGGTTGCTCAGGGAAGTGTTCAACCTCCTAAATTTATCCATATGAAATATACGGGTAAAAATCCTAAAAAGAAAATCGCGATTATCGGAAAAGGTATATGTTTTGATTCCGGCGGACTTGATATTAAACCTCCATCATCAATGCTGACAATGAAAGATGATATGTCAGGAGCCTCTTGTGTTTTAGCTGTAATGCAGGCATTAAATAAATTACAACCTGATGTAGAAGTGCACGGTATTATCGCAGCTTGTGAAAACATGCCGTCCGGCAGTTCTTACAAACCCGGAGATATTCTGACAGCCAAAAACGGCAAGACAATTGAAGTTGACAACACTGATGCAGAAGGTCGATTGACACTTGCGGATGCATTATGTTTTGCCTGTGAACTCGGAGTTGATGAAGTAATTGATATAGCAACCCTGACAGGTGCCTGCATGGTTGCATTAGGAACTGTTGCGTCAGGTATTATGGGCAATAATGAAGACATGATATCACGTTTGATAGAAACAGGAAAAGCATCAGGTGAAACTTTCTGGCAATTACCGATGTTCAAAGAATACAAAGACAGTTTGAAATCTGATATTGCGGATATGAAAAACACTGGGTCAAGATATGGCGGAGCATCTGCCGCAGGGGTATTCTTGCAGGAATTCGTAGATGGGGTTAAATGGGCTCATATTGATATTGCAGGAACAGCATATCTTGAGAAACCTCAAAAAGAATTCATATCAGGCGCAACCGGTATCGGTGTCAGAACATTGTTGAATTATATTAAATAATGACATTAAATCATTAATACATAAACGGCAAGATAAAATTTATTTTATCTTGCCGTTTTTTTAAATTATAAAATCTACATTTAACAATACGGACTAGTTTTTTATGAATGTTGTAAATAACCATTAGTTACTTGAGCCTTTTTCAGTATAACTTAAGTTACCATAGAAAAGGTAATTTGCTTTCATTTTGTAATATTCAGGCTGTGTAGCCCTCAGTGTACACAAAACAATTTATCCGATTATATATTTCAAGAACATTAAATATTTAACTAAATACTATTTGGTCTAAATAGCATACACATTATTAATTAGCATAGCACTCACAAGAGAAATCGGATCTGCTTGAGGAAAATTCTTCTACGCGCTGACAGCTTGCACCATATGCTGCAGTATTTTTGCTGCCGGTTTTACCATCATCTACCCAATACCACCATGGGAAACTATGTCCATCTGCGCATCTTACCTGCATGTCGTTTAAATTTTGTAGTCGTACTCCATAATATTCACAGGCTGCTTTGCATTGTGCAAAGGTACCTATATGCTGAATTTCAGGTCTAAAAAATATAGCTCCTGTACTCAATTCAAAACAGCCTGTTGACCAGCCATTATTTATTACGTCATCACAGGTTATTCTAATAACTTCAGGCTGCATATTTAATGACGCATTCAACAATCTTATATCTTTTAGCACTGTATTCGGATTTTTGTAAGTATTTACATCATAAATTGCAGAAAATACATCAGACAGATTAAAATCACCTATGTAATCCTGATAATATTCATTGTTTGGATTGTACACTACAATTGCAGAAATACCGTTATTAAATTGAATGCCTATTGTCTCAGTTCCCCAATCTTCGTGTCCCAGTGTATTTGCATCAGGCAGGCGTTCAACACTCACTTCTTCATTTTTATCATCTGTAAATTTCTGAGAAAAACATTCTGCTAATTCGTCTTCCTTGCATATTTTTGTAATATTCATGTACTTTTTCAGTCCTTTGTCTACAAAATCGTATGTATTATTATAGCCGTTTAAATCCCCATTACTCAGCATACTTTTAAACGCTATAGTAAGTCTGCTCTGGAATTGTCGTGCGGAAGTTGACCAACTGCTTTCATTATACTTTTCTATCACATTCGGTATTGTCAAAATTGAAACTACACCGATAATTGCCAGAGTTATCAGTACCTCCGCCAATGTGAATGCATTTTTGCATAAAGTAAGCTGTGTCTTTGCAGTTTTCTTCATTACGACCTCCAAAATTAAAGTAATATTAAATATATTCAATTATACTAAAATATATTAGTGTATAATTGAATATTTGTCAATATAATTGCATAATGATTTATAATTTAAAAATGATTATTATAAAATTATACGATTTAGTCTGGCGTCACAAAGTACGCGGCTACCAGATAGCCGAAGCAACAGGACTAAGTACGGCAACAATATCTAAACTTATGAAAGGTGAACATATTGATGTGAAGCTTAGTACTATCAATAAGTTGTGTGAATTTTTTAAATGTGACCTTGCTGAAATGATTGAGTATCATCCGGATGAGCGATAGATAAAAGGTTTATAAAGTGTTATTCAACTGAGAATATTTCTTTAATGTCATCCAGTGTAAGAGATTTAACTATGTTTCTGTCAACAGAAATTACGCTGTCAACAAGGTTGCGTTTAATTGTTTTAAGTTTTTGAATTTTTTCTTCAACAGTATTTTTGGTAATGAGTCTGTATACAAATACCTTTTTCGTTTGCCCGATACGGTATGCACGGTCAGTAGCTTGATCTTCAACTGCAGGATTCCACCACGGGTCGTAATGGATTACATAATCTGCTCCTGTCAGGTTCAATCCTGTACCGCCGGCTTTAAGACTTATCAGGAATATTGGAATTGTCGGGTTGTTGTTAAAGTTTTCAACTGCAGCCTGTCTGTCTTTTGTTTTACCGGTCAGGTATTCATATTTAATACCTTCGCGTTCAAGCCATGCTTTTACAATATCCAGCATATCGACAAATTGGCTGAATAAAAGTATTCTGTGACCTTCTGAAATAATTTCTTCAAGCATTGATTTAAGTTTTTCAAACTTGCCGGATGAAGTGATATGTTTAACATTTTCTTTATCATAAAGCCGTGGATGACAGCAGATTTGACGCAATCTAAGCAACGCCGAGAAGATTGAAAGTCTGCTTTTTTCAAGACCGTTTTGTTCAATACTTTTGAATAATTCTTCTTTTGTACTGTCAAGAACTTGTAAGTAAAAATCTTTTTGTTCATCAGTGAGTTCGCAGTAAGCAATATTTTCTACTTTATCAGGTAAATCTTTTGCGACATCGCGTTTCATTCGGCGCAGGATGAACGGATAAATTTGAAGTTTGAGACGTTTTTCAACTGTTTTGTCGGCACGTTCCATAATCGGGTTTACGTAACGCTGGTTAAATTCAGACATATTAAATAAAAATCCCGGCATTAGAAAATCAAATACAGACCACAATTCTTCAAGTTTATTTTCAATAGGGGTACCTGACAGCGCAAGTTTATGCGGGGCATTTAATTTTTTAACCGCCTGTGCCGTTTGCGAAAGTGCATTTTTGATATTTTGCGATTCATCAAGAATAATATATCTGAAATTATATTCCTGTAATTTATTAATATCGCGGCGGACAAGTGCATAACTTGTAATTACAACATCATAATTCGGAATGTCTTTAAATAACTGTTTTCGTTCTGTACCTGCCAATTTTAGACAGCTTAGTGTCGGAGCAAATTTTTGAATTTCAGATTCCCAGTTAAACACAACAGTTGTCGGACAGATTACAAGAGTAGGCTGCGCCCCGTCTTCTTCTTTTGCTTTTTGCAGCACTGTTAAAGCCTGAAGAGTTTTCCCGAGCCCCATATCATCAGCCAGAATTCCGTTAAGCCCGTATTTGTACATAAACCACAACCAGCCAAATCCTTTAAGCTGATATTCTCTGAATTCTGCATTAATACCTTCAGGAAGTTTCAGATCATCAGAAGCTGAGAATGATGACATTTGTGACCAGAATTTTTCAAAGTTATCACTTAATTCCAGTTTCACGTTTAAGTTTTTCATTTCACTTATCAAGCCTGCGCGATAAGTTTTTACAATAAACTTATTGTCCGGATTGCGAAATACGTCAAAAGAATTGAATGTTCTCAACAGACTGTAAATATCCTGAGCCGGATATTCTACAAAGCCCAGACTTCTTATTCTGCTGTATTTTTCGCCGCTCTGGATTGTTTCATAAATTTCATCAAAGCTGATAATTTCTTCGCCAACACGTCCGTATAGAAATACTTCAAAACTATCCTGCGTTTCTTCGCTAAAATCTATTTTTGCGCATAATTCAAACGGATTATCAAGAAGTTTGAAAAATGACATATCATCTTTTTCCACAAATTTCCAATTTTCACCTGCCTGTTTTATGTAATAGTTGTAAAAATCTATTGCATTTTCTTTTTCAAGCGCAAGGTTGTTAGTCTGCATAGGAATAAAACGACAAGCCAGCAGCATATTATAAGCCTCTTGTTCATGTTTAAGATTGCGTTTTATCCAGTAAACAAAGTCATCACCTTGTTTTTTGATAGTTATGTACGGTGATTTGTCAGTTAATTTGGAATATGGAACACGTACGCCGTCATAATCGAATTCCAGAGAGGCTTTAAGTGACTGGTCGTAATCAATTCCCATAGTTACAATTTTTATAGGCGGACGTTCTTCCAGCATTAATTTGCTGATATTTTCTGCAATTTCAACTTCCATTATTTCTTGAAGTTTAGGTAATTCTTCATAAATGAATTTCCCTCCGTCAGCATCTTTCAGATCTGTAAATGAGGATTTCAACAGATTTTGAGGCAAAGACTGCATTGCGACATTTGTTGGGAAAATAATATTTTTATATCGTCCCCACTTCAGATGTCTTGAGAAATATCGGACTTCTTCAAACGGGTAAACATCATCACTATTCGGGCGCTGCCATTCAAGTGAAAGCATAATATTACCTGCCTGAGAAGTATTTACATACAGGACCAGTTTCCATTCTTCATTTGTAAACTTCAAACGGTCTTTAGTTTTTTCATCCAGAACTTCGTCAGCCATTGCCAGAAGTGTAAACATATGCCCGAATTTAGTTATCGGAATATCATACCATCCGGCTTTTTTATCCTGACGGGAAATTTTTAAAAGCTGCTGGAAGATTGCTAATTCTACTTTTTGCGAGTTGTTTAGTTTAAAAGTCGGGTCTTGTTTTTGTGCTTCAATTAATGCGCGCAGAATAGGTTCAATTTGTCTTACGACTTTTCCTGTTTCTCGAGAACGAACAAGGATTGAGAAATAATTTGCTTTACGTTTTGCGTTGAAGTGGAACAGATAATTACCGTCCGGTTCTTCAGTCAGTGCTGTATTTTCATCAGGAAAGTCGAATTCCATTCCATATTTTGTCTCAAGCCAATCTTCATATGCGTGTTCATCAATAGCACGTAAAGCTACGGCAACAGCGTGTTTACACCATTCTTCTTTTAGCGGGCAATTGCATCTGGCTTCAACTTTATTTTTTTTGAAAATTAAATCTGTATTATAATGATCCTGAAAATTTCCTTTAACTTTGCCCATATAGAAATTTTTTTCAGGATAAGTATCAAATACCATATCTTTTGTATGGTATTCATAACCTCTGCGCCAGCTGCCGGCACTTGCTCGATCTTTTATATACTTGTAATTAAATTTCGGAACACTCATTTGGTTAGAGTATAATCTTTCTTTTACCTAAGGGTTTAATTTCTGAATATAGATATTTTTAGTATCTATAAGCCCGCAACACTTACATTATTACACAAATATTTTAAAAAGGCAAGTTTATAACAAAACATTAAGCACCCAGAAAAATAAAGTGCAGCCAGTAAGCTATTCCAATACCAAAGAAGGCACCTGCGATTACTTCAAGAGGAGTATGTCCCAGAAGTTCTTTTAATTTACCTCCTATAGCCTGGACATCATGTTTATAAAAGTCATCCATCATTCTATTTAGACAGGCCGCCGTTTTACCTGCGGCACGTCTTAAGCCGGCAGCATCATACATCGTGATCAAAGCATACCCGAATGCTACAGCAAAGACCATACTGTCAAAGCCGCTGATTAATCCTGTAGCCATAGATAAACTCATAACACCGGCAGAATGAGAACTTGGCATTCCTCCGGTAGTTGAAAATATTTTGAAATTTATTTTTTTTGTTTTCAGAGTAAAGATGATAAATTTTAAAATTTGTGCGCTGAATGCTGCTAATAAACCTGCAGCTAGTGCTTCATAACCTGTGTTTGCTATATTTGTAATCATATTTTTACTCTTTGTTTTATTCCTTCAATTATATCAGTAAATACTTGTGATTCAATTTCATACTGTTTCAGTATATCATAACATTCATTGAAAAGGCAAGTAAGTTTACATTTTGCATTATCAATGCCATGAAGACTTACATATGTTAGTTTTCCTGCATTTTTATCTTTGCCCGGAGTTTTTCCAAGCGTTTCAAATGTTGCAGTTTCATCCAGAATATCATCTGCTATTTGGAAAGCAAGTCCTAATTTTTCTGCAAAATTTGTAAGAATTGACAGTTTTTCAGTATCGGCACCGGCAATTATGGCACCGGTTCGTATTGATAGTTTGAACAAATCTGATGTTTTATGAATATGTATATATTTTAATGTTTCTTCTTTGTTTGATTGTATTTTTCCGCCTTCACTTTCAATGTCGACGACCTGACCTGCAATTACCCCGTAAGCTCCGGCATATTGTACATACTCGTTTAATATTTTGAGTTGTGTTTCAGGAGTTAAATTTTGGGAAAATTTTAATATTATCTGCGGCGCGAAAGTCAGCAGTGCATCACCAGCAAGCACAGCTGTAGATTCTCCAAATTTTTTATGATTGGTTGGCTGACCTCGTCTAAAGTCATCATTATCCATGCAAGGAAGGTCATCATGAATTAAAGTTTGTGCATGCAGCATTTCAATAGCACAGGCTGTCGGTATTGCATCTTGAAAATCTCCTCCTAACATCTGACAGGTTTCAAGACACATAACCGGTCTGAGACGTTTGCCGGGCAACAAAACAGTATATCTCATAGATTTAAATAAATCTTCAGGATACTGAATAATCAAATATTCATCCAGTTTTTTGTTTACAATTTCAATAAATTCATTCATTGTTAATTTGTGTTTATTCATCTTCTTCCAAGTCCTTATATATATTTTGATTGATTTTTCTGCGTGAACTTCTGCGTTTTTTTTCGCTTATTTTAACTATTGCTTTATCATTTATATGTTTTTTGAAATTTTCAGTTTTTAAACCTTCATATTTTACTAATTCCTTGTAGTCTCTGGCTTCTTCAATAAAGTCAAGATAGCTTTCATATCTGGAGGGGGATATTTTTTCTATGTTAGCAAGCACATTGCAGCCATCTTCGTGTATATGCAGGCAGTCGCTGTATTTGCACTTGTTTGAATATTTATAAATATCATCAAACAATTTATCGACATCGGCAGGCATGATGAAATCAAATTTCACATTACTGAATCCGGGAGTATCAACAATTCTTGAAGTTTCATTTAGTTTTATTATTTCACAATGTCTGGTTGTATGTGTGCCTCTTCGCAATTTGTCGCTTACAGCCTTTGTTTTGAGATTTAATTCGGGATTTATTGCATTAATGAGGCTGGATTTGCCTACACCGGAATTTCCACATAGTACACTCGTTTTGTTTTTTAAAAGTTTTTCAAACGCTTTAATTCCTGAATGCTCTGTTGCAGACGTATATACCACATCAAATCCCATAGGTTTATAAATTTGTGTAATTTTATCTTTTAAATGTCTGTCCCATTTCAGGTCATTTTTGTTAAAGCATAGTTTTGTATTAATTTGATAATATTTTGCAAGCGCGATATATCTGTCCAGTTGTTTCAAGTTTAAATCAGGTTCTTTTAAAGCTGAAACAATAATAATCTGGTCAATGTTTGCCACACTCGGACGCGAAATAAAATTTTGTCGCGGAATAATATTTTCTATAACTCCGTTATTATATTCAACAAAATCACCAACCAGAATTTTTTCTTTGCGTTTTTTCAGAACTTCACGGATTTTACAGACAGTACCTCCGGCTCCGTCATCAATAAAATAGAAATCAGAATGAATTTTGTAAATTTGTCCTGTGTTCATACCTGAATTATCTTAACATAAACAATTAAAGTAAAGTATTTATAAAAAACATATTTAATCACGTTCTGTAACATAATTACACAATCACTTTGCAGAATTATATTTTTGTACTATTATTATATTGGTTATACTAGTCCGATAGGTTTTGCCCTAGTCCTTTGTAGGAAAAGATATCAGAAAAGAATACTAAAATCCGCACGGATGGGACTGTTTAGCCCGTAGTACAATACATTTAATATAAGGAGAAAAACGATGCCAACAGCATCTATGATTGAACTTTTAGAAGCAGGTGTACATTTCGGACACCAGACACAAAGATGGAACCCTAAAATGAAACCGTATATCTACGGTGCAAGAAATGGTATTTATGTAATTGATTTACGTAAAACTACTGATTTACTGGATGAAGCTTATGCAGTAGTAAGAGAATATGCCGCACGTAATAAAAACATTCTTTTTGTCGGTACTAAAAAACAAGCTGCCGAAGTCGTAGCAGAAGAAGCTAAAAGAGCCGGCGCTTATTATATCAACAGAAGATGGTTAGGTGGTATGCTTACTAACTTTGATACAATTAGAAGCCGTGTAAGCAAACTCAGAGAATTGGAAGATTTTATGAATTCAGGTCACGCTGAAAAACTTCCTAAAAAAGAAATTGCAAGATTGAACCGTGAATTAGGTAAATTAAGCAAGACATTAGGCGGTATTAAAGATATGAGAGGTCTTCCTGACTTAATCTTTATTATTGACCAGAAAAAAGAACTAATTGCTATTAAAGAAGCTAATAAACTGAATATTCCGGTAATTTGTCTTGCTGATACAAATGCTGATCCGGATGGAATTAACTATATCATTCCAGGTAATGATGATGCTATCCGCTCAATTAAACTAATAACTTCCAGACTTGCAGATGCAGTTCTTGAAGGTAAACAGTTGAAAGAAAATAACGCTAACAAAACAGCTAAAATTGAAGAAATAAAGGCTGAAGATGCCGGCGTTAATACTGAAGAAGTTAAACAAGAAGAAGTGACAGTTGAATAATTAATAGTTAAAAATAAGGAAAGAAAAGGAACAAGGAAAGAAGGGGTAAATTAAAACATTTTTAAATATGTAATGCCCTATTTCCTTATTTCTTTATTTCCCTTAAATAAAGGAGAGAAATTAATGAACATTACGGCTCAAATGGTAAAAGAACTTCGTGACAAAACCGGTGCAGGTATGATGGATGCTAAAAAAGCATTAGTTGAAACTGACGGTGATATGGAAAAAGCAATGGAAGTTCTTCGTCAAAAAGGTATGGCGTCTGCTGATAAAAAAATGGGCAGAATTGCTGCTGAAGGACTTGTGGCATCAGCTATTCTTGATAATGCAGGTGCTATGGTAGAAGTTAACTGCGAAACAGATTTCGTAGCTAAGAATGAAGAATTTAAAGAATTAACAAACGGTCTTGCTGAAATGGTTGCAGACTCTAATCCTGCAGATGTAGATGCTTTATTGGCTGCAACTTGCCCTAAATGCGGAAAAGTTATTTCTGAAGTTATTAAAGAAAAAATCGCATCTATCGGTGAAAAAATTACATTCAGAAGATTTGTACGCTATGAAGGCAATACAGCATCATACATTCACAATGGTAAAATCGGCGTTTTAATCAAAACTGATAAAAAAGATGCAGAATTGATGAATGATATTTGTTTGCACATTGCATCTTCTGCTCCTGAATTTATTTCAAGAAGTGAAATTCCTCAATCAGTTATAGATCACGAAACAGAAATAGAAATGGGTAAAGAAGACCTGTTGAAAAAGCCTGAAGCAATCAGAGCAAAAATTGTTGAAGGTCGTGTAAATAAACTTATGGCAGGTCGCGTTCTTCTTGAACAACCGTTTATCAAAAATCCTGATATCACAGTAGGTCAGTTGATTGAAGGTAAATTGACAGTTGAAAAATTCACAAGATATGTACTTGGTGAAGGACTTGAAAAACGTCAGGATAACTTTGCTGAAGAAGTTATGAGTCAGGTTAAAGGCTAAATAATTAAATTTAAGCTTTAAAAATAAAAATTCAGTCTGAATAGATTTATTCGGACTGAATTTTTTATATTAACATTTCTTGTCTTGAAATTTGATATTACTTAAATTAATTTCTTTTTATACAATTTAAGTCCGCTCATTTCAAGAGCATCGCCGCCTTTGCAGGCAATAACAAGAGTCATTGTACTTGCATTTTTGGCTACAATTTTTCCTGCATCAGCATGAACGTTTTTGATAATTCTTAATTTATAAGGATTAGTTATGAAAAATTTATTTCCGATTGTTACATAGCATGGCAGCCATGGATGTAATGCCCGAATATGTGCGTGCATTTCTTCGGCAGTTTTCTTTGTAAAATCAAGCATCATTTCGTCAGGAGAAATATTGGGATAATAACTAGCTTTTCTTTCATCCTGCTTTATCGGGCTTATAATCCCGAATTGCAGGCGTTTTAGAATATCTGTCATTAGAACTCTGGCTGCAAATACGGTTTTTTCTTTAAGTTCTTTGCCGGTATCACAGGGCAAAATATCCACTTTTTCCTGAGCAAGTATAGGACCTGTATCATAATTTTCATCCATTAGATGAAAAGTTACGCCTGAATATTTTTCCATATGTTTTATAGTTTGTAAATAAGGGTTAGGACCGCGGTATGCGGGTAAAAGTGACGGATGTACATTAATACTTGCGATTACGGGTATATCATATACTGCTTTTTTTATTCTTTCACGCCAGGTGCCTACAAACATAACATCTACATTAAGTCTTAGCAATTCTTTTCGAAATTCCTCTGAATTGGCGGAATTACATTTGATATCGTATAATTTGTATTGTTTTATAAGAGTTAAATCATGAGATGTAGTGAAAAAATCTCTTATAAATAATTTGAATGGAGAAAGAGTTGTTCTTTCATATCTGAAAACTCCAACAATTTTTGCTCCTGCTTCTATTGCACCTTCTATTAAATTGGCAAGCATTTCACCTTTGCCCAGTATTACAACTCGCATATTATAAGCCCCGAATTTGATCTTATAGAAGAATTTTACTCTAATATTAAGGTATTTGGCAAGTTTTTTACCATTTTATTTTTGAGGCGCGTTCCATTTCCCTGTTTGCAGATTTTTTTGCTATATCATCACGTTTATCGTGTAGCTTTTTACCTTTGGCAAGTCCTATTTCAACCTTGGCAAATCCTCTTGAAATAAAGACTTCTAAAGGTACAATTGTATAACCGTCTTTTTTAATTTTACCGAGCATTTTTAAAATTTCTTTTTTGGTAAGGAGAAGTTTTCTTGTTCGGTCTGCTTTATGGTTGTAGCGGTTGCCTTGTTCATACGGTGAGATATGGCAGTTATACAAAAATATTTCGCCATCTTCTATTTTGCAAAAACTATCTTTCAGATTAATAGCATTTTTTCGGATAGATTTTATTTCTGTTCCTGTCAAGACAATACCGGCTACATATTTTTCAAAAATTGTGTAGTCGTGAAAAGCTTTTCTGTTAGTTGTTACTATTTTTCTTTCCATAAAACAATTATAGCACAGAATTTTTATTATTTAGCAAGGCAAATCTTTCTCTTACGGATTGAATAATACCGCCAAGAAATGTTTCAATGTATTTGATCTTTGTGTTAAAACGAAATTTACCGTATTTAGCCGGCTGTTCTTTGTATGATATTTCTTTTGAATATATATTTTCTATCTGGTGTTGATATTTATTAGTGTTTTTGTAGGCATTATATTCTGTATATAACTGATAGCGGCAAAATTGCAGAAAATTTATTTGTTCATCCAACGGTTTGTTTTTTAGAAAATTTTTCAAATCTTTTCTTGAAAAATTCTTTTTGGTATATATTTTTGTTCTATAGTAGTCAAGAT
The DNA here is from genome assembly GCA_944324165.1 of Candidatus Gastranaerophilales bacterium. Classification (GTDB taxonomy): domain Bacteria; phylum Cyanobacteriota; class Vampirovibrionia; order Gastranaerophilales; family Gastranaerophilaceae; genus CALUVH01. The sequence continues at coordinate 9,048 of CALUVG010000022.1, read as the reverse complement.
ATTCGGATGAATTTTGTGAATTATTTACCAGATTAACCCGTCTTTTTAATATTTTGGGGTTAAGCATAAAATCAAAAAGGTGTTGATTTTCGTGCATAAATGTTCCTGTTGTATTTATTTGAATATTGTTACTATAGTAATTAAAAGGAACAACTATCTGATATGTACAAAATCGGTTGGATTTATCTGTTTTTAGATAGATCATTGAATTACTGCTAAAATCTTTATAGTCTTGGAGATTACATATTTCTGCGTGTATTCCTGCGGGTAAAATCTCTTTAAGTTTTTTAAGGTAAACAGCCGGTGTAATTTCTCTATCTTTAAAAGAGTCTTTTATGTTTTCAAAAAAGACTTGATTATATTCTCTTGCTTTTGCCATGCGTTGTTGGAAACTGCCTCTGGCAATGGGATACGGGGCAAATAATTTTTTAGATACCAGACCTAACATATTAGTTTTAAGTTGAAACAAAAAAAATTTTGCCTAAATATTTTGATTATATAGAAAACATTTTACACAGTGTCTATCATTCAATTGTGTCACAGGCGGTGTCTTTTCACGGCAAACGGGCATAACTTTAGGGCATCTTGTATTGAATTTACAGCCTTCGGGTAAATTTTCAGGTGAAGGCAGATCACCTGAAAGAAGATTTTTTGCCGATTTTTTCCCGAATTTAGGTACCGCATTTAATAAAGCTTTTGTATAAGGATGTTTAGGATTATTAAATATACTAAAAGTGGTTCCGAGCTCTACAATTTCTCCAAGATACATGATGGCAACTCTATCAGCAAGATATTTTATCACACTCATATCATGAGTGATTAATAGAAAAGTCAGATTAAATTTTTCTTTTAATTCTTTAATCAGATTAATAATTTGCGCCTGAATACTGACATCAAGAGCACTCACAGGTTCATCAGCAAGTATAAATTCCGGTTCAAGCATTAGTGCACGGGCTATTGCAATACGTTGCCGCTGCCCGCCGGAGAATTCATGCGGATAAAGGCAGAGACAGCTTTTATCCAGTCCCACAAGTTCTATTTTTTCTTCAACTTTTTTCTCTATTTCTTCATTTGAAAGTTTAGTATTAATTATTAATGGTTCTTTAAGAATATCTGTAATTCGCATTTTAGGATTCAGGCTTGCATAAGGATTTTGAAAGACCATTTGTGCATGTTTGCGAAATTCCTTAGTCGCTTTCCTATCCAGAGTGAGTATATTTTTATCTTCAAAGAATATTTCACCCGATTTTGCATTTTCCAGTTTAAGTATAGTTTTGGCAAGTGTTGATTTGCCGCAGCCTGATTCACCGGCGATTGCAAGTATTTCACCTTTGTTTATGTCAAGAGAGACGCCGTTAACAGCATGGATTGTCTGTTTTTTCCCGAGTATTCCCTTATCGGAATTGTATTCTACATATAAATCTCTTACACTAACTAAATTCATATAAGCAGTATAATAGATATAAAACTATATGGCAATAAGTAATGTCGCTAACTATTTATGTTTATTTTTTAGAGGGTATTCTTTGATACGGCGATATTGATATAAATATTAAAATATGGTATAATTCATCTATGGATGAACTGGTTGAAAAACTCAAAGAACTCGGGTTTAACAGTTATGAAGCCAGAGTTTATATAGCTCTTTTGAAGAAGTATCCGGCAACCGGTTATGAGATAAGTAAACTTGCCGATATACCGCAGGCACGGGCATATGATACTCTTAAAGCACTTGAGTCGGCTCAGATTGTAATAAGTTCGAAGAACAAACCAATTACATATACCCCTATAAAACCTAAAGAGTTAACCAAACGTTTTAAACGGAAAATTGATTCTACGATTGATTTTCTGGATAAAAAACTGCCAAATGTAAGAGAAGATTACATTGAGCCAATTCTTACGGTATCCGGAAACCGTAAAATTACTGAAAAAGTTATTGAGTTAATACAAAATGCGAGAGAAGAAATTTATTTAGAAGTCTGGTCACAGGATTTTAAAGTTATAGAGCCGTATTTAATGGAAGCTTATGACAGAGGGTTAGAGATAAAAATTGTCGGATGTGATAATTTTTCAACCCCTTTTGGAAAAATGTTTCATCATACGGGAACGAGTCTGTTGGAATACAATAGAGGCAGACGTTTTATTTTCTTAACAATTGATAACAAAGAAGGACTATTCGGCAAGATATCTTCAAACAGTAAAAATGAAGATAATACTATGATTTGGACTAAAAATGAAGAAATAGTTTTTCTGATGAAATCTTATATTGCCCATAATATGTTTCTAATTGATATTGAGGAGAATTTCCCTGAACAATTGCGTTATTTCTACGGGCACGGGCTTAAAAAACTTAAGGATAAAATTCTTTAGCGTAACAAAATTTTACTTTTCAAATTTTGTTCAAAGAGTTATAATTATTAATGTAATTTGAACAATATAAATTTTTGGGAAACAGGGGAAAAATATGCAAGGGTATACTTTTGAACTTATAACCGGACCAATGAGCTGTGGTAAAACAGAAGAATTGCTTAGAAGAATAAGGCGTTGTATCATAGCTAAAAAGAAGGTAAAAGTTATTTCCCCTGATATAGATACCCGCAGCAAAGGCGATTATATAGAGTCTCGTAACGGTTTATGGCTTGATGCAATAAAGGTTAAACACTCTATCCAGATAATGAGTATAGTTAAGCCTGAGGATGAAGTAGTTGCTATAGATGAACTTCAATTTTTTGACAGCAACATTGTTAAAGTTATCTCAAAACTTATGGAAGAAGGAAAGCATGTTATTGGTACGGGGCTGGAACTGGATTTTAAATGCGAACCTTTTGGCAGTATGCCGGAGTTGATGTGTATAGCTACAAAAGTTGATAAACTCCATGCTGTTTGTATGAAGTGCGGATGTGATCATGCAACTCGAACTCAGCGATTAATTGACGGCAAGCCCGCAGATAAAAATTCACCTCTGATTATGATTGGCGGTGACGAAACTTATGAAGCCAGATGCGTTAAATGTTATGAATTGCCGGATATTCAGCATGAAAAACAAAAACGGGGATTAAAATTGTTAAGCTTTAAACATTAGACCGGTAATAAATTAAACTCTCTATTATAAAGCAACTCAGGATTTTTTTCTTAAAATTATATCATAATTTAAAATTTCAGCTATCTCTGATAGTTCAGAAACTCTTAACGTTTTTTTCTTAATTTTGTTATATAAATTTCTTACACTATCATTTTTGTCAAAGATTTGATTTACAGCATATTTTAATCCTGTCATGTTCAAACCTTCTTTTGCAGCTAAATATTTTATTTGCGAGCAGATGTTATCTACTTCTAATTTATATTCTTCTTCCATAACAATTATTATTTCACGGCTGTTATACCTTGTCAATAATGATAACAATCAGACTAATTACAAAAATAAAATTTCTATGATAAAATGCCTTTGTAAAAATAGTGAGGCGGAAAATGAAAATAGCATTGTTAAACCACGGTTGTGCAAAAAATCTTGTAGATTCAGAACTAATGCTGGGCTTGCTTGCTCAAAAGGGTTATGAAGTTACTCTTGATGACAGTCAGGCAGACATTGTTGTTATAAATACCTGTTCATTTATTCACGATGCGGAAAAAGAATCTGTTCAAAGTATTCTTCAGGTTGCACAGGGCGGTAAAAAGGTTATTGTCACGGGCTGTTTGCCTCAAAAATATAAGGGTGAATTGAAAAAAGCCATACCTGAAATTGCAGGCATGGTTGGAACTTCTGATATTAGAGAAATTGTAGATGTAGTTGAACAGGTCGCCAAAGGAAAAAATAATATCAATAAAGTTTCCGAGCGACCGCAATACATTTATCCTGAAACTATTGAAAGACAACAGATTACAATGGGACCGAGTTCTTATATAAAAATTGCTGACGGATGTAATTATCATTGCGGGTATTGTATTATTCCCCAATTAAGAGGAGAATATCACTCAAGAACAATTGAAAATATAGTAGAAGAGGCAAAGACACTTGTTGAAAAAGGGGTTAGTGAACTTGTTTTAATAGCACAGGATACAACGAGTTATGGTATTGATTTGTACGGGAAAAATTCTCTAGCGCAATTGCTTGAGGAATTAAATAAAATTGAAGGAGAATTTTGGATAAGAATTATGTATGCTTATCCTTCCCAAATGAATGATGAGCTGCTGGATGCAATTGCAAAACTGGATAAGGTTGCAAAGTATATAGACTTGCCTTTGCAGCATTACAACAAGGAAATTTTAAAGGCAATGCGTCGTCCTGCATTTGACTATGATGAACTTATTGCCAAAATCAGATCTAAAATTCCTGATGTAACTATTCGTACAGCCTTTATTGTGGGATACCCCGGAGAAACTGATGAACAGTTTAATGAATTGTATGAGTTTGTAAAACGTACAAGATTTGACAAAATGGGGGTGTTTGAGTATTCAAGAGAAAAAAATACAACATCATATTCTATGCAGGATCAAATTCCTGCAAAAATTAAACGCCAACGAAGAAAAAAATTGATGACGCTGCAGCAAAAAATTTCAAAACAAATTAATGAGGAATTTATCGGAAAAACATTGAAATGTCTTGTAGAAGGTTTCACTGATGACGGACTTGTTATCCTTCGCTCGCAGCATGATGCTCCTGAAATTGACGGTATGGTCTATGCTTCTTCTGAAAAGCCAGTAATTCCGGGAGATTTTGAAAATGTTTTAATTGAGAACTCGGATGAATATGATTTGTTCGGCAGATTAGTTTAACTTTACATATTTCTTTTATTTATCTTTGTAATATAATTTGGAAAAGGGGTATATTTATAAGGGTAAATCTAATGGAATATGTTGAAAATAAGGAAGTAGAAGAAGAACAACTAAAAGGGATATTCAGGGATATGGTGAAGTATTCACCATCCAAAATATGCGGCATGCTCGGTAATGCTATAATAGTTCCTGTATACACAAGTCTTTTGACGCCGGAAGAATACGGGTTGTATTCATTATCAATAGCATTTCTTTCATTTTTGTGTATTTTATTTTCAGATTGGGTCGGGCTTTCCGGTTTAAGATTTTTCAGGCAGCATCAGCTTACTCAGGATATGCCCAAATACTTAACAACGCTAGTTACTATGCTTGCCACAAACTTATGTTTGATGATAGCTGTGGCATTGTTCTTTAGACAAAATTTCTTTGATTTTTTCCATATACCTATAAAATATTATCTGGCGATATTATTATTGATAATACCTGTAGCGATAAGAGCATTGTTGTTCCAGCTTTTGCGAGCTGAATTAAAATCTATGTCATTTACTTTTTCAACAATTCTGAATCAGATTTTGACTATAGGCTTGTCTATATTTTTTGCAAAATATTTTCATCTCGGAGCAATGGCATTACTTCTAGGTATGGGGGTTTCTATTTCTTTAATAGATATATTGTTGATTTATCAAAGTAATATTTTATCCTGGTTTAAATTCCAAAAAATTGAATGGAGTACGATATTTCCTATTATGAAATACGGAATTCCGATAGCAGCAACGTCTTTGAGTGCATGGATAATAAATCAGAGTAACAAATTTATAATGAATAGTATAAGCGGTTTTTCGGATGTTGGTCTGGTAGGTGTTGCTTACGGTTTGACTCTGCCTTTGTTGATGACAATATTTTCAATAATAACCGTGGCTGCAATTCCACGTATTATAAATATGTATGAAGAACGTATTGATGTAAGACCAATAATTTCAAAATTTACAGGATATTATATATTGGTTGCATTGCCAATAATAACTGTTATATCAATGTATGCTCCGGATTATGTACAAATGCTTTCATCCGGAGATAAATTCCGTCTTGCATTCAAATTAATACCATTTTTTGCGTTTGGAACATTTTTTATGTCCCTTGCGGATTATACAACTCTGCAATATCATCTTGCCAATAAGACTTATATTGATTTTATAATCAAATTAATTTCAGGTATAGCAGGTATTGTATTGAATATTGTTATGATACCGAAATACGGTTTGATAGGCGCAGGTATAGCAACATTCGGGGCGAATTTCTTGTATTTCTTTTTGAGTACTGTGATTGTTTTGCCGGGGTTAAGATTGATATACCCTACCTTAACAATTTTTAGAATGTTAATATCATTTATTCCGTTTGCGGCATTGTATTATTTATACAATACTTTTGTTAAAGTATCCGCACTTTTTGAAATGATATCATTGATGTTAGTCTTTTATTTTTGTTATTGGATGCTAAGCAAAACAATCCTGAAACGGGTAAAATAAATACTTAACATTTGTTTACATAATGGCAATAAATTTTATTGATGATTTTTTTAAGATTTACCACATGACTATATGTGAATTTATATTAATCAAAAACGCGCTAAATATAGCAAAATAAATATTCTCTTGATAATATAAATATGAACTCAGAATATAAAAGTGTAGAAAAAATCCGAATTAGGGAAAAGTGAAAGGAAGTCAAAATGGCATTGACCAAAACAGATAGAAAAAGAATTGTAGCCTCAGCGTTATCATTATGTTTTTTAATGCAGCAGTCATTATGTTTTCAGGCAGTGGCCAGCGAAATAGGCGGAGCAATTCCCGGGCATGATACCGGTATTACAGTGACCCCTGGAGAAAATGGAGGAAATATTTACGATATTAATCCTTCAGGAGGAAGTGGTGATATTGGGTTTCGTCAGTATGAAAATTTCAATTTGTCTGCAGGAGATATTGCAAACTTGATTATGCAATATAGAGGTCAGGATTTATCTAAATTTGTTAACCTTGTAAACAATCAGATTAATATTAACGGTATTTTAAATGCTCTTAATAGTGCAGGCGGTGGTCTTTCTGACGGCAGTGTCGTATTTATTTCACCAAAAGGTATGGTTGTTGGTGCAAGCGGCGTATTGAATGTCGGTTCCTTATCTGTAATGACTCCTTCACAAGATGATTTTGATAAATTTAGAGGAAACTTTAGACCTAGTGATTTGCATGATTTATCACTTTTAGAAAATTCAAAGGGTGATGGCACTGTAACAATCAATGGTAAAGTTCTTTCTCGCGGAGATATTGATGTAAAAGCTGCAAGTGTAGATATTGGTCAGGGAGCAGTTTTATTGGCAGGTGTTAAAGATAATCATGTATTCAATTCTGTTAAATCTGCAAATGACTTGTTCAGTTCTTTAGTAAATACAGATAATATTACGCAAGCAGGCTCAATAGCCAATGAAAATGGTAACATTGTAATTAAAGCATATGGCGATAATGGCGGAGTAAAAGTAGCAGGTGATGTTGTTAACTTTGCAAAAACTGGCGAAACAACAGTAACAAGTGAAGGCTCAGGCGGAATTGATGTTTCAGGAAAACTTGCTAATGCCGGCGGAGCTATGGATATTATTAACAATGGCGGTGCATTGAATATCTCCGGAACAGTTAAAAACGCAGGTGCTAAATTAACAGTTGAAAACAATGGCACAAATATGAATATTTCATCAAGTGCAAATGTTTCAAATGCTGATAATGTAACAGAGCTTGTAAATACCGGTCGTCAGGGAATGACAATCGGCGGTAAGGTTAGCGGTAATGGTGTTAATATACGCAATGCTAATTCTGATATCGTGATAGGAAGTTCTTCCGTAGACGAAAATATAGTTTCTCAGGGGGATTTGAATATTAACCTTGAAAACGGAGACTTGTTAAATGCCGGTGTGGATAAGACTTTACTTGTTTCTAATGGTAATATGAACATTGTTGTAAATGACGGTACTATAGGTGAAGATGTCGGCAACTGCGCAAACGGAGCTTGTACCGGCGTTGATCCTAACGGTCGGGATATGACAAAATCAATTAATGTTCGTGCTAATGGTGTTTTGAATGCTTCAACAACAAGACGTACAACTTCAAATTCAAATCTTGTAGCTAACATCGCTGCTAAAGATTCAGACTTAAGATTAGGACAGGTTAAAGCTGATGGGAAAGTTATTTTAACAGCGGCTGATTTTGATAGCAACGGCAATGGGTATTCAATTCTTAATGCTTCAAATGACTCTTCAAAAGCAAATGTTGAAGGTAAAGGTATTTCCTTAATTGCAAGTGATAATATTGGTACTGAAAATAATAAATTAACATTTAATCAGACTGATTCAAACTACGGTATGGATGCACTTGCTATTAATGATATTAACATTAAAGGGCAAGATGACAAATATAATACCAATGTTTGTACGATGATTTCAAGAGAAGGCAGTATTAATGCAGAATTCTCAGGAAATACTAAGATAGACGAAATTACTGCAAAAGATAATATCAAAATAGTTAATCGCGGTGCGTCTTTAGAAATAAATAATTTAGGAACAGTTCCTAATACTCCGGTTGATTATTTTGGCGAAAATCTCTCAGCAGTAGCTCCTAAAAATGTGGAAGTAAAAGTTTTAGATATTAATCCGAATACAAGAGTTGATTCTGAATGGATTAATGGGGTTCATCACTGGGCAGATTCTCAGTTAACTATTAAAAATGCAAGAGTTGAAGGTACTAATGATGCAGAAACTCCTGATATGACTTTAGTTGCTGATAATGTCTATGTTGATGGTAAACACATTTCATTTGGAAGAGATGGTCATTTTGTTGAAAACGATGACAGAACTAATGCTGTAGAAAAAATTGGAGATGGCGAATTTACATTTGAATATCGTTCAGTAACTCCGGATGATGTAACAGAAATTGGTCGAGATGAAAATGAACGTAACTACTATGATGAAGATAAATATAACAATGATTCAGACTCTGATACAGATATAGACAGTGATACTGATGCAGACAGCGATAGCGACTCAGACGCAGACAGCGATAGCGACTCAGACGCAGACAGCGACTCAGACGCAGACAGCGACTCAGACGCAGACAGCGATAGCGACTCAGACGCAGACAGCGACTCAGACGCAGACAGCGATAGCGACTCAGATGCAGACAGCGATAGCGACTCAGACGCAGACAGCGACAGCGACTCAGACGCAGACAGCGA
>CALUVG010000021.1 GCA_944324165.1 Candidatus Gastranaerophilales bacterium | reverse complement strand
GAAGAAACAGACGAAACTGCTCAAGTTCCAGCAGAGCCTGCAGCAGCCGAAGAAACAGACGAAACTGCTCAAGCTCCAGCAGAGCCTGCAGCAGTCGAAGAAACAGACGAAACTGCTCAAGTTCCAGCAGAACCTGCAGCAGCCGAAGAAACAGACGAAACTGCTCAAGTTCCAGCAGAGCCTGCAGCAGTCGAAGAAACAGACGAAGTTGCTCAAGTTCCAGCAGAGCCTGCAGCAGTCGAAGAAACAGACGAAACCGCTCAAGCAACAGCAGAGCCTGCAGCAGTCGAAGAAACAGACGAAGTTGCTCCGGCAGCTACCGAAACTGCAAATGAAGAAGAAAAAGAAGTAGAAGAGGCTGAAACGCTTGCATCTTCAAGTGATGAAGTTAGTGCAGAAAGCCTTGCTGCAACATCTAAAGTAAAAGCAGCTTATACATCTGAAACAGAAGAAGATAATCCTGAAGTTTCAGCTAATACTAATGCTGCCGGCAGAGTAAGATCAGCATCTGCATCAGATGAAAATAAATCTGAACAAAAAACAGGGTCAAAATCAGAAACTTCAAGCACTAATGAAGTGGATGCCAAAAATGGTAAGCAAGCTGCAAATGATGTAGACAAAGATGCCGACGAAGTTGATGCAGATACTAAAACAACCGAAGAAAATACTAAAGACATGGAAAAAACAGACAAAGAAGCTCAAAAGTCTGATAAAGAATTACAAAAAGATTCTAAAGCACTTCAAAAAGATATGAAAAAAGATCAGAAAGAATTGCAAAAGAATGAAAAAGAAGTCGCTGAAACTCAAAAACAAATAGAAGAAGAAATAATGGCATTTGAAACTCTTCAAATGGAAGTAGACAGAATTACGGAAGAAGAGGCTGCATCTGCTGAAAATTCAGGTGTTATAGGAAATGATACAAATGCTGCAAATAATACAGCTCAACAGGCAACTAATAATAGTTTCAATGTTATGGATAGCGTAATGGCAGGTGCTGCAGCTCCTGTAACATCAAATTCTTCAAGTTCTAATCAGGAACAAATTGAAACACTGAATAAACAAATTGGAGAAAAAGCAAACATTATTAGTATCTATTCTGATAAATTAGTAAATACTCAAAATAGTTCAAATACTATTCTTAGAAGAATGAATACTACTACAAAAAAATATAATACAGCGGTAAAACAAGAACAAAAAGCCAAACAGGAAGATCAAACAAGAAGTGAAAAAGTATTGGAAGTTGCCGGTAAAATTGAAAGTATCTCATCAGCAGTTGCAATGACCGGTATGATTGTTGGTACAACAGGCGATATTTTAATGAAAGTTATTTTACCGCCTTGGATTCCTGCCGTTGGTGCTGTAATGTCTCCGATAGGTCATGCTGCAGAAGCAGTAGGTAATTACGGTGTTGCCGCAGCAGGTGTAACAAAAGCTGCAACTTATGCTGCTCAAGGTAACTTAATGGGAGCTTTGATGAGTGCTACGAGTGCAATTATGGCAGGTGCATCAGCAGTAAGCGCAACAAAACAGGCTACTAAAGGTTTTCAGGAAATGAGCAAAAATATTGCTACTTCTAAAAGCAGAGCCGCAACTTACAAAGCTGCTAAAGAAGCTGCAAAAGCTGCAGTTACTGGTACAGGAGAAAAGGCACAGCAGCAAGCAATACAAAAAGCTGCAGCTGCCGGTACTGTTTCTACAATGAAAGAACAATCAAAAACTGCAATTAAAGAAACATTAAAAGGCGCAGGCAAAAGCGCACTTGGTGTTGGCATGGCTATGGCACAATCTCAAACAGGCAATCAGGATTCTTCTGGCAAGGAAGAGCAGCAAAAATCAACATATAAAATTGAACTTTCTGACCATTTCAAAGAAATTCAACGCAAAAACAAAAAACGCAGAGATTATGCAGCAACAAGATATGGAGTATAAAAAGACGGACTATTTGAATTTAATCCGTCTTTTTAGTTATTATTTTAATTCAAAATCTTCTAACAAAAATACATTTATTTCTCCAGGATTTAAATCAACTGTAATTCTACCGTTAGATAATTCCGGTTGTATACGTGCTTTTGCCGGAATATTAATTACGTCTTTAGTTAGCCCTGGTATTTTAATATTTATGTCGGTCGCCGGATTGTCGAAATCTAAATTGCCATAAACCAGAACAGTATTGTTATTGTAACTCATTGCATAAGCAAAAACAGATTCAAAATTAGTTTTTAAAGGTGTAAATTTACCGTGAGTTATAATCGGCGCAATAGATTTTTTGAACTTATTTGCAGCTGTAAATTCTTGTAAAAGTTCTTGATTATCTTTCCCCGGTTTTCTTGAAAAGTTAAATATATCAATCTTACCTCTGTGTGCAAAGTAATAATCATCATCAGTGAAGGATGTTTCGGCTTTTTGATTTGCCCAGTCATAAACATAATCATCACCGGTTGCAAACCCATCTACAAAGTAAGAATTAATCGGCAATGTAGCATTCAGCCAGATAATCATTGAACTATATGGAATTCCATTAATAAGTACGGGAGATAGTTCATCATGTGTTGTAAAACTTCCGATTACACTTTTAGGTGTTGTAAATGTTTTGGCAAGGCTTTGGTTAAATTGAATATGATTTATTAATTCTTCGGCGGTATGCCAGGTCTTTAAATTAAAGAAACTTCCGTAGTAGCCGTCAAATCCGGCATCCAGTAATTTGTCATACGATGTGAAAACTCCGTATGTAGAGATGGCATCATGCCAGCTGTCAGAACTTTCTGCCAGCCATAGAAACTGAGGGTCTTTTTTTCTGGAGTATGAAATTAATTCTTTCCAGAATTTTGCAGGTTTGCAATGTGCTACATCCGCTCTAATACCATCAACTCCGAGTTCATCAATTGCCATGTCGACAAATTCCTTGTAAACATTGAATACATCGTCATTAATAGTTGTCTCATTGCCTGCATTTAATAATCTTACGTCTGTCCAATCCGCAGGAATTACAGGTATTTGCTCTTTATCTTTGACGAACAGTTCAGGTCTTTGCAAGTAAAGATCATAAGCTCCGCATGCCGGTATATCAAGAATTATACGTATTCCGCGTTTGTGTGCTTCTTCAACAAATTTTTTTGCCTGATCTGTAAGTGTGAGCGTTGAATTTTTATCATTTAATTGTTCATTGATTTTGTTAAAAGATGCAGCAGCATATAATGAGCCGGCTGTTCCGAGTGCTTTAGTTTTACCGGTTTGTGTAATCGGTAAAACATGGAGCATGTTTATTCCCATAGCCTGCATCTCGTCAAGCCGTTCAATTGCATTGGTAAAATTTCCGCTTACTTCTCCCAGATCAAAATCAATAATACCGTTTCCATTTATATCATTTGCATTAAATGTTCGCATATTTATTTCGTATATAATCGCGTTATTATCAAGGAATAACTTTCGGGCATCATTTGTTGTATTGCTTGCATATGCAGATGTCAAAAAAGTAAGTGATAATAATCCGATTGCTATTATTAATTGTAATTTGTTTTTTCTTTTCATACAGCTATCCTCCGATTATATATAATATCAGATATATTTTTGCTTATCAAGTGTCGGATTCGAACGGGAATATTAATATTAAAATTTTTTAAAAAATCTATTTACTGAAATATGTGTTTTTGCTACACTACTTATGTAACATTTTATATAAAGGAATAATAATGAGAAAACCAAACATTGCTATTTTGGGCGCAACCGGAGTTGTAGGAAGAGAAATTACAAGAGTTGTTGATGAGTTAAAAATAGATTTTAATGAAATAAAGTTTTTATCAAGTGCCAAAAGTGCCGGATCAGAAATCGAGTTTCAGGGAAAAAAATATATTGTGGAAGAGGCAAAACCTGAGAGTTTTGACGGTGTTAATATTGTTCTGGCTTCAGCCGGAGCCGCTACAAGTAAAATGTTTGCGCCGGAAATTGTTAAACGCGGCGGTGTTTTGATAGATAATTCAAGTGCTTTTAGAATGGAGAAGGATGTTCCGCTTGTTATCGCATATGTTAATGATGAAGATTTGAGAAAACATAAAGGTATTATAGCAAATCCGAATTGCTCAACTTCTCAATTAATGCTTGTATTAAAACCATTACTGGATAAAGCAAATATTAAACGACTTATTGTATCTACTTATCAATCAGTTTCAGGAGCAGGTTTAGCTGCTATTAATGAATTAACAGAGAATACGAAAGCTGCACTTGCAAATGAAAAATTTGAGAATAAATGTTTTAAAAAGCCAATTGCATTTAACGTTATTCCTCAGATAGATGTATTTTGTGATAATGGTTATACAAAAGAAGAGATGAAAGTGGTTAATGAAACCAGAAAGATTTTGCATTTGGGTGAAGATACTCTTATTTCTTGCACAGCGGTCCGCGTACCTGTTTATAGGGGGCATTCTGAGGCGGTTGATATTGAGTTTGATAAAAATGTAACTCCGGAAGATGTTCGCGAAGTGCTGAAAAATTCTTTTGGGGTAGAAGTCATTGATAACCCTGAAAATTACGAATATCCTACCACCTGTGATGCTGCAGGGGTAAATCCTGTATTCGTAGGACGTGTTCGTAAGAATTTGGCATTTGATAACGGAATTACTCTCTGGTGTGTTGCTGATAATTTACTTATTGGCGCAGCATTGAACACTGTAAGAATTTGTCAAAAAGTTATTGAAATGAATTTATATTAGATTATACATTATTTATGCAATGACCTCGTTAGAGTCATTGTTTGGGAGACACAGATGATTGTAAATAAATTAATAATTGCCCCGATGGCAAAAAACATGCGCCCTACCCCTTTAAAAAATCCTGATTCTGAAGTTGTACGTCAGGCACTTTTGGCTACAACCAAAAAAGTTTTAGGGCAGGCTAACAATATACCTAAGTCTATTCTTAAAAAACAGGCTAAAGAAAACTCAATACCGGCATTTGTAAATATGAATAGTTATGTAGGTAATGCAGGTTTAAAAAAGACTCCGGTGGAGGATCCGCGTGTTTTGGGCGGGTGCGGACTTAATTACTGGGGTTAACAAAACTTTAAAATAAGGCAATTATTTTCTTCACGCTTCTTTATAGTGTTAGAAAGAAGTGTAATTATGTCTATAAAAATTGTCTATAAAACAGCGCAAGAATTTTTGCCTGATAGAATTCCAACCCGTTTTGATGATATTCAGAAAGAAATTGCAGAAGCAAGATTGGAAGAATATTACAAACAGGCAACCTCCCAACCTGATACCGGTAAAACATATAAGCTTGGCAGTGTAATAAGCGAAGCTCTCGGTAAAAAGTTAAATAAAATAGGCTGAATAGGCAATTTTTAATCAAGTCTGTACTATTATTTATTACTTTTTGTTAAAGAAGTATCCGCATTCCTTTATTTTTCTGGTAATATAAAGGAAAGATTAAGGTATGTATAAATATGGGACAACTTTTAAGAAGAGAAAATGCTGCACTATTTTTTCATAATCTTCAAAAAAGCGGCAAAACAATAGTGGCAACCAATGGGTGTTTCGATATTTTACATGTCGGGCATGTACGTTATTTGCAAAAAACAAAGACTTTTGCAGATTATATGGTTGTATTATTGAATTCTGACAGATCTGTTCGCGCAATAAAAGGTGAGGGCAGACCGGTTAATAATGAAAATGACAGAGCCGAAATTTTGTGCGCTTTAAGCTGCGTAGATTACGTTGTAATTTTTGATGAGGATAGTCCCCGTGATTTACTTGATGAAATAAAACCGGATGTGTATACTAAGGGTGCCGATTATACAATGGAAACATTACCCGAGGCGGATATTATGCGTAAAAACGGTACCAGAGTAGAATTTATAAGTTTTGTAGAAGGCAAATCCACAACAAATTTAATAAATAAAATAAATAATAATTAGATAAGGAGTAATAAAAATGAAAACTTTCACACTAGAAGAAATTACACAAATTACAGGCGGAATGTTGACAAAAGTTCAGGATGCAAAAATTGAACATATTGCTCCGCCATTGCTTGCTGATGAAAACACTCTTGCATTGGCTCTCGGCGAAGATGAAATTGCAAATCTCGCTAAGTCAAAAGCCAAAGCTGCACTTGTGCCATTGGGCGTGCAAATTGACGGGCTTACAACTATTGAAGTAGAAAGACCGCGTCTTGCAATGATGAAATTGATTACTCTTTTTTACAAAGAACCGGAAGTAAATGAAGGTATTCACCCTTCTGCAAGTGTTCACCCTGAAGCAAAATTGGGGCAAAATGTAAAAATAGGTCCTAATGTAGTTGTTTCTCGCGGTGCTCAAATCGGTGACAATACAAGAATTGTTGCAAATGTTTATATTGGCAGCGATGCAAAAATCGGGTCAAATTGCTTTTTCCATCCTGGAGTAAATATTGGTGACAGAGTTCAAATAGGTAATGATGTAATTCTACAGCACGGCGTTTCTTTAGGGGCTGACGGTTTCAGTTTTGTTACTGAAAATCCTGATAATATTGAACAAGCCAGAAAAGAAGGACACATTAAAGAAGGTACGGCTGATAATCATGTTATTTTTAAAATTCCTTCAATAGGGTCAGTTGTAATAGGTAATAACGTGGAAATAGGGGCTAATACCACAATAGACCGCGGCACAATAGAAAATACAACAATCGGTGATAATACAAAAATTGATGACCTCGTGATGATAGGGCATAATTGTAAAATCGGAAAGGGCTGCTTGATAGTTTCTCAGGTTGGTATTGCAGGAAGCTGCGTAATCGGTGATAGAGTTGTTCTTGCCGGTCAAGCAGGTCTTGCTGATCATATAGAAATAGGTTCAGATTCAATTATTACCGCAAAAGCCGGCGTAACAAAATCATTCCCTGAAAAATCTATAGTAGTTGGTATTCCTGCTGTTCCTAGAAAAGAATTTATTAAACAGTTAAAAACTATGAAAGATGCTCAGGAAATTTTCGCAAAATTTAGAAAATATGAACCGCTTTTAAAAGAGTTTGAGGACAATATAAACAATGATAACAATTAAAAAAGAAATTTCTATAACAGGAAAAGGCTTGATGAAAAACAAGCCTTGTACTGTTAATTTTTTCCCGTCAGAAGAGGGTAAAATAAGGTATTTTGTAAAAGGTAAGGATGCTTTTACAGCTGATATTGACCATGTAATTTCAACAGACCATTGTGTAACACTGGGGGATAAATCAAGCAGAGCAATACTTACTGAGCATTTAACTGCGGCACTTGCGTTCTGCGGAATTGATTCTATTGACATTTGTATGTCTGAAGAAGAAGTTCCCGCACTGGACGGCAGTTCAAAATGCTGGGTGGAGCTGTTTAAAAAAGCAGGTATTAAAAAACCGTTTCTTTATAGTCCGAAAAAATATACTGTTTCTGAACCGGTATACTACTTGAACGGAAAAACAAGTCTTGTCATAATTCCTGATAAAGAACTGTTTATTTCTTATGCCGTAAATTATGATCATCCTGATTTGAAACAACGTTGGGTAAATTACAACCCTCGAAATCAGGAAGAAATTATTGAGGCAAGAACATTCGGATTTTACAAAGATCTGAAAAAATTCCAGATGATGGGATTTGCACAGGGAGTAACCTATGATAACACAGTAGGGCTTGAAGATGTAGGCTTTACAACTGAATTAAGGTCTGATAAAGAACCGATTAAACATAAAATATTAGATTTAATTGGCGATTTGTATTTGACCGGTGTAAATCCTCTGAATTTGAGAGCGCAAATACTTGTTAAAGAGGCAGGGCATGCTGTACATTTAAAAACTGCCAAAATACTAAAAGATAAATTAATTGAATGTAAATAAAGTAAGGAGAAAATGATGACAGAAGAGACAAAAGTATTAAGCTTTGACACAACTGAAATTATGAAAATGATACCACATCGTTATCCGTTTTTGCTTGTAGACAGAATTACAGAATGTGTACCGGGAAAGTATGCCAACGGATATAAAAATTTAACTATGAATGAGGAGTTTTTTCAGGGGCATTTCCCTAACAATCCTATAATGCCTGGTGTATTGCAATTAGAGGCAATGGCACAATGCTCAGCTCCGATATTGATGACAATGCCTGAATTTGAGGGTAAATTGACTCTTTATGCTGGAGTTGACAATGTTCGTTTCAAAAATATAGTAAGACCCGGTGACAGATTTGAAATGCATGTTGAATTAACAAAGGTAAAAGGTCCGATTTGCAAGGCTCACGGCATAGGTACAGTTGACGGTAAAATGTGCGTAGAGGCGGATATGACTTTTGCACTTAAGTAGTTTTAAGTTAGGTAGTTTTAAATATGAAACAGGCGATATTATGATATTGCCTGTTTTTAATTTAGCACTTGAAAAATTCTGAGAGATATGTAATAATGGAGGTATGGATATATACGAGGGATTTTGATGGCGGAAAAGCTGGCAGAAGAACAAAAACATAAAGTCGGTTGGGAATTTGACCGTTATAATGGTGAATTTGTTCAGCCTGCTCATACAGTCGGTTGTGCATACTTGCCCAATAATAAAAAAGTTGTTGTGCCACAAGGTTCCAATGCTGTAGGTTGGGGTTTCCATCCCAACAAAAATACTTCTGCTTTGAATGAGGCTAAAACCCGCATGAATAGTGCATTTTCTGGGGAGGGGGGCATCTAACTTCAAGCCCCACAAGGCTTTCAGGTACATTATTCAAAAACTTATATGTTTTACATGGACTAAAAAATGTAAAGGACTTAACGACTTCATTAACTCCATAGTGCCTTTCCAGCGTTCCTACCCTTTAATTGTCGGCTTGGTAAAGCCGACCTGCTCTTCCATTATTGTCCTGAATTTTTTAAGTCCTTATTAAGCATACTCAATTATATTTCATGTTATAATTCGGTTATGAAAGAATATGATTTTTATATTGTTCCGACGCCCATAGGTAATCTTGGAGATATAACTCTTCGTGCTTTAGAAACGCTAAAATCGGTGGATATTATTGCATGTGAGGATATACGTGTTACGCAAAAACTTCTCAATCATTTTAATATCAAAACAAAATGTATTTCTTATCATAAGTTTAATGAAAAAGAGCGTATTGACAAGTTTCTTGCAATATTAAATGAAGGTAAAAAAATTGCACTTGTTTCTGATGCAGGTACTCCTTTGTTTTGTGATCCGGGGGCTGTAATTGTTGAAGAATTACGTCAACATGGATTTACCATAACCGCTTTACCCGGAGCCAATGCGGTTGTAACTTTTCTTTCTCAAATAGCAAGAGATGACGAAGATTTTTTATTTGTCGGATTTCTGCCAAGAACTAAAGATAAAATTGAAAATATTTTATTAAAATGTAAAACTACGGATCTTGTATTTTATGAATCGCCAAATAGAATTCTAAATACGCTTGAAATAATTTCATCCAGTCGCAACAATCCGAAGGTCGCTGTTGCCAGAGAACTTACAAAGGTTTTTGAAGAAATTATAATTGATGAATGTGATAATGTTATAAAATATTTTAAAAATAATCTTGTTAAAGGTGAAATTGCTGCACTTGTCTTTAGAGATAAAAATATAAAAAATGATGTGGATTTAGATGAAAAAATAAATGTATTGAAAAAGAAAAATTTTAAGGCAAAAGAAATAGCAGCAATACTTTCCGCTCTTTATAATCTTAATAAAAATGATGTGTATAAAAAAATTATTGAAGATTTATGTAAAAATTAATTTACGTGTTTTCACTTTTAAAAATTTGATGATATAATGTTTTTATAGGAATAGACATAATAAAGTTGTAAGGACAAGATTTTCTTGAGTTTATTATCAAACAATTTATATAAAAGAATAGTTGTAATTTTGACACTGGCGATAATGGCATTCCCTGCAACCGTTTATGCTGCGTCGGATTTTTGGGGCGAAAGCGATGTCCCTTCTTCTGTGGAAGAAAGTTTTACTGAAAGCGATATTAAAACATCAAGAATTATTAAAGATATTGAAGTTCACGGGCTAAATGTTATTAAGCCTGATATTGTTATGCAAAAAATTAACTTGCATAAAGGGGATGAATATAATAAAGAAACTTTATTAAATGATTTAAAAAGCATATACGATACGGGATTTTTCTCAGAAAATATGAAAGCTATTCCTGTAACAAATTCAGATGGAACAGTGACTTTAAAAATTATCTTAGAAGAAAACGCCCCGATTACCGATTTTACAATAGAAGGCAATACTGTAGTCTCCACAGAGGAAATACTTGAATGTCTTTTGCCAATGAAAGGTAAACCTCAAAATATTGAAGAGCTTAACAGTGCTATGGTTAAAATTCAGAATTTATATACACAGAAAGGATATATTCTCGCACGTGTGGATTCTATAACCGATGATCCTGACGGTACTGTTAATATTAGTATTAAAGAAGGTACTATTGATAAAATCATGATTGCAGGAAATGAAAAAACAAAGGATTATATTATAGAACGTAACATCTTAACTGAACCAGGAGTTGTGTATAATGAAAATCAAATAAAAGAAGATCTTGTCAGATTATATGCAACTCAGGCATTTAAGAATGTAACTCGTGAAATAGAACCAAGTGTAGATAATCCGGATGCATACGATATTACGATAAAAGTTGAAGAACAAAGAACAGCAAATCTTTCAATTGGCGGCGGTATAGATACTGTTACAGGGTTATTTGGATCTGTAGGTATAGCTGATAACAACTTTAAAGGACGTAATGAAAGACTTGCATTAAATGTTTTAGCCGGTACCGGTGTTATCTTGAATGACGCATCTATAAAAAGACGAATGAATTTGCAGGCAGAATTGAGTTACTACAAACCATATTTCTTTAATGCGGATACCTCTTTGTTGAGTAAGATTTATTATAGAGATTTCGGCAGCTATCAGGTACCATTGGCTATTGAAAGAAGACTTGGTGCCGAGATGACCGTTGCTCACAGAATGAAGACAAACAAGCATTTAACTTCAACTTTCTCTTTAGGGGTTGAAAATGTTCATGTTTCAGAAGGTGATTTTGGCAAGATATCAAGTCTTTACAACAGATATAATGTCCCTATTTCTGAACGTGCTAAACAACTAGACGGTGGTCTGTTCTTATCATTAAGTCCGGCACTTGTATTTGATACACGTGATAGTAATACAGTTACCAGAAAAGGTACAATGGCAAGCTTGAGATTTGACGAAGAAATCGGGCTTGATGGATTTGATAAAACTCACGGGAAACTTACCGGTATGATTAAACAATATATTCCTGTCGGTAAAAAATCATCATTATCATTCACTGCAAAAGGCGGCGGTAAAATCCATGGTGATGATATGCCCGATGTAATGGCTTATCGTTTAGGCGGTCCATACACTATCAGAGGTTTCAAAATGAGCGGTGTAGGTACCGGTGACGCCTTTATTATGGGGTCAGCAGAGTTCGCAACGCCTATTCCGTTCCTAGACAGAACAAAGATTAAATTCCTTAACAACTTGAGATTTACGGTATTCGTTGATGCCGGTAAAATATTTAATAACACTGTCAGCGATACTCTGTATGACAGACCTGGATATGCCGTATCAGCCGGTATCGGGTTAAAACTTTATATACCTGGTATGGGACCGTTGTCAATTGACTATGGTATTCCACTTACCAATCCGGGTGAAAACGGTAATGAAAATGGTTACTTCACATTTGGTGTAGGTGATTTGATGTACTAATAAAATATAAACTTATAGGAGGGTTTATGAAAAACTTAAAATTAGCAGCAGTTACTTTGGGTATGATTTTACTTGGCAGCCAGGCTCTTGCAGGCGGAGTAGGATACATTAATTATCAAAAAGTACAAAATGGTTATCCTTTAGCACAATCCGCTATAAAAGAAATTGATGCAAAAAGTCTTGAAATTCAACAGTTTATGATTGATAAGGAGAAACAATATAAGGCTTTGAACACTCCTGTTCAAAAACAAAACTTTGAAGAAGCAACTGCTAAAGAATTAAAAGCAAAAGAAGACGCTTTGATTAAATTGCGTGCACAAAAAGAAGAATTAATTCTTAATAAAATTCAGGCAGCAGCAAAACAAGTTCTTGTAGAACAAAAACTTGATGCAGTTGTTGATTACAGAATGATTTTTGTTGGCGGTGTGGATATAAGTGATTTAGTTATACAAAAATTGAAAAGCGGTCAAATCTAATGGGTTTGACCCGCTGTTTTCAAAATTTGAATAAAGGATAATACAAATGAACTATTCACAAAATGGTGAACAATATCATATTGGCTTAAAACACGGCGAGGTTGGAAAATATGTTATATTGCCCGGAGATCCTAAACGCTGTTCAAAAATTGCAAAATATTTAGACAATGCGGAATTGGTTGCCGATAATCGGGAATTTACAACTTATACCGGCTATTTAAACGGTGAAAAAGTGAGCGTTACATCTACCGGTATAGGCGGAGCATCAGCCGCTATCGCTTTGGAAGAGCTTGTGAATGTGGGCGCAGATACGTTTATAAGAGTTGGAACTTGCGGCGGCATAGACCTTGATGTTAAAGGCGGAGATATTGTTATTGCAACCGGTGCTATACGTATGGAAGGTACAAGTAAAGAATATGCACCGATCGAGTTTCCTGCAGTTGCGGATATTGATATTGTTAACTCGCTTACTCAGGCTGCGAAATGTGCCGGTGAAATTTATCACAGAGGAATTGTTCAGTGTAAAGATTCTTTTTACGGGCAGCACTCGCCTGAAAGAATGCCTGTGAGTTATGAATTGACTAACAAGTGGGAGGCATGGAAACGTTTAGGGTGTCTTGCATCTGAAATGGAGTCTGCTGCATTATTTGTTGTTTCGAGTTTTTTAAACGTAAAAACAGGTTCAGTGTTTCTGGTTGTTGCTAATCAGGAAAGAGAAAAAGCAGGATTGGAAAATCCTGTTGTTCATGATACAGATAAAGCAATAAAGCTTGCAATAGATGCAATAAAAATCCTGATAAATCAAAGCAAGGAGTAATTATGTTTAATAAGAGAATGCAATATGTTATAAAAACCTGTTCAAGTGAAAATGTACAGGAACTTCAGAATTTGCTTAATGAAATGTCAATGAACGGCTGGGAATTGTATAGCATGCATGAAGTTGAGGCGGATGAAGGATTTCAGTATAATTGTATTTTCATGATGGAAGCTCCGGATTATGAACATAATTCAAACTCTGATATAATAAATATTACTACTTTTAAAAGCCAGATGGAAAAAATGCTTTCGCCAAAATTAACGCCTTATGAACAGTGTCTGGAAATACAAAGTAAAATAAGGGAGCAAAAAAATAAAATTGCACGTATAAAACAGGAATTGGAAGGTGAGGATCCGGCATCTGCAGGTAGAAAAAAGCTTAATGATAAAATTTCCGCAGGTCTTAAAGAATTAGACGAGTTAAAAGTAAACCTTTCCCGCGCAACATCACCTGATGAAATGTATTCAAGACTACAAACTGAAAAGTTAGGAATTTATTTAAGTGAAGAACTATTAGGTTATGTAGATCCGGAACAGGATATTGCAGAAGAAGAATTAGTTGCAGAGACGGTTAAATCAAGATTAAAACTTACAGAAGAATTGGGTTTCGTAATCCCTAAAATAATTTTTCAGGATGATGAGCAGCTTAATCCTTATGAGTTTGCAATAAGAATACGTGGTTTGGATGTATATAAGGCAATTGTTTATCCTAATTATGTAATGTATTTTACGGACGATATTCATCTGGATGAAAAAGTAACAGATACAATAAAAGATGTTGATTTTATAACAGGAAGAGATATTCTTTGGGTAGAAAGAGATCAGGCTAAAGATTTTTGGGAAAAAGGACTGTCAGGAAGTCAGTATATAGCCAGAGCACTTGAATTCGTTTCTATTAAATACGTAGATGATTTATTAGATTATAATGAATTAGACAAATATATTGATGTAGTAAGTAAAAAGAATGCATTTCTGGTTGAAAATCTAATACCGGATTTTCTTTCTCTGTCTGATTTGAGGTATATCCTGACAAGTTTGATTACAGAGAGAATTTCGATAAAAGATATAACGTATATTTTCGAGAAGATGAATGATTATGCAGAAGATAATGCACGTATAGATCTTTTAAAGAAAATACGTCTGGCATTGTCAAGGCAAATATGTCAGAATTTTGCAGATGAAAATGGTGTTATAAGTGCTATAGAAATATCCACGGATTCATTGGTCGCGTTGACTGCCGATGATTATGTTGAAGGTGATGAAGTCGTTCGTATTGATGCAGATTATGCTGAAGAACTTGCAAATAAAGTTGTTGATAAAGCAAAAGAATATAATATGGATTTAATAAAACTTATTGTACCAATTGATTACAGACAATTAATGTTTACTATATTAAATAACTATATGAATAATGTTGTAGTACTGGCACGTGAAGAAATAAGCTGTAACTGTCAGATTGAAATTTTGACTGAAGTATAGCAAAAAAAAATATTTAGGGATTTATGTATAATATGAAAATTTTAGGTATTAACAGTTATAATAACAGAATACAGCCTGTGTTTACCGAACGTCCGAAAGGCGAAAAAATTAAAGAAATGCAGGATACTTGTAATGAGGCATTTGATTATTTAGGTATTCAAAATCGCGCAATAATTTTACACGGTTCAAGTTTTCCGTCAGCAGGACCGGATATCGGTGTGGGATCACCTTACTCAAAAGCTGCACAGGATTTGACAAAAGAATTTATGATGTATGGATTTAATGCAATGCAGTTAGGTCCGACCGGTGAAATAACAAGTTTTGATATCTCTCCTTATGCATCAAAAGTATTTGCAAAAAATCCTTTATTTATTGATTTTAAAGAATTAACAACACCAGGGTATGCTTGTATTCTTTCAAAGGAAACTTATGATAATATAACAGACTTGCATAAAGTGAAAGGTCAAAATTATAATTATGCTAATTTTTTAGAAGCTTTTGAAAATACAGATATTGCCTTAGAAGAAGCCTATACAACCTTTAAAATTCGTCTAAGAGATAAAGATAAAAATGCTATTGCGCTGAATAAAGAATTTGTCCGATTTAAGGAAAAATCTAAGGATTGGCTTGTAAAAGATGGTATTTTTAAAATTTTATCCAAAATGAATGGTACAGATGATTTTACTAAATGGGAAAATCAATTGGATGCAAATTTGATATCAAGAGTTGAAAAAGGTGATTTGATTGCTGTTAAACGTTATAATCAGATAGCAAACCGCTCTAAAGATAAAATAGAAAAGAATAGTTTTACGCAATTTTTGATAGATAAACAGATAAAAGCAAATAAAGAATTTCGTAAATCAAATAATTTTATGTATATAAATGACTTGCTTGTCGGCTGTTCCAAAGCAGACGTATGGGCAAATCGTGATGCATTTTTGACAGGATACTCAATGGGCTGTCAGTATGGCGGCAAGGACAATTGTCCTCAAGCATGGGATTTACCTGTGCTGAATCCGAAAAGATTATTCAAGTCAGATGGTTCGCTTGATATAGCCGGACAATTTTTGAAAAAGAAACTTGAATCGGCATTAGAATACTGTGAAAACGTAAGAATTGACCATGCAATGGGTCTTGTAGATCCATGGATTTATGAAGATGAATCACTTTATGTTGCAAACGGGTTCGTGCACAGTATAAGAGGCAACTATATCTCCAATATGCCGCATATAGATCCGGAAGGTAATTATCGCAATATTTTAGAGCGAATTGTTCTGCCTACATTGCGAGAAAGAGGAGTAAAACCTGAAGATGCTGTTTGGGAGGATTTAGGCAACCAGACAGATGTATTTAGAGAAATATATTACAATAAGGTACATTTGCCAGGAATAACACAACTGGAATGGAAGGCAGGAGAGCAAGCAGGGGTAAATGATACAACTATTATTGGCTCTCATGATTCAAGTCCTGTTCGTATGATGGATGGTAATCAATGGGATAAAAATTATCTTGCGGGTTTCTTGCAGCCTGATCCGGCAAAACGCAAAGAGCATGACGAATTTCTTCATAATATCTCTACTAATCCAATGGAACTTGTTAAAGCAAAATTTATTGAACTATTCCGCAGCAGTAAGAATATCCAGATAAGCTTTGCCGATTTCTTTGGTATTGATAAACGTTATAATGTTCCTGGTGAACAAAATAATACAAACTGGAAATTACGTATAAACAATAATTATATAGATACATATTATAAAAATTTATCCAGCGAAAATCCTACAGTGCCTAATATACCTGAATTGTTGGCAAAAGCTGTGCAGTCTAAAATTGACATGACAGTTGCAAAGAAAAATGATTCAAATCCGGAAGAAGCCGCACAACTCAGAGAAGAGTTGAATACGGAAAAGGCACCGTTAATTCAACATCTGCAAGAACTTGCTGAATTTTTGAAAAGACCTGAACCGGAAGAAAATCTTGATCTGGTAGCTTAAATTTACTATATTAAAATTTTTGTGTCAAATAGTCAACAAGACCGATAATGCCTAATTTATAGCTGTCAATTCCAAATCCTGCGATTTGCCCTATACAAACAGGGGCAATCAAAGAAGTGTGGCGGAATTCTTCACGAGCATGGATATTGGTCATGTGAATTTCTACTACATGCGCGTTAACAGAACTTATAGCATCTCTTATTGCAACGCTTGTATGCGTGTATGCTCCTGCATTTAAAACAATACCATCATATAAATTGCGGCTGGTCTGAATTTTTTCAACTATTTCTCCTTCAATATTGCTTTGCCAGCAATCAAGAGTGATCTGTAATTCAGATGTAAATTGTTTTAGGGTGTTTTCCAGTTGTGGAAGTGTCATTTGCCCGTATTTTTCAGGTTCACGTAGCCCGAGCATATTCATATTTACGCCGTTTATAACAAGAATTTTCATGCCTTACCTCGGTAACAATTATAATACAAAATCAAGGAATTGTAAATTTTTATTAATTTTTTGACAGTAAATGTAACAATTTTTCCATGCTTGCTTTATCATGCATGTACAACTATCCCCAAATCTCCTCCCAAGATTATTGTTCAAAGTCATACAATCCGTATGACTTTTTTTTATGAACAGAAGGGAAAAATTTTTATAAATATTATTTATTCATAAGTGATTTTAGAAGACACTTCTGCAACAATTCTTGCAATATCAGCCCCGCCTATTGAAACCTCAAGTATAAGAGGTGAATGTATAAGAACAGTTTCTCTGTATTCCATAGTATCAATATCTATTATATTAAACTCAATAAAATCATCACCGGCATAGATGAGTTTCCCATATTCTCCCCCTGTCGCCCAGCGTATAAACATGTATTGATTTTCATGTTCTTTTAGTTTTTCTAATAGTCTCATTTAAAATACCTACATCCTCTACAATACTATTTTATTTATTTTTTGTATAAAGTCAACTTTTTGATGAAATACATTATTTTAAGAATATTTTATCTAAAATATATGCATTTAAGCACGAATTTTGTATAAAATATTAAATATTAAAGCTTTTTCTTGCTCCTTCTTCGTGATAGAAACCACCGCCGCAAATTGTTTCAACAACTTTTAGAACAAATTCACGCGGAGCATCTAATTGGTTGAGGTAAAAGTCTCTGTTAGTCAGATGTCTGATTTTCATGATGCAATTCTGATTTGTTTCTGCCGGCACGAATAGTGACGCAACTTCATTATCAAGCAGTCTGACCATTTCTTCATCGTGATCATTGACACCTTTCATTAATTCGTTATAGCTGCCTTTTATCGCCATAATTCTTCCGGAAAATATATGTTGTCCGTTTTCACGGTAAAGTGCCTGCGGCTGAAAATTACATCTTGTTGTAAAACTCATTTTGTGCCATAAAATGTTAATAATAACAACAGACTTTTGCGGGTCAGTATCAACATATATATTTTGAGTAGTAACCCCGCGGGAGGAAAAAGCTTCTTTTAATGTTTCAGAAACAGCCTGTAAATTGTCAATCATTCTCAAGAAAATTTCATTTGTATTGACAGTCGCACGTTGATAATCCAGAAACTGTTTGTACATATGAGCAGAGACAAGACTTACTCTTTCTTGTAACAAAGCGGATTTTCTTGCAGATGTTTCAGAATTATCAAAGCTTTCGAAGTTATTATTTAGCAATTTATGAATCCTTTTTTATATACCATATTTTAAAAATAAACATGAAATTATGTAAAGATTATAATTATTTTTTTTACAAAATGGAATACAGGTTAAGGATGATTTTGTTAGAGAATAAGATAAAAGAATAATTGGAAGAAGGATATGCGAATTAGTTTAAAAAGAAATTAGCAAAAGTTAAAGCTAATTACAACTAAAAAGTAATAACCTGTCATTTTTTATATTATCTACCTACTTTAAAAAAATCTTTTATCTTTTGAATAACCTTCACTACAAATTTACTAAATGAAAATGATTCTTCTGCGTATGGTGGTGTTTTTTGAAAATCTAAAATATCGTATTCGGGTCGTTGGGCAAATATACTTTCATATTTTTGTTTTTTCTTTTCTTGTTCACCGACATCCCGCTCCATATAACCAAGGTTTCCACCGCTGCCGCCGTCGTTTTGCATGTTCGCCGCCGCCTTGATTATAGGTTTTGTGCTTAAAACATTAACATCAAAACTCATTGTCCTTTTCGGTCATTGCTTTTTTTGCTATGAACCGCCTTTCTATATTTTTTCCCTATATATATAAAGTATTTTTTCATGAAGAAATGTTACAATTTTGGGGTTTTGTTAATAAAAATTTACATCTGATTATTTATAATCAAGAACTAAGACAGATTGGCATTTAAATCCCACCTCAAACAGATCGCGTTTTCTTATTGCATGGCGAATATCCGGTTTGTAATCGGACATTTTCGGCGTCAGAATAATTTTTGCAATTTTATCAACCGGATTGAAGTCAATACGGATTTGGTCAAAATATGTCAGCTTGTCTCCGGCTAATCCATCGGCAAGTTTTACAATCCCGCCGAGACGTTTTACGCGTTTGCGGTCTTCTTTAGCTAAATCGCGGTAAATTTCGTGTTCATTTTTGTCAGGAAGGCTGCCTCTGTGATATCTGCATATACAGCCAATAATCTTTAATTCATAGTAATCAAATCCTTCCAGACCTTCGTCTAGAATCATTTTCAGACTATGTTTATTATGGCTTTTGGATTCTATATAATAACCAATGTCATGAAGCAGTGCACCCGCCTGCAGATATTTGCAATCTTGCGGCTGCATTTCGTGAATTTTTTTACTTGCCTCGTTGAATATCATCATTGCAAGCCTCTGCACTTCTTGCGAATGTGATATTTTCCCGCGATATTTTCTCAGCATTTCATTTGGTGTAAGTTTGTTCATAAAAAAATTTTATCAAAAAAAAATGCATACGCAATTTTTTATGTTATAATAAAAATTGTACAGGTAGAGATTATGGGTGAGAGTTCTAATATCGAAAACATAGCTTTTAACTTTTCCGATGAAATGTTGGATGAGATTCAAAAGAATATTCAGAGTATTATTGAAGGGTTTGATGTACCGGACGATAATAAAACTGACGTAATTAGAAAAATTAATTTCATGTATACGCAAACAAGACATTTGTCTGTAACTGACGGACTTACTGGCTTGTATAACCGTCGTCATTTTGAAGTAAATCTTGAACGCGAGTTTATGCGTGCTAAAAGATATAAAAATAATTTAAGTATTGCAATGATAGATGTAGATTTTTTCAAAAAGGTTAATGACACATACGGGCATGCATGCGGCGATTATGTACTAAAGGAAATTGCTTTTTTGATTAATGAGGCATTCAGAAAAACTGATATGGTTTTTCGTTATGGCGGCGAGGAATTTGTTGTTATTTTGACAGAAACTGATTCTGAAAATGCTGTTATTCCGCTTGAAAGATTAAGAAAATCTGTTGAGGCAAATAAATTTAAATATAATAATCAGTATCTAAACATCACTATTAGTATAGGAGTAAGTTCAAATTTGCAAAACACGGATTCTCCATGGGAATTTTTCGATTTTGCTGATAGAGCTCTTTATGATGCAAAAAAGAACGGGCGTAATCAAGTCAGAGTATATAAGTAGGTAGTTGATTTTTTTACTATAATAGGGGATAAAAAAATTATGAAAAATTTAGTAAAGTTATTAATTGTATTTTTGTCAATATGTTCAATTGCCGTTGCTCAGGAATTTACAAAAGTTAGAGCAAAACACATACTTGTAGGCAGTGAGGTTGAGGCAATAGAGCTTAAACGTGAACTTAATAAAGGGGCAGATTTTTCCATACTTGCAATGAGATATTCACAATGTCCTTCCGGTCGTAATGGCGGTGAATTGGGTTATTTTGAACGCGGGCAGATGGTTCCGGAATTTGAAAAAGCTGCTTTTTCAACTCCTGTCGGGCAGGTTACAGCACCGGTTCATACTCAATTTGGCTGGCATTTGATACTTGTAGAGGACAAAGAATAGTTTTTATTGCCATTTCTGACAATGTAAAATTATATGTTTGATTTTAAAATATATAATGTATAACAAGAAAGGTAGTATTATGTCATTAATTATTTCATGGATTTTGTATGCACTTGCGATAATATTTATTGCATGGCTTGTACCTGGTATTTCTGTTGAAAATTTTTCCAGCGCGATGTTGGTGTGTGTAGTAATAGCATTAATAAATATTTTTATAAGACCGATTATACAGCTAGTTACTTTACCAATAAATTTTCTGACATTAGGGATATTTGGTTTGATTATTAATGCATTGTTATTTATGCTTGCCGGGTATTTGGCACCGGGGGTACATGTAGATGGATTTTTGAGTGCGTTGTTAGGCTCAATAGTTCTCTCTGTTTTAAGTATGGTAATAAATGCGCTGGTATGGAGACATTAGATTTAAAAAAGAGGTTCATTATGAACCTCTTTTTTTGTCGCATTTTGATTTCCCATCATAACTTAGATCTTTACAGTATAAATAATCCCTGTTTCCTTTTTCAATAACCCAATTTGCACATTGGTGACCTGCCTCTTTAACACAAGAATTTATAAAATTGGTTTGTTTTTTTGCAGGATCTGGATCCCAGCCTCCCGGTCGCAGTTTATTGTCATTCCATACAAAGAAGTTGAAAAAATCATCGCCAAGTTTATTTGGTTTAGACTTACCATTTAAATCAATGTAGAATTGTATTGGTGTATTACCTGCATAAGGTCTAATATTAACCATAAATAATGTGCCATCTGACATTTGAGCCCTTGCTCTAGTCATTATTTCAATATTAGTCCAGTCCGAATAAGGAGTGTCATCAATTGCCAAATATGTTACATTAGGAAAGCATGTTTGCGGGTCTGTTGTTTTACATATTTTATTAAAGTAAAAATCAGTAAAGTTTTGAATGTTGAAATAGCAGAGTTGTTTCAGTTTTCACAGTTGAGTGATTATACTCATATACTGGAACAGGTTATTAAGAAATTACAGAATGATGCAGATTCAACAATGCTTGTATATAAATTTTTGAGAACTTTAGGAAAAATATAGACGTGCGGCATTATATCTGCCGCACGTTAAGTGTATAAAAAATTATCTTAATTCGGATCTTAAAACAGAACATATCATTTTTAAAGTACCTTTAGCAGGTTCAGTTTCTGATAATGCATTAAGCATAATAAAGTCATGATGAGTACCGTTAATGCGTACATTTATTACATCCACACCGGCGTTATCAAGTTTTCGTGAAAATGCTTCACCTTCATCACAAAGAACATCATTTTCATCCGTGATAATTAAAGTAGTTGGCATTCCTTTTAAATCTTCAAGTTCTGCATAAAGCGGTGAAACATATTTATTTTGTCTTAAATTTTTATCAGGTGCATATGCATCCCAAAAATATTCCATAGCTTTTTTAGTAAGCCATGGACCGTCTTTAAAATTATGGTAAGAATCAGTGTCCATATCTGCATTTGTAACGGGATAAATTAATAACTGAAATTTTATTTTTGGACCATTTTCTTCCATTGCTTTCATTGTTGTAACTGCCGCCATGTTGCCGCCTGCGCTGTCACCCATAATTGCAATTTTATTTTTATCAAAATTTAATTCATCCGCGTGATCATAAATGTAATTTAAAACAGAATAGACTTCGTTAATTTGTGTTGGATATTGAGCCTCCGGCGCACGTGTATATTCTGGAAAAACAACGGCGGTATTTGAACAGATTGATATTTTTTTTATTAAATTATCAAAAACATATTCATCTCCCATAACCCAGCCACCTCCGTGTAAATATAAGACTACAGGCAGCTTTGTATTATTGTGATCCGGACGGATTATAAATGTGCGTACATCATTAATAAATAATTCTTCTACGCTTGCTTCGATATTTTGATATGTTTCGGCTTGCAAGTTTCTTAAAAAATCTCTGGCTTCCTGCGGCGATAATTCATATAAAGGTTTGTTATCAAGACTTTCAAGATAGTTCAAAAATTCTTCTGTATCTTTTGTTAAATTCGGTAATTTTGATGATGGATTTGTCATTCTATTTTTCTCTCCTTTCATTGCAGTAAATTAATAGAAAAAATCGAATTTTTTATTATGCAAAATAATATTTTATAGAGCTAATTTTTTAAGTTTTAAAAAAAGAGTCTGAATTTAATCAGACCCTTTTAAAAAATTATTTTTTTTCTTCATTTTCTTCTTTTTTCTTGTGAAGTTTTTCTTTTACATCATCTGCTTTTTCTGCAATTTTTTCTTTAACTTTATGAGCATCTTCTTTAATATGTTCTTTTGTGTCGTGCATTTTTTCTTTGACTTTTTCAGCACCTTTTTCTACATCTTTTTTAAGTTCTGCAGCTTTTTCATGTGCTTTTTCTTTTAAAGTTTCTTTTTTATTTTCATCTTCACGCATAGTAAACTCCTTTTTGTTGTACACAGTTTATTATTTACTTTTTTCGTCAAGATTTAATTAGTAAAAAGTCTAATTTATGGTATAATATTTTTGACAAAAGCCGGAGGAGGTAGGATGAAAGGATTATGCTGCCATAGTAATGGAAATATTGAATTGATTGAAAAGCCAATCCCTGTGATTAAGGATTCAAAAGACGCAATTGTAAAAGTTGCAATGTCTGCTATTTGTACCAGTGATTTGCATATAATGCATGGAGCTGTGCCGCGTGCTATTCCTGAAACTATTCTGGGGCATGAATTTGTCGGCGAGGTAGTTGATATAGGAAGTGATGTTAAAAAGCTTAAAATCGGCTCAAGAGTTGCTGCAAATTGCATAACTTTTTGCGGGGAATGTTATTTTTGTAAACGCGGATTTATAAATAATTGTGAAAAAGGCGGCTGGGAAATCGGTTGCCGTATTGACGGCTGTCAGGCTGAATATGTCAGAGTACCTTATGCTGATATGGGATTAAGTATTTTGCCGGATGAAGTCAGTTATAAAAATGCACTTTTTGTGGGTGATATTTTATCAAGCGGATATTTTGGGGCAGAATTGTGTGAGATAAAAAAAGGAGATACAGTCGCTGTAATTGGGTCTGGACCTGTGGGGCTTTGTGCAATGAATTGTGCTAAATTACTCGGAGCTGAAAAAATTATTGCAATTGACATTGATAAATATCGTCTTGATCTTGCAAAATCAAAAAATCTTGCAGATTATATAATCAATCCTTTAAAAGAAAATGTTGAAGATTTGATTAAAAATATAACCCATGGTCATGGGGCAGATGGTGTGATTGAGGCTGCGGGCGGCGAAAATACATTTGAGCTGGCATGGAAAATTGCACGCCCGAATGCTATAGTCGCTCTTGTTGCAATGTATGAAAAAAATCAGACTTTACCGCTGCCTGAAATGTATGGAAAAAATTTGATTTTTAAGACAGGCGGCGTTGATGCAGTTCATTGTGATAAATTGATTCAATATATTAAAAATGGAGATATAAATACAGATTTTTTGATTACACATACTGTAAAACTTGAAAATATTTTAGAAGGGTATAAAATTTTTGAAGAAAAACGTGAAAATTGTTTGAAAGTTGCAGTTGTAAATGAATAATTTTTAAGGATTTTTTATGATAACAAATTTTGATTTTTTGCAAAAAATAAACAAAGATTTATACGAAATAATTGCTGAATCTGAAAAATTATATCGTGATAAATATTTCGAACAATCCATGACACAAACAAGAAGATTTGCGGAACAAATTTGTAAAGATGTTCTTGGAAATTTCAGAACGAATGAAAAAACTTTTGACGATATGCTTGCAACTTTGAAAGATAAATCTACCGGCTCTGAGGAAGAAAAAGAATTTTTAGATGATTTATATTTTATAAAAAAACATGGCAATGCCTCTGCACATTCCGCAAGAATCAATAAAGATGGAATTACTGCATTAGAATGCCTTAAAAGAGCATTTGAAACAGCAATAAGTTATGCGGTTTATTATAAAAATTCTTCAAAAAATATTTTAAATTTGCATTATGATATTGAACTTCTTGCAACAGGAATTCCGAATGAATCACTGGCGGATGAGTATTCAAAAGTAAAGTTAAAAACGAAAAAAAGTCATGCTAATAACGATAGAAAAATTTCTAAAAAAGAACAAGTTTATTCAAAAAAAACATCTCAAAAATATAGAAAAAAACTTCCATTATATTGGATTTTTGTAGCTGTTTCATTTTTAATTTCATTTGTTATTATTCTTATGATAATTTTTGTAAAATAATTTGCAAAAATTATTTTTATGTTCATAATAAAAATAATAAAAAACATTTATATAGAGGATGTTTTATCAGTTACTTTTCTTTAAATTTATTGTATTACTTAATCAGGAGGTTTTACACAATGAAAAAAGATTACGAACAAATTATCAACAGTTACAACGGCGGAGACTTAGATCTTTCAGGTTGTACAATCAAAACTTTGGAACTAGGAAACATTGAAGGAAACTTGAATCTTTCAAAATGTACAATTGACAAATTGTCAATCGGCTGGGTTAGCGAAACTTTAAACATGACAGGAGCAGAAATTAAGAATTTTGCTTGCTCAATTGATGCTAAAGTTGTTAACATGACCGGCACACAGGTTAAAAAATTACCTGCTCATATTGGTGCTGATTATTTAACTCTTGAAAAAAGCAATGTTACAAAATTGTCAAGCGATATTAGAGTAAATACTTTAAATATCAGAAATACAAAAGTTGAAGCATTGCCAAAAGATATGAGAGTTAACAGACTTGTTATTGATTCAAAAGTTGCAAAAAATCTTTCATTAGCAACTTTAAATCAAGCCGGGTCAGTTGAAATTGATGGACAAGTTTATTCACAAGTTTCATCATTTGATAGCAATTTTGCTTTTTGCAGTGTAAATTCTGCAGAAACAGCTGATGCTTGTGCTTGTGTATAAAAACAATTTAAATATTTTAAAAGCGGCGGTCAGGAATTCCTGACCGCCGCTTTTTTAAAATTAATTATTTAATTTTTTTCAAGGAAGATATAAAGTTATTATGTTCGACATCACCGTCAACTTTGGTAAGAAATACCTGACAATCTTTTTCATCTGCATCAATTGCCGGTAATTCAGCGAGTTCTGCGGCATAATAGTTGCTGTCATTACCGCTGTTAAGAGGAATTCTGTTAGCCAGACTGTTGAGCGAAAAGTTTCTTAATGCCCCGGCAAATCCTTTACCTTTATTAGAAAATTTTGTATAAATTCTTAGAGTTGCATCGGCGCGTTCCAGATCATATCGTCCAACAATATATGCACTTAATTGTGATGCATAAGATTTGATTTTCATCATTTCAATGACATTATCTTTAAGATATAACTCTCCGGTAATTTTGTCAAAATTACCTTCTGGAATGTTAACTAAATCAGAAAAAATAGAAGGACTTATCATTGCGACAGGATTTCTGAACAATGCTGCAAATTTTAATACATATTCGACAAGACCAACTTTTTGTATAGTGCCGTCTTTTACCGAAAATTTAATTGACCCGTTAAGTTTTAATGATTCATCTGTATTGAGTGAAATAAGTCCGCTAGCTTTACCTGATATTTCGCGTTTTAAGTTTAGAATTGATGTTGACATGATATCAGAGTTTACATTCAAAATTCCAAGTACAACACTGTATTTATGCTTTTTCAAATCGCATTCTATTTTGGCTGAAGAATGACCTTCGGCTATCTCAAAGCGGTTTGAGTGCACTTTAAGAAGGCTGTTTTTGTCTAAAGTTAAATTGGCTTTTACATTATTAAACAGGATATCTTTATAGCTGCCTTTTAATACTTGGAGCACACATTTTTCGATGATTAAATTAGACATATCAAAAGTTGGTGCGCCTTCATCTGTTTCAATATCTTCTTCAGAATTAACATTTTCAGCGGCTAATGTTGTTTGATTTTGATCTACCTGCGTGTTCATTGAAGTTAACATTTTATCAATATCAATTTCGTCAATAGTAAGATTTATGTCTTTTATTACAATCGGGAATTTTATCGCATTAGATATTTTGCCTGAAAAGTCGTAGCCTGAGCGTCTGTATTTGCCATTTGCGGAGATGTTAACAGTTCCGTTTTCAGTTTTAATGCTTCCGCTTTTCAGGAATAATCTTTGTCCCGGGATTAGTATTTTTTCAGCCTGTAAATTCCCGGCAAGTGTCGGAAATTTACCGTTATTATCATAGTAATGCATATTACCGGAGAAAGTTCCTTTTTTAAACATTCTTTGCCCGATTAAAACATTTAAAAATTCGCTGGGTAATGGTCTAGGGATATCAAATCCAATATCCGTTAATTTATTTTTAGCAATGTCAAAATTACCGGTTAATGTTAAAATAGGTTTAAGTTTTACTCCACGGCTTATGTCCGATGCGATGTAATAATTTATTTTTTTGATATTTAAAAGATTATCAGCAAAGTGCAAATCGGCTGTTAATGCACGGTCGTAATTTTTCGGGCTTAAAGATGCCCCATCAATAAGTATGTCATCTCCTTTTGCTATTTTACCGGCTAGCATTATATCTATTTTGTTGTAAATAGATTTTATTATAATTTTTGAGTTGGCATTACCGGTTAAAGTTATAGGAATGCCGACTAATTTAGAAATGTATTTTTCAGTAAAATCATTAGTTAATTTTGCTGACATATCAATAGTTGTATCCATTGATTTTAAATAATCATTAACATTTCCGTTAAAGCTGAAAGTATTTGATGATTTATTGTCATAAGTACCTTTAAAATTCGACAAAACTATATTTTTATCATCAAGCTTTATTTCACCATTGGTCATTGTTACCGGAAGATTGTTTAGCGGAATTAATTTGGTTGAAACCTTATTAAGTTTTACCTGACCGTTAAGTCCGTTATTGTTCAATTTAATTCCGAAATCAAAATCTCCGTTAAGACCGTTAAAATATACAAGAATATCGTTTATATTATTTGGAATAATGTTTGTCTGTAATAGTTTTATTACATCCGGTATAAAAAATCTTTTTGCATATACAAGGAGTTCAAAATTCTTTCTGCTGTCTGCTGATGCATTGATAAACATTTTTGATTTATTTATGGTTAATTCGCAATTATTAACATAAATTTGTTTATTTTTTATTATTACTTTGTTGTTATCAGCGATGGCTATATTAAATGCTTTTTTGTCTTTTATAATATCAACATTAATGTCAAAATGAACAAATCGTTCAATTTTTTGAGTGTTATTAATGCCTAAATTTTTAGCCGTAATTTTTACAAGTATATCCGGCTGCATTTTATAAATCAGGACGCTGTTTTTCAAATACAAGATTGAGTCAAATAAATCAACAGTCCATTCAGAAGGTTTCTTTTCTTTTTGTTCTTGTTGCTGCGGAAACAGAGCTGTTATTTTTGTAAGATCAACAAGCAGATTATCTGCGCCAAATTTTTTTATTACTAATTGTTTGGAAAATATTTTTTCAAAGGATATAACAGCATCAAAATTTTCTGCAAAAAGTAACTTATCTTCGCCTTTTGTTAATTTAATTTTTTTAACTTTAAATTCTAAAACAGGAGACACTGCAGTTTTCAATACAGGATCTTCAATTTGTAATTCAACGCCTAAAGATTTGTTAAGACATTTTTCAACTTTATTTTGTACATTTTTATTTGCAACAAGTGCAGGTAATGCTTTTGTGTATACAAGCATAAGTGCACCTATTAGCAGTAAAATGCTTAATATTGTAATGGATACTATTCTATAGATTTTTCTACCAGACATAACTATTCCCTATCAAAAATTATACTCTCTATATTTTTATGATATCATATAATTATGAAAAAGTTACTATTTTTACTCGGGTTATTTTTATTATTTCAAAATCTTAATATTGCTTGTACCGCGGGAGAACTGCCATTAGTATTTACAAATGACAATAAAACATTCGGGTTGAAGGATGTTAATAACAAAGTGATTGTTGAGCCTGAGTACAAAAAGATGATAATGCTTGGCGATTCAGCATTCATCATCATGAATAAGAAGAATAAATACGGTATAATTGGGGCGGACGGGACAATACTTGTGCCGCCTAAATACAGACATGTTGACAGAGTTCTCGGTAAATATGCAAAGCTGGGAAATTCCAGTGATTATGGTTTGTATGACGAAACAGGTAAGGCTGTAATATCTCCTGAATACGATTCTCTGGATTTGCTTTTTGGAGGAATGATATTAACATACAAAGATTATCATTACGGAGTTTCTGATTTCAACGGGAAAGTTCTATTGGACAATCGTTTTGATGATATATATATGCCCAAACCTAATATTATGAGGTTAAAATATCAAGGGCAATGGTATGAAATAGAACAAGTTAGTGCAGAAACTCTTACTTTACCGGAAGATATACATACTATTAAAACGGATGAAAATTTCAAAGTAACAAATTTGGTGGCAAATACAGGTGT
This sequence comes from Candidatus Gastranaerophilales bacterium, assembly GCA_944324165.1. Classification (GTDB taxonomy): domain Bacteria; phylum Cyanobacteriota; class Vampirovibrionia; order Gastranaerophilales; family Gastranaerophilaceae; genus CALUVH01. The sequence goes on along the minus strand of CALUVG010000021.1, from coordinate 3,518 downwards.
AATGTCAGGATATTCTGTATTAACCTTTACAGATTATCTTATAAAAATATTTGCCTCAATTTCCCCCGCGCACGAAGCTACAATTGATGATCTAATGCTTTCACAAGGGGCTGAAACTGTTAATATTTTGTTGAAATTTTCCTGGATTCCAAAATATCCGTTTACTTATATAAGAAATTATTATCACATTGTACGTAATCCTAACAATGGACCGTTGTCTGATGTTAGAACGAATTTAATTAGACAGATAAAATAAAACTTTAAAATCTTAATGGAATTTTGGAGCGGTTGATAGTTTTGTTTCCATAGCCAAAATTGGACAACATACGGCAGGTGCTTGTGTAAAAAATGTTTTCATTAAGCGTTGGACCAATATTGATGCAACTGACATTTTTCTTTAAGAATTTATATTCAATATAAGGTACGAAGAGTCCGTTTTTTTCAAAAATTTTTGTTTGTTTAAATGAGCTTATTTTAAAATTATTGATAAAAATAATGCGGTATTCTTTTTCATCCTTGAAATGGGGATTTTTGAAGAATAAACTTATAATGCTCAAAATATCTATAAGTTCAAATAATACATCAAGCTCTTTGTCCGAATTTTTTTGAGTTTTTTTAGCTTTTTCAAGTTTTTCAAACTGCCTGTTCCATTTTTCAAATATTTGTTTAAGGACTTCAATTTGTGTTGTTCTTGTGTAAATAATATTCCCATAGACTGAATGAAATCCTTGTTTTTCCATATCAGCTATCAGGTCTTTTTTGCAGAATCCGATATTGTAACCTGTATATGTTTGACCTTTTGAATAATTATTCCACAACATAAGATTGTCGCCGTCAACGGAAAAAGAAATAGTGTAATATTCATATTTATAGTTGAAATTATCCTCTCCGTTAATAATGTTTTTATATTTGCTGTCAAAATGTTCCCGAACTTTTTCAAACAATTTTTGGTTCAATTCCGGCATATCATCAATAAGTTCGACAATAAGTTTGTAAGAATATGTTACTTCTTCTTTATCATTAAGATATAAAGCATTTGAAAATCTGATTATACCTGATTCCAGTATGCTTAACAGTTTTTCCGGCTTTGTATAGTGATACAGAATACTATTTTGACCATCATCAAGGTATTTTTTAACCTTTGGAATTTTTTTCAATAAACTGTCATAATCAATCATTTTAATCCCCCGCCGGAAAACAAAATCTCTATTAATATTATAACATATTAGAGAAAAGAATACTGTAATATTGTTAACAAATGTAAAAAATAGATTGATAAAAATGCAAAAAAACATTTTTACAGACATTACTACTCATGCGAAAGTGACTCTAATCCTATTGGAAGGCAAATATAAATGGTTCAAAATATTAATAATTTTGGATATATACCTATAATTTCCCCGAAAATAAATACAAATAATAAATTTTTAAAAATGCCTGATATATCGCATACATTACGACAAGATACGGTGTGCTTTACAGGCATGTCCCAGCCATCATATTACAAAACAGTATTTGAATATCTTTCTGCAGATATTCTTAATAAAAATAAGAAATACCAGATAGATGGCAGCCTATTGTCCGCTGCAAATATAAAAACAGGTATTGATAAATTATTTAAGCTAAACCGTGTTTACGGTCCATATACAGAAAGTATTACGGATAAAATAAAGTGGAAAAATTATATACCTCAGGATATTCGGCAATATTCCGTTGATAAAATTAATGAAGCAAGAGCAAGCCGCCTGCATGAATGGCAGACATTTTTACAAGCACCTGAAAAATTTCCTAAAACAGAGGAAACAGAGAAACTGACTGAATATTTTACTAAAGATCCGTCTGTTAAGTTTGTAATCTGGCATTCTGTAAACAGTGAGTTGAAAAACAGCAACAGGCATATACCTGTGCCGTTTGATGCAAAAGCACTTTTAGAGACTATTCGCGGGTTTGAAAAAATAGAGCCTAAAGACAGAGCTGTTCGTTGCGCAACCCCGTCATTTTTGGAAATTTATACACATAGATTGAGAGATAATCTGTTATTAGACAAAAATTTGTCAGATAATAGTGCTGTGTGGGTAAAAATTCCTTCAATAAAAAATGATCCGCAGCATAAAGAGGAAAATATTCATACACTGGAAATTCTAAGTAATAAAAACTGGTGTACACGTTCAAGTGTAGATAAAGCCGAAGCAGCATTGCAGGATGGCGATTTTTATGTATACCTTGAACGCGAAAAGAAAAATAACCTCTGGCAGTCTTTGATAGGTATGACAACAGAAAAAGGAAAAATTGACCAGATTCAAGGCGGCGATAATAATAATATAATTCCTATTAACTTATTGGACAAGGTTAAATCTTTTATTAAAGAAAAAGGTCTTAAATGCAATTCTGATATTATACCTGAGGGACCGAAGGCGTTTCAGGAAATACTTATAAGCGAGAAACTTTCAGAATACAGTCCTGAATTAGGTAAGAACTTTGAAAAAGCTATTAAAGAAAATGATAATTTTGCAATATTTAAATTTTTGGGTAAAGACGTAGAAAGACTTTCATTTACTGATGACTTGCTTGCTATAGATTCATATAAACCGTCTTGCCTTGTAAATGCAAATAGTGGAATATCTGTTCCGTATTCAATGATGGGTATTGTTGAAGATAACCTTTTAAGTAATGTGAAAGTTATAAACGGAAACTTTACATTAACTCACAAAAATCCGCTTTTTGTATCTTCAATACAGCAATTTCCTCCAAAACTTGAAACAGTTACAGGAAAGGTTATTTGTTCACAGGAACAGTTTGATAAGTTTGGAAAAGATATACTCAGAGTGGTTAATAATAATACCGGACGTATAATCATTCAGCACTAGTTTCTGACCATAATCATATAGTTTAAATAAGCGGCAAATGATGACCATAAAAGGTATGGGATTAATATATAAGCTGCGGCTTTTGAAAATTTAAAAAGTGATGTGATTGTTAAAATTAAGAATATTATAAGCAGGACAAGAATTATATATGCAGCTCTTATATTTTGCATTCCAAAGAATACGGGTGTCCATGCAAAGTTTAAAAGCATTTGTATTATAAAGAAGACAAGCGGCAGAATTTTTGCTTTAGAAAATCCGTTTTTGAGAAATAGAAATAGAGATATGGCAATCATTATATATAAAATTGTCCATACAGGAGCGAAAATCCAATCCGGCGGACTTAAAGGGGCTTTATCCAAACTGTGATACCACTGCATATTTTTCATCATAATGGAAGTTTATAAGAGTCATTTATTTTTCACATCACCTTATAAGAGATTATACAGATGTGTGCTAAAGGACTTGAAAAATTCTGAGCAATATGTAATAATAGAAGTATGAGGACAAAACTTAGAGGAGTTTGGATGGCTGCAAATTGTGCAACGAAAGAAAAATTTACTGTAGGTTGGGGTTTCTTGAATTGTCCCCCTAAAAACGTAATCGGTCAGTAGGCAAGTTTTCGAATATAATAAAAAAAGGAGGAACAATGAG
>CALUVG010000020.1 GCA_944324165.1 Candidatus Gastranaerophilales bacterium | reverse complement strand
GCATTTTGAGACTTGCCTGTAAAATTATTCAAGAATTTTTGCGCGTCAGCCTGAGTAGAAAAAGTTCTTGTTGGTTCGCCTGCAAGTTTTACATCATAAGTTCCGCGCTCATTTAAAACTATTTGTGCTGCTGATTTTGGAGCTTTTGATTTGCCTGTAAAATTATCCAGGAATTTTTGCGCGTCAGCCTGAGTAGAAAAAGTTCTTGTTGGTTCACCTGCAAGTTTTACATCATAAGTTCCGCGTTCATTCAAAACTATAGATGGTTTAGTCTGTTTAGTTGTTATAGTGCCTTTTGTTTCAGTCGCAATATTTTGTTTTTGCGTAACAGATTGTTTATCGGAATTCAGAGCCGCACTATTTGTAGTCTGCTTAACTTCCGGTTTATCAATATGTTCTTTTGGTGCAGAAGACTGTGTCTCTACAGCAGTAGCTGCCGGTGTTGTAACATTTGTTTTATTTTTATAACCGTTTGTATCTTCTTTTAAAGTTTGCCCTACCTCAAGTTTCTTTCTTTGTTTTCTTAATTCGGCAAGATTTTTAGGACGTTTATCTTTGTATATTCCAATTTTCTTTTCATAATGACGGCGTCCTGCTATACTAGTCGATTTTGGTCGTTTTTCCTGTATTGCAGCCTGTTCTGTTTGAGGTTTATTCTGCTCCATTTTAGGAATTTCAGATTTTTGAGCCGTAACTTCCTGCTTGGCAGGTTCAACTTTAGGTTGTTCGGTCTTTGTAGATGAAACTTCTTGTTTTGGCTGCTCTGCCGGTTTAGTAGAGAGTTCCTGTTTTGCTTGTTCAGCTTTAGGCTGTTCGGCTGCAGGTATTTGCGCCTTTTCCTGCTCAGGTTTCGGTGTCAAGGCTTGCTGAGCAGTTATTTCTTGTTTAGGCGCGTCAACTTTTGTTTGTTCCGGTTTAGCGGTTTCCGTATGTATCGTTACAACTTCAGGGGTAACAGAATGTTTTCTGTAACCATTAGTGTTTTGTGTCAGAATTTGACCAATTTCCAACTTTTTATGACCTGACATGTGATCTTTCAAAGTCTTTGGTTTTTGTGTTCTTCCTCCATTTGAAAAATTTGTTGCTGTAACTCTTGTCATACAACCATCCCCTTAAATTTTATATTTAATTTTTCCCCGTTAAAAAATAAATTCCCGTATTTATATAAAAAAAATTAATCACTAATAATTGCTTTATACTTGGAACTGCATTTGACTAAAAGTGCTTAAATGCTTATTACAAGCAGGTTACAAACAGATTTAATAAATCTTAATATTTGTTTCTGTATTAAGTTAATATAAAGAAATTGAGTAAAATTGCGATTTGTAATATAATTGAATTTAACAGGAGAGAGGAAAAGTTATGATAGATAAAACTGCTATTATTCACCCTTCAGCACAAATTGCAGATGACGCAATTATTGGTCCTTATGTTGTAATCGGTGAAAATGTTAAAATCGGAAGTAAAACAAGAGTTATATCAAATGCACATATTGAGTTTGCTGAAATTGGTGAAAGATGCACAATAAGCCCGTTTGCAACAATAGGCTCAGAACCTCAGGATTTGGGTTACAAGGGTGAACCTACAAAAGTTGTTATCGGTAATGACACAATTATTAAAGAAAACGTTACTGTTCACAGAGGAGCAGCATGCGGTGATTTTACAACAAGAATAGGTAATAAATGTTTGTTAATGGTTGGGTCACATGTTGCGCACAATTGTGTTTTGGCTGATGAAGTTATTCTCGCAAATCTTGTTACGCTCGCAGGTCATATCCACGTCGGATTTGGAGCTTTTATTGGCGGAATGAGTGTTTTCCATCAAAACATTCGTATAGGTGAAATGGCTATCGTAAGCGGTTTCTCAGCATCCCGTCAAGATATCCTTCCGTATTCTAAGGGTGAAGGTCGCCCGCCTGTCCCGCGCGGTCTTAATGTAGTTGCAATGAAACGCCGCGGTGTGCCTGCAGATATAAGAAATTATACAAGAGAGGCTTTTAAATTATTAATCTCTGATGAATATAATACAACACAGGCGATTGAAAAAATTAAAGCAGAAATTCCAATGAATAAGTATATCGAAAATATGATTGATTTTATTCACACATCAAAACGCGGTGTACTTTTAAAATCACATAAATCAGGATATCAATCACTTGAAAATGAAGAATAAAAGAATTAGAAGGAGGGTTGCAAAAATCCTCCTTTTTAAGATATAAGGAGAAAAAATATGAAAACTGTCTGGGATAAATATGCAGAAGTTCTTGTGGACTATTCAACAAATGTACAGAAAGGCGATACCGTTCAAATTCGGGCAACAAGTGCAGAGGCTAAAGACCTTGTTAAAGCTATATACAAACGTGTTCTTGAACGCGGCGGACATCCGATTGTCAGGACTTCCATAATTGATTTGTCCGATACTTTTATAAAATATGCCTCCGACGAACAGCTTGATTATGTTGATTCTATTACAAAAATGGAATATGAAACAATAGATAAATTTATTTCCATAGGTGCCCCTTTGAATACCAAGAACATGGCACGTGCAGACTTAGGCAAACTTTCAAGACGCGGCAAAGCAACAAAACAATTATCCGAAATATTAATGAATCGTGCTGCAAAAGGGGAAGCAAGCTGGGTCGTTGCGGATTTTCCGACCAATGCACTCGCGCAGGAAGCTAAAATGTCACTTGATGAATACACTGATTTTCTGTTCAATTCATGTTATTTAAATCTTGAAGATCCTGTAAAAAAACTTCGCGAATTGGATGAAAAACAAACAAAATGGGCAAATTATCTTAATAATGTCAAAAAAATACATATAACAGGTGAAAAAACAGATATTACTTTCGGCGTTGAAGGTCGTAAGTGGGTAAGCTGCTCAGGACTTAATAATTATCCGGACGGTGAAGTTTTTACCTCACCTGTGGAAAATGATGTTAATGGTGAAATATACTTTGATTTTCCTCAAAATTACCGTGGAAATGAGGCTCATGGTGTGCATCTGTGGATTGAAAAAGGGCAGATAGTAAAAGCTGAAGCTGATAAAGGTGAAGACTTTTTGCATGCCATGCTCAATATGGATGAAGGCTCAAAAGGTATCGGTGAAATAGCAATCGGTACAAATGATGAAATTCAGGAAGTTACAGGCAATATTCTGTTTGATGAAAAAATAGGCGGCTCAATTCATATGGCTGTCGGGGCATCCTATCCTGAAACCGGAGGGAAAAATGTTTCAGGACTGCATTGGGATTTGATCAAGAACATGAAACATGGCGGCAAAATTTATGCTGATGACATTTTAATTTACGAAAACGGTAAAATGCTAATATAAAAAAAGGGGAAGCCTGATGACTTCCCTTTAAAAAATTATGACAACCAGATTTACTTTTTTGTTATTTGACCACTTCAAACTGAAAATCTTCCACCCAAGTTTTGAATCCGCCTTCAAGCAGCATGCATGGATATCCGTATTCCGCTAATATCAGGCATGCCTGCGCCCCTAAATGACATTGCTGGTTATAACAATATACAATGGAAATATCTTCTTTTGACAGTAGTTCTAATTTATCTGCCAGTTCGTCTTTGGGTATGGACATGGCATTTTTGATATGTCCCAGTTCGTAATCTTCACTTCTGCGAACATCTACAATTCTAACTGCCTCATTTTCCACCATTTTTTGTAATTCTACCGGTCCCAGAGTGTAGGCAAGACATTTGACAAAAAAATCCTGTGCATCCTGTGTATTTAAACGCATTTCCTTAATTTTTAAACTCATAAAAAAATTATCCTTTCCTGTTAAAGAAAGGATAATTCCAATTAGTAAAAAAGTAACTTATATAATCGGGGTATATGAAGGTCTAAATTAATTAGGGGTAAATGTATAATGAATAATATTTAGGAGTTTGAATTATTTGTGTTTTAATTAATATCTCTTATGCAGTGAAAGAGATGTGTTTTTGGGGTTGAACGCTTTTGTTAGCGCCTCTTAGTATATCTAAAGTCTTACCGAATTTATAAGCTAAAGCTGTTACAGGGTTGGATTGTACAGCATCAGCTTTGTAAGTTCTTTGAAGGTCTTTTTCAAAGTTTACTTTCGCGCTGTCATTTTGCAATGCAAGTATTGCCTGAGCAGCAGTATTATTATTGTTAGTATTACCGAATGAAACCGGTTTAACAGTATTAAATTTTATTGGATTTATTGTTATCATGTTTGCCCTCCTTTCGAGGATTTTTATTAAGTGTTTAATTAACACTTCATTTAACACTTTTACTATAAAATATAAATTTTAATTTGTCAACCCCTCTTGTAAACTTTTGTTAAGACGTCTGAAATACTTATTTCATCAATATTTTGTCATAAAGTGGTAAAAATACACTTATTACGGTGCTTTAAAATTTTTATTGTATGAAAAAGTCTGCCGGCATGGGTAATATTGCAAAAAAATAATTATCCAACAGGATTTTTTTTATTACCCGAAAGAGTAATTGTAAAAAACACACTAATTCCGTTAAATATAATTAAATCTTTTTCATACTTCCAGCTATTCTTAATTCCAACGGGAGCATTTGCTCCCTTTTTTTATTCGTTTTTATTAAAAAATCTATTTACTTTTTATGATATAATATTCTTATGAAAAACTTATCCTACAGCCAGGAAGATTATCTGGAAGAAATTTACAATCAGGTCTTGAAAAGCGGACATGCCAAAGTTACCGATATTTCCGCTGCTTTGAATGTAAAAAAAGCATCTGTAACTTCTGCACTTATACAGCTTTCTCAAAAAAAATTGATAAATTATGCTCCATACTCTACTATTACATTGACTTCTGAGGGCGAAAAACTGGCGCATGCAATTCTTGAAAAACATAAGTCTATGACGGCTTTCTTTAAAGATATTTTATTACTTACGGAAGAGGAAGCATCTGAAAATGCATGTAAAATGGAACATATTATTTCGGATAAATTATATAAAAGATTTCTACAGTTATATTCATTTCTTAAAGAATATTCTGATAAAAATGAAAAATTCAGTGATGAATTAAGAAAATTTTTATCATAGCCGACTTGACAAAACATTTTTTTTAAATTAAAGTTAGACATGCCTAACAAATTGTTAGATTAACCTAACTGTTCATGAGTCTGATATGAAAATACAAACAATAGCAAAATTCGTGGATCAACCCGTTATATTGAATAAACTTCACAAAAGCATGCCGGCTCTTCTGGTTGGTACAGGTGTAGGATATGGAATTTATGATACGGTTAAACACAAAAAACATGATAAAAAACGCGGATTTAAAAATACAATTATTATAGGCACAACTATTGCCGCTACATTGTTGGGAACAAGAGGATTAAGAATAAACGGCAGAAAAATATTTAACGGCTTGATGGAAACTGAACCGCTTTCTGATATTCTGGCGCGTCAGAGTAAAGCTGTTGATAAATATTTAAAACAAGAAACTATACAAGACAATAGCCTTCTATCTGTATTGACCAAACCCAAAACCACTCACCTTTCTCTGAAGGATATTGCTTTACTGTCAGCGAAATTACCCCATAATCAAGCCCGTAAGGACTTGTTCGGGGTAATTTTGCCTGATGTAAAAGAAGATGTACACACATTTGCAGAGATAAAAAGACTTTCCGCACTCGGTGCTGTTCCTGTAATAGGCGGAGTAATCGGAGGTATTGCGGCGGATAAAATAACCGGAACTTCTTCCAGAAACAAGACGGCAAACAAAATAAAAGAGGGATTTTATCAATATTTCGCTAATATTTGTTTATGTAATGTCGGGGCTGCACTTGCAATGTTCGGGGCTGAAAAACTTCAGAAATATAAAATAATAAAACCGCTTACACCTGCACAAAAATTGGTTACAATACTTGGAGGTATTACTGCAACCGGTATTGTCGGCGGCAGTTATATTGCTAATTACATGAGTAAAAAACTTATTAATCCGCTATTCCATCAGAAATCCAATAAAAATCTATACTCCGAAAGGAAACCTGAAACATTGGATATTGCATTGCACACTGACGATATTGCTACGGCAGGCATACTGTCCGGATTTAAATGGATAGAGCCTGCCCTTCCTTTAATGTATTTTATTTCGGGTTATAGAGCCGGCATTGGATATCGTAACGGCGAGCATAAACATGATACTCATGACAATAGGCAAAAAACATCTTACAAAGTTAATATTAACGGATAATATTGGCTCCTAAGGACGGAAGATATTGCGGCGTTTCATATCTTTTTTGTTAACGACTATACCGCATTTTGTGCAGGCTAGTGTTTCACCGGAACTGTCTATTGGCATGAATATATGTTCGCAGTTTTCATATTCAATCTCATCATCCGTTTCTTCTTCAAGCGGATTGTAACCGCTGTCTTTTTCACGTTTTAAAAATTTTTTGACAATTAATTCAATAATATACATTTATAGCATGAAACCTTCGGGTAAAAGTTCATTGAGTTTATATATTTTCAAATTTTCGCCAATTCTGGTTATGACATCAGTACCTTCTTCAACCTGAAAATCGTGGATTACCTGACGGCATGCCCCGCAAGGAGTACAGTTATCCATATTTGGCGAATATATTGCTATTGCTTTAATTTTTCTTTCGCCATCAGCAATCATTGTGCCTACGGTATTTCTTTCTGCACATATAGTAAGACCAAAACTGGAATTTTCGAAATTACAGCCTGTATAAATTTTTCCGTGTTCTGATAATATACAGGCTCCTACAGGAAATTTTGAATATGGAACATAAGCATTTTTTGAAATTTCTATTGCTTTTTCCATTAACTTTTCATATTCCATTTTCAGTCTCCTTCTTCTAAAAAAATTTTATAGTATCTTTTTTCTTTTATAATCATTTAAATGTATGATATATGTGCTATAATAAAAGCATGAGGATATTAGTTAGATTTTTTATTACTTGCTTATGCCTGATACAATTGCAGGCAAATGCTGTTACATTTAATGTTTTGACACTGCCTGCGGATTTATACAACCAGCATGAAAACTATTTCGGATTTTTAGAACCGTCAGAAGTTATTGCAAATGATGTTATTACTTATTTCAATAATACAAACGGAAAAATTATATCGCCGGATTTGTATGCTGTTAGGGCAAAGCTAACACAAAATACTCAATTAAAGGCATCAATTGACAGCGCATTAAGGAAATTTCATACTTCTAAATACATAGATTATAAAACATTCAAAGATGCAGCAAAAGAGTTTAATGCAAAGTCTGTTTTATTAATCAGAACTTATACTACAAGCAGTGATAACAGCTTAAAACGCAGTATTTGGGATGTGCTGGATATAACATCATACTTCAGGCTGTCACATGATTTTTATTTAAATACTAATGTTGTTTTGCTGGATACTGTTAATGATTTACCTATGTGGCAAAATACTTATGTAAAAAAACTCAGTAATAACGAAGGATTTTTTATCGCAAACAATTATGCGCAGGCTCGTACAGAGTTTGAAAAGTTGAAAAGTTATTCAAAACACATAGCGGCAGCTGATGCAGCACAGAATATTGTTTTGCGATTTTTCCCTAAAGTAGTAAGCCCGATAGAGACTAAACCGGTTAAAATAGAAGAAAACGGCGGAACATTACGATATAATAGCAGTATTCCTGAAATAAGCAAGCCTAAAGAAAAAGAGTCTGAAACTATGGATTATGGCGAAATGCTGCTTGATTATTAATAATACTTATAATAGATTTATTTAAAAATATCGTCGTTTCGCTTTTCTTGAAACTTTTTGATATCCGGTTTAGATTGTTGATAGTTTTTATTAATGCTATTACTGCTTGTTCCTGCAGCGGCAGGCTGCATGTTTTTTGGTTCTGATACATCTGCCCTCTCAAATTTTTGCTCAGGCGCATTATTATTGAAAACAGGTTTCATTTCAACTTGTGCAGGTGTATTTGCTGCAACTTCATCAAGCTCCTTTAGCCTTTCTCTTGCATCTGTATATGCAAGTACACTCACTATTAATATTGAAATAATCATAAGAAATCTGTTCATAAATAACCTTTCCTGTTTTGTAATAATTATAAACCTGCATGTTATTTTTTGTATTAAACAGTTATTTATTACAAGTTATTTATCTTTAAGTGTTTTTATGCTATAATACTTTTATGAAAAGAGAAGATAGACTAAATAATAATATTGATTTTTGTTATAAAAGGAATCCTGATACACCGCGAGTTGCATTATGCCTGAATTTTTCACTAAATGAGATTGAAAAGTATCCGGGTGTGTATTCTGTAATGACAAGATTATTTATGCAGGGTACTAAAAACAGAACTGCAGAACAATTGTCTGAAGAATTAGATAAGTATGCCATAGAATTTCTTTGTGAATTAAAACAAGATTATCTGCGTTTTAAATTTGTTTGTTTGAATGAAGATTTTTCAAAAGCACTGGAACTTTTGACAGATGTTGTTAAAAATACCACTTTTGACGATTTTGATCGTGAACTTGTTAAAATGGAAGGCGAAATCATTGCGGAATTGGATTCTCCGCGAGCTAAGGCACTTGAAAATTATTATAAAAATCTTTTTGACGGTCATAAATACGGCTATACTTACACAAGGATTTTAGAAAATATACAATATATTAAAAAAGATGATGTTATTGCTGCTTATGACAAAATATTAAATAACAGCAAAAAAGTTTTAAGTTTTGTGGGAGATTTGGAATTTGATACAGTTTACCCGCAATTGAATAAATTTTTAGGTGATTTACCTGATTCAAATGATAAATTACCGGACTTGCAAAAGCCTGAATTACATGAAGAAAAGAATGTAGAGATTATAAAGTCAGACTTAAATCAGGCACATATAGTGAAGGGCTGGCTGGTACCTACATTTGACAGTGAAGAGTATCCGGCTCTGGCATTGCTTAATATCATTTTAGGAGCATCAGGACTTTCTTCCCGCCTGTTTTTAGAACTGCGGGATAAAAAGGGGTTGGCTTATGTTGTTAGAAGTTCATATGAAACCTTTAAATTAGGCGCGAATTTCTCTATTTACATTGCGACTGAGCCTAAAAATATTCAGGTATCACTGGACGGATTCAAAGAAGAAATTGACAAGATTAAGAATATTATAGTCACTCAGGAAGAACTTGAAAACGCTAAAAATAATATTCAAGGGAAATGGGCATTTACTCAAGAGACGAATAATCAGCAGGCATGTTTATATGCTCACTACGGTATTCAAGGGCTTGGGTTTAATTTTGATGACAAAATCAAAGAAACCATAAAAACTGTTACGCCGGAACAGATAAAAGTTTGTGCTGAAAAGTATTTTAATAACAAATCTGTAGTATCTATAATTCGTCCTTAAAAATATACTAAAATAAAAGGGAGTCAAATGACTCCCATCTGGTCTAAAAATCTCGCGGTTTTACCCCTTTTATCCAATTCGATTCTATTTGTTCCAGAGAAATACCTTTTGTCTCCGGTACAAAGACGTATACAAATAATATACATAAGAATGAGACAGCCGCAAACATCCAGAATGTAATGGCACCGCCCACTCTGTTTATCATTATAGGAAAACTTGAAACAACAAAGAAATTAAAGGCAAAGTTTGCAACCGTACACATACTCATTGCCCAGCCTCTGATTTTGAGTGGAAAAACTTCTGATACAATAATCCAGCCGACAGGTCCCAAACTCATTGCAAAACATATTATATAAGTTACAAGACTGCCAACAGCAACCCATTTAAGATTTGCTCCTAAAATATCTGCAAATTGGAATGCGCAGCCTAAACTCAATAAGCTCAGCATAACACCTGTCAAGCCAATGTATAAAAGCGGTTTTCTTCCAAGCCTATCAGTAAAATATATTGCAACAATAGTCATAAGGAAGTTTACAACACCAATTCCCGTGGTTGCATAAATTGCATTAAGGTTGCTGTCAAATCCTGCAATTTTAAATATTGTAGGAGCATAATAAATGATAGTGTTAATACCTGTACAAATCTGTGCAAACATAATGCCAAGCCCAACAATTGCAGGCATAAGCATCCATTTCTTCAGTTGAATTTTTTTTGATTGTCCTTCATCTGTTTCCTGATTTAAAGTATTTTTTATATGATTGACTTCTTCATCCGGATCAACATCGGGTTCAATTTTTTGCAAAACTTTTCTGGCTTCCTCTTCACGATTTTTACTCAAAAGCCAGCGCGGAGTATCTCCAAGGAATGTCATTCCTATAAGTAAAATTGTTCCCGGAAAAACACCTGCAAAAAGCATCCATCGCCAGTTAAAGACAGCCTGTGCAAATGCACTGTTTATCAAATAGGAAAATAATATACCGGCTGTAATTGCCCACTGGTAAAGTGAAACAAGTGTACCGCGCATTTGTTTGGGAGATACTTCGGATAAATAAAGCGGTACAACAAAATTAACAATACCAACAGCCAATCCGACAAGTATTCTTGAAATTATAAGCACAACAATGTTTGGGGCTAGTGCACATAATATTGACCCGACAATAAAGATAATTGCAGTAACCATAATTATCTTTTTACGTCCGAATATATCGGCAAGAATTCCATTTGTAGCAGCACCGATTACTGCCCCTATCAACACGGAACTTACAAGAATTCCCTGCATATAATCTGTCAAATCCCAGGTTTCATTTATAAATAACAAAGCCCCTGAAATTACACCTGTATCGTATCCTGACAGTAAACCGCCTAAAGACGCAATTATAGCTACAAAGTACAACCACAAGTATGTGAACTTCATTCCTCAATGCTCCTAAATATTCATTACTTTATACTTATTCCCGATATTTATCATTTTTTAACAGTATACAAAAATATTTTCAATTCCAGATCCATTAAATGGTTTACTTTTCTGAGTTACTGTAAAAATCAGTGAATAATCACCGAATAAATATTGTTGATTTAAATTTTGCAATTTATGTATTCTTTGACAAAAGTTTTTTTGAAAACTAGAATTTAAATATAGAATTAACAAAAGGATTTGATTATGAAAAATATTATAAAAATATGTTTATTATTTCTTATTTTGCTTGTCCCATTTATAGTGTTACCTGCTTATAGCAAAGAAGAAGGAATTACAAAAGAGACAAAAGCTATGCTGATAGAAAAATTAAATACGGCATCGCTTGTTGTTTATAAGGATAACGAAATAAAAACATATACAGAACATAATTTGGATCCATTATTGATGTATTTGGAAGAGGATAATTTTGATGATACATATATTTTTGACAAAACAATAGGACGTGCAGCAGCATATCTTTATGTTTACGGAGATGCGGACTATGTTTACGCTGACACAATGTCAAAACCGGCTGTAGAAATACTTAAGAAAAATAATATTAAATATGAATATAAACATCTTGTTAATGAGATTAAAAATAAAGATAATACGGGGTTATGTCCTTTTGAAGAGCTGACAAAAAATGCACTTAATGCAACACAGGCTTATGGATTAATCTATAAAAAAATGCATCCGGATACAGCAATAATATATTTTACTGATAAATTGACGCCGGACTCACTTGTTGAAATTTATAAAACAACAGGCAGAATTCTTAAAGGGAATGTTGCTGTTAAGCTCCATTCCGGAGAACCGGGCGGACATAATTTTTTACAGCCCGAGTTTATAAAACCTCTGGTAGATTATGTAAAAGGTACTATCGTAGAGTGTAATACCGCTTATGAAGGACGAAGAATGACAACCTCCGAGCATGAGACCGTAATGAAAGAACATGGATTTACTGATATTGCGAAAGTTGACATAATGGATTCAGAAGGGCAAATAGCATTGCCTGTTCAAAACGGTAAACAAATAAAAGTTAATTATGTAGGCTCACATCTGGAAAACTATAATTCTATGCTTGTGCTTTCACATTTTAAGGGGCATCAAATGGGCGGATTTGGCGGAGCGTTAAAAAATTTGTCAATAGGGGTTGCATCTGCATATGGCAAAGCTTATATCCATGGGGCAGGACATCCGGAAGATATCTGGACTTGCGAACAGGATAAATTTTTAGAATCAATGGCTGATGCCGACAAATCTGTTATGGATTATATGAAAGATAATATAACTTTTATAAATGTAATGAAGAGAATGTCCATTGATTGTGATTGCAATAATCATCCGGCAGAGCCTGAAATTGCAGATATCGGAATACTTTCTTCAACAGATCCGGTTGCATTAGATCAGGCTTGCGTGGATTTGATTTATAACTCTGACGATCCGGGCAAAGCTTCATTAATAAAACGAATGGAAGAAAAACACGGTATTCACACAGTCGAAGCTGCGGCTGATCTTGGAGTTGGCGTTCGTAAATACAAACTAATTGAAATGAAATAGTTTTATCAAAAAATCAGCAGCTTTAACATTAATCCTTGTGAAATTCTTTCCATTTAAAATTAGGATAAGTTCTGCTTATTTTTGCCCAGTCAACTTCAACATTATAATCTTTTATACCCTGAGCGTCCTGCCAGTCTTTAATAAAATCTGCACAGGCATGGTCTATAAAATGCAGTCTGTCAGCACAAACATATATATCCTTATCTTCAGGCAGATTTTCAAAGACTTCAATTAATTGCGGCAATTGTAAAAAGATAATATTACCAGATAGTTTTACAATTGTTTTTTCTCCGTCATCTTCAACATGAATATTAACTTTTAACATTTTGAATACACTCTTTGCAAGTGCTGCACCAAAGCCTATTAGAATACCTTCAAATAAGTTTGTAAAAAGTATGGCGACAAGTGTAATCATATAAATAATGAATTCGCCTTTACTTAACTGATAAAGATTTTTAGCGGCTCCAATATCAACAAGTTTAAAGCCTGTATAAACAAGTATTGCGGCAAGAGCAGCCTGCGGTATACAATTTAAAATCTGCGGGAAAAAGGAAACAAACAAAACAATCCAAAATCCATGTAAAATTGTTGATAAGCGTGTTTGCGCTTCAGCATTTATATTTGCCGCACTTCTGACAATTACACCAGTAAGCGGTAGACCGCCGACCAGACCGGATAAAGAATTTCCTATCCCCTGTGCAATAATCTCTTTATTATAATCTGTTTTGGAACGTTCACACATCTTATCAATAGCATTAGAAGTTAAAAGTGTTTCTGCGCTTGCAATAAAGGTTATGATCAAAGCACTGAAAAGTATTTTGGCATCAAAAATATACTTAAAGTCAGATATATTCATTAATTTAACATCTGACCAGAAATTGTGTCCGAGTGTAATATAAGTTATATCTACGTGCCAGTATGCAGCCATTATGGATGCTGCAACGACAGCAACAAGTGCTGCTGGAATAAGTTTAAATTTTTTATTAGGTATATTGTTCCATAAAATAATTATTCCGATAGTCAAAATACCTATAAATGCGGCATGATGATGCTGTGAACCGTCAAATGGCAAAACAGAATTATATATAACTGTAAACAAATCCATTATATTGGCAAGAAAAGAATTTTGCGGCTTACTGTCAAGCATTATATGAAATTGCGAAAGAAAAATTGAAATACCAATCCCCGCAAGCATGCCTTGAATTATTGCCGGTGAAATTGCCCTGAACCATTTGCCAAGCGAAAATAATCCGAATACAATTTGCATCAATCCAACAACAAATATTATAAGAAATAATTTATCAATTCCCTGATTAGCAATTATATCAACAATAATTAGTATAAGTCCTGCCGCAGGTCCTGATACCTGAAGTGAATTACCTGAAAACGCTCCAACAACAATACCACCTATTACTGCAGCTATTAAACCGCTATAAATCGGCAGACCGCATGCTATCGAAATACCAATAGCAAGGGGCATTGCTATCAAAAAAACAATTATTGATGCGAAGAAATCTTTTTTTAATGTAACTGCACTTAATAAATTCATCATAGAATAAATAATAACAGGTATAAAAATTTATGACAAGTACTCTTATAAATTATCTTCAGGTCAACTAATTAGTCTATTAATACCCTGTCAAGACATACTTTAGGAGAGTATTGCCATTCGCGGAAGGTTATACGTTTAACCATATAACCGCTACGCTCTAAAATTGCCTGTTTTTTCATATTTGTCATATGATAGAGTTTTTTATTATCTTCTACTCCGTCAACTTCAATGATAAATTTTTCATCTACAAGTAAATCAGCACTTAGTCCTGCAATTTCAACTCCTGCGCGTACTTCATGCCCGAGTTCGCGGATTTGAGCCGCTATTTCACGTTCCAGAGTATTTTTGTAGATATTTTCGTCTATTTCTCCGGATAGGCTTACCTGTTGTTTATTCCGGTATTCTTGAATATATGAAATATAGTTTCTGAAATGTCCTTCCGGCAGTTCGCGCGGATTGCGTGAAATGAAGTTTATGACTTTATTACGTCCTCGTGTAATCGCCACATTAAACAGATTAGATTTTTGAAGAAATATAAGGCTCTGTGTAAAACTATTGTCAGCAACAGCCCATGAAATAAGTATTATATCGCGTTCATCCCCCTGAAAAGTATGTGCTGTACCTATTTCTATCTGATGTTTTCTAATCATATGATCTGACAATACTTTTGATACAGATACTTTTAACTGTTCTACCTGTGCTCTGAATGGTGAAATTATTCCTATTGACACAGGATTATCTGGATTTTGACGTTCATCCTCAACAACTATTTCATAAAGTCTTTTGACTAATGCCTCAATTTCCGGCATGTTTCTTGTCGCATCAAAATCGACTTTGCCGTCAGTAACTTCTACAAGTTCCAGCACTTTTTCATCAGGTTTGTCTTTTCTCATTACCCGAATTCTGTCGTTATAAAATTCATGGTTTGAAAAATTAATAATTGGCGGAAGGCTTCTGAAATGTTCATCCAGCATTACACTATTCATAGAATAGTAATCAGCCAGATCAAACATTGAATTTGTTCTAAAACGCCACATCAGTTGATATTTATCGGGAATTCCATACTGACTGAGGAAAGATTGTTCTTTTGCTTTTTCAAGGAAAGATAGATGCGGCAGCTGTTTGTCATCACCTACAATTACGGCTCGTTTTGCGCGGAAAAGTATCGGGAAACAGCTTGCAATATCACATTGAGAAGCCTCGTCAATGATAGCAACATCAAACATTCCAGGCTTTAAAGGCAGAGAATCAGAAACTGCGTAAGTAGTTACACACCAGCATGGAAAAGCCTCCAAAAGCGGTTTAAAATCTTCTTCTTCCAAAATATTTGTCTGCAGTCTTTTACGTGAAGTCACAAGTGATTTTGCATGAACTTTCAGGCGGCGGCGTTTGTTTTCATCGCGAAGAAGTGCTTTCAATGCTTCTCTGCGTTTATTTTTCAATATATTTTTTGCCAGAGTACCCTGTTTCTTTTTCATCTGTCGGATTTGTTCCGTAAGTATATGCAGATTTCCTGTTTTTTGAATATCAGATTCTATTTTTTGCAAACGGTAGTTCATCTCTGCAAATTCAAGTTCTGTTTGCAGCCTGTTAAGATTTTCAAAATTTACATCAAAATCTTTTAACTTAAGGATTTTCTTCAATTGGTTATGGCTTGCAAAATTAGCAATATTTGCAAAAAATCCTGATTTTTCCATATTCTTTTTAAGTGTTTTCAGAATTAGTGAAATGCTTTCAATTTCAACGCGATTAAGAGGGAATTGAATAAACTGTATTTTGCCCGTTGATTTTTCGGCATCAATAACTTCTAAATCCAGATCATGCCAGTCTTGTTCAAGTTTGATTATTTTTTCGCATTTGTTTTCATAATCTTTTAGCAAATCCAGATGATCTTTCATATCTTTTGTATCGACCAGAAGGATATTTTCCGCATCACTATCAAGGTCTTCATTATTTGCAATAAGATTATTTAAGTCATTACTGAGCTGTCGTTGATAATTCAGACGTCCGGCACGGAGTGCCATGTGCTTTGCCCCTAAATCATTCAATCTTTCAGCAACAACATCAACGGCTTTGTCCATACGGGAAGCAACAAGTACAGTTTTTCCATTTGCGACAAGATGTGATACAAGATTGACTATAGTTTGAGATTTACCCGTTCCCGGCGGTCCCTGTACAGCTATAAATTTAGTATTATCAATGTTTTTTATTACCTGCAGCTGGCTGTCGCTCAATGAAAGCGGGGTTATCGGATAAAAATCCGTTATCTTTTTCAAATCCTGAACAGGTACTGACTTTTCTTTTGATTGCGCATATTCTTCGTTAATTATATTTAATGCGGTTTCGCGATACACACCGCTTGGTTTTTCTGCAATTTGTGTCAGTTCATGTAGAACACCGGCTGTCACAGAAGGACGTTTTGTTAAGATAATCGCACTTTGATATGTTACAGAAACTTTTTCAAGTTTCATAGCCTGTTTTTGGGAATTTTCTTCCTCTTCTATAACGTCTTCAAGATTTTCACCATCTATTTTTTCTTTATAAAAATCTTTTGTCGTCTTGGAAATGTTGTCTTCTTCCTGATAATCAGCTTTATTTGTACTTATTTCAATTTCAGGAACAATAGATTTCAATGTTGTGAGAAATATACTCAATTTTTCATCTGTAATAGGCAAATCAGGAACAACATCAAGAATCCCCTCAAGCAATAAATCGACTTCATCTTCATCGTCATTTTTGCGCATAAGCCCTGCCAGAGCTCCGGTATTCAAGGACAAAACTTCATCAAGCGGAATACAATTTATATTTACGCCGTTACGTTCAAGTTTGCAGGGCATGTATAATAATGGAGTTAAAAATTCATTTTGTTTTTTTGTCTTTGAACTTTTGCCGACAAGGAAAAGATAACCATAAATCAAATATTTATCTTTTTGTCCAAGCTCACTTTGAATCATCAATTCGGTAAGCTTAGGATTACTGCCGTCAAGAGCAATATATTCCTGAAAATTGGTAAAAAGCTGTTCTTCACCCGGCAAGAAAATCCATTTATTATCCTTATCGCCTTTAAGGTTGCGAAATGTTGAACTTTTTACTTCTTCACGTACACAGTCATGAAGATACTGGCTTAATTTTTTTATAAAACTGTTATTAAATGCTGAATTAATCGCTTTTCCTGCCTCTTGAAGCATAAGTGTATAGTTCTCCTTTATAAACTTGTTAATATGAATATTTTACGCTAATATTAGCACATGGACATCATCAAAATAAAGGATACATCAAATAAATTGTATTATATAGGCGGTATAGTAAGAGATTTTTTGCTTAATCGCCAAAGCATAGACATTGATATAACTTATGTTGGTAATGCAATTGATTACTGTGCACAATTTGGAAAAGTTTTGCAGATAAATCCTGATTTTGGCACGATTAAAGTTCTGGTTGACGGACAAGAAGTTGATTTTGCTTCCACAAGAACTGAAAAATATGATAAAAAAGGACATTTGCCGCAGGTTGATAAAATTGGAGTTTCATTGCAGGAAGATGTTTTACGTCGTGATTTTACTATAAATGCACTTGCCATGTCGGTTTCTACTGGCGAAATTGTAGATTATGCAGGCGGGCTTGAAGATTTAAAAAACGGTGTATTGAGAGTTTTGCATGACGAAAGTTTCATAGATGATCCGACACGTATTATACGCGGGCTTAAATTTGCCATGCGTTTCGGATTTGAACCGGATGAACATACGAAAAAATTGCAGGATGAGTATCTTGCTAATATAAATTATGATATGAGTTATTCCAGAGTAAAAAAAGAACTTGTTGAAACTTTTGAACGCAGGGGCGAAATGACAAAAAGTTTGCAGTGGGCGTATGAAAGATTTATCAACGACAAAATCTATAAACTGGTTACGGATAAAGAGGTAAAACTGCCGGAAGTTAATATAGAAAAACTCATTATGGATTATCCCGTTGAACATCAATGGATTGTTTTTGCGGGAACCGTGAAAGATTTATCGCGTCTGCCGCTTACAAAACCGGAACAAAAAATTCTGGAGGATATTCCTTCAATTGATCTGAAAACAGATTTTGACATTTATAAAGCATTTACAAATATAAATCGAGAAAGTATTTTGCTTTATGCGATTTTGCATAATGAAAAAGCTGTCCGACATTATTTTGATGATCTGGCAAAAATCAAAATTAGTATAACCGGAGACGATTTAAAAGCACTTGGTATTCCCCCTTCTCCACAATATTCAGACTGTTTTGATTTTATACTTAAACATAAACTTGCGGAACCTGCCATGTCTTTAGAACAAGAAATACAGCTTGTAAAACAGTTTTTTAATATTTAGAAACTTTATCTAAAGAATTACCACGCATATCTCCATTTTGTTTTTTCTATTTTTCTAAATATTCATTTATTTTTTTCAGTTCATCAATTGTTTTTTGCCTGAACAAATAATAATTGGATATCTTTGAAGTATTGGAGTTTTGCCTGTACAACTCAGCAAGTGTATTGTAAATAGAATAAAGGTTTAGCCTATTTTTACGGTACTGTTTTTCTGTCCGGGGCGATATATCATTGAAATTAATCTCTTCAAATTTCATTATTGTTTTATTAACTTCCATTAAATCATTTCTTAAATCGTACTCATACTGTGAAAGAATATCATTCCACGGTTCAACTTTTTGACCTGATAATTCACAAAGAGGTTTTTTCTCAGAAAGTTGTATAGAATATTTGTTAACACCTTTATATTGCATTTCCGTGTCAAGCAGATGAAACCATGCAAGTTTTGTGGCTTTATCTGCAAACGGTATTATTCTTTCAGGAGATGCTGCTAACATAGAAGAAAAATAATTAGCAGTTCCTACAAATGAAAATTGTTTATATTCGCTTTCGTAAAGTGTATTTTTAATTTTTCTATTAATATTCGTATAGATTTGTAATGGATTTGGTAATGAGTTTTGGTCATAGGTTATATTATCTAATAATTTTATAAAATCCACAGAATATATATTATTCTTTTTGTTTCCCCAGACTAATTCTGATTTTAAAAGTTGTTCTGCGCCCTCAAGTGATAATCCGGAAACACAATAATCTGTCAGGATATAATTTTTTCCGCCTGTCTCTATATCCTTACGGCTTAAATTATGAGTATTTAAATACTTCAGTAAATCATCAAGCTTTTCTCCGGATTTTATGTTTTGTATACATTCCTTATATTGTCTTGAGTAAAGCGAAGAACTAAATCGTTTTGCATCACTCATCGGAATGTTAATGACATTATTTTCGCCAATTCTGTAGCCCAATACTTTACCGATACTTGAAAGAGAGCGTCCTATTGGGATTACAACATAATTGTTCTTGCCAAAGCGGCTGTCAAATACAACTTGCATTGCAGTCGCAGCAAAGTTATGTACATCTGCCATTGTTGTGTATAAATAAGGATCTGTGTATTGAAGTTTTTGATATTCCTTACGCAGCCGGCACATTGCAGAAGATGATAAATTATTATATTCCTGAATAGAAAAATTCTTGAAATGTTTTAGTGGATTTTTACTCAACTTATTTATGAAATAATCTAATCCACCGGAAAAAGCAATACTCTTTGGCGTCGTTGTACATGATGCATAATAATTAAATGACGATTTTGCGTCTGCTTTAGAAGTGTTTTGCTTAAGATTATTATAATAATTTATAGGGGATATTCTCATTGCAAACTATTAAAATTCTGTAAATGAAAATTTTTGCTATTAATACCACAAAGGCTTACTTAACAGTAAGCCTTCAAATATTTGATTTTTCCCCCAAATTTTGTACCCGTTTTTTTAAAATTCTTAGTTCTTATTTCACTGCAGTTTTTAATGCGTCATATTTAGATTCTATTTTTGAATTTTTCAAGTATTTAACAAGTGATTTTGCTACAAGTTTGGCGCGTTTTTGGTTTTCTTTATCTAAAATTGCGAAATATTCATCAATTGAAGATATTAAATAATCATTTTTCATAATTTTCTCCGTTTCTTTTTCCCCATATAATCTGTAATTTTCCCTGAATGTTTGGTTTAGCCTAGTAGATTTTCCAGTATTTCTGCATTTTTTAGTGCCTTTTGTGAATTCCTTACCTGGTTTCTGTACATATATGTTCTTAGTGCTTCTCTAATAAGTTCAGAACGTGTACGATTTTCATTCCCGGCCAGTTCATCAATTTCGTTTAGAAATCTTTCAGGCATTGAAATAAGAACTCTTGCCATTGTTTTACTCCTTTAATTTTTCCCTGATAACTTTTCCTCTGTACTTATATAAAGTAATTTTATGCCTAAAAATTGCGTAAAGTGTATATAATTTTTATAAATTGCTTAACAAAACTTTATATATTAAAAACGCCGTACATAATAGTTAGGATCATCTTTGAGTGCTTTCTTTGCCTGTAAAAGCTCCTCATCACAGACTATTTTACCAAGAATTTTAGCTGTTTTTTCTCTTATTGTATAATCTCCTATATTCTTTGTCTGAAGTAATATTTCTTTTAAAATATCCGATTTAATGCAATCTGTAAATACATAAATTGTTTCCAGACACCAGTATAGTTTAAAAACTTCTTTATTAACCTTATATTTGCCGTCCTGAAAATCAAATGAATTGACCTTATTAATAAGAGTTTTAGTTAATCGTGTTAACCTGTCACAAAAATAAGTTGTGAATTCCTGATATTTTCTCAAATTAGAAATGGCAGAGATAGTATTTCTACATATATTACCATTGATATCAATTATTGCGGCAAGAAATGTATCATAATTCTTTTCTTTCAAAAACAGTTTATGAATACATGGATTTTGTAAGAATTCTTTTAGTCTAAATGAAACTGCCTCCCTGATTTTTCCGTCCTGACCTACCAGATTATCCATAAGTACATCAGCGTCATCTTCCGAGATAATAGTATCCAGTCTAAGTGCTGCAATTTGGCGTTGAACAATATTACCGCACTTTAAAAAATTTATCAGTTCTTCATGACTGTAATCATTTTGATAAAGCTCTAATGCTTTGTTGAAATTTTCATCTAAAGTTTTATAATAAGAAGTGTTCAAATTTTATTCCTTTAACAGCCTGTATAAACAATATAACATAAAGTATAATGTAATTGTGACGGAAAATCGTTTTAATAAATGATATAAAAGAAAATTAACCTGTTACAATAAAATTGGAGGGCACAATGCAAGAACTCGTATCTTTTTTTCAGGGCATTTTTTTAGGCAAAAACAATGACAAAATGAAAATTGGTTTATCCCAATTTAAAAAAGATGATATACAAAAAAGAGAAAACACAAAAAAAGTTGTAAAACACCAGAAAGAAATAAAACTTTCGGATTTAATGAGACGCAGCGCATAGGCTTAATTTTACCTGCAATTTTATTGTGAATATTATATATAATTTCCTTGGCTTATTATCAATATCAAAAAACTCAAGTCGATGAAATACTTGAGTTTTTTGCATATATTATAATGATTATTTGAGAGTTTAGGCGATAGCCATTTCAGCTTTTAGTGCATCTACAACAGTCTCTAATGATGCTTTATCAAACACATTATATACCTTTGCCTCCGGTACGATTTTTTTGTTCAGACCGGCAAGAACTTTACCAGGACCTATTTCTACAAAAATTTCTACCCCGTCAGCAGCCATTTTTTCAATAGTTTGCGTCCAATGTACTGATGAATAAATCTGTTTTGGCATTTTCACTCTAAAATCTGATGCAGAAGTTGTCGGCTGTGCGTCAACATTTGTTACAACAGGAATTTTTGCATCGTTCAACTCAAATCCTGCAACAAAACTTTCAAATTCATGACCTGCATTCTCCATAAATTTAGAATGGAAAGCCCCTGATACAGCAAGTGGAACAACTCTTCTTGCGCCTTTCGCCAGAAGTAATTCTCCTGCTTTTGCCACAGCTTTTTCATCACCTGTGATAACAACCTGAGCCGGTGAATTATAATTTGCGACATCTACATAGCCCGCTTCTGATGCATCTTTTAAGCTTGCTGTCAAAGCTTCTTCTGACGCATTCAAAACTGCAGCCATTGCTCCGCCTTTTGTCTGTCCCATTAAATCTGCACGTTTTTGTATTGCTTTTAAAGTGGTTTCTAATGACATAACACCAGCCGCGTACATAGCGCAATATTCACCGAGAGAATGACCTGC
Organism: Candidatus Gastranaerophilales bacterium; assembly: GCA_944324165.1. Classification (GTDB taxonomy): domain Bacteria; phylum Cyanobacteriota; class Vampirovibrionia; order Gastranaerophilales; family Gastranaerophilaceae; genus CALUVH01. The sequence goes on along the minus strand of CALUVG010000020.1, from coordinate 11,151 downwards.
CACGTAATCAGCATTTATATCTAACTGAGATTTCAAACTTTCCAGTGCAGCTATAGACATCGTAACTATACATGGTTGAGTATTAACTGTTTGTTTCAAATCCTCATCAGGTCCTTCAAAGCACAATTTCGTAATACTTTTGTCTAAAGTCTTGTCAGCTGTATCAAAAACATTTTTTGCCGCGTCAAAACTTTCATATAAATCTTTTCCCATACCGACAGCCTGTGAGCCTTGACCGGGAAATAAAAAAGCTATTTTCTTACTCATATCCATATCCCTCAATTCTTTAACCGTTTCTGAATTGATTATACCGCAAACAGGATAAAAGTATTACTGGTTTTTCAGGTATTTGTAAATTCATATTTACATTTCGTTACATATATCGGATTTATGCTATTTTGTACAAATCTTTTTCTATGATATTTAAAAACTTTTCAGGCAACGTATTCAAATCAACTACATCAACTTTGTAGGGAAAAGTTGAGTCCTCAAATAACGCCTTTACCTTCAGTAAATCATTAAATACAATATTGCCTTTCAACGCAATATCCACATCCGAATACTCGCGCGCTTTACCTTGAACCCTTGAACCGTATATGTAAATTTCTACATCCGGCAGAACACTAAAAATAGTCTTTTTTATAAAATCAACATATTTATCTGCAAGCTCAAGGTTAGACATTTTGATTGTCCTTTAATTTCTGCAGAAGAAAACTAACTTCCTCATAAAAATCAGGAACTACGCGTACAACTTTTTCTGCAACTTCTTCATCATATGTGTGAGAGGTTAAATTTCTCATTTCTCTAAATCCTGTCCACTTTTCAAGATTTGATTTGAGTAAATCGAGCTGGTTGGCAGTTCTTATCATGGTATTAAATGTCATATTGTTAATTTCTTCAACTATAAAAGCCTGCTCAATAAAATATTTCCTTAAAGTTTTTAATGCAATAAATAAGTAAACTCAAAACGATGTACTACAGCATCACGGATACATTCATCCTTATTATCTTTTGCATACCTGACAAGTACTGCCTTAAGACGTGTTACAGCATTTTCAAAGGCTAATATATTAAAAGTTTCTTCTCTCATTTAACACAAAATGTTTTTAGCAAATACCTTCACGTAGTCTGACGATTGCGCCGCCCCAGGTCATGCCTGCACCAAAGCCGCAAAGCACTGCTGTTGTTCCAAGTTTTACATTGCCTTTTTCAACGCTTTCAGCTAACGCTATAGGAATTGATGCAGCAGATGTATTTCCGTAGTATTTAATATTTGTCACGACTTTTTCATCAGGATATCCTAATCTCTCCTGTACTGCCTGAATAATTCTGATATTTGCCTGATGCGGGATTAAATAATCAATGTCTTCAGGTTTCAAACCGGCATTTGTAATCAAATTTTCTACATAGTGCGGCAAAATTTTGGCAACAAATGTATAAACACCGCGACCATTCATTCTTATACCTTTAGGTTTTTCTTCATACTGTTCAACAAGCGGGCAGTTTTTTCCGTCAAAAGAAAGTTCTATCAGATTGCCATAATTACCATCCGCTTTAATATCTATAGCAATAACATCGTCAATGCCGTCTTCAGCTTGAGTAACGACCACTGCTCCGGCACCGTCGCCAAATAGAATTGATGTTCCTCTATCTGTCCAGTCAACAAGTCTTGAATTATTGTCAGTTGCAACAATCAAAATATTTTTGTACATGCCTGTGCCAATGTAAGCACGTGCAATACTAAGCCCATAAATTAACCCTGAACAAGCAGCCGTAATATCAAAAGCCGGAATTTGTTCTTTTATACCTAATCTCTGATGAATATGGCAGGCTATTGCCGGATACAAATCAGGAGGAGCTGATGATGCTGCAACGATTAGATCAATGTCGTCAGGCTGCATTTTTGCTTTTTCTAATGCACGTTGTGCAGCTTCAAAGCCCAAATCTATTGCATTTTGCTCGCCAGAAACCACGCGTCTTTCTTTAATTCCTGTACGTGTATAAATCCATTCGTCTGATGTTTCGTATAACTTAGTCAAATCATCATTTGTTATAACTGTTTCGGGTAAACTGTATCCAACACCCGCTATTCTTAACGGTATAATTTTATTTGTCATTGTTGATTATTCCTCATAAAATTTAGCAATTTTTTCGTTAACGCCGGTTTCTACGGCATTTTTGGCTACTCTTACGGCATTTTTAATTGCATAAGCTTTACTTCTGCCATGAGAAATTACAGTTATACCTTTTACGCCTAACAATAATGCCCCGCCAAATTCTTCATAATTAATCTTTGTATAAATTCTTTTCATAAACGGTTTGGCAAGTAAACCGATAATTTTGCCCATCAAATCGGCTTTAAATTCTTGTTTAAGCATTCTGAATAACATAGAGGATGTGCCCTCTGTTACTTTCAATGCTACGTTGCCGACAAACCCGTCACATACTACAACATCACACAAGCTCAAGAAAATTTCTTTACCTTCAATGTTGCCGACAAAGTTTAATTTACCGCTGTGTTCTTCCAAAAGTTTGTAGGTAGCCTGAGCAAGTTCATTTCCCTTACCTGCTTCTTCACCGATATTCAAAACGCCGATACGCGGATGTTCTATTCCTAAAACATTCTTAGAGAAGGTTGCCCCCATGATAGCGAATTGATAGAGCATTTCAGGAGTACAATTGCTATTTGCTCCGCCGTCAATTACAACAATAGGTTTTTTGATTGTAGGCAAAGTAACTGCAATTGCCGGTCTGTCAATACCAGGAATACGTCCAAGCCCAAACAAACTTGATGCCATAGCTGCACCTGTAGAGCCCGCAGCAACAACAGCATCAGAACTTCCTGTTGCAACTGCATCTACCGCCAATACAATTGAAGACTTTTTCTTTTTACGAATAGCCTGACCGGGAGCCTCACCCATTTCTATTATTTCAGATGCGTGGGTAATTTTTATATCAAGTTTGCTGGTATCAATTTTTAATTTATATTGTTTTCCCGCTTTACCGCAATCAGAATAAAATCCCTCATTAGATATTCTGTCCAGTTCTTGTTCTATACGGTCTTGCTTACCGACTAATTCTATAGCAACCCCATATTCTTGCGCAGCCCAAACAGCACCTGCTACTATCTCATGTGGGGCATGGTCTCCGCCCATTGCATCAATTGCTATTCTTGTCATATTTCCCTCTCAAAATATACTCTTATTTATATAAAATCCGTCATGCCGGCTTATTCTTATGTGATTATGGTCAGCATGACGGAAAAAAATATTATTCAGCTTCTTTTTCAGAAGTTGTATCTTCTACTTTTTCTTCTGCTGTATCAGTTTCTTCTGCTTTAACTTCTTCTACAGTTGTAGTTTCAGTTGCTTCAACAGTTTCAACCGGTTTTTCTTCAGCTTTTTCTGCTTTTTTAGAAGTCTTTTTAGAAGGTTTCTTTTCTTCTACAACTTCTTCAACTCTGTCTTTAAGACTTACCGGTTTTCCTTTGTAATAACCGCAAGCTGTGCAAACTGTGTGAGTTAAAACTGTTGCTCCACAATTTGAGCAAACTGTAGTTTCCGGTTTTGTTGCTTTCCAATTAGATCTTCTGTGTCCTTGTGCGGAATGTCCTGTTCTTTTCTTAGGTACTGCCATTTTTCTTCTTCCTTTTTATTTTTTACTACTATTTATTTTTCGGTTGTATCTGAATATTTTTAAAAACATCCAGACGTGGGTCAGAAATGTTTTCCTCAGTTGGAAAATCCTTCCCTTTACAATTTATACCACAAACTTTTTGATTTGGTAAATTGATTATTACAGATTGATACAATAAGTCATAAATATCTATACTTTCTGCTCCATTCAAATCTGTTACAAACTGTCCGTCTTTAAGCTCGTATTCTTGCCCGTAGTCTTCTAACAGCGCATTTTTAGCGAACATTTCGTCTATATCAAAGTCGAGTTTATAATCAAAATTTTCCAGACATCTATCACATTGCAATTTTACAATTGTCTTAACATTTCCTTTAACTTCAATAAATTCTCCGAGAGATTGAAGTTGTAAGTGGGCTTGTACAGGCGTAACACAGTCTATTCCGTCAATTATTTCATCAAAATCAACGGAAACGGTCTTATTTTTTGCATTTTCAATTGTGTCTATCAAAACATTGCACACGCGCTTATACCCTCCACCTAAAGGCAATAAGTTACTAAGGACACTAAGGCACTAAGAAATTAAATAATCAGTCCATGTTAATTTTTAACGTTGCCTGTTTCCAGTAAATACTTAGCAACTTAGTGCCTTAGTAACTTAACATCTTTCTAAACATACTGTTCTTCTTGCAGAGCAACAGCAGCCATCTGGTTTGATATAAAGCAAACTTTTTTTATAGGTCCCTGAGTTTCTTTTTCAACAAGTACTGCAGATGTACTTTTCATAAGTTGTGTTAATTCTGCATAAATTTCCTGTGGATTTTCAACATACAAAACTAAAGGAGCAGTTGAGCCTTTTAAAAATACTAATGTTGAAATTCTTTTCTTAATGTTTTGTGCATTAAATTGTTGAGACATTGTTGTTTTCCTTTTTTGTTTTATCTTTTTATTTTTAAAATTTTAGGGCAGGATTAACCCACCCTAAAATTTGTATGTTTTAATATTTAAACAGCAACTTTCATAGTGTTAGCGATAATTTCATTAAAGCTGTCAGCTTTAAGAGATGCCCCGCCTACCAAAGCACCGTCAATGTCAGATTTAGACATTTGTTCAGCAATAGTAGATGGTTTAACTGAACCGCCATAAAGAATTCTGATTGAATCAGCAGCGTCAGCACCTGCTACATCTTTAACTACATTTCTTATCATAGCAATAACACGGTTTGCTTCATCGCTGTCACAAGTTTTGCCTGTACCGATAGCCCAGATCGGTTCATATGCGATAACAGATTTTGCAACATCTTCTGATGAAATTCCAGCTAAAGCAGCACGGATTTGTGATGCGATATGTTGATCTGTAACGCCAGCTTCACGCTGTTCCAGAGTTTCGCCGCAGCAGATAATAGGAATTAAGCCGCCTGCAAGAATTGCTTTTGCTTTTTTGTTAATCATCTCATCAGTTTCTGAGAAGTATTGTCTTCTTTCAGAGTGTCCGATGATAACATAAGAGCAGCCTGCATCTTTTACCATTTCTACAGAAACTTCACCTGTATAAGCGCCTGAACTTTCCCAGTGGCAATTTTGCGCTGCAATATTAATTCTATTACCGCCACAGCCGCAGTCACATTTTTCAGCATGAACTGCTGATAATGAAGTGAAAGTCGGAGCTATAATTACAGTAGGCAAATCCTGTGCACTGTAATCTTTAACAAATGATTTAATACCTTCAAACAATGCTTCAGCATCAGCTTTTAACAGGTTCATTTTCCAGTTTCCTGCTATAATTGGTTTTCTTGACATAATAACTCTCCTTTTTTAAAGTAAAATTTGCAAGATAATAATAAAACAAAAACAAAACATTTACAAGAGGCACATAAGGCAAGTTTAGTATTCAATACCTTTGCGTGCGGCAATACCGGTATCCCAGTAATGTTTTACCGGCTTAATTTCAGACACAAGATGGGCGATATCTATAATTTCCTGCTTAGCATTTCTTCCGGTTAATACGATTTCCATTTCTTCGGGTTTATTTTTTAAAACTTCAACTACTTCCTTAACATCTAATATACCTAAATCTATTGCAATATTTGCCTCATCCAGGATTATTAAATTATATTCATCATTAAGAATTGCTTTTTTGGCAAGCTCCCAGCCTTTTTTTATCTCAAACTCATCGGCTTCATTGCGATTGTGGCTGTAAACTATTCTATCGGCTCCTGCCTGAACTATGGTCAAATTATTACGTATTTCATCAGAAAGATTTCTAAAGGATATCAACTCTCCGTAATCATCTCCGCCTTTTGTGAACATTATGAGCAGAACTTTCCAGCATCTGCCGAGTGCACGCATTGCAAGTCCCAGCGATGCAGTTGTTTTGCCTTTACCATTGCCGGTATATACCTGTATGTAACCGTGTTTTGCCCAATTAGGATTTATTAAATTGTTATCGCATATATTTGTCATAGTCTTTGTATTTATTATATATTAAAAACATGGATAAAAAAACATACTTACGGACAATAGCGAAACAATATAGAAAAAAAATAAATATACCGGAGATAAGTCACCAGCTCTGTACATTATTACGCAATATGGATTTTTACAGGAATGCAGGACACATAATGATTTATTACCCCTTAAAGTATGAAATTAATACATTAGAATTATTAGAGGATGAAAAAAAATTTTATTTACCAAAAGTGTCTCATGACAGGTTATTGGTTTGTCCATATACTGACGAGTTGGAGGTTTCGAAATTTAATGTAAAAGAGCCGTGTACAAATCCGGTTAATCCCAAAATTCTTGATTTAATCATTGTTCCGGCTTTAATGGCGGATAAAAAAAATTATAGACTCGGATACGGCGGAGGATTTTATGACCGCTTTCTTGCTCAATATCCGAAAATAAAAACTGTAACATTATTACCGAAAAAATTGTGTGTTGACAAATTACCGCATGACGATTTTGATATTCCCGTTGATCATGTTTTAAGTTTATAAATAAATGCAAAATGGCTCACATTTTGTGAGCCATTAATATATGGTCTTTAAAGGATAGGGGGGTATTCATAATTAAAGAACTCAAAAATTATGCGTAATTAGGTTTCCATGTTTCAAATGATTTATTTTCACCTTCAGTTACACCTTGTAGTTCTTGTTCTACCATTTTTAACTGAGATTCTAATTTTGCTTTTTCCTGTTCTATTTCTGTTTCCTGCTGATGTAATAATTTTTCTTCAACCTTTTTAACACGCTCTTTTTGCTGCTGATAAAGACCATTAAATATCCAGCGTTGATACATTGCCTGAGCATTAGGATCCATCTGCTGCATTTGCATGTTAATCATAGGACCCATCATCATAAAGTTTTGTTGGGCACCAGCCATTGCCATATTATGCGAATATATAGAAAACATCATCTGTCTGTTAAACATAGACGCCGGTGTATTCATCATATCATACATTGAAACTGAACCGTCTGCTATATTCGCTGAATATTGCTGCAAATCCTGTATTTTTCTGGATAATTGCATTATTCGATAACTTAAATCATTACGCTGTCGAATAAGGCATATTTTTCGAAAGCCGAACATTAATACAGACATTTCTAACCCCTACCTGATTTTATATCTAACCTTTTTTTAACCTTACATGTATATAAAAACATGCAATTCCTCACAATTGCATGTTTTTATAGTATATGTTAAGTTTTGTTAACAAACTAAGATTTGTTGCTGCGTTCTATAACTTTATCAATAAGTCCGTATTCTAAAGCTTCCTGCGCAGAAAGGAAGTGATCACGTTCGCAGTCTTCTTTAACTTTATCATACGGCTGTCCGGAATTTTTAGCAATGATATCAATGAGCATATGTTTCATTCTGAGAATTTCTTTTGCTTCGATTTCGATATCAGTTGCCTGTCCTTTTGCGCCGCCCAAAGGTTGGTGAATCATTATTCTGGAATTTGGCAGAGCCATTCTTTTGCCTTTTGTACCGGAGCATAACAGAAAAGCTCCCATTGACGCTGCATCCCCGAGACAAATAGTTGCAACATCTGATTTTATTAAGTTCATAGTATCATATATTGCCATACCGGCAGTTATAACTCCGCCGGGACTGTTAATATATAACATAATATCTTTTTCGTTATTTTCACTATCCAAAAGTAACAATTGAGCAACAATAGAATTTGCAACATCATCGTCTATTTCAGAACCTAAAAATATAATTCTTTCTCTCAGCAATCTTGAAAAAATGTCAAAAGAACGTTCGCCTCTGGATGATGCTTCTATTACTGTTGGTACATAACCCATAATTTTGAAATAAGTTTCTTGATCCATGGTATTCTCCTAATATTCTTTAAATATTATATTATAAATATAGCACAAATATAAATATTAACAATTGTAACAAAAAATAGAGTTGTTGAAATCAGTGTATTGCAAAATTGTTTATATATATAAGAGAGAAAAAAACAAGAGGGCAGAGCGATGGCAATATCAAATATTCAAGAAACATTGTTAATGTATACCAAACAAAAAGCATTAATTAATGAAAAATTGTCTAATGTTATGTTTAACATGACTTCTGCAACACGCAAAAATGCTGAAGAACAGTCAAAATATAACGAACAGCTGCAATATTACTATTACGAGTATTATGAAGAAGATCCTGTACAATATGCTGATTTGGTTGAAATATTAAATCAGGATCATGAATTAGAGTTAGCTAACTTAGAGTCTTGGGAATCTGAACTGGAGTTAGAGAAAAACAATTACGAAACACGATTGAATGAAATCACATCATTTGAAAGTTCATGGACCAAGCTTTTACAAACAAACGTCAAAAAAGATTTTTCATACGGAGGTCAACAACAGTAAACTTTGGACAATTGAATATTTGTTTAAACAAAAAAGCAGCAGACGCTGCTTTTTTGTTGTATTATTACTATATGTTAGATAATGGTAAAAAAATTGGGGCATTTATAGTACCCACCGGCATCGGAGCATCAATCGGAGGTTATGCCGGTGATGCCAGTATTCAGGCAAGAAAGTTTGCATCTAAATTTAATTTGATTGTAAATCCTAATGTTGTGAATGCCGGCGGATTTAGTGGAATTACGCCAGACATGTTATATGTTGAAGGGTACTCGCTTGACAGTTTTTTTAAGGGAGAAATTCGGTTAATACCTTCTTGTAATAATAGAATAGGGGTAGTATTTGACAAGGCTATACCGCAGGATGTATTAAATGTACATATTAACACTATTAATGCAGTAAAAACAGTTTATGGTACAGATATCATTGGATACGAAATTACCGAAAAATACGCAGGGGTTGATTTTTATATTGATGAAAATGGTATTTCTACCGGCAGTGTTAGTGAGCCTGAAACTTTGCTTGCTGCCTCCGGAAAGTTAATAGAAAAAGGTGCGCAGGCAATAGCGGTTGTATGTATGTTTAAAGATCCTGAAGGTGATAATACTGATTATGCAAACGGGATTGGAACCGATCCGGTTGGCGGAGTTGAAGCTATTATATCCCATTATTTGTCAAAAGAATTAAGAGTTCCTTGTGCACATTCTCCTGCATTTGAGGATTATTCAATATCTGCCGGAATTGTTGATGCGAGGGCTGCATCAGAATATATTACCCCAACTTTTCTGCCATGCATTTTATTAGGATTAGCACAAGCTCCGTTGTTGAGTGGTAATAGCGGCATTTCTGTTGATATGCTTGATTTTTTAATCATGCCTTATAATTGTGCAGGGGCTGTTCCTGTTTTGGAGGCGATTAAAAGAAATATTAATGTTTGTTTAATAAAAGAAAATATTACGGCACTGAATGTGACTGCTGATAAATTGGCTCTGTCAACTGATGCAAAATGTTTTGAGACTTATCAAGATTGTTATAATTTTTTATTGATGTAAAGTTTTTGTAATATTTTTTGAAATTCTTTAAAGTTTGTTTTGCTGAATTCCGTATATCTGAATATCAAATAGTGTGTTACTAAAGAAAGGCAGGTAGAAATGGTAGAAGAATTAGGTAAAACGGGAGCAATTTCTAATCAGAAATTTAACCAGAAGGGAATGCAGCTATCACAACTCAAGGAAAACAAACAAGTTTATGAATTTTTCAAAAATGCAGGATTGTCAGATTCAAATTATGTTTATGCATCTGATATTCAGAACATTTTTGATAAATTTGATGAAAATAAAAATGGAAAGCTATCTGTTAAAGAAGCCAGAGAATTGGGATTTGAAGGCAGCCGAAAAGAAGTAAAAGATGCGGTTAAAGTTTTGAATCAGATTTTAGAAACACAGATTAATGACGGTCAGGAAGTTTATCCTGCAAAAGTCGATGATAACACAACAGATTATTACTATCCTGATGGAAAGCTTAAATATCAAGCTCAAACTGTTGCGACTAAAGATGGCAATGTGGAAAAATTCACATTTTATCGTGACGGGGATAGAAATAAAGTAGCAACATACGCTGAAAAATCAGATGATATCGGTTATATTCTTGAAAATAATGAAGCAGGTTTACCGGAAAAAGAAACCCTTAGTATTCAGGGCAATGTTAAAGTCACAAATTATGAATATGATGATGAAAATAACTTGCAACGTCAAACTATTGATGCTCAGGGTGTTAAGACAGTAACTGATTTTGATGCTAACAGACGACCTGTCAAAATTGTTGAAACAAATACAGGCAGTGAACTTAGTTCCATAATAATTAATCAGTATGATGATGAAAATGGCACTTTAACACAAAATGTAAAAAATAATCCGGTAGATTTAAAAGAAGGTATTGCGGAAACTGTAAGTACTTATTCTATTGATGAAGAAAGCGGCAAAACTGACGAACTTTTATATCGTAAAGAAGTTGGTATTGACGGTAATGTTAAAGAATTTAAACAGGTTGCTCCTGATGAAATAGAAGAAAAACGCGATGGATATACTATTAGAACTAAATGGCATGAAAATGGTAAAACATCTACAGTTCAGGATGGCAATGAAACTCATGTTATTGAATATGATAACGATGGTAATACATATGTATATGTAAAAAATGGAGAAACTTTTAGAAGTACAGCTAACAGATTATTAGGTAAAGATGCCACTGATGAAGAAATTAATAATTTTAGAGAATTAAACAAAGATTTAATTAAAAAGTTTGGCAAAGATAAAGTCGAAGCTTTCCATGTTGGCGAAAAAATTCGTGTCCCTGGTGAACTTGAATATAATGAAGCCAATAAAGCTAATTTAACTGTAGATCCGGAAGCCGAAATTAAAGGCTGGCAAAAAGCTATAGGCTCAATGGCTGCGCCAACTGCACCAAAAGATAAAGACGTTAAAGGTGAAGAAGAAACTCCGGCTGCGCCAACCGCACCAAAAGATAAAGATGTCAAAGGTGAAGAAGAAACTCCGGCTGCGCCAACTACACCAAAAGATAAAGATGTCAAAGGTGAAGAAGAAACTCCGGCTGCGCCAACTACACCAAAAGATAAAGATGTTAAA
>CALUVG010000019.1 GCA_944324165.1 Candidatus Gastranaerophilales bacterium | reverse complement strand
TGGAGAGCGAGTGAGCGAAGAGTTAAAGCGTAAGCGTACTCGTTATTCGCGAACGATGCGACAGGCAAATCCAAGACACGTCTTATAGTCTTAACGTCTTTATTAACTCCTTAGTGCCTTAGTGCCTTTTCCTCGTGCCCACCTTTTTACTGGTTTCTTTGAAAAAATCCGGCAATTTGTTTGTGTGGAATCGTCTTTGTGATAGGACGCCCGTGTGGACAAGTATAAGGCATTTTTGTTGTCCGCCAGTTTTTGATAATCTCCTGCATTTGCCATATTGCCAGCTTTTGACCGGCTTTTACCGAGGCTTTGCAGGAGGTTGTTATTAATATCTTTTCTTCCAGATTATCAATATCACCTTCTATATTGGCAAAAATATCGGCAAGAATTTCCCGCGGATTTACTTTCGCTATCATCTGCGGTACTTTACGGAATGTCACTTCGTTTTCCTTTGTAAATTCCAGACCATAACCAAATTTTTCAAATTTGTCCATATTTTCTTTAATAAGCTCTGCCTCACTAGGGGTCACAGACACAGGATCTGATAAAAATAAAAGCTGAGATGCAGGCTCCTTCTGGCTTTTTAATTTTTCATAAATATAACGCTCTTCCGCAATATGCTGGTCAACAATTTCTAAACCGTCTTCTTTTTCTATCAAAATATACGTGTTTTTATACTGCCCGATTATATTTTCTTCCTCCTGAGGTTTGACCTCTTCATAGGAGAAAAACTGTTTTTGAGATGGCTTTTCATAATTTTGAGCAACAGAAGTTTTTGACTCATCATTTTTTAAATCTGAAAAATAGACGGTATCATCATCTTGCCGCGGAAAGTCAAAAGTTGCTGCAGATTGTTCTGCTGTATTTTGCGGTTCATAAGTTAGTGATGCAGGCAGTGAAAAAGTATCTTGAAAATTCATGGTTGTTTTTTCTTCCGCAGTAGAAGACTCACGTGAATAAAAACTGCTTACTGCCATGGCTGTATTGTAATTAGACAACCCGCCCTGAATTGCAGATATTATAAAATTAAAAATCTGGTTGATATTTTTATAACGCACTTCTTTTTTAGTCGGGTGCACATTAACATCAACATCCTGCGGAGGAATTTCCAGATTCAAAACAACAAGAGGATATTTACCGCTTGCTATCAAACTTTTATAAGCTGTATCTATAGCTTTTTGAAATATCGGACATTTTACGATTCTGGAATTTATAAAGGTATGATATCCTTTTTTGCTTGATCTTGTAAAATCTGGCGTTGTAACATAACCGGAGATTTTTAGTCCAAATTCTGCATCCTCGCGTAATATTTCTTTCATATGCGAAGTGACATCCGCTGAATATATTTCTTTTATCGTTTGAAGCAGATAATCATCACCGGATGTTTTTAACATTGTTTTGCCATTTTTTTTCAGTTCAATTGAAACCTCAGGATGCGCAATGGCAAGAGACTGTACAAGCTCCTGTATATATGAAAATTCAGTATTTGGATTTCTCAAAAACTTCAGACGCGCCGGGAGATTATAAAACAAATCTTTTACGTCCATAATCGTACCTATCGCACATCCTGTTTCGACTTTTGTAACCTCTGAATTTTCGCATTTTACTTTTGTACCTGTCTCAAAGTCTTTTGTACGTGTTGTACAGGTAAGCTTTGCAATTGAAATAATACTTGACAGCGCCTCACCACGAAACCCTAAAGTTGTAATGGAATATAAGTCTTCATCACTCGCAATTTTACTGGTTGCGTGTTTTGAAAAAGCCAGCATTATATCATCGGGATGAATACCGGATCCGTTATCTGCAACACGAATATCTCTGCAATCATTTGCTGTTTCAATACTTATTCTTGTTGCACCGGCATCAATAGAGTTTTCAACAAGTTCTTTTACTACAGATGCCGGCCGTTCAATAACTTCACCTGCTGCAATTTGATTTATTAAATGCTTTGATAACTGTTTAATTCTTGCCATTTTTCACCCCGAAAATCTCGTATTTATACCTAAAATTTTAGGACAAACACAAATTCATCTAAATGTTTGATTACAAATTTGAAACATTTCTATAAAATACCTCTATAGATTTGATTATGGGGAGAACATACACGTGGCAAGAGCAAAAATAAACACAAAGTTAAAACCGGTTAAAAAAGCAGATTTACAAGTTGTACAGCCGGTCAAAACGACCAAATACAACGATATAAATCTTAAACAGTGGAGAGATTACAGTCATGTAAAAACTGATACTTTGTGGGAATTTCCATCCAGACTAAAAGAAGGCGGACATTCAAACGAATACCACGGTAATTATATTCCGCAAATCGCACAACAAATTTATGAAAGATTTACTAAAAAAAACGATATAGTGCTTGATTTATTTTTTGGTTCAGGAACATCTGGTATTGAGGCTGTCAATATGCACAGAAGGTGTATAGGTGTTGAATTAAAAGACGATTTAGCCGAGAAAGTTTCTGAAAAATTCACCCCGAAACAACTTGTTACGGATGTAAACATTATTTGTGCAGACTCAGCCAGTGAACTTGCAAAGGAAAAAATTCAGGCAAGACTTGAGATTATGGGGGAAGAAAAAGCGCAGCTTTTAATACTGCATCCGCCATATGATGATATTATTAAATTTTCAGATAAAAAAGAAGATTTATCAAACTGTGCCACAACAGAAGAATTCTATGAATTGTTTAAAAAAGTGGCTAAAAATGGTTATGACTTGCTTGAAAAAGGCAGATTTGCAGCATTAATCATCGGTGATAAATATGCACATTCTCAACATATTCCGCTTGGCTTTGAATGTATGAGAAGAATGAACGAATTAGGATTTATAACCAAAGCTATTATAATAAAAGATATGCAGGGCAATGAACGCGCAAAAGGTAAAAATGCAAATTTATGGCGTTATCGTGCACTTGCAGGCGGATTTTATGTGTTCAAACATGAATACGTAATGATATTCCAGAAAGTTTAGTCTTACTTCAATACCGCTTGCAGCGCAAAAAACAGATTAAATATATTTAATAAAAATCTTCAATATAAAATTTCTCCTGATTATAATAAAGAAGTTTTCAATCAGGAGAAATATTTTTTTAATAATTGCATCAAACTCTGTTCATATATAAAGAATTAGAGCGAAAAAATAGAACTAATTATCAATACATACAGCTAATCTGGTATTGAGTTCTCTTGCGTTCTCAAACCAATAAGTACCATCTGCCATAAAATAACGGGCATATCCGTACATATCGTCATCCTCTTGTGCTGACCATACATAGAATTCTTTTAATCTTTCACCATATGGAGAGGCTGCTAAAAACTTCTCAGCTTTTTCTAAATCTAATTTATAACCGGCATCATCCGCTACATCTTTCCGTGCTTTTATTGTACCGGAATAATTATACAAATATGCTGCAAGCTCGCCTAATTGCTGCATTGTCAGCATTTTATCAATTCCTCCGCAGGCTTTTACCGCGCCAGCCCAGTAATCTTTATCATATTTACAGCTTTTTATACCAAGTTTTCCATCTAAAACTGCCTGTTCACATTCTGTTTTATTTATCGGAGCATAATCCTTATCCGGTGATAATATCTTGTTTATACAAGCCCCATCGGCAAGTTTGACAATACAATTTACACCTTCTATCTTTTTATTTACCTGCTCCTCATGCACAAAAGCAGGTACAGTAAATAAAGCTGCAACTACACCAATAACAGCTGCAACTATCAACCCTTCAGCCACGGTAAATCCTCTGCTAACTAATTCACTATTCTGTTTTACTACTCTTAACACGTTGTCTCTTTCTCTGTTCATAATTCTTATTCTCCTTCAAATTTATAAAAGTATTTTTTTATTTATAAAAATATACTTTTAATAATGCAACAATTCTTTTGTTTTGTCAATATATAAATATTATTACTTATATAATTTAGTTATTATGCAAAGCGATTCATTCAAAAAAATTGATGCAAGAAAAGAAGTAAAAATTATGCTTTCAAAAAAAGCTTGGACAATGAAGATGCTTGCGGAAAAATTGTCCGAAGTGAGTGATAAATACTACTCACCACAAAATCTAAATTACCGTCTTGCGCAAAACAAACTTAAACTATATGAAATGGGCTATATTTGTCAAATTCTCGGGTTTAAACTGGAATTTGTAGAAGAAATTAATTAAATTTATATTCCAGTTTCTCTGAAAGTTTATCCAGAATTTCATTATAATTTACAGATACAGGTGTTGGTTTTGAGGTAGATATTATTTTTAAAAATGTTTCAGATCCTTTTGCACTTTTTAAAAACGCATCTTCTACATCCGTTCGCGCAGGAACTATCAAACCGCTTTTAATAAATTTTTCACTGCTTTCTTTAGATGCCAGAAACTTGATAAGCTGCAAAGCCTCTTTTTTATGTCTGCTATCCTTTGCAATAGCCCAGCCTGAGGCATCCAGAGAAACAACACTGCCTGCAGTACCTTTAGGAAACGGCACAACATCCCAATTAAAGTCAGCCTCTTCTGTATACTTAGGCGTCAGCCAGCGTCCAGATAAATGCATTGCAATTTTGCCTTGCAAAAACATTTGTGCCATTGTAGCACTGGCACTCTCGGATTTTAAAGGTGCAACATGATACTTCGTTCGTAAATCCGTATAAAAGTTCAATCCTCTCTGACTTGCCGGAGTATCTATAATTTCTTTAGACAGATCATCCGATAAAATTCCACCGCCCTCACTCATCAAATATGGCAGATAAAACAATGCATCCTCTTCAAAACTTATACCAAATATTCCGTCCCTTGTAAGCCGCCGTGCAGTTTGCAAAAATTCCGCAAATGTCCAGTCCTGTTTTGGATAAGACAGGTTATATTTATCGAAAATATCTTTATTATAATATATTGCAAGATTTGAAACATCCCGTGGTACTGCATAAAGTTTGTCATGCCAGCTCAACGCGGCTATAGCCTGCGGATAATAATTAGCTGTATTTATATCTAAAGGCTCAAGAACTCCTGCATTAGCATAAACCGGCAAGTATAAATTGTTCACAAAAACAACATCCGGAGCTTTATTGGAGGCAAAAAGCAAATGTATTTTCTGGAAATAATTCTGCGGAATGTGCATAAAATCAATTTTAACATCCGGATGCAGCTTTTCAAATTCTGCAAGAATCGGTGTCAAAATTTCTACCTCTGTTCTGGAGCCCCAGCTTGCAAATTGTATTACTGTTCTGTCATCTTTTTGCGAACAGCCGCACAAAAATAGTCCGATAAAAATTAAAAATAAAACTAACCCTCTTTTCATTCTTTATCGCTCCCGAACTATTTTAAAAATCTATATTATAATTCAACAAGTACACCCATATTAGCGGCATCAATCAATGACTTAAAGCCATCTGTTTTTACCATATAAATATTGTCTTTGTCGTGTCTCACCTGTAATTTTCGTTCTAAAGTATCATCGAACTTTTTCAAGATAACAACATCTTCTTTAATTCTTCCAACGAGAGCAGATGTACCATCAAGATTTACAATATAAAATCCTCTGTCATCATCAATGTTGCATCCTGTTTTTACAATAAGTCCGCTAAATGTAGGCTTTTCTGCCTTCTCAAATTTTTTGACTGCAATAGGATTGGTGACCTCTTTTGCTTTAGCCGGTTGTGATAGTTTCATAGACGGTTTAATTTGTGCAAGGGTATCTGCTACAGGCTTTTCCGGTGTAGTAAAAAATTCTTCCAGAGAGGACATTACATAATCATCTTTAACCGTTTTTGTTGTAACATCAGAAACCTTCAAATTTGCATCACTTATCTGACGTGTAGATTGTGTCAAAGGCGTCTTTTTCAACTCAACGGTAGGTTGTGGCTGCACAGGCGCTGTTTGATAATTTTCTTTTGCGGCAAACCCTTTAAATCTGCTCTTTTGTAATTTTACATTTCTTTTTGCCTGATGTAAAGAAGGTTCAAACGCCTTAAATCTTGCTAAATCTTTAAGATTTTTATCAATAGTTTGTTCTTCACTGTGTACTATAACTTTGTCAGAAGGCAAATGTTTATTTTCATTGTCTTCTTGTCGTTCAGGAGTTACAAGGCGTTCAAGTTTTTGTCTTTGTTCCTCTATACTATCCGCAGCTTTTTGTGTCTGTGTTACAAATTTGTATTTGCTTTGCTCTGTAGAAGCGGACGAAAAAGACGTATTCTCTTTACGCGATTGATTTATATATAATTGATATTTTTCTTGCCAGTTAAGATTTTCATTATTAATAATGTGTTCATAATCTTTCTGACGCGGTTTTTTAGAAATTCGTTCAAGGAACGATTTTTTAAGCATCAATGAATTCTTTATAGATGAATGTATCAATTTCAGAAATGCAATAAGTGCGATTAAAGGCACTATTGTGAAAATAAGCGTTGTAGCTATTCCTGCCGGCATTTTATGTTGAACCTTTCCTTTTAGCAGTACTATTTTATTTTTCAATTTTGCCAGAATTGATTTTTTATGGGAAAGGTTATTTTGATTCTTTTGAACAACTTTAATATCTTCTATAGGCGTATTTGTTTCTGTAGTTACCTGCGTAGTTTTTTCAACTACCGGCTGCTCGAGTGGAGGCAAATCCGGAGTATGCAGCTCAAGAGTTTTTTCTTTTACTGTTTTTGCAACTTCCTGAGCTACTATATTATCCGTTTTTTTAGGCTCAGTAAGCTTTTTAGTATCTACAGGTGTTAACTTAACAGGCGCAGTTTGAGTCTTCGACTGATTAGACTGTGTTTTTGTATCAGTTTGATTAGCTTTTGCGACAGTTTTATTATTAGAGGCAGAAACAGACTTGACAGTATTTTTAGGCTGAGTTGTATTTTTTGCCTGCACAGCCGGAGCTTTATTTACAGTAACCTCTGTAGGGCGGGATGTTTTCTGAGGTACACTTTTATTTACGTTATTTTTAACAGTATAAGCCTCTGCTATCAATGTTTTATATTGTTTTTGGGCATCAGTCAACGGAACTGCCTTTGAAACATGAGTAGTTATATTCAAAGGCTTTGTGGTTATCATCGTAATTTTTGTATAACCGGCTGCGCCATCATTTACACTTTTTACATCAATATTTGTTACTAAATCGCGGACACTTTCCAAATCTGCACTTCTGTATCCTGATGTCAAAACTTTTGGCATCAAAATAACATATTTATTATCAGATTTTTTCTTTACAATTACATTGCTGCCATAATTTTCGGAAGTAAAAAAAGTTATATCCACTGCATTACCGCTGCCTTTTTTCAAATCAACCTGAACAAGGTTATTATCTGCGGACAATGCTGTATTCATTGGGGCAAGTGCTAAACCTAACAGTAGTATTATACCTAATATGCAATTATTTTTCTTCATTTTATCCCGATTTATAAAAATAAATTTTTCCCTACATATATTATATAATACATTGAGAAAAAAAAAATTGCCACTTTCTTAATAAATTGATACTTTTTGTGATATAATTTTTTTATGAAAAGCGGATTTACAGCAATAATAGGACGACCTAATGTAGGCAAATCAACATTGCTAAATCAGGTTCTCGGGCAGAAAATAGTAATTGCAACAGATAAAGCACAGACTACACGTAAAAGAATTAAGGGTATTTACACAAGTGAAAAGGGACAAATTGTATTTGTTGACACCCCCGGAGTTCATAAACCTCTAAATAAACTCGGCGAATTTCTTCTTGATGAAGCTAAAGTAGCTGTTCCTGATGCTGATTTAATACTTTTTCTTGTAGACGGTTCTGAGCCTGCGGGAAAAGGTGATAAATGGATTGCGCAAAACATACTAAACACAGATATCCCTGTCATAATTGTCATGAACAAAGTTGACAAACTAAAAAAAACTGAAAAAGTAGAAGAAAATTTGATTACATATAAACTTCTTTTTGAAAAAAATTATCCTGTTGTAAAAATTTCTGCCAAAACAGGTCGCAATATGGATACGCTTATAAAAAACATTTACAAATATCTGCCCCAAGGGGATTTATTATATCCGGAAGATATTGTAACAGAAGAGACAATGCGCGACGTTACCGAAGAGATTATCAGAGAAAAAATTCTTCTCAATACATCAGATGAAATACCTCATTCAGTTGCGGTAAAAGTCGACAATTATCAGGAGACAGAAGAAATTGACCGCATATATGCAACAATATACTGTGAACACAAAAGCCAGAAGGGTATACTTATCGGAAAAGGCGGAAACCTTTTGAAAAAAATAGGCACAGAGGCGCGGCTGGAACTTGAAAAAATTGCAGAAAAAAAAGTTTTTCTCTCTCTTGAAGTCAAAGTAGACAAAGACTGGCGCAAAAAACAGAGTTCTTTGAGAAACTTTGGTTACGAACAGGAAAAGTAAATATTTGTTAAACTATTTTTTTCATATAACAAAAAATTCCTTTTGATGTTTTAATATTCAAATAAAAATGAAAGGATTAATATGCAAGTAAATAATGTATCTTTTACCGGAACTCCAATGCATGCCGGCAAACTGGTAGAACAGCAGTTCCAAAAAATCAAATTTAATTATGCAATGTCAAATCTTTTAGAACACACTGATAGAGATTATATCAACCTGCAAAGAGCGCAGAAAAATACAGGCAAAAAAGTAGCTGCACCTAACTTAAAAAGTCATGCAGAAAGTTTAAAAGACTTTTTTGAAAAAGGCGTAATGTTTTAAACATTTAACTTATATCCGCCGCCATAAATAGTTTCTATATACTTTTTACCGTCAGAAATTTTGTCTAATTTACTCCTCAAATGTCTGATGTGCACTCTGATTGTTTCTATATCATCATCCGGCGAATATCCCCATATATCTTTCAACAACTGAGCTGATGAAACCATATTCCCATGATTTTGAAACAACAAGTTAAAAATATCAAATTCTATTGGGGTCAATTTTGCCTGTTTATCTTTTATTTTTACACAATAAGTTTCAGGCAGCAAAGTTATATCACCAAGCGTCAAAAGTTCACGTGTAGATGCAGATTCAGGTATCTGACGCGAACGTTTTAAAAGTGCTCTGACTCTTACCTGCAATTCCTCCATTTCAAAAGGCTTAACAAGATAATCATCAACGCCTATATTGAACCCGTTAACCTTATCGCTAACCTGTGAGAGGGCTGTAAGCATCAGTATAGGTATATCTTTCGTACTGTCATTTTTTCTTATCCTCTGTGCAACAGTAAATCCGTCCACATCAGGCATCATTACATCTAGTATAACCAGTGACGGCATTTCCTGTTTGCATAACGCAAACCCCTTTACTCCGTCCGGAGCCTGTATAACCTTATATCCGCATAACTCAAGATTAACCTTGATAAGCTCATTTATTGCCGCATCATCATCTATTACAAGTATTTTGTTCATATTATGATTTTACATCAAACAAAAATAATACTACATTGTTAATAATTCTTAATAAAAATCAGTCGTTCGAATGATACATTACATCTACCTTTTAGGCATATTGGTATGAAAAGTTTTGTAAAAAAAAAAATTTTAAGTGTAAATTTTACAAAATTTTTGATTTTTATAGTAATATGTTATAGCGAAAGCAATTTTTGTAGTAGTAAAATAAATATACATTTAGATAGGAGGCACATGAATTGGCAATAACTTCACCTTTTACAGCTATTCAAGAGAACGGCAAAAAAGAAATCCACTTAGGACAACATGTTTTAGCAGAATTTTTTGAATGTGATCCAAACACATTAAACAGTATTGATAAAGTAGAAAAGTATATGGTGGATGCCGCCCTTGAGTGTGGTGCGACTATTGTCCAAAAATGTTTCCATATGTTTAACCCCTACGGCGTCTCCGGCGTTGTTATTATTTCAGAAAGTCATCTTGCAATTCACACATGGCCAGAATTAGGTTATGCAGCAGTTGATTTGTTTACCTGCGGAGATAAATGCGACCCGAAAGTTTCTTATGAATTTCTTAAAAGAAAATTCAATTCTAAAAAAGCAACTTTCTCTGAATTGAAAAGAGGTATTATCGACTCTGAAACTCTTAGACTTGCTGAAAAACCTTTTGAAATCATGCAGCAGTTGACAGATTAATTTTTAGCTTTATATCGTGAAAAATATTTTAATAAATAACTTAATAGAACTCAAATCAAGCTTTGACGCTACAGGTGTCAAAGCTGAATTTGAATCGGAAGGCGCAACTTTTGAAGAAATACAAATCTTAAAAGAACTTGGTGATGCTGCAGGACTAAAATTCACACTAAAATCCGGCGGCTGCGAGGCTATAAGAGATTTGAAAGATGCTGCAAAACTACATATTAATACCGTTGTGGCTCCGATGATTGAGTCTGAGTATGCTTTTGAAAAATTCATAACCGGTTCAATAAACATACTGCCGCAGAATACTGATTTATTTATTAATATTGAAACTATTACAGGGTTCAAAGCACTTGATGCTATTTTACAAAATCCGCTGAGTAAAAATCTAACCGGCATTGTCTTCGGGAGAACAGATTTTTCCGGTTCGCTTGGCATAAAAAATGTTGAGGATAATATAATACTTGAATTTGCACAAAAAACTTCCCAAAAAGCTGAATTGAATGATAAAAAATTTATCTTAGGCGGCGGGATATCTGCAAACTCAATACCATTTATTAAACAAATCAAATATCTGTCAGGATTTGAAACAAGAAAAATAGTTTTTGGAAATGAAAAACTTGACAATACTATGATAGAAAAAGCCATTAACTTTGAAATAAATTGGCTTAAATATAAACAGGCATTTTCGCCGGATCCTGATGATATTAAGCGATTAGAAACTTTAAGCGAAAGATGTGCCGCCTTAAACATTCTTTAATTTATGTTAAAAAATTGACACAAACACATGACAAGAAATTTTGCTTATCTTATTATAATTTCATAATCGGGAGGCAAAATGCTGGAAGATCTTATTGAAAGAAAATCAAATTTTGAAATTACATCAAGAAGTGCTTTTTCACGTGACGATGATGTTTTTACATCAAGTTCTTATGCAGCGTTACTGGCAAAAAATACTATTCCGTATTCACACAAAAAACTTGCAGATAATTATGTAATTATTAAACGTGTGTTCAAGTTTCAAGCCGTTATGAGCCGTATCACAAATGCTGAACGCGCCCTGTTGAGTAAATACGATTTTAATACTTTAGAGTTCACAACAATAAAACAGATGTATGAAGAACTCGCCCTGCTGCAAAAATGGTCTGAATCTAATGATGAAAAACTTAAAAAAGATGCTGATACCCTTTTAGAAATAAGAACTAAAGAATTGAAGTTCATTATTGCAACTCACTATGCGACTATTTCTAATGAAATTTACAAAGGATATCTTGCTCTTGAAAACTATTTCTACGAAATTAGTAAATACAGCGATTAATCTTTATTATCAATCATAACTTTTCAAAAGAGTTTAAGGTTTGTAACTCGCGCATACTTACATTCTTTAATTGATTGACATCAATCAGAATAAATGTATAATTGAAGTTATAAATACTTGGAAGAATCTAATAAAAATTTAATGAATTTAAGATCAAGCTTAATACCTGCTGTTGTTATTTTAACTGGTGGAATTGTTGGACTAATATTAGCCGGCATAAACTCTGCTGGAAGATTTATTTGGGTATTAATCGGTATATACTTTGATTTTTTGTTTATTTACAATATTATTAAAATAAATAAAGTTATTGATGATAATATAGGAGTAATTAAAAATGAATACAAATGATATTTTTTCAGTAGTTGTTGCTATTGTATTTTTAATTATGGGAACATATTTTAACTATAAGTTTAATCAGATAGGAAAAGATAATGATTGGTCTTCTGTTAAAAACAAAAGATAATTTTAACTTGTGAAAACAATATTTTAAGCGGTCGGTATATCATTACAATTTACCGACCGCTTTATCAAAATATTTTTATTTTCTACGCCTGAGCAGTTTCTTCTGCAGGTGTTTCGCTAGCTGCAGCTTCAGCAGCTGCTTTTGCTTCTTCTTCGGCTTTAGCCTTAGCTTCAGCTTCTGCTTGAGCTTTTGCCTGTGCTTTTTTAGACAATTTTACTGTTTCTGATTTTTTGTAATTCAAAGTACCGTCGTCATTACAGTTTTTAATCAGATAAGCAACAGTTTCTGTAGGCTGAGCACCTTTTTTAACCCATTCAAGTGCGGAAACTTTGTCCAATTTCATAACTTTTGTTTTTGGATTGTAGTGACCTAATTCCTGAATAGGTTTGCCTTCACGTTTTGTTGTTGAATTAATAACAATAATTCTGTATGTAGGGGCTTTTTTAGCACCGAGTCTTTTTAATCTGATTTTTAACATTATTGATTTTCCTTCTCTTTATTAGATTTATTTTAGCTACAAATTCGGACAAACAACCGCCGCTTGTTGTAAATCCTGAAACCAGGCTAAAGAGGAATTACCTGTTTCTATACTTATAAAATCATAAAATAATCCTATAATCAAGTCATATTAACAAAGATTACGTTAAAAAATTGACTAATAATACAATTAATGATTTAATTTTATTTATGAATTATATATTTTACTTTTTGATAGTAATTTCAATAATAGCGGGAGCGATTAACGGGAAATTGGGTGATGTAGTTAATGCAATACTTACAGGCGCAGAACTTTCGGTAAAAGTTGCTTTTTCACTTATCGGAATTATGGCTTTCTGGCTCGGGATTATGAAAATTGCAGAAAAGTGCGGACTGGTTGAAATAATTGCCAAACTTTTAAAGCCGATAAGTAAAAGATTATTTAACGAATTACCTGAAGATTCACCGGCGATAGCGGATGTTGCAATGAGTTTTTCTGCTAATGCCTTAGGGCTTGCAAATGCTGCCACTCCGATAGGAATAAAAGCTATGAAAGAGATGCAGAAAGAAAATATTGATAAATCATCCGCATCAAATTCTATGTGCACTTTTTTAGCAATGAGTACAGCCGGATTTCAATTGATACCTGCAACAGTAATTGCTATTTTAATAGGTATAGGTTACAAAAATCCAACGGAAATAATTGCCCCAACATTGCTTGTAACAACAATAGCGTTTATAAGCGCAATAATAGTCGCTAAAATATTCCAGCGTTTCTGGTCAGCCCAAACAGCCGCCATGCCTGACAACACTGAAAACGGAGGTCAGGAATAATGTTTCAAAGCGTTATGAACATAATTTCTCTATGGGCACTGCCGGTTATTATAATACTTATTCTAACCATGGGATTAGTTAAAAAAGTTCCCATATACGAAGTTTTCACGGTCGGCGCAAAAGATGGATTTAAAATATCAGTAAATATAATCCCTTATCTGGTTGCAATAATCGTTGCAATATCAATGCTAAGAGCATCAGGGGTAATAGAGATGACAGGGGCTGCACTTGCGCCTGTTTTGAATTATTTACATATACCGGTAGATACATTACCGATTATGATAGTGCGTTCACTATCTGGTTCTGCAGCACTGGGCGTATTTTCCGACATAGCGCATAGCCTCGGACCTGATGCCTATGCAACAAAACTTGCCGCCATAATGCTTGGCAGCAGCGAAACAACCTTCTACGTACTGGCGGTATACTTTGGCGCAGTAGGAATTACAAAATTTCGTTATGCAATTCTTGTCGGAATTCTGGCTGATATTATTGGTATTGTTGCAGCAGTAAGCGTATCTCATTGGCTTTTTGCGTAGGATCCACCCAGCTTTGAGTAATATCAGGTCTTTCGTGGGTGACTACTTTTTTTACAAGTACTGCATAATTTACATCTATGAAATTTATTTTATCTATTTTATCAACCGTATAAATTGAAGAGCCGCAGTTGTGACAAAATTTTTCTTCTGCGACAATTTCACCATTCTTAATCATTGCTCTGACTTTAACCCCGCAGCAGGCACATCGCATAATGAACCACTGATTTTCGATTAATTCACCGCAATCCGGACAATATGCAAAATCAACTTCCGGTGTTACTTTGTCATGCTGACATACTCTGTTTCTTTTTAAAAGCTCCATTATCATCATATTTTTCTTTTAATGATATTGAAAAAAAAGTCAATAATTATGCAAATTTTTTTATTCAGGAATTTTCTACCTTAAAACAGGTATTAAAAATGCAAATTACAAATAATAAAAATCAAATAAACTTTGCCGGCATACATATTCTAAATACCCGCTGTCTTTCGCGTGACAACAAAATAACACGCCTGAAAGTTTTTGAATTAACAAGAGAAGACATGCCATTTTTACAACAGATGTACAGAAATATTGAATTAGAAAAATATGTAACAAATATTCCGCCTGCAAAAATGGAAGTGTGGTACACAATGCTAAAAGAGACCATAAATCTTTCCGGCGCAAATGCAAACAAATCTTATCTGTTAGCAAAAGGCAAAAGACCTTGCGGCATTATAACCTTTGAGCCGAATTCCAATAAATATGAAATAACACGTGTCTGCACATGGCCTGTTAAAAAGAGAGAAAAAGTGCCGCTGGCAGGCAAAACTCTCTTTAAAACCGCTTTTGAAGACTTCTTAAAAAGCAGCGCAAATATAATTACTATAGATGCGATAAAAAACGGACCTTATGACACAGTTAGCAAATACATGCAGCTTGGTTTCAAGCCTATGGGAGGCGGGAATTTTATTGAAGTAATGCGGACAACACGTACTGCTGTTATCCAAACTTTGCAAAAATTAAATTCATTAATCACCTCCAAACCAACCGGCAAAACAGAAAATGTAAATCTGTTTGAAAAACTTTCTATATAAAATAATCTGATAAGTATAATACTTATCAGATTATTTTATAATATTGTTTATTCACAGTAACTATTCGACATCAATTTGTGTGCTATAATCAACCATACCACTGTCGAAATGTTTTGCGCCGATATAATCAACCATACCACCTTCCCAATGATTTGTTCCGCCATATTCAACTTTTCCTTGATCAATTTCTTGCGGAATACCATCTATGTTAACCATTTTACCTGTAGGAAAGGAATTTTCATATTTTGCATTCTCTTTGTCGATAACTTCTTGAGGCAGATCACTCGGGTGGGAACCTCTTGGTGTTGTAATAGTACCATCCGGTGTTTCTTCGTAGTTAATTACACCTGTCTTGTCACTTAAATACCAGTCAACCTCACTACCACTATAAATTTTATTGTCGTTTTTATTAACGTCCAAATGTTGTCTTGCTTTTGTAAATAAAGATGTGGAATCTTTTGGTTTTTCTGTTTGTTTTAGGTCTATCCTATCATGTATAGGATAATTGCTTGCTTTGTTTGGTCCATTTAATTTGTCAACCATTGTCTAGTCCTCATTTTAAAATTACTACATACTGTGCTTTCGAAACCACTTATATTCTAATTATCGGACATTAGTGAAAAATCTTTACACTCCCCCGCCCTATCCTATCCTATCCTATCCTATGAGGCAGTATATCTGGATTTCAGCCTATTTGAAATTCATTTTTACATTTTGTTACATTCGGTCTAATAATGCGAATACGTTTTGTTTTTCTTATTAAAAATATCTGGTAAAATTGTTCAGTCCGCCAAATAATCGACCTTAATTATATTATTCTCGCCGTCAAAACCTGTTACCTTAAACTTGCTGCCCCTGTTTAATAAATATTCATCCTCACGCCACCGCCGCATTTGAATATTAAACAGTTTATCCATATCCAAATATTTTGTCCCTGCGGGTACATTTATCTCTAAAATCGGGCTGCCGCCATTGAAACGCTTTGCAACAGCCAAATCTGTTGAGGTTGAAACAAAAGATTTATCAGTGAAAATTCCGCCGATACGACGCAATTGGTCAATATCATCAGAACTCAAATCCCGTTGCAACGCCCTGTATAGTTTTGTTGGTTTTTTGGTAGTATAAACCTTATTATCGCTGATAAACAGATTATCAATCGTTGATATAAAATCATCTAATTCTTTTTGGCTTAGCATACCTCTAACTCTGCCATGCCTAAGGTATTCATGAAATTGATCCGGACTATATTTATATTCTTTCAGTGCTGTCATATCATTATTAGAGAAAGTCTTTATTTTGTTAAGTGCCTTATCAAAAACAGAAATATTGCCTGTAAGATTATTTCGGGTCTCAGACAACAAAT
This sequence comes from Candidatus Gastranaerophilales bacterium, assembly GCA_944324165.1. Lineage (GTDB taxonomy): Bacteria > Cyanobacteriota > Vampirovibrionia > Gastranaerophilales > Gastranaerophilaceae > CALUVH01. The sequence goes on along the minus strand of CALUVG010000019.1, from coordinate 19,724 downwards.
AAATATTATCCTCGTCAGAATATTTTGACGCTAAAGCCTTTGTTCTAAATAATCCGCGAAATCCCTCAATCTGTTCGCCTATGTCAAATCTCACAGCATCTTTCGCCTGCTTAATACGTGAAATGCTATAATCACTAAAATTATTAGTTACAATTTCATTAACAAGATTTTGCAATGCATCAACACTCTTACCGCTGATCTTTTCAAGCGGCAGACCATAAAAAGGTACTTGCGGGATGTTAAATTCTTTTTGTTCAACAAATGCAGGCAAATCCTTGTGAGAATTTGTCTGCACCTGATAATTTTGCAATTTAACGCCATTTATTTTCATATTACTGCATTTGTTTTATTTAGTTAATTCAATATCATCTGCGTCACAGTTTTTGTTATAAATATAAGCGACTGCGCCAGGAAGAAGTCCCAAGCCCGGTACACATGCCGGTAATGTCCACAATACCTGTTGTTTTTTAATATTTTTAATTAATTTTTTATCTTCTACAGGGTCTAAATTATACTTTTTCGCAACAGTATCATCTGATCTTAATCCATAATAAGCAGTACTAAATAGATTGCCAAAGAAAGCATAACCTGAGGCTTTAGTTCTTGCCTTAAGAATCAACTCTTTTTTCTCAGTATCAGACATCTCTTTTTTACCGGTAAAATTAACAGTATCAACCGGCGCATCTTGATTTAATAAATTTGTGTTATGCGGTACTTTTTTAGTTGTGTTTACTCCTGAAACATTACTAACATTTCCTGCCAAATTAATCTTGTTTACCTCTAATGTCATATCTAACCTTTCTGTTTTTCACCTACGTATTTATAAAAACATGAGTTCAAAAAATATTGCTACTCCCCGCACCGCATCCTATCCTAGGAAGGATTATAGCTGGGTTTTTGGCTATTTTAAATTTATCTTTACATTTCGTTACATGTGATGCTATAATACGAATTTACACTTATAAAATGATTAAAATATTTTGCTTTATTGATATTATAAAATTATGTCTGTATCATCTAACATAACCCAATATATAAACAACTCTCTCATTCGCGGCAAGCTTTGCAAATGGGATAAGCCCCTAATAACAGTTTTCGTAACTCCAATTGCCGGCAATGCAAACAACAAAGATTTGATGTACTCAATGATTGATAAAGCAATTACATCATGGAACAGCATTTTAAAAACTAATAACATACCCGTTCAATTTCAAAAAATTATTCAAGCACAAGAGGCAGACATTGTTATCCATTGGGTTAAGGTTGGACGAGTGTACGAAGGTATGTGTAAGTATTTAAGCGTTGTAGGCACTTCTTTAAAAAAAATCGCTATAGATATAGGTCTGCCAAACTCTTATGGACGCGAAACTTCAGATTTAAGCATCTATTGCGCAATAATGCACGAATTCGGGCACGCACTCGGGCTGGGACACGGTGTTGAAATTGACGATATCATGTATGTTCCGCACCAAAAAAACATTTCCATCCCAAGTGAAAATGATATTTATGTACTAAAACAGATTTATAAACAATAATAATTTATTACTTTGCCCCGCTACATACAATTTAAAATATAGCCATCTGGCTAATAGCCTAATGGGTAGTATTCGGTTATATTAAAATAATAATATAGAGAGAACAAACAAATGAATATTAAAATTACACAATCAGAAGAGACTGTTTTAAGCCACCATAAGGCAGGGAAAAATATTTCGGAAATTGCAGATATACTGTCAATCAGCCATCACACTGTAAAAGCCCTATTAAATTCAGCCCTAAGAAAATTAAAACTCAATAAATAAGGCAGCGGGTTTGCATACAAATGCCGTAAACATCTGCTTAGTAAAGCCGACAATTGAAAGGTGGGCATGCAGAAAAGGCACTAAGTTACTAAGGCACTAGGGCAGTAAGAAGTTACAGAGGTAGTGAACTGTGACCAGTGAACCGTGAACTGTTGTTATATAAATCAGGCAACAGGGAATGCCACATTGCCTGATTCATGTATTGGACTTAACGTCTTAGCGGATTTGCGGACGGACGGAGTGAGCAGAGCGAGCGAGTCCGGATAGCGAACGGAACGAGCCGGCTTGTGCGTAAGCACAATAGGCGAGACTCCGTGAGCGTGGAGCAAATCCAAGACGCGTCTTAACGTCCTAACGTCTTATTGTCTTTATTATTTCCTTAGTGCCTTAGCCCCCTAGTGCCCTAGTGCCTTCAGCAAGAGGCATAGCCTCTTACTGGAAAAATCGCGCGGAATTAGGAATTGAAAATTAGTCACCTAAGCAAACCGCGAGTCTGCTGCTGTTGCTGCGGCCGTTGACGTCGTGCCAGTACGTGGTGGTAGAGCTAAAGTAGCGGTAGTACGCGAAGAACTGATTATACTCCTGCGCAGACCAAACATAGAACCATCCTGAATCTGGTGAGGCTGAGAGGAATTGAGAGGCTTTGGTTGTGTCTAATGTTAAGCCGCTTGTATTACTACTTGTAAGGTCAGCTCTGTTGTATACATAGTTTGCCAATGCCGTTAATTGGGATTCTGTTGGCATGTTACTAATTCCACCGCATGCTTTCACTGCTCCAGCAAAATAATCATTCCCGTTGTAGCAATACTGCACATCTATTTCGCCTTTATCCTTTGCCTCTGTACATTCTGCATAAGTCATAGGACTATATCCGCCATTTTGTGGGCCTAATATCTGGCTTATACACATGCCGCCTACTAAATCTGGATCTATCATACAACCCGTTACGCCTGCAAGATTTTCTACGTTTATTTTACCGATATCCTTACCATTCGTATTTGGATTTTTGTTTCCGGATACATCATATAGAATTGCCATGCTGTTTGAGGTTGCACTAAACTGGTTATTAAACGGTTCCTGTGTTGTGTTTGGATTGTACGCAATTATTGCATTTACACCGTTTGCAAACTGAACTGCAACTGTGTCCGTATCCCAGTCATCTTGTCCTAAGCTTGCCGCATTGCGGATTGTTGACATGTCAATCGGGTCTTCGCCTTCATTCCAAATCACCTCTTTGTTAAAACATTTCGTTATATTGCTGTTGTCACATACTCTTGTTATTTTTATGTATTTCTTCAATTCGTTTACAAAGTCCATTGTGTTTGAATACCCTGCAAGTTTTTCTTCTGTATTCATCTGACGCGTTGCGACTTCAAGACGTTTTGTGAACACATCTTGTGCTGTGCCCCATGCCTTTTCGTTGTAGTTCTTCACTAATGAAGGGATTGTTATCGCTGCCACTACGCCGATTACCGCAAGGGTGATTAGCACCTCCGCCAAAGTAAAAGCTATTTTACTGTAAGTAGTTATGAAAATAGAATCCTTCTTATTATTAACCTCTTTAGTTTTAGGTAGTTTTGCCGAAAAACGATATTTTTTTGAATGCATAATTTTCTCCTTTTTTAAATATGCCTTAAACCCTTTGTTGACATGGATATAACACATTTTTTCACGATTGTCAATCGTGGTATTTGTCAAAATTGTTGGGAAAATTGTTGTATGACAAAAGATATTAAAAAAATTCTCGCAAAAAATATAAAACGGCTTAGAAAACGTAAAAAACTTACACAGGAACATTTGTCTCTCGAGCTTGACTTTGATGGCTCATATATCGGTAAAATTGAAAATGCCAAAATGAATATAACAATTGAAAAATTAGACTTAATCGCTAAGTATTTCGGAGTAGAAACCTTTGAATTACTACAATAAATATTAATCAGAATAGATATATTATACTATTTTTTATGTAACTTATTGGTAATATAATTATTCTTTTCTCTATGAAATTTATTCTGCTTTAGACTATTGATTTATTACCTTTAATTCTGCTAAAATATGCTTACAACATTAATAGGAGATTTAAGAGTATGGATAAAGTTTTGAAGAAAAAGATATGGGTATTTATACTATCACTTATAGGATTTATCACGACTATAAAACTTGCAATGATATATTATGATGCGAATTTTAATCCTTATGCTCTTGCAAGTTTTTGTTCAATAAATGATTTTATTGACTGTGACAGTGTTGCCAAAACTACTGAATCACAATTTTGGGGCATACCGCTTGCTTACTGGGGTATGTTTTTATATCTATTTATTATTATGCTGTTATTTGCAAATAAACTTAAAAATATAAAATTCCTGAAATTTTTAGAAGTGTTTAAAAATCCACTTGATTATATTGCTTCTTTAGGACTTATTTCATTCATTATATCCATGACTTTGCTCTTTATAAGTTTACATGAAATTAGGAAACTATGTGTATTATGCGCTGCAACTTATATTCTAAACTTTATAATCGGTGCTGTTGCCGTTGATTTTAAAGATGGCGGCTTTGGCAAAGCAATTAAACAGAGTTTTCTTGATTTCGTTGATGCAATAAAAGTGAAAAAATATCTGATTATGTTTATTGCTGTAATGCTTGCTGCTGCAGGATTTTTAACATACACAACAATGTCAAATGTTTTTACACCTCAAATTCAAAAGAAAAAAGATTTTCAGGAATTTGTAAAAGCAAAATACAACAAATATGCGGTTGTTGGTAATCAGTTAGGCGATAAAGACGGAAAGGTTATCGTTGAAATATACTCAGATTACCGCTGCCCTATTTGCCGTTCTCACAATATTATGATGCATAAACTCGCAAAAGAACTCAAAAATGTAAAATTTGTTCACCACAATTTTCCGCTCTGCACTGACTGCAACCCTTATATTTTACAAACACTCGGCGGACACGAAGATTCGTGTATGCTGGCACGCTATGCATATGCAGCCGAAAAGCAAGGAAATCTTTGGGGGATGAATACTGTTTTATTTGATGCCAAACCTAAAGATGAAGCAGCTGTACTTGAATATGCTAAACAAATGAAACTTGATGTTAATAAATTACAAAAAGATGCAAACAGTCAGGAGGCAATGTTTGCATTACGAAACGATATACAAATGGCTGCTGACAGAGGTTTCAATGGCACTCCGGTGACAGTTGTAAATGGAAAACCTTATACCGGTGTCAAACCATATAAAGAATTTAAAGACTGGATGATAGAACAAGGGGCACTGCCAAGAGATGAACAATCAAACTAAAACAATTGTACTGCATGCCTGTTGTGCCATATGTTCAGGATATCCCGTATCTTATTTAAAGGATACGGGATATCAGATTGTAGTGTATTTCTACAATCCAAACATTTACCCGCTTGATGAATATCAAAGACGCTTAGAGGCTGAACGTACTTTGTGTAAAGCTTTTGATGTAGAACTTGTTGAAGCTTTATATGATCCGGAGAGTTTTTATCAAACTGCGCAAGGACTGGAAAATGAACCGGAAAAAGGGGCAAGATGTGACAGATGCTTTGAATTAAGACTTAGAAAAACAGCTGAATTTGCAAAACAATCAGGTATAAAAGAATTTACAACCTCTATTGTCATAAGTCCGCATAAAAATTTCAATAAACTAACTGAAATAGGACAAAAAATAGCATCCGAATATGATTTGATTTATCAGGCTATAGACTTCAAGAAAAAAGACGGATTTTTGAAAACGAATAAAATTTCACGTGAACTTAACCTTTATCGTCAAAATTACTGCGGGTGTGAATTTAGTATAAGAAAATAAAAAGACCTCATTTTTGTTTGAGGTCAAGGTTGGTTATTTTGGTTATGTTATAGTTATTGGGTTTTAATTATTATCTCCTCGTTTCTTTTAATACCACTCAAGATTTACTTTTGCGATATAAAAATAAAAAATTTACAAAAGTTAACAATTTTGCACTAAAAACTTCTGATATCATGTTATTATGATGTTTTTAAAACTGAAAAAATGGTTTTTAGCCACAATTTTGCGGAGAAAATACTACCGCACAGGTAAATGCAACGCCTGCGGTCAATGCTGTACGCATATTTATGTCAAACACTTCAAACACGTTATTCAGGATGAAAAAGAATTCCAGAAACTACAATTACTACACAGTTTCTATGCACACTTAAAAATTATTGACAAAGATGATATTGGTCTGGTGTTTGAGTGTCAAAATCTTGATCCTGAAACACACAAATGTAAAATTCATAAAATACGCCCTGGGATATGCCGCCGATACCCTCAGGAAGAATTGTTTTCAATGGGCGGAGCACTATCAGAAAATTGCGGATATAAAATGGAACCCTTGATAAATTTTGCAGATATATTGAAAAAAGAACAAAAACGCGCAAATTCTTTCTGGCGAAAATTAAACATCAATAAAAAATAATCTATCCATGATACTGTTCCCAAACACGTTCGCCTATAAAATCTCCTCCGTTTATAGGATTAAATACACTGCGTTATAGTTTATTCTATTATTATAAATCCAGCTTGAAAACTAAATATTTTACTCTATATTTTGTACACTATGCAGCTAAATTGTTAACGGGCATGCCCGAAACTTAACAGTTGTAAACAGTATTACAAAATGTAACCAATATTTAAGAAATATTAAATATGGCTGAAATCATGATGCCTACATGGTTTCAGGGGTAAAAAAGACGGGAGCAAGATATCTATATAAAAAAATAGTTGTCCACTCGGGTCTGTTAAGGTAAAATTAACGTATACTTAGTTTTTTAAGTAGCTCTTGTAGAGGTAAGATGGTTTATGCAAAACTCAATTAAACAAAATCTATTACAAATACAAGAACAAATCGCACCTTTTAAACCAAATATTATTGCAGTAACGAAATACTTCGACGAAAATGCTATCATTGCAGCTTACAATGCCGGCATAAGAGATTTTGCAGAATCACGGGCAATTGAGGCGATTAAAAAGATTAATAATCTGCCGGATGAAGTAAAACGAAATTCGCGTTTTCATTTCATCGGACACCTTCAAACAAATAAGGTAAAAAAAGTCGTAGCACATTTTGATCTCATACATTCTGTCGATTCTCTCAAACTCGCCGAAACTATTTCAGAAGAGGCTGAAAAGATAAACAAAGTTCAACATATATTACTTCAACTGAACAATGCAAATGAGGAACAAAAATTCGGGTTTTCCAAAGACGAACTTGAAAAAAACTTCTCAGATATAATAAAGCTTCCACATGTTAAAGTCTTAGGGCTCATGAACATGGCTCCAATAAATGCTGAGGATAAAGTGTTAAGTTTACTCTTTAGCGATGTAAAAAACACACTGGATGCTTTAAACAAAAAATTCAACTGCAATATGACAGAATTGTCAATGGGGATGAGTCAGGATTACCGGATCGCAGCTCAATGCGGGGCAACAATGCTAAGAATAGGCAGAAAATTATTTAGTGATGTCAATAATAATGTGTAAGATAAAATAATTAACGGAGGAAATAACGGTGGCAGTAGTAACAGACAAAATTAAATCAGTAGTAGACTTTTTGGTAAAAGGATTTGAACCTAGAGAAACTATATTTGACGATATGGCTCAGGAAATTGAAGGTAATTATGAAGTTCAGGATAATCTGGCAATTGATCCGGCTTATTCTTTTACACCTAAAATGGACAAAACAAATGACTTGAAAGTAATCAATCACCCTAACTACAAAGGTTATGAAGTTATGGTTATTGAACCTCGCTCTTTCAAAGATGCTGCTACTATTGCACAACACCTTAAAGATAGAAAAACAGTTGTTCTTAACCTTCATTTGTTAGATAAAGAACAATCACAAAGAACTATTGACTTTGTTTGCGGGGCAGCTCATGCTCTTAACGGTAATCCGCAAAAAGTAGGAGATTTAGTATTTGTATTTACCCCAAGCAACGTAACTTTATCAGTAGATATTAACACGACTGAAAATAAATTTAATGACTCATTGTGGAGAGCACCTCTACAGTAAGTCAAGGGAATAGAGAAGAAGAGATAGTTAAATATAGGAGGTGAAAAAATTCACCTCTTTTTATTTTGTATAAAAACTTTTCAATATGATTTTTTATTATAAGTTCAAAGGGGTTGAAAAATTCGTGGTGATATGTAATAATGGAAGTGTGGATATTTGCGAGGAATTTGAATGGCTGCAAATTTGGCAACGAAAGAAGAATTTACTGTTTGTTGGGGTTTCCCCCCCAACAAAGAAAATGCTGTTGCGCTGAAAAAGTCCGGTGGTTGTGAAAGTTTGACCGACAAAAATACGGCAATAACTCCACTCACCACTGCCCCGTATGGGGCGGAAACCCTTGTCCTGAGCGGCTTTCAAGGGGGGGGGGGGGGCAAGCCGTAAAACCCGCTCCACACAACGCTTTCAGCCACATCATTCAAAATGTATACTGTTCACAAGGACTAAACAATGTAAAGAACTTAACGTCCTAGCGGATTTGCGTACGGATGTAGCGAACGAATGTGAGCAAATCCGGATAGCGAACGGAATGAGCCGGCTTGTGCGAAAGCACAAAAGGCGAGACTCCGTGAGCGTGGAGAGCGAGTGAGCGAAGAGTTAAAGCGGAAGCGTACTCGTTATTCGCGAACGATGCGACAGGCAAATCCAAGACACGTCTTATAGTCTTAGCGTCTTTAAAAGAAACACAAGTTGAAAGGCTTGTGGAAGAATGTATAAAATTTTAAAAAGTAGACTACAGACAAGAAAAAAGATGAAAAACACAGTTATTAAACAGAATATATGGAGGTAAAACTAAATGCAACCAAATTCAAAATCATTAGAAACCGTAAAACGCGACGTTAATGAGATGCTGAAATACTCTACGAGCACCCTCCCTTGTAAGCCTCATTGCATTCGGCAACAAGAGGAGCTGCAAGTTCAGCATGACATCACTCGCTTAGTGACCAAGCCTAATTCCAGAAACGACTTAGTCACTCAATCACTTAATCACCTAGTCACATCAGAAACATTGCCATTATCATGTCCTCCCCTCGAGGGCGGACCGGAATTTTCAATTCCGAGGAGGGGAATGCTCCCTCAACAGCACTTCTTTAGCAGTCTCCCAATATGTAAGAGTAGGCTACGCCTACACCCCTCTCCAAGTTATGACTAAACTCGCTGCCGCTCGTTAAGTCAAACTATCCTCTCCCTCAAGGGGCGAGGAGAAAATTTCATTATTCAGGCAATGTGGATATTTCACATTACCTGATTTATGTAAAGGACTTAACGTCTTAGCGGATTTGCGGACGGATGGAGCGAACGAATGTGAGCAAATCCGGGTAGCGAGCAGATTGAGCCGGCTTGTGCGAAAGCTCAAAAGGCGAGACTCCGTGAGCGTGGAGAGCGAGTGAGCGAAGAGTTAAAGCGTAAGCGTACTCGTTATTCGCGAACGATGCGACAGGCAAATCCAAGACACGTCTTATAGTCTTAGCGTCTTTATTAACTCCTTAGTGCCCGAGTGCCTTAGTAACTTAGTGCCTTTTGGAAACAACAGTTCACTGTTTTACTATTCACCGTTCACTACCTCTGTAACTCCTCTATCTCATTTGCTTTTAGTACGGCACATAGTCTGTTTTTTACTCCCAATTTCCGCAATATACTGCTTACATGTGCCTTTGCCGTATGATAACTTACGGACATTGCTTCTGCTACCTGTCTATTCGTATAACCCAACTTTACATAATGAAGGGCTTCTGTCTCTTTTTCTGTTAAATTTTCCATACTATTTTCTCCTTCCATTTCTTCTTATATGACCGTAAAACAATGAAAAGATTAATAATATTTCCAATTATAAAAATTTACAATGGAGGTTAAAGTAATCAGAAAAAGAAAAAATAACGTCGCAGAATGAAGTCTTAATTTTTATGCGCGGACGATTTGAGTTTATCAAATCGCCCGCTAACATAAAAAATTTTAATCTATATTCCAACTGTTTAGATATTCTTTTTGTTCTTCTGTTAATGTATCTATTTCTATACCCATAGATTGAAGTTTAAGTTCAGCTATTTTCACATCAACTTCGTGCGGAAGAGTATGCAATTTATTTTCCAGTTTGCCCTGATTTTTTATAATATATTCAAGTCCGAGCGCTTGATTTGCAAAACTCATGTCCATAACACTGGCAGGATGACCTTCAGCAGCGCCCAGATTAACTAGTCTGCCTTCAGCCAGAACATAGATTGATTTACCGTTTTTCAATTTATATTCTTCTAGATTAGGTCGTATTTGTTTTATTTCAGTAGTATAGGCTTTTAAATCACCTACATTAACTTCCCAATCAAAATGTCCGGCATTAGCAACAAAAGCTCCGTCTTTCATATCAAGAAGATGCGGTATATCCACAACATGCTTATCGCCGGTAACTGTTAAGAAAATATCGCCTTCTTTTGCAGCTTTAGCAATCGGCATTACACGATAGCCTTCCATAACAGCTTCCAGAGCTTTCAACGGATCAACTTCACACACAATAACATTTGCGCCTAGAGCTTTTGCTCTCATTGCACAGCCTTTGCCGCACCAGCCATAACCTGAGATTACAACTGTTTTTCCGGCGATAAGAATATTTGTAGCACGTAAAATACCATCCATAGAACTTTGTCCTGTTCCGTAACGATTGTCATATAAATGTTTAGTCAAACTGGTATTTACCCCAACCGCAGGGAACATTAATTTACCTTCTTTTTCCATTGCCTGAAGTCTGATTATGCCGGTTGTTGTTTCTTCAGTAGATCCGATAACGTTTGCGGCAATTTCCGGATAGTCTTTATGTAATGTTGAAACTAAATCACATCCGTCTTCAATAATTAAATCAGGCTTGTGTGCAATAGCCTCTTTAATATGAGCTTTATATGTATCCACACTTTCGCCGGCAATTGCAAATACCGGAATATCGTAGTATTTTACCAGCGCGGCAGCTACATCATCCTGAGTAGATAATGGATTTGATGCAACAAGTAAAGCATCAGCCCCGCCGGATTTAAGAACTACGCATAATGCAGCAGTTTCTTTTGTTACATGGGAACAAGCAGAAAGTTTTATGCCCTTAAATGGTTGTTCTTTAATAAATCTTTCTTGAATTTTTCTCAAAACAGGCATATCCTTAAACGCCCATTCAATTTGATTTTTGCCTTGTTCTGCCAGGTTAATGTCTTTAATATCATATTTGATCTGTGTCATAAGCATTAAAAAAATCTCCTTTTATTTTTAATTACATAATCAATTATATTCACTAAAAAACCAAGTTATACATATGTAAAAATTTCTTAATAAATGGATATGTCATGGCAAAAAAAAATATTCAGTTGGGTTATAAATATAGTTAGTAAGGAGCTCTATCGTGAAGGTTAATTTAAATCAGCAATTAGACAGAAAAAACGTTAATTTTGAAGGTATTAAACCTGTAAAATCCGATACGGGATTTAAAGAATATGAATTTAGTTTTCCGTTTGATGATAAAGAATTCGATTGTTATCTGGAGTTATATTCTGTTACAACATCAAATCTGGATGATTATATAGTTAATGAAAAAAGCCTTGCTAATGTTAAGGACGGTAGTAAACTGATTAAATTAACCACAGGCTCAAACCGGTTAAATTTATCAAGAAACTATCAAATATCTAATGATGAACCATTTGCATACCATTATAAATTACTTCCAAAAGGTAAAGATCCCGATAATTATGATGATGCCGTTTATGCCATAGAATCAGGCACTATAGTTTATCAAGGAGACAAAAAACATCAAAAATATAATATATATACCCCAGGGTCAAATTACTCAACCGGCGGGGCTATGAAACTTGTTATTCCTGATACTTATAACGCAGGATTTGTGTATGATGACGACGGATCAATTGTTCCAAGAAAAAATTTAGATAAATTATTTAAATCAGTAAGAACATTTGCCAACAGAATTGGCGGCTCTCTTGCCGGTATTGAACATGATGTAAAAGCCGGTAAGTTTGACAACTACTCAAAAATAATTTCAACCCCGATATTTACTGATGACAGTCTGTCCAGCCATGCTTACTGGAACAAAAACTGCATGCAGATAGCTCAATCTTTAGGTAACATTGACAACTACCGTTCTTTGCAAAAAGCAATGTTTGCTAAAGGATTAAACTTCGTATCAGACGGTGCATTTGTAAATGAAGGTCTTGAAGGTATTCACTTCAAACATATCTTGAAATGGGGCGACAAATCTCCTTATTTCAACTGGTTTAGAATTTCCGGTCTGAAAGACAGCCCTCTTACAATGCCTGTATTTGCTAAAAATAAAGAATTCATCAGGCACAGAATAGTTAACCCTAAATATGAATATACTCAAAATTCTGACGGAACAATTAAACGTTCAAGAGTTCTGTCTACATACAACTCTGATAAACCAACTTATATCCAGATTTATGATGACAGAGTAGTTGATCCAACAAAATTAGATTCTCAAAAACTCATCAGAGCTTATGACCTGACGAATACAGATAATCCGCTTGAGATAAATAACCACAATGACACAGTAATTCCTTATAGTTTTGAAATAAATCCTGACACTTACGATTATAATATCAAACAGTTGTCTGACTACAATAAAAATACTGATGACGAAAAAATATTTATTGATACACCACAAGGTACAAGATTCCTGACTAAATTTGACAACTTTGATTTAGACGACAAATTTGAATGCGGGTTGGATACCTGGGATGCAAATGCTGATATTGCAAAATTAAACTACGTGTTCTCAAATACTGATACAAAAGAACTTGGAAATGTCCCTTATGAAAAACTGCCTGAACTTATCAATAACATGAAACATAAAAATTATGAAGTTCAGGATTATGCTATTAAATCAGGAGAATACTGGACAAAGAAAACAAGTCAGATCTTAAATCTGCATATTGCGCAGAATTTAAAAAATATTGAAAAAGATAACCCTCAAAAAGTCTATGCACAAATAATGGAAAAAATTGATGAAGGCGTTTTCCCTAAAAAATTGAGGAATAATATATCTAAAGACGTTGTGACAAATGTATTAAACAGACGTTACAGCCTTAAAAACAATATAATTAATGACAAATTTGATAATATTGTTCTTGCAAACTTGATGGAAGTCCCGCTGGATTCTATTGAACTAGGTGATGATATTACCGCAGTATTTGCATCTCCTTATATGTCTAAATATGCAACATCTGAAGATTTCATCGGCAAATCCAGATATGAACTATACAAACGTAAAAACCCGCAAGTTCAACCTCAATATCTGAAATTGTATGACGCAACAAATGCAATGTATGAAAAAGAGATGTCTGATTTTGCAAAAATAGTATTAAAAAAATTAGACAAAGAACAACCTGATAATGCAAAAATTATTTCCGGTCCAAATGCAACCGAATACGGCAAATTTATCCTGCCGACATTAACCGCTGAAATTGCAAAATATGCGGTTATCAAAGGATTAATGCCAAAAGCTGAAGTAAAAGTTAATGACCTTGGTGAGATATCATATAATTATGCAAAACTAAAAGACACTTCACTAAACGAAATAGGTATTATAGCAAGCAGTCCGGAAGACGAAGCTGAATCTCTGCTTAAAAAATTAAAAAGCGGTATCAAACACTTAAACAAGAATAAAAATGCTCAGGATGAACTTGTAGAGGCATTGAAAAAATCTTTAAAAGGCACTGACAGAAACAGCTTTGCACTTGCAGAAGCTATAATGGACAGAACACAAACAGGTTTAGACTGGCGTATAGACGCTACAAAAGACATTGGTGATGTAGAAGCGATAAGAAAACATAACACTGATTTTGAATATACCTGGAACAAAGTTATAGAATTCTGGAGCAAATTTACAAATGGTGTATTAAAAGCTAATCCGAATGCTTATATGGCTGCTGAAATTACCGATGAAGGAACATTGTTCGGAGCAGGTGAAGGCAGTTCTTCCGAAAAATATCACCATATTGATAATGACTACCAAAACGACAGCAACCTCATTGCAAAATTCTTGAGAAAAACAAGAATGACTACAATGGCGAACTACAGATATTTCTTCAGCCCGCTGCCGGAAATGTTTGCCCAAGATTTTGAAACAGGCAAAACATCTGAAAATAAAGATCATTATATTGATAAAATGATCTTTGAAAAATTGATAGGCAAAGATAACTACTTGCAAACAGCTCCACTACAATCATTATTATATTCTTATACATTTATTGGCAACCATGATAAACCTAGAGCCCTACACTGTATGGCACTTGATATGAAAATGTTTTTCTCTCTGAAAGGCTATGAAGAACAGGCTTATCGTATGCTCAGAAACAATTTCTTCGGTCCAATAGATCAAAAAGATTACCAAAAATTCCTTGATCATGAGTTTACTTCAACAAGTTCTAAAAACATAGCCATGGCTTATGCATTGTATGATGGATTCGTTGCTGTATTAAATGACATGCAGAAAACAAAAGAATTGACAGGCGACAATTTTAAAAGAACATTTGACGCAATAAGCGACTCCATATCAGCACTTGCTAACGGACGATTTGAAGGTCAAAACTTTGAAGCGGATGCTTTTGGCTTTAAGCCTTTTGATATCACAATTGATATGGTATTACGTGAGGCTGAAAACCATGGCTTAAAACTCAATGAAGAAAATCGAAAAAGATTATCAAACAGAGTATTCCAACAGATTTTGGAACCTGCAAATAAAAAACTGCTGGCAATGATGAAAATACTCGTGGCACTGCCTGGTAATCCAACTCTGTATGCAGGTGATGATTTAAACTCTACAGGATTTGAATTCAAAACTAAAAACGTAACAACCGACAACCGTTCATATCTGCACCATGAGTGGGTAGACAAAGATCATAAGTCTTACAAAGAATTTGTAGACCAATATGAAAAAGAATTTGCAAATGTAATGGGAACCCGCGCGAGATCAGAATTACGTGCTTTAAATGACGGTACCCCGTTCACACTTGACCTGCAAAAAGGTTACTACGAAAATGGTGGACAACATCCGGTAACAGCTCTCTTGCACCACGATACAGACGGGTCAATGGTACTATCACTGTTTAATACAACAGGTATTATCCGTGATCATAAAGCAGACTACAATCCACAAACACTATATATACCGTCAATAGACCTTTATCAACCGGGTGAATCAGTAAAAATCGGTTTGCCGCGCGGGTTAAAGGCTGCACAACAAGGAGATGACGGTAAATTTTACGGCGATGCTGTAATCTTTAAAAATGCAGATACAAACGATAAAAGTATTTATAAAGTTTGCCGCTCAAAAGACGGGTTATATTTTATAAAAAGATTTGTGAAAGATGATAATGGAAATGAACAGGAAGAAAGCATCAAACTTTCTGATACAACAATGAACCTGTATTATGATCCTAAAAATCCTGTATCATTCACAGGTCATGCAATGCCAAAACGCAGAATACTGTATAATCCTCAATACCACTTTGGCAATCCTTATGCTAATCTTTCTAAACAATATGTTCTTGGTGAAAATCTTGCTTTAACAGCCAGATAAATTTTGAACTTATTATCTATTCTTTAGAAATGTAATGGCATTTACATATGAAGGAGTGCTGAAAGCTGCACTGTAATAGCATTGAATTTTATATAACTCTTAATAAACCGTTGACAAATCTGTAAAAAAGCATGACAATAGCTATTAAAAGGGGATTTGTATGACTAAAGAAACTTATTTACATGAAAAACATGTCAGACTTGGAGCCAAAATGGTTGACTTTGCAGGCTGGCACATGCCTGTGCAATATACTTCAATAATAGAAGAGCATAAAACTGTTAGAAATGCCGTTGGACTTTTTGATGTTTCTCATATGGGAGAAGTATTCGTAACAGGAAAAGACGCCAAAAAGTTTCTTAATAAAATTGTTCCTCAAGATATTTCTAAATTGAATTATGAAAAAGCGATATATTGTCAGCTGCCAAATCTAAATGGCGGGTTAATAGATGATTTAATTATATACAAACTAGGTATACAAACGTATCTTGTTATTTGTAATGCATCCCGTATCGATGAAGATTTAAACTGGATGGTACGCAATAAACGCGGTCTTGATGTAAAAATTGACAACCAGTCACATAACTATTCCCTTCTTGCTATTCAAGGTCCAAAAGCCGCTGAACTAATGAAAAAAATGGGATTAAACACTCACCAGTCATCTTTTACGATAAAAGAAGGCGAAGTTTGCGGTATAAAAGTACTTGCGTCACGTACCGGCTATACCGGTGAAGATGGATTTGAACTTCTGGTTGAAAACGAATTTTCAGAAGAACTCTGGGACAAAATACTTGAAAACGGACAAGAATTCGGCATTAAACCTATAGGACTTGGAGCACGTGATACCTTAAGACTGGAAGCTGCTCTACACCTTTACGGAAATGATTTGGATGAAAATACAACACCTGTTGAAGCAGGTCTATCATGGTCTATTCCTAAAGATAAACAAGATGATTATAACGGTAAAAATATAATCATGGCACAATTACAAAACGGAGTAGACAAAAAACTTATTGGACTTAAAATGTTAGATAAGTCTATTGCCAGACATGAATATGAAGTATACTTTAATGGCGAAAAAGTCGGAATGGTAACCAGCGGCGGAGTTTCACCTGTTTTAGGGGCTAATATTGCTCTTGCTTATGTAAAAAATATTAAAGAAATTTGCACAGGTGCTGTTGTTCAAGTTATGATAAGAGAAAAACTACACAATGCCGAAGTAGTTAAAAAACCATTTATACAAAAAAGAAACAAAGTTGTTATATAAGGAGAAAATTATGAGTATTACAGAAAAAATTCTCTGTTCAAAATCTCACGAATATCTGCTTGATAATGAAAATGGAACATATACTGTGGGATTAACAGATTATGCGATTGAACAGCTGGGAGATATTGTATTCGTTGAATTACCTGAAACAGGAGTTGAATTCAAAAAAAACGAAACATTTGCAACCATTGAATCAGTTAAAGCAGCGTCTGAAATATATATGCCGGTCAGCGGTAAAATCATTGAGATAAATGAATCTGTAGTTGAATCACCTGAGATTTTAAATGAAGATACATATGAAAAAGGATGGCTTGTAAAAATTGAAGCCACAGGTGACGCCTCAGAACTTAAAGATTTAATGGAGTATGAAGATTATAAAGAAGAGTTGGCATAATGAATAATTTTTTAGTACACGACCAAAAAGCAACAGAAGAAATGCTTGATGTCATTGGTATAAATTCTGTTGAAGATTTATTTAAAGAAATTCCCGAGCAGGCAAGGATGAAAGAATTTTGCCTTGATAATGCTTTGTCAGAAATGGAAACACAAAGACAGATTAAAAATCTCGCAAAGAGAAACAAAATTGACTATATCAATTTTATGGGCGGCGGGGTTTATAACAAATTTATTCCTGCTTGCATATCACAGGTTGCTCAAAGGTTTGAGTTTTTGACGGCATATACACCATACCAGCCGGAAATATCTCAGGGCACATTACAGGTCATGTACGAATTTCAAACTATGATATGCGAACTTACAGGAATGGATGTTTCAAATGCGACAGTTTATGATGCAGCAACCGCCTGCGCTGAAGCTGTATTGATGGCTGTGCGTATAAGTAAAAAATCAAAAGTTCTTATCTCAAACAAACTTAATCCTGAATATAAATCCGTTGTGAAAACTTACTCCTGGGCAAGCGATATTGATATTGAATGGTTTGATGATATACCTGAAAACACATCTGATTATGCCTGTGTATTAATTCAAAATCCTGATTTTTACGGTGAAATAGTTGAAATTTCTCCGGTAAATACGCTTTTAATTGTATGCACAGATATTTCAACATTATCTATACTCAAGCCGCCGTCTGAATACGGTGCTGATATAGTTGTTGGTGATGTGCAGCCTCTTGGAATACCAATGGAATTCGGCGGACCTCATGCAGGATTTATTGCCTGCCGCGAAAAGTATTTGCGGCAAATTCCGGGACGCCTTGCAGGAAGAACGGTTGATGCTGAAGGTAAACAAGCATTCTGTCTAACTATTCAAACACGAGAACAGCATATTAAACGCGAAAAAGCTACCAGCAATATTTGTTCAAATCAAGCTTTAATCGGGCTTTGTGCAACTTTATATTTAAGTCTTCTCGGTAAAAAAGGATTCTATCAGGCTGGCTATCTTTCAGCCAAAATGGCTCATTTGTTATCAGAAAAACTTGCAGCTAAAGGTATAAAAACTCTAAACAAGAATTTCTTTAACGAATTTGTCATTGAAGTTGATGATACTGATAAATTTTTATCAAATCTTAAACGCAATGACATTTTGGGCGGCATAAAACTGGACGATAAACGAATTCTTGTTGCAGCCACTGAAATGATTACAGAAGAAGATATAGAATTATATGTAAAAAATGTATGAACAAATTTTTACTAAATTAGAAAAATCAGATTTTAGACGTAAATTCAAACTTAAAGACACTGACAAGAAATATATTGAAGAAAAAGGTCTTGATGTTATAAAATCTCACGCTCAAGATTTCATTAAAAAACGAATAGCCCCTGCAGATATAAAAAATGACGGGAAACAAACACCAATGAAAGGGCATCCTGTGTTTATCGCCCAACATGCCACAGCAACCTGCTGCCGCGGCTGCATAAATAAATGGCATAAATTTCCCAAAGGAGTTAAACTTACTCAAACACAACAGGATTATCTTGTCGGGTTGATTATGTGCTGGATAGAAAAACAATTATAGATTGGATATTAAATTTATCCTTGCATTAAGTCATCATAATTTATATTATGTGCACGTGCATAGTCTATAAATTCTTTTTCTTTTTCTGAAACTCTGATTTGAAATTTCAAAATGACACCATTTTTAGGCTTTCTTCCGGCTCCTGCTCTACGCCCACCTCTGCCATATGTTTCTTTATAATATTTTTCTCCACTTTCATTTTCCCACTCTTCACGAGTGATTTGTGTATACTCAGGTTTCATTTCTTCAGGGTAGATACCTTTAACATATCCGTCTTGGTCTCTAATATAAATTAAGTCTTTATTTGTCATAACGACCTCCTATAATAAATTTTTGATACGCTTTCTTGCTGCCTTTTTTGCCCACTCTGGAGTCTTGTTTGTAGTTTTTATAAATATTGTAACAACAATTATTAAAGCCCCATTATTGTATGTATATAATGATCTCAAATTAGAGGTTCTGATTTCATATATGTCTTTTTCTATTTTTTTAGTTGAGATTCTTTCAAGCCCTTCATTTTCTATAAGTGCATAATCACCATCTAACAATTGTTTTTGTTCTGTTGTCAAAGACTCGTATTCATGTTGTGCTTGTTTAATCTTTTCAACTTTGTATTTCTTTTTAAAGTCCTTATATCATTATTATAACACATTTTTAGATTTTGTCAACATAATCAAACAAATAAAACTTTATCATCTTCACTTTTTGTAAAAATAAGAGACTTTTTGATACTAAAAATAAACTTAATAAAATATTTGCAACCGAGCAAATAACAGTGCGAGAGACCGATCTATACCGCAAATATACGGTTGATTTTCGTTTAGCAAAATACAAAATCCGAATGAATACAATCGCAATTTTATACGTGACTCTCCACCATCGTAGGCGAGTAACACGAGCCGTACGAGGGAGGATGTCGACTTGTCGACTGAACACCGTTATTTGCGAGCAACCGAGCAAATAACGGTGCGAGAGACCGATCTATACCGCAAATATACGGTTGATTTTCGTTTAGCAAAATACAAAATCCGAATGAATACAAT
>CALUVG010000018.1 GCA_944324165.1 Candidatus Gastranaerophilales bacterium | reverse complement strand
GCCACATTGGCTGATTTATGTAACGACTTAGTAAAAAAGGTGGGCACGCATTGCTTTGCCCACCCTACAAAACTTAAAAGGCACTAAGGGGCTAAGTTACTAAGGCACTAAGTATTTACAAAAAAAATAAGGCAATGTGGAATATCACTGTCATCCTGAACTTGTTTCAGGATCTCATTATAGAGGTCGTGAACAGTGAACCGTAAACTGTGAACTGTTGTTACAGAATCAGGCAACAAGGAATGCCACGATGCCTGATTTTCTGTAAATACTTAGTGCCTTAGCAACTTAGTGCCCTAGCCCCTCCAATTAAGAGGACAAAGTCCTCTTAATTGGAATCACCTAAGCACACCGCAAGGCGAGCAGAGGCACGAGCGCAGCGAGAGACGAACAACAATCAACGGAAACGTTGAGTTTTCGTTGTTGTTGTGAGCGTTGCCATTTAACGCGAGCCGCAGTCTATTAGTGCATTATTCTCCAATACATACCGCGAGTATGCCGCCGTGGCTGCGGCGGTCGCCGTTGTTCCTGTAAGTGTTGTGAGAGTAAAAGTAGCGGCCGTACGCGATGTCACTACTATACTCCTGCCCAGACCAAACATAGAAGTAGTTTGAATACGGTGAGGCTGAGAGGAATTGAGAGGCTTTAGTTGTATCTAGGGTTAGTCCTGAAACATCCTGTTGGGCTCCTATTGTTCCGTCGTAGTTGTATACATATGTCGCTAGTTGTCCTAGCTGTTCCATTGTTGGCATTTTACTAACTCCACCACATTTTGCTACTGCGCCTGCCCAATAATCACTACTGTAGTAACACCCATTTATTCCCAGGGTTCCCTCTGATACTGCTTGATTACATTCTTCTAATGTCATAGGACTAAATCCTGTTCCTGGGGCTAATATCTGCGTTATGCACATAGTATCTGCTAATTCCGGTATCATACATCCCGTTACCCCTGCAAGATTTTCTACGTTTATTTTGCCTATATCTTTACCGTTTGTATTTGGATTTTTGTTGCCAGATACGTCATACAATATTGCCATTGAATTGCTTGTTGCGCTAAACTGGTTATTAAATGGTTCCTGTGTTGTGTTTGGATTGTATGCAATAACTGCATTTACGCCATTCGCAAACTGAACAGCTACTGTATCCGTATCCCAATCTTCCTGACCTAAGCTTGCGGCATTTCTTATTGTTGACATGTCAATCGGGTCTTCACCCTCATTCCAGATTACTTCTTTGTTAAAACACTTCGTTATATTGCTGTTGTCGCATACTCTTGTTATTTTTATGTACTTTTTAAGTTCATTTACAAAGTCCATGGTATTTGAATAGCCCGCAAGTTTTTCTTCGGTATTCATCTGGCGGGTTGCTACTTCAAGGCGGTTGGTGAATACCTTCTGTGCGGTTTCCCATGCCTTTGCATTGTAATTCTGGATTAATGCAGGTACTGTCAGCACTGCCACCACGCCGATAATTGCCAATGTTATTAGCACCTCCGCGAGGGTGAAGGCTGGCTTGTTTGAAGGCACTAAGTTACTAAGGCACTGAGGCACTAAGGAGTTACATAAAGCTGGCTCTGTCACTCCGTGATGAATAATCTTTTTTGAATTTGTTTTCTGTTTCATAAGTTTTTACCTTTCTTTCTTTTATAATTCTGATACGTACTTAACGTCTTTTTCTATCTAATAGTTCACTTTTTGTGGTTTTATATAATTTCGCACAAGCTTTTCAACTTGTGTCGAATTTTTGTTTGAGATCCCGCAAGGCGGAAATTTCTGTTGGTATTGCCCGCAACCTGTTGCGGGATGACATGCAGGAATTGTTTTCGTTCCGTGTACCCCGAAACGCAGACGTGGAGCGGGTTTTACGGGTTGCCCCCCCCCCCCCCTGAAAGCCGCTCAGGACAAGGGTTTGAGCCCCATACGGGGCTGAAGTATTATTGTTTGGGTAGAAACCCCAACCTACAGTAAATTCTTCTTTCTTTGCCCAATTTGCAGCCATTCAAATTCCTCGCAAATATCCACACTATCATTATTACATATCGCTCAGAATTTTTCAAGTCCTTTGTAAAGCTGTTTAGCCTGAAAGTGTAAATATTTCGTAGATTTCTTCGTCTGAAAGTTCTGTAATAATCTTTTCGCCTTCATAAACGGCAAGATCCGCAAGTTCTTTTTTGGATTTCAACATTTCGTCAATTTTTTCTTCAAATGTACCCAGTGTAATAAGTCTGTGTACCATTACATTTTTATCCTGTCCAATACGGTAAGTTCTGTCTGTTGCCTGATCTTCCACTGCAGGATTCCACCATAAATCGTAATGGATTACATTGGTTGCGCTGGTAAGGTTCAGACCTGTTCCGCCTGCTTTTAATGACAATATCATTATTTTAGACTCATCATTATTCTGGAAACGATTAATTAAGTCTTCGCGCTGGGACACTGTAAGTGACCCGTGGAAGAACAGCGGATCAGTATTGCATTCGTCCGCAATAATCCTGCATAAAATATCACCCATTTCTTTATACTGTGTGAAAATAAGAGTTTTTTCACCATTGTCCAGAATACTTTGAACTGTTGATATACATTTGTCCATTTTTCCGGACTGTTCTCTATTCATTTCACCGCCCTTTAAGAACTGGTAAGGGTGATTACAAATCTGTTTAAGAGCTGTAATAAGTTTGAAGATATTACCGCGTCTGTTTATACCGGAAAATCCGCTTATTTTTTCCATCATTTCATTAAGCGTTTTTTCATATAAAACAGCCTGCGGTTTAGACAAGTAGCAGTAATCATTAATAACCATTTTTTCAGGTAAATCAGTAATTACGTGTTTATCTGTTTTCAAACGTCTTAATACAAATGGAGAAACAGACATTTTTAATTTTGCGGCACGGGAATTTTCTTTAAATCTTTCAATTGGTATTGCATAACTCTTCTGGAATTCTCGTAAAGTACCCAAATAGCCGTGGTTTATGAAGTCGAAAATACTCCAGAGTTCTGTCAATCTATTTTCAACCGGAGTACCCGTCATTGCAATTTTTATGTCTGATTTAAGCATTTTTACTGCAAGAGTTTGAGCTGTATCAGGATTTTTAATATTTTGTGCTTCATCGACAATTATCATACCCCATTCATGTTTTTTAAGTTCTTCAACATCTATTCTCATGATTGCGTATGTTGTTAGAATTATGTCATGTTTCAAATCCAACTGTCTTTCTGCACCGTGGTATACTGTTGCATCAAGAGTCGGGGCAAACATTTGAATTTCTTTTGTCCAGTTGCCCATAAGTGTTGTCGGGCAGATTACAAGAACAGGTTTGGTTAATTTACCTTCTTCTTTCATTTTCAGAATAAGACTTATTACCTGAATAGTTTTACCAAGTCCCATGTCATCAGCCATACAGGCGCCAAATCCTTTTGAAACATTTGTCCATAGCCATTTTAACCCTGTTTGCTGGTAAGGTCTCAGCTGCCCGTGTAAAGTTTCAGGCGGAGTCACTTCAACAGGTTTATTGAAGTCCTGGATAATGCTTGCAAAGGCTTTATCATAATCAAAATCATACTGGTCAAGCTGTCCTGACATAGATGCATGAATAAGTTCCATTCTTGAAAGAGATTTGAAGTTAGCTTTTGCAACCTGTTCAAATATTTTTTTGCTTTCATCCTGATCAATGAGAACGTATTTATTTTTGTATTTAATAAGTCCGTTATTGTTTTTAACAAGTTCATTAAATTCCTCAAGTGAAATTTTTTCGTTGCCAATTGCAATTTCGTATGAAAAATCGAGAATATCATCAAGTGAAATTGTAGATGCTGATGCATTATTAAAGATATCTTTGAGTTCTTTAGTTCTTGCTGTTTTGACTTTTGCGTTAATAGATGCACGCGGAATTACAATATTAACCAATTCTTTAGGCAGGACTACTTCAATTTGAGCTTTTTGAAGGTAGTATGCCGTTTGAGTAATAATTTTATATACTTCATTCAAGTTCAAATCAAGTGCCAGTTTTGATTCATCTTCAAATAGATCTTCAAGTTCCGGCATATAGCGTATTGCGTAGTTAAGCTGTTTTTCCACAATTCTTGAGATATCTGATGTACTTGCATCAAAAACTGTATCATCGGTATAGAGTTTATCAATAAGAACGCTTTCACCGGTTTTGCGGTTTTTAATATAAACTTTCAGCCTGAATAATTCATCTTCAATGCGATCTATTTTGAAGAAAGGTATTACATCGTATTTACCGAGATATAGCTCATCAAACCATTGGGAAATGTTTTCGGCTATATCCATCCCTTTCATGACCGCTCTTTGATCCTGTTCTTTAATCATATAAGTTCCTGACTTGACGTCTTTAAACTTATAGGCTTTAATACTCAGGAATTTGTACATAACATAGTTCAGGTAGTTATATACAAAATCATTTACGAAATTTTTTGGTTTTTCACCTTTTATAAACAGATTTTCCGGAATATTTTCTTCAAATTGATTAATAATTCTGGCAAGTTGTTGATTGGTAATGAGCGGCTCATATACAATTCTAAACATTTGCCCTTTTATTTTTACTGTAGGGATGAAATATAATTTTTCAATTAATTTCATTACAAAATAAGTCAGTTTGTTCATATAGACAAAAGTTTTGGTAAGGGATTCATTATTAACTATATTTTCGAACCCGCCAAAATAATCCAGAACAACATCCATATTCATGGCATAACCGACTTTGTCTTCCATGACTACTGATTTAAAGCGGAATAATGACCCTTTAGATTTCAGATAATATTCAAAGTTATTTGTCGGGGTGACAAAAAATGAAAGTTTATCGTTGTCATTGACTATGAAAAAATCAGTATTTCTTGCCGGAGTATACGGACTTTTGAAAATACCTTCAAATTCATCTTCAACAGTTTGATAAATAAGACTCAGAGTATATCTGAAATCTTTGTTTTTGAACCCCTCAGGATTTTCCGAGAGGTTAAAAAACAATTCATCAACATTATTTTTTTTAAATGAAAAATCAATATCTAAATAATTTTCGGTCATAAATTTCCAGTCTATTATAAACTATAACTATTTAATTAAAGAATCGCAGTCCATTTCTGCAGGTTTTGGAATACCCATTAATTGAAGGATAGTAGGAGCAACATTACATAGAGCACCGCCTTCTTTTAATTGGATATTTTCATCTCCGTTGATGATTACAAACGGAACTTCGTTTGTTGTATGGGCTGTTTGCGGTTTGCCGGTCTGTGCATTAAGCATAACTTCTGAATTTCCGTGATCAGCTGTTAACACCATAACGATATCATGTTTTTTGCAAGCTTCAGCAATTTTACCAACGCATTCATCAACAACATGACATGCTTTTACTGCAGCTTCAAGTACACCTGTATGCCCCACCATATCCGGATTTGCGAAATTAACAAGGATAAAGCCGTATTCAGGATTTTCAATAGCCCCGAGAACTTTTTCACAAACCTGCGGCGCACTCATTTCCGGCTGCAAGTCATAAGTTGCAACTTTTGGAGAAGGAACAAGAACTCTTGTTTCGTGTGCATGAGGTTCTTCAACACCGCCGTTAAAGAAGAATGTTACGTGGGCATATTTTTCGGTTTCTGCGGTACGGAATTGTTTAATGCCATTATCTTCCAGAACATCACCCAGTATATTTGTCATTCTTTCTTTTCCGAAAGCAACAGGGTATGTGAATGTTTCATCGTATTCTGTCATACAAACGTAATATATATTCTTTCTTACAGCTTTTCTTTCAAATCCGTCAAATTTTTCAAAGTTGATGGCTTTGGTAATTTCACGTGCCCTATCCGGTCTGTAGTTAAAGAAGATAATTGCATCATTGTCATGAATTCGTGATTCCTCGCCTCCAATAACTGTAGGGAGAACAAATTCGTCATTATCTCCTTTAGCATAAGATTGTTTAACACCTTCGCATGCACAAGAGGCATGTTCACCTTCTCCCAGCAATAAAGCGTTATAACCTTTTTCAACACGTTCCCAGCGATTGTCTCTGTCCATTATGTAATAACGACCAATAATGGTTGCAATTGGCGGGAGGTTATATTTTTTTAGTTCATCTTCAACTTTTTCCAGGAATGTGCACGCGCTTTGAGGCGGAGTGTCACGACCATCTAAAAATGCGTGTACATAAACTTTTTTTAGACCTTTGTCGGCTGCAAGTTTTATTAGTGCCATAACATGATCAAGGGATGAATGAACGCCGCCTGTAGAAATAAGTCCATAAATATGTAAGGCAGAATCGTTCTTTTTAACATGTTCTATTGCATTTAAGAATTCTTTATTTTCAAAAAATGATCCATTTTTGATAGCATTATTAATTCTTGATAAATCCTGATGAACAATACGACCTGCACCGAGATTAAGATGTCCGACTTCACTGTTTCCCATTTGACCGGCAGGCAGTCCTACATATTCACCATCAGCATGAATTTTTACAAATTTCCCTTCTTTTTCCAGCTGTTCGACATGAACAGGTTTAGAAAGTAATGTTGCGTCATATTCAGGATGACTTGTGCTAATTCCCCAGCCATCCATAATACATAATAAAACTCTTTTAGTCATTTCAAATCCCTCTATAAATATTTCGTACTATAGCTGAATTTTAACAGGGACATAGAAAAAAAACAAGAGGGCACTTATAGCAAAAAGGCAAAAATTTTGTGTTAATTTGCTAAATACCATGTTTGTAGTATAATACCAATTGAGGTAATACTATTGAAACATTCACGACTTACAGCTTTGATATTTATTGCCCTGATTTTGGGCGTGCTGGTTGGTCATTTAGCCCCGGATTTTGCGGTTAAAATGCGCCCGCTTGCTGTTATATTCTTACGAATGGTAAAGATGATTATTGCTCCTTTGCTTTTTGCAACACTTGTTGTTGGGGTAGCAGGGCATGGTGATGCAAAAAGTCTCGGTAAAATAGGGCTTAAAACAATAATTTATTTTGAGATTGTAACTACACTTGCGCTTATTATCGGGCTGACGATGGGAAATTTGTTTAAACCGGGGGTGGGCTTTGTTTCAGGTACTTCTCCACATGCAATTCATATGCAGGAAGCCGGTTTGATGGCGGCAACGCAGGCTCACACATCAATCAGTGAAATGGTTACAAATATTTTCCCTACCAGCATTATTGATGCAATGGCGCAGGGAAATTTGTTGCAGATAGTCGTATTTTCAATCTTTTTTGCACTGGCGATTGTTGCTGTAGGTAAAACTGCTAAGCCTGTATTAGATATATTAAATTCTGTATCTCAAATAATGTTTAAGTTTACGGAATATGTAATGTATTTTGCTCCGTTAGGGATTTTCGGCGCAATTGCATCTACTGTAGGTGCAAACGGGTTAAGTATTCTGAAAAATTATGCAAAAGTTATTGGCGCATTATATGCAGCCCTGGCAGTTTTTGTATTGCTGGTATTGATAATTGTTTGTAAAATAGTAAAAATATCTTTTCGCAATTTGCTCAGAGCACTGCAGGGACCTGCTTTGCTTGCATTTACAACAGCGAGTTCCGAAGCTGCTTTTCCAAAAGCCATGGATATAATGGAACGTTTTGGAGTTCCTAAAAATATTGTGGGATTTGTAATGCCTACAGGGTATACTTTTAACCTTGACGGTAGCACTTTATACCTTGCAATGGCTGTGCTGTTTTCTTCTCAAATTGTAGGCATTCATCTGGATTTAAATCAGCAGCTTATAATAATGCTTGCTTTAATGCTTACAAGTAAAGGAATTGCCGGTGTGCCGCGTGTGTCTTTAATCGTTCTGGCCGGTACTCTTGCAAGTTTCAACATACCTATTCTCGGTGTTGCCATACTTCTTGGTATTGACCAGATTTTAGATATGGGCAGGACTACAGTAAACTTGATTGGTAATTGTGTGGCAACCGTTGTTATTGCCAGATGGGAAAATGCTTTTGATTATAACAAAATGAATGAGTTTGTGCGATTATCAAAAGAAGAAAGTTTAGGAACTGATATTAAACAGGGATTTATTAATATAGAAAAACATATAGAAGAAATTGTTAAAACAGAAGAAGGATAATAAATTATGAGTAATGAAACCGGAACAAAAGTTGAGTATAAAGATACTCTGAATCTGCCTCAAACCACTCTTGCAATGAGAGCTAATGCTACTGTAAGAGAATTGGAAATACAAAAATTCTGGCAAGAAAATAATATCTATGAAAAAAATATTGCACAACGTGATAAAACAAATTCATTTGTATTGCACGATGGTCCTCCATATCTTAGTTCTGAAAAGATCCACGTTGGAACAGCCTTAAATAAAATTCTTAAAGATATTTTAATAAAATATAAGTCACAATCAGGATTTTATGCTCCATATGTTCCGGGCTATGACGGGCATGGACTGCCGATTGAGAACGCTGTAGTGAAAAACATTAAAGGTGGAAGAAGTGCATTAACTCCTGTTGAGCTACGTCAGAAATGCCGTGAATTTGCACATAAAAATTTATTAGGTCAGGAAAGCGAATTTAAACGTTTAGGTGTTTGGGGCGATTGGGAACATCCTTATTTGACTATTAATCCGGATTTTGAAGCCGAACAGGTAAGAGTTTTCGGTGAGATGTATAAGAAAGGTTATGTTGAAAAAGGATTGAAACCTGTATACTGGTGTGCATCCTGCGAAACTGCACTTGCCGAAGCTGAGGTTGAATATGCTGATCACACTTCCACCTCTATATATGTAAGATTTAAATTCGAAGAAGAAGATAAGAAAAAAGCCTTTGCAGCAGCCGGTATAAACAGTGATAAAGATTTATATGCTGTTATATGGACAACAACTCCTTGGACAATTCCGTCAAATTTGGCAATAAGCTTACATCCGAGATTTGAATATACATTCTTTGAGTATAACGGTGATGTATATTTTGCAGCGCAGGATTTGTTTGCATCTTTCCTTGAAGGAGTTGATTGGAAAGAAGAAGATATTAAAGTTTTAGGAGCATGTAAAGGTCAGGATCTTGAACTCTTGAATACAAAACATCCGCTTTATGATAGAAAATCTCCTATAATTTTGGGTGAACATGTCACAACCGATGCCGGTACAGGTGCGGTTCACACAGCTCCGGGACATGGTCTTGAGGACTATGAAGTCGGTTGTAAATATAATTTAGAAGTTTTATCACCTCTTGATTCTCGCGGTGTCTGGACTGCAGAAGCAGGTGATTTAGAAGGTATTCCTTATTACAAAGGAAATAGTATTGTTATTGAAAAACTGAAACAGGCTGGTGCTTTACTTGCTCAGGCAGATATTCAACACAGTTATCCGCACTGCTGGAGATGTAAAAATCCTGTAATTTATCGAGCAACTCCGCAATGGTTTGTTAAGGTTGATAAATTTAGACAGCCGACATTAGAGGCAATAAAAAATGTTAAATGGATACCGGCAGGCGGTGAGACCAGAATTTCCAATATGGTTGAAGGACGTTCTGATTGGTGTATTTCCCGTCAGCGTGCATGGGGGGTGCCTATCCCTGTATTCTATTGTAAGGAATGCGGCGAAGTCATTGTAACTGATGAAACTATTGAAAATGTTGCAAAAATCTTTGAAAAAGAAAGTTCTGATGCCTGGGTAAAATACAGTGTTGATGAATTGCTCCCTGAAGGATTTAAATGCCCGAAATGCGGCAAAACACACTGCTTTACAAAAGAAAATGATATTATGGATGTATGGTTTGATTCAGGTATAACCTGGCGTGCGGTCGTTGAAAAACGCTCTGAACAATTAGGACATACTCCTGTTGATATGTATCTTGAAGGTTCAGACCAACACAGAGGCTGGTTCCAGTCATCTTTATTGACATCTATTGCAACACAGGGCAAAGCTCCTTATAAAACTGTTTTAACTCATGGATTTGTATTTGGTGAAGACGGTCGCAAGATGTCAAAATCATTAGGAAACTATATACGACCAGACGATATTATTAAAAATTACGGAGCTGATATTTTGAGACTGTGGGCTGCTTCTGTAGACTACCGTAATGATACCAAAATCGGTGATAATATTATCAAACAACTTGTCGAAATATTTAAAAAGATAAGAAATACTTCAAGATTTTTATTGGGTAATCTCTTTGATTTTGATCCGGCAGAGGACTATGTCGAATATGATGAACTTAAAAATATAGATAAATTTGCACTGCATAAATTGAACCAATTAATATTACAGGTTACAGAAGCATTTAATAATTATGAATTTTATAAGTATTTCCAACAATTACAAAATTTTGCAGCAGTAGATTTGAGTTCATTCTATCTTGACATAGTAAAAGACAGATTGTATACTGCAGGTAAAAAATCACTTTCAAGACGTGCTTGCCAGACTGTTTTATACGAAATTTCGCAGATGTTGGTAAGACTTCTTGTACCTGTTATGCCTCATCAGGCTGAAGATATCTGGATGAGTGTTCCTCAAGCACAGAAAGGCGGATTAGAAAGTATATTGCTTTCTGATTGGCCGAAAGCAAACGAAAAATGGAATAATCACGAACTTGAAGAAGAATTTTCTAAAATTTTGAAAGCCAGAGAGGTTGTTACCCGTGCAATAGAGCCGCTTCGCGCAGACAAAAAAGTAGGAAGTTCTTTAGAGGTAGCTGTTTATATTAAGGCTGAAGATGACAATGTATTAAAATCAAATGAAGATGAACTTTGTAATATATTTATAACATCTCAAGCATATGTTGTTGACAAATCACCGGAAAAGGTTTTAAATGAACATATAGAGGAAGGTTACACAGTGTGGGTTACAAAAGCTGAAGGCGAAAAATGTGCCCGCTGCTGGAAATACCGAAAACTTAACTCAGATGGCATTTGCGCAGAATGTGTAGATGCAATTCGAGAATAAAAAACATCCAAATTCAATAGCCAGCTTATTTAAGCTATATTAAACTCTATCGAGATAGTTTTTAACTATCTCGTTTTTTTATGTATTGTAACAAATTATTAATATTTGTTCTGAAACACTTAAAGTTTTGACAAAGAAACGCCGTAATTATGATTAGTAAAGTTATAAATATTAGAAAGGAACACAGCTATGGGTATGGCTGCCAGTCAGGCACGATTGTTAAGTATAACTGCTCGTTTGACGGATAACGAACAGTCAGGTCAAGCTGTTTCTTATGCTAAAGAAAGACTTGCAAACCAGACCGATCAAATTGAAGCTGAATATAATAATGCCCTATCTGCAACAAAATTTACTGTATTAACCAGTTTCAACGGGGCAGATGCAAATTATAGTGATCTTACCTATTCCGTTTTAACCGGTCCAAAGGTGGCAGAACTTGGAAAACAATATATTGTAACAGATACACGCGGGCGTGTTCTTGTAACAGAGTCAATTGCCGAAAACTTTATCGCAAGTAACGGCGATTTAAACAAATTTTTATCATTATGCGGTGATCCTACAAGCGGCGTTTATAATGGTGGCTATTCAATATCAGATCTAGATCCGGCAGTTAAAAACCCGACAGATCCTGATGCCGTAAAAACAGCGGAGCAGACTGAGGCTGAAGAAAAAATACATGATGCCTGGGATAAATATCTTACAAGTGTAGGCATTGAATATGGTGATGATGAACACGATTTTGGATTTGGCTGGACAACATTTGGTGCCGCAGGATCAGGATATGCCACATATACACCGGCAGGCGGCGATCCGCAGCCTATTAACTTTGAAGGTACGACTAAAGAACAAAGAGAATTGTATGATTATGCTGTAGCATTGACCGAGTCATATTGCAGCACTTCTGCAACACCTGTAAAT
The DNA here is from genome assembly GCA_944324165.1 of Candidatus Gastranaerophilales bacterium. GTDB lineage: Bacteria > Cyanobacteriota > Vampirovibrionia > Gastranaerophilales > Gastranaerophilaceae > CALUVH01. Next base: position 28,952 of record CALUVG010000018.1, on the reverse strand, counting down.
ACTGCTTATGATGCAGATAATAAACAGGATATTTCATATTATCAAAACTTGTTCTATGAAATGCAATCAAAAGATTTCTTTACATACACAAACGATCCGAATAAAGCTAACCAGGATAGTCATTATATTTATACAGCAGATATTAACACCAAACCAAAAGATATGGACAAATCACCTTTAAATGATGCCACATTCTTTGTTGAAGAATTGAAGAGAGGTAATTTACAAATTGCATATTATTCAACATCAGAAAATGGATTTGTAAGCACAACACTGAGTGAGGATGCCTCAATTCAGGAAGTTAAAGATGAATCTAAAATTGCTGAAGCAGAAAGAAAGTACACTCAGGCATTAGAGGATCTGGAAAACACCGATAACAGATATGATCTTCAGTTAAAGAAACTTGATACTGAACATAATACATTACAAACCGAATATGATTCAGTGAAAAACGTAGTTGATAAAAACGTAGAAAAAACATTCAGTATCTTCTCTTAAAACAGATTTTTTTCCCTATTTTCCCTACAAATTTTTGATACCACTTTTTTATAAAGTGGTTTTTTATTGTTAAATGTAAAAGCTCTTGAAATGCGAGTCTTCACACTTATTTATTCGACATTTGCTGACAGGCAAGTCCTTTCGTAGTGCAAACGGTTATTCATTTTATTAATTCTCCCCATAACATCTTTGAACATTGGTATAGGAAGACTTTGTTTTCCGTCAGATAACGCATTTTCGGGATCATGGTGAACTTCAATCATGACGCCGTCAGCCCCAACAACAAGTCCTGCTTTAGCCATAGGCTCAATTAAATATCTTTGTCCGGTACCGTGACTTGGGTCAACGATTATCGGCAAGTGTGAATACTTTTTAATAACAGGTATAGATGCTATATCCATAACGTTTCTTGTGAAAGCACTATCAAAACTTCTTATGCCGCGTTCACATAATATGACATTGTGGTTGCCATAGTACATTATATGTTCTGCAGCAAGTAAAAATTCTCTAATTGTACTTGCAAGACCTCGTTTTAAAATAACAGGTTTATTACATTTACCTACAGCATGGAGCAACTTGAAATTTTGGACATTTCTGGCACCAATTTGTAAGACATCGACATAATCACATATCATCGACAAATCTGCAGAATCCATAACTTCAGTTACGGTCAACAAACCGGTTTCTTCGCTGGCGCGTTTAAGGTATTTTAGAGCGAGTTCTTCGTATCCTTGAAAATCATAAGGAGAAGTTCTTGGTTTGAAAGCTCCGCCGCGCAGAAATTCGCAACCCATTTCTTTTGCAGCAAGTGCAACCTTTAAAAGTCCATCGTAATCTTTTTCAACCGAACATGGTCCAACCATTGCCACAGGTCTGTTGCCTCCGCCGATTTTTACGCCGTTTGAAAATTCAATAACTGTATCTTCAGGCTGCCTGTCTCTGGAGGCAAGTCTAAATGGTTCGCGTATGACTTTTATTTCTTTTACGCCTTCAAATGCTGCCAATCTGCCAGGGGTTAGAGTTGTTTTGTCGCCGAACGCATCTATTACAGTGTGAATTTCTCCACGGTTAATCATAAATTTAAAGCCGTGTTCTTCCAGTGTTTTGGTAACTTTTTGAATATTATTTTCTGTAGCTGTGCGTTCCATGACTATAATCATCTTTTTCTCCTATATTTATAATATCTCTAATCAAGTATGACAAGTGTAACATAAACACTAATTTTAAGCAACGGATTGTAACATTTTTTCTAAACTTACAGCAGGACAATATTCCGGCAAAACTTCCTGACATGTTTTTGCATAGTGCAGAGCCATTTGTTTATCACCTTTTTCAAGATAGGCACAAGCAATCAGATAATGTAATTCGGGATCTTGATAAAAAGCGTCTTTTGCCAGTGAAAACAGATATGTACCTTCTTTTTTCAAGCCATTATTATAAAGTACACGCCCAATAAATTTATACACTTCAGGATTGATTTTGTTCATAAAATCCATATATCCCAAAATATTCTGTACATATTGACCTTTGCCGTATTTTATTAAAATGTTTAAATCAATCTCAAGGAAATTACGTAATTCAAAGTAAGTGGGATAAGTTTTGGCGCATATTTCTATCATAGATATTAAAAAAAGCCCCCAGTGTGCTCTTATATCCTGATATTTAATTTTTTCAAAGAGTTCTTGAGCATGTGAAAGATTATCGTTAATTATTTCACAATATGCCAGTTCAAGAGTGTAGCCGTTTTCAGCAAAAAAGTTCCGGCATCCGTTTAAATTTAATGCCAGAAAGTTTTCTTTTGCTTGTTTGTAATCTAAGTCCATATAAACACTAATTATTATTGTTGTTACCTAATCCGAAATCCATAGATGGCATCATTTGCTGCATCATAATTGCCTGCATAACCTGCGGATCAATATTTTGTCCGTTTTGTTGCTGCTGCATCAAAAAAGTAATCATATTCATCATATTATTACTGTTGTTATTATTGTTCCCTAACATCATACTCATTTGAGCCATTTGCGGATCAACATAGCCGCCCATCATTGCAGCGGCAGGATTTATAGGTTGCTGAGCCTGTTGCTGTACAGGATTGTTATTTATGGCTGCATCAGTTATTGCAGATGATGAAGTTGCTCCTGTAACAAGACCTGATTGTCCTGAATTTGTAGTTTTAGACGGAACTGCCTGCACGGAAACATTCATACCTGCATCACGCAGCGTTTTGATTGCTTTTAATATTTCCTTATCACTCGGGTCAGCTTTTGCAAGCTTATCAGATGTATCAACCTTTGATGAGTTTTCAATATCGAATTTCTTAATTTTTTCGAGATCTTTATTATCTAATTTATCTTTTCTGTTGATTGTATCCTGAATATTTTTCAATTTTTCTTCTTTGATTTGTTTTTCAAGTTCAGGAGAAAGCCCGTTGCCATAAGGGGAAGTTATGAAGTTTTCCAGTTGTTCTTCTTTTGTCGGTTCAGCTTTAGGCTCTTCTTTAGGTGTATTTTTAGCAGTTTCAGTCTCGTCAGGCTGGCATGTCGGACCGTAAACAAGACAATTTTTGCCTTTTGTTGCATATTCTGAAAGGGTTGGATCCTTTGATATTGCAATTACTCTTTCATAGGATTTTATTGCAGCATCGCTGTCGCCTATTTTTGTGAATGCCATTCCCATATAGTAATAGGCTACAGCATCATTTGGCTTGACCTGAACATAGGAGAATAGTTCTTGAAGGCATCCCGAATAATCACCTTTCTTAAATTTATTAATTGAATTTTTCAGAGAAGGGTTACTATAATATTTTGTTTTTGTATCAAGAGAAGAGCCAAATCCGCTTGCGTTCTGTTTCGTTTCTTTTTGATCTTTTGAATTTTTACTAAAATCCAGCGGCTCCAATTGTTCAGCAAGACATGAGGTTATGCTTAATGTCAACATTGCGGCTAATACTAAAACAAATTTTTTATTCATACTTACCCTCTTTTTAATTTTATTTTAATGATATTATACATTAAATCAACTATTAAATATATAATTCAATCATATGAGATTATTTGCTGATAATATGTCTTTTTTTATAAAGTATAACAAAAAACAGAATAATAACGATTGTAACCGCCAGAATTACCCATTCAATGTAGTGTTTTATAGTTTCACCAAATAATAGAAGTACAAGACTTACAATGTAGAATCTTAATCCGCGTCCGAAGAAACTTGCTACACAGAACTTCCAAAAATTCATGTTTAAAATTCCGCTGGCAATTGTGAAAATCTTATATGGAATTGGAGTAAAAGCAGAGAAAAACACTGCTAATGAGCCATATTTATTATAAAGTTTTTCAACTCCTTCAAATTGTTCGTGTTTGTTTCTGAATATAAAGTTAAAAACAGGTCTGCCGCCCCAGTAACCGAGTGCATAACCTACTATTCCGCCTAAAAGTGATGCAATTGTACAAATCGTGGCATAATACATTGCTTTCTGAGGCTTTGCCAGATCCATTGTTATCAACAAAAAGTCGGGCGGAGGCACAAGAAAAAAGCTTTCAATAAAAGAATTTAACGCTAATCCCTGTACGCCTAAACTCTGAAATAAATCATTCATTCTAACAAGTAACTCGTGCATTGTTCTCTCCCTAATGTCTATCAGACTTAGTAGTATTATAACATAAAATTATAACTTACAATATGAAAACTTCAGAGGTATATATATTTTAACATTTTCAGCACTTTATTTGTAAAAATTTATGTTTGTGTGATAATTTTAATGAGGCTAAATATATAATAGCGAAGTACATATAGATTAATTAAAAAGGAAAAAACAAAATGGCTAGAAAAACTCCATTAGAGAAAATCAGAAACATTGGTATTGCCGCTCACATTGATGCAGGTAAAACCACAACTACTGAGCGTATTTTGTTCTATACCGGTAAAACTCACAAAATTGGTGAAGTTCACGATGGTGCAGCAGTTACCGACTTTATGGAACAAGAACGTGAAAGAGGTATTACAATCCAATCCGCTGCTGTTACAGCAACCTGGAAAGGACATCAAATCAATATTATTGATACCCCGGGGCACGTTGACTTTACTATTGAAGTTGAACGTTCTTTACGTGTATTAGACGGTGTTGTCGCTGTATTCTGTGCGGTTGGCGGTGTTCAATCACAATCAGAAACAGTTTGGAGACAGGCTAACAGATATGAAGTTCCGCGTATGGTATTTGTTAACAAAATGGACAGAACAGGTGCAAACTTCTATCGTGTAGTTGACCAAATCAAAAATCGTTTAGGGGCAAATGCTCATCCTATCAGATTGCCTATCGGAGCAGAAGCTGACTTCAAAGGTCTTATTGATTTGTTTGAAATGAAAGCCTACATCTACACAAACGATTTGGGAACTGATATTAAAGTTGAAGATATTCCTGCTGATATGGTTGAAAAAGCTCAACAATACAGAGAAGCTCTTGTTGAAGCTATTGCAGAGTGCGATGACGATATCATGATGAAATATCTTGAAGGTGAAGAACTTTCAATTGATGAATTGAAAAAAGGTTTGAGAAAAGGTGTTTGCGATAACAAAATCGTTCCTGTAACATGCGGTACTGCTTTCAAAAACAAAGGTGTTCAATTGTTATTGGACTCAATTGTTGAATTAATGCCTTCTCCTGTTGATGTAAAAGCTATCGAAGGAGAATTGGAAGACGGTACTAAAGTTGAAAGACATTCATCTGATGATGAACCGTTCTCAGCATTAGCATTCAAAGTTATGACAGACCCTTACGTTGGTCGTTTAACCTTCTTGAGAATATATTCAGGTAAATTGACATCCGGATCTTATGTTCTCAACGCAACTAACGGCAAAAAAGAACGTATTTCAAGACTTGTTCAAATGTATGCTGATCAAAGAATTGAAGAAGATGAAGTTTACGCAGGTGATATCTGCGCTGCTGTTGGTTTGAAAGATACTACAACAGGCGATACTTTGTGTGATGAAAAATCACCGATTATTCTGGAAAGAATGACATTCCCTGAACCGGTTATCTCTGTTGCTATTGAACCTAAAACAAAAGCTGATCAGGATAAAATGGGGATCGCTCTTCAAAAACTTGCAGAAGAAGATCCGTCATTTAAAGTTAAATCAGATAATGAAACCGGTCAGACAATCATTTCTGGTATGGGTGAACTTCACTTAGACATTATCGTTGACCGTTTATTACGTGAATTTAAAGTTGACGCTAACGTAGGTAAACCACAGGTTGCTTACCGTGAAACTATCCGCGGAAATGCTGATCAAGATTCTAAATTTATCCGTCAATCAGGTGGTAAAGGTCAATACGGTCATGTTAAAATCAGAATTTCACCGGCTGAAGAAAATGCAGGATTTGTATTTGAAAACAAAATTGTCGGTGGGGCAATTCCTAAAGAATACATTGAACCGGCCAGAAAAGGTATGGAAGAAGCACTTGAAGGTGGTATTCTTGCCGGCTACCCTATGATTGATGTTAAAGTTGAACTTTACGATGGATCATACCACGAAGTTGACTCTTCAGAAATGGCATTCAAAATTGCCGGATCTATGGCTATCAAAGAAGGCTGCCGCAAAGCTAAACCTTGTATTCTTGAACCTATGATGAAGGTTGAAATTGAAGTACCTGAAGAAAACACAGGCGATATTATCGGTGATATTTCATCACGCCGTGGTCGTGTTGAAGGTATGGAAATTATTGAAGGTACCGGTATCCAGAAGATTAACGCTATTGTTCCTCTGGCTGAAATGTTCGGTTATGCAACTGATATCCGTTCAAAAACTCAAGGACGCGGTACATTCTCAATGGAATTCAAATGCTATGAACAGGTTCCTGCAAATATCGAAAAAGAAATTATCGAGAAGTCAGGCGTTGCAAAAGCATAAGAATTTGTACGATAAATCAAACGAGGATGCATTATTATGCATCCTCGTTTTTAATATTTATTTTTGTTATTCGGTTCTTATGCAAAAAATCAACAAACACCTGATAGTGATATAGATTTGCTTGTGAATTTTAGACATCCGGTAGATATGTTTGATTTTATGGATTTACAGGACTATTTGTCAAAATTATTTGGTAAAAAAATTGATTTAGGCACACCAAATAGTTTAAAAAGATTTATAAAAGACAAAATTCTTAAGGAAGCTATAGTTTTATGAATTCAATATTTAGTAAAAGAATTTGCATTAATAAAATACCAAAATCGGGGCATTTAAAATGCTCCGATTTTTTGTTAATATATAATAACTTATTAAAATTTTACCGGATATGTGTCTCTAAACTTCCAGCCATCATGCACTATTAATCCCAGACAATTCATACCTGCCCCACGCGTTCCATTATCTGAACAGCCATTTTCATTGTTAATTATTTCATCTTCAGTGCGATACAATCCATGTGCAGTAAATCGACATTTATATTTATTGCTGTGCTCATTATTTGAAACAAATGTTCCAAAAAATAAATCTTTTCCCATGATTGCTTTTTCTGCCCCTCTTGGTCCGTTCAAATTAATTTGAACATTAACATAATAGCCGCCGCTGGTTATTCCTATAGTATAACCTGAATTAACTATTATTTTGGCGGTATCAGTGCTGCTGTCTCCATAAGTCCCATTTTTAATACCACTCAGAGAATACGCATCACCATTCCAGCAGCCTTTATCTGTCCCGCAATTTTTTGCAACATTTAAATATGGAACAAGATATTTATTCATAAAATTTACAGCAGATTGTCCGTCGAATGCCGTTCCGTAATCCCAGTATTCGCATGATCCGTAATCTATTTGTGCCATTTCAAAAGCTTGAGATATCTCAGAATATGCTTTTTTCAATTTAGTTAAGGCAACATTTTTTCTGTATTTAGCTAATATTGTCGGCATTGTAAGTGCGGCAACAATTCCTATAATGGCAAGGGTGATTAATACTTCAGCAAGAGTAAATGCAGCTTTAGCAGTCTCCAAAGTGCAGGATCGGACTTGTCCGCCTTTAGCGGTTGGTAGTTTTGCCGTAGAAGTTTTAAAAATAGTTTTCATAGTATTACCTTATTATTCATTATAATTATTATATATTCAGTATAATGAATTTAATAAACATTGTCAAGCATATAGAATATTACTAATATGAATATTGACTTAATAAAATTGGGGCAAAAGATAAAATTTGAACGTATCACACGTCAGCTTAGTCAGGAGCAGCTTGCAGAACTGGCAAATCTTTCTGTTCATGGACTCAGTAATATTGAAACAGGAAAAACAGATATTCGTTATACAAATCTTCTGCAGATAGCAAAAGCGTTTAACATGCGGCTTTGTGAATTATTGGAGTTTAATTTATAGAAAATGATAAAAAGCGGGATGCTGCAACCTTAATAATACGAATTATTTAAGGTCAATCAGCATTCCCGCCTGATAATAAAAAATGACTATTCAACAACCTCACCGGGAGCGATTTCCCCTCCGGGCAAACAAACACCAAATTGACAATTGGAATTGTATTCTTGCGTTTGCGGGCTTTCTGTATTAATTAGCATGTCATAATATGGTTTCTGGTATTCGCGTTGAAATGCGTCTGTTTTTTGCAGTTGCCTCAAATTGTTAGGTACTGCCTCCTCAAGCGCAGAACTCTGTGTTATGCTTGAAGGCAAACTGTTAAATGTGCATGCTCCGCCTGTAATACTGCATACCGCAAGTGTGGGTAATCCCATTGCTATTATGCCGGTTAATATTATAATCTTTTTCATAATTTATACATCCTTTCATTTTGTCCGACTGTATTATCATGTACGATAATACAGCATCTTTCATTCGCTTAAAGTATAATCTTTTGTAAAAAATTTGTGAAACTTAACATTTCTGTTGCCTTAAATTTTATATTATGTTATATTGTAATTAGAAATTTACTAATCTTAGGGATAATGTATGAAAAGTTCAACTATAAGAAGATCTAATTTATCAAAAGAAAAAATGGCTGTTTTAGAAGCTTTATCTAAATACAGACAGGACTCTTATGATAATTCACCGAGTGTTTATGTAAGACCTAATAAGGAAAAAGAACTTGATGTTTTATGGCAGAATTTTAAGATAAATCAAAAAGCTGATAAATCTCCCGGGATTTATCTGGCAACCGGATTTGTTGCTGGAGCTGTTGTAATGCTTGCACTTACTACACTTATTAGTTTTTCTGCCAGAAGTGTTGCGAATAAAGCAAATGAACCTGCTAAAGTTAAACAGGAGAAAACAGCAATAAGTTTTATTCCGTCAGGTGCTGAAAATCAAAATGACAGTACCGGCATAAATAATGAAGTTTACACTGTTAAAAGCGGTGATACTATGGAAGCTATATTGATTAGATTTTATGGATCATACAGCAAAGAAAAAGAAGCTTTAGTTTTAAAAACAAATAATTTAGATAATCCTAATAAATTATCTATTGATCAAAAATTAGTTATTCCAATGAATTAATAATGGATTAAGATATATTGAAAAACAAAAGAACGATTTAAATATCGTTCTTTTGTTTTTTTGAGTAATAAAAATAACCGGTGAATTTAATCTCACCGGTTATTTTTTACTGTACAAAATTTATTTTTTAGGAGTTTCTTTTGTTTGCTTAGCAGTATCTTTTGCTTTTGCATTTTCCTTATCAGCTTCTTTTTTCATTCCATCTTGAATAGTTTTTTTGATATTTTCCGGATTATATTCAGGATTTACGAATTCAATTTTTGCATTCTTTTTCAGAGATTCAACGAGTTTGTCAATTGCTTCAAGTTGTTTTTGATTTTTAAGGAATGCTTTAATTTCCGGCGCTGCTTTTTCATAAGAATCCTGCCCTGCAGCCATTCTATCTACAACCATGATGATGTGGTAGCCAAATTTGGATTTAACAAGATTTTGAGAAACAGTATTAGGTTTCATTGAAAATGCTGCTTTAGAAAATTCAGGAACCATTTCCTGAGCGGCAAAGAATCCTAAATCTCCGCCTTTAACAGCAGTTGTTGTATCTTCAGAGTTTTCTTTAGCAAGTTTTGCAAACTGTGTAGGGTCCTGTTTGGCTTTGGCAAGAATTTCTTCAGCTTTTGCCTTTTTAGCATTCATTTGTTGATCTACTTTTGCCATAACTTCATCATGAGAAAGTTCTTTATTTGCTTCATCAGATCTTATAATTTCTTCTATCTCGGCAGGGTCTGCACTAATAAGAATGTGAGATGCTCTTACTTTTTCCGGATATTTAAATTTATCTAAGTTTTTATTGTAAAAATCTTTAGCTTCTGTTTCAGTAACATCTCCTGCGCCCAGACTTTCTGCTAATTTTCTCATTTTAACTTCTTCTTTCAAGTCTTTTTTGAAGTCATTAACGGATACGCCATTTTGTTTTAGAAGTTCGTCTAATTGTTCTTTGGAACCTACTTTGTCAACAATTTCTTTTACAGCCTGTTCGATGTCTGCATTGGTTACTTCAATTTTGCGTTTTGCAAGTTCTTCATCAATAAGAGTTCTAACGATTAATTCATTAACTACTCTTTCCTTAATCATTAGAGATAAGAAATTATTTTTATCATTTTTCAAGTCAATTCCCATTTTTGCAAACATTGAGTTAGACAGCTGTTTGTCGAAAATTTGATCGAATTGTCCTTGAGAAATTTTGTGGTCATCAACTTTAATAATAGTTTCACCGGATTTTAAGCCGCAGCCTGAGAATAATACTGCAGATACGGCAAGTGTTGCTAATAGTTTTTTTGCGTTCATAATGTCTCTCTTTCCTCATTTAATATTTAAATTCGTTACTTACTTTATTTATATAATAGAACAAATCTGTTAAAATGTTAAATACTTCATCAAAGTTCATATAAGCATTATTCAAAAGAAGGATAGAATTTCCATCCTCACATGAAGAAGGGGCAACTGTAAATTTAATACGTTTCAGGATATTGCCCGGCAGAGCTTTTTGTATGATTTTCCATTCCGGCTGCGTAAACGGAGTATAAATGCGGATATTATCCTGAGTTTCACGGATAAGCGATATTTTTATATCAGTTGCGGCAAGGCGTATTCTGATGAGTTTTATAAGATTGTCTACACATTCGGGCGGTTTTGCAAATCTATCTTTCCACTCATCTACTATGCAGTCAAGTTCGACAACAGACTTAACATCCGCAAGTCTTTTGTATTCTATCATTTTTTGTTCGCTTGAGCCTACCCATTCATCAGGAATATAAGCTGTTACATTGATATCAACAATTGTTGGATTAACTTTTTCAACAAAGTGTCCCTGAAGTTCTTGCACTGTTTCTTCTAGTAATTGACAGTATGTGTCAAACCCGACATTAATCATGTGTCCGTGTTGCTTTGTACCCAGAATGTTTCCAACCCCGCGTATTTCCACGTCTCGCAGTGCTATTTGATATCCGCTGCCAAGAGTTGTAAATTCTTTAATTGCGCGGAGTCTCTGGAGAGCCTCTTTTGTAATATTTTTGCTTTTTCTGTATAAACAATAACAGTATGCCTGCCTTTGTGAACGCCCTACACGTCCACGAAGTTGATACAATTGAGCAAGACCGAATTTGTCCGCATCATGGATTATCATTGTATTTGCATTTGGAATGTCAATTCCGTTTTCAATAATTGTAGTAGCAAGGAGAATGTCATATTCCTGATTTGCAAAGTCTACAATTACTTTTTCCAGAGTTTTTTCATCTATTTGCCCGTGTCCGACTGCAATTCTTGCATTAGGAACTAATTGATGCAGCTGGTAACGAAATTCTTCAATTGTTTCAACGCGGTTGTAAAGATAGAATACCTGCCCTTCACGGTCGAGTTCATGGATAATCGCATTTTTTACTATATTTTCATTCCATTCTCCTACATAAGTTTTGATAGGCAACCTGTTTTTAGGCGGAGTGTTAATAACAGACATATCTTTTATTCCCGACAAAGACATGTATAGTGTACGCGGTATAGGAGTTGCTGACATTGTAAGAATATCAATATTTTCACGCATCTGTTTAAGTTTTTCTTTATGGCGGACTCCAAATCTATGTTCTTCATCAATTACAAGAAGTCCTAAATCTTTGAAAATAACTCCTTCCTGTAAAAGTCTGTGCGTGCCCACAACTACGTCACATTCTCCTGTTGCGAGCCGTTTTATTGTTTCTTTTTGTTGTTTCGCACTTCTAAAACGTGACATTAAATCAACATTTACGCCAAAAGGCTTAAATCTTTCTGAAATAGTCTGAAAATGCTGCAGGGCAAGAATTGTTGTAGGTACGACAACCGCAACTTGTTTACCTGATGTTACGGCTTTAAAAATTGCCCGCATTGCAACTTCTGTTTTACCAAAGCCAACATCTCCGCAAATGAGCCTGTCCATTGGTTTGTCGCTTTCCATATCGGCTTTTACTTCATTAATGGCTTTCATCTGATCCGGCGTTTCCGTGTATTCAAATGCTTCTTCCATTTCAACCTGCCAGGTTGTGTCCGGTAAAAACTGAATACCTGTTTGCATTTTGCGTCTTGCATAAAGTCGTAACAGATCATATGCAACCTGTTCAACTTCTTTTTTAACCCTTGCTTTAGTGTTTTCCCAATCTTTACCGCCCATTCTTGAGAGTTTTGGTTTAATTGACCCTGACCCTCTATAGCGGCATAGAAGGTTTATTTGTTCTGCCGGTATGTGTAATCTGTCATTACTTGCATATTCAATGGTCAGATAATCTTTTAATTGCCCGTCAATTTCCTGCTGGGTTAAGCCTCGGTAAATCCCGACACCGTGGACTGTGTGGACTACATATTCACCCGGTTGAATGTCATTTATATTCTCAATATATTCCGGTTTTTCCTTGTAGTAAGAACGTTTTGATGCCGTAACTTCTTTTGAGCGTTTATTAAATAATTCTCTATCAGTCAAAATTACAGTTTTAAAATCCTCTAAGACCGCACCGGGAGCAGAAATACTTTCAGAAAATTCTACATTGAAAATTTCACGTTCTGTCAAAATTTCTTTTACACGTTCCGGATAATCCGTTGCAATTATAATTTTATAGCCCTGTTTTGAATTAATAAAGTTTGCAATATCATCCAGATTTGCACCGAAGTTTTGTATTGGTTGGGAATTAAACTCAATAATTTCATCCATATCGCTGTCAATGAAATTGTTAAGCCCAATACATTCAAATGTTTCGGATTTTTTAATAAAGTCTTCAAAAGGTATATGGTTGCGTCCTTTTAAATCTTCATTAAGTCCAAGTTTCAGGTTTTCTTCCGCCTGTTTTTCAAAGTTTTCATCAACAAATTCGTATTTAGAATAAATTTCTGATCTTTCATCAAAAACAATAATATAATCTTTTAGATATTCTAATACATCTGTAAGTTCGGAATTAAAGTAATTTTGGTAGATGTCTATTCCGTCTTCATAAGAGGTTATGCGGCTGAGTGGTTGTGTTAACAGGTCTGTTTCAGAGAGTAGTTCTGTTTCCGGCTCATCATCTTCACGGCTATCCTTTTCAAGGACTTCTTCCGGTAAAATGAATTTATAAATCGGTAAAATATTGGCTTCTTTAACTTTTTCAATAGATTTTTGGGTTTCATTGTTAAAGTATCTTAAATCAACAATTTCATCCCCCCAGAGTTCAATTCTCAGCGGATTTTCACAAAGTGAAAATACATCAATTATGTCGCCTCTAACGCTAAATTCAGCAATATCACTGACCATTGTTGAACGTTTATACCCTAGCGCAACAAGCCTTTTTATGAAGGCTTTTAAATCAATTTCGTCACCAATTTTAATATTTATAGAATTATCTTTGAAAAATTTTTCATCAGGAAATTTTTCCAGAAGAACTTTTACCGGAGCGATTACAAGCTCCGGTCCGGAACGTAAAATTTTAATTTGTTCGGCATAATCATAACGGTTTGGTGATACAGCCTCATACATGGATATATTCTGAAATGGAAGCAATTTCGCGTCCAAATTAAAAGCTTTTTTTAGGTCGTTTTGATATCTAAGGGCATTTTGTTCTGTGGAGGTAATAACAAGAATTTTTCTTTTTGAAATTGTTTTTATTCTATCAATCAGTAAAAGACGCAGAATAGTTGTCAATCCTGTAACTGAAAAGGATTGAGAGCGGGAAAGATAACTCTCAAATAATTTAAAATTTTCTAAAATTTCAGGATTTTTTATATCAAACATCGTTTTTATTCGTAGGATTTACGAATTACCGTTCGGGCTTTCATATTCAATGCCCATTTCTTTAAGAGTTCTGATAAAATTTTGTGCACAGATTTTTTGAGCTTCCGGCGGCACAATTCTTAATATTTCAACAGTTCTTGAGATAACGGGATCTTTGTCATACCAACGGTTGTTAGCGTTAACAGGTTTAACCATTGCATAAAATTTATCAATGGTTTCTTTTGAAACTTTTTCTTCAATTTTTTTCAAAAAAATTTCTGCCTGTGCTCTTAATTCGGTTTGATAATTTCTTAAAAGCTCAATGACCTCTAGCAATAAAGGATCATGGTCATACCAGCGCTTATAAGTAGGATTCATTACGTATTCCCTCCGTTAGGTTGACAGGAGAAATAATATCCTCATCTTTTCTCTCTATCTTTCCTCCTAACAATCTTAACTTAGATTCAAAATTTTCGTATCCTCTATCTATATGATGTAAGTTTTCGATTGTAGAATTTCCTTCTGCCATCAAAGCAGCGACAACGAGAGATGCGCCGGCACGTAAATCACTTGCGGCGAGAGTTGCACCTGTTAATTTTTTTACACCTTTAATAATTGCATGGTTTCTGTCCTGATGTATGTCCGCTCCCATACGGCGGAGTTCGGGAACCTGCATAAATCTGTTTTCGTATAGGCTTTCTGTTATAATACCGACACCGTTTGCCGTGGTAAGCAAAGTCATAGCCATTGATTGTAAATCTGTAGGAAAACCCGGATATGGCTGTGTTACAAAGTTTATGGAGTTAAGTCTGTTTTTGCAGCTTACTTCCAATGAGTTTGGTTCAATTAGTTTGATATTGGCACCCATTTTTAGAAGTTTATCAGTAAAAAAAGTTAGGTGAGCAGGAAATACATTTCGTATAATTGCTTTACCTTTGGTTGCAATAATTGCCGCCATAAATGTACCTGCCTCAATTCTATCCGGAATAGTTGTATATTCTATAGGATGGAGTTGTTCCTGTTTAACTCCATTAATTACAATTTCTGATGTGCCTGCTCCTGAAATATCAGCTCCCATTGCATTTAAAAAGTTTGCAAGATCGACAATTTCAGGTTCTTGAGCCGCATTTTGAATTCTTGTTGCTCCTTCTGCGAGCACAGATGCGAGCATAAGATTTTCAGTTGCGCCAACTGACGGAATATCCAGATAAATATCTGTTCCAACCAGACGTGAGGCTTTGGCATGGACGTAACCGTTTTCTATCTTAATTTTTGCCCCTAAAGCTTCCAGACCGCGGATATGGAAATCTACACGTCTTTCACCTATTGCGCAACCTCCCGGCAAGGCTACAATCGCTTCTTTACATCGTGTTACTAATGCGCCGAGTACGATAAACGAAGCACGCATTTTGCTGACAAGTTCATATTTAGCCGTTATACTGGTAAGATCGGTTGCATCAATTGTTACCGACTTTTCTTCCTTATTATAAAAAGTTTTCGCTCCAAGCTGCGCTATTACACTGAGCATAATTTCTACATCAGTAAGAGCCGGAACATTGTGAATTTTTGTTTCACCTTTAGCTAAAAGTGCTGCGGCCATAAGTTTTAATACTGAATTTTTTGCACCGCCGATAGAAACTTCACCTTTAAGGGGGGTACCGCCTTTTATATAAAATTTCTCTGTCAACTTTGTCCTCCGAAAAAGAACTGAACTTGTCTACTACTATATATAATAATACAACCTTAAAAGAAAGATGTAAATAAGTTAAATAATGTAAAGATTTAAAAATTATTTAATAACATTTATTATATTATTTATTTATAATCAACATATGAAATTATGTGTTTTTCAAGGAACGTTTAACCCTATACATAAAGCACATCTTGACATGGCAGAATTTGTGCTTAAGAATTTAGATTTTGAAAAAATACTTTTTATACCTGCCGCAATACCGCCGCATAAAGATTACGATGAAAAGCTTACTTTTCACAGACTAAAAATGGCAGAGCTTGCTACTGCTTATAACCCGCATTTTGAAGTATCTGATATTGAGTATAAACTGGGTGGTAAATCATATTCTTATCTTACGGCATTGCAGCTTTATAAAGATTATGAGATAGATGGCAAAATAAATTTTATTATAGGTACGGATGCTTTTGAAAAAATCGAAACCTGGTATCAGACAGATAAATTTAAAAATCTGGTTGATTTTATTGTTTTTGTAAGAGAAAATAATTTTGAGTCTGACAGACTTAGATATCTGAAAGACAAAGGTTATAATTTTCAGATATTATCAATGCCTTTTGAGGATATTTCTTCAACTGAATTGAGGGGGAAAATTAAGTCCGGAGAAACAATAAGTAATTTAGTACCAAAAGAAGTAGAGGATTATATTTATAAACATGAATTATACAAAAATTAATGAAGAACAAATAAAACAATGGTTAAAGGAAAATCTTTCGGAAGAGAGGTATTTGCATACCCTTGGAACTGCACAGTGTGCAAAGAAATTGGCACAGCAGTTAGGTCTTGACGGTGAAAAAGCTTACTATGCGGGCTTGTTGCATGATTGTGCCAAATGTTTTACCAATGAAAAGCTTTTAGAAATAATCAAGGGCAATCTGGAGGTTGATGAATGCGAACTTTTAAATTATAAAACTTTGCATGCTCCGGTAAGTGCATATATTGCAGAAAAAGAATTCGGAGTTTCTGATAAAGAGATACTTTCTGCAATTCGCTGGCACACTCTTGGAAGAATAGATATGACTGACTTTGAAAAGCTGATTTTTCTTGCGGACAAAATAGAACCTAATACCAGAGATAAAAGTTACAGTTCCCGTTTGAGAGCATATTTGTCTGAACAAAACGGGCTAAATAAAGCAATGTTGGAATGTTACAGGTCAACAATCAAAAGTCTGGTGGAACGTAATCTGAAAATATGTCCTGTTACTATAAATATTTATAATAAACTTCAAGATATTGTAAATCTATAATAAAGTATACTTTAAAAAAATATATATTCATGATAATATATATTTCAAAGAGAGGACTTGTTGATGAAAGTACTGGAGATTAAGAATAATTTAGTAAAAATTTCTTACGATATAGATGATAATTTGACACTGTCAGGGTTTGTTATAATAGAAGATACTAACTGCCCATATGTTGCGCAGGTTGTTAGTTTGAAGGCTGACAGTCTGATAAATACGGCTATTGTAAAATTATTATTTACCTTTGATAATGAAGGTATTCTAAAAAATTATAACGGTACTATTCCATCAATTAAAGCGACGGTTTCTAAACTGCCTTCAAACGAACTTTTGGATGTTTTGCCGGTAGATGTTCCTATTAAATTAGGTGCGGTTGCTCAGCAGGGTATTCCTCTTTTTGTGGATAAATCAATATTTGATCATAATTTTGTTGTTTGCTGCAACAAGCAGGAAAATATTAATACTTTTGTGAACAACATGCTCCCTCAATTAGAATCACTTAAACAAAAAACGGTTGTTATTGATGTGGATGGTGAATTTGAATATGATAATAAGTTTGAATTCGGTTATGATTTCAAACTGCCGCTGAATTATGTAACTCTTAACTATATTTTTGACCATGACTTAGAAGATGTAGATGTTAAAAGTAAAGCTGTAATTCAGGATATATTTTATGAAGTTCAGGAATATTCAAAAACATTACCGTTAGGGTTTATACCTTTTAATACATTTTTAGAAGTTGTGGATTCTCAGTATAAAGAAACTCAAATACCTGAACTGGTACTTTTGAAAAATAAATTGTTAAAGTATAGGGATGATAATGTTTTTGCTCTAAATTCTGTTGAAATAACAGGGCTGTCTGAATACTTACAGCATAATACAGTTTCTGTATTGAGTCTTTCCAAAATAGATGGTGATTTGCAGCGTCAGGCTATTAATTATATTTATGATGTAATGTCTCAGGCTTATACATCTGTTTATTCAATAATAAAATTAAATAATTACAACGCAAGCAAAAAATTAATAAAAAGATTTTTAGCCGGCGGTAATATTGCAACCACCGTTATTTGCGGGCATGAATTCAAATATTTACAGGAGTTAAAACAGGTCGCAGAAAACTTTGTATTTTTCGCTCCTTTGACTACTCAGCATGATTTCGCTGCATATAACATTTATTTGAATAAATTAAATCCTGAAGAATTTGTTGTATACGGCAATGTTACTCAGGAAATACCATTCATTGCAGAATTAGAAGAGTTTACTCAAGAAGATTTGCAGCCAAAAGTTTATTCTGCTGACAAAACAATTAATACAAATACAGTTAAATCCGATGAAGGGTTTGAAGAAACTACAGAACAGCCTCAAATAATGCGTGACGAAGAAGATTTAACCGCTGAAGGAGAAAACTATTCGCAAACCATAGATTTGCCGCAGCATGCAGAGGATACTGCGGAACAAGATTATGAGGATACAGTTGTAGCAGAAAATAATATTGAAGTTTCTTCAGTATCCGAACCTATCATTGAAACCGAACAGGAATATAATACAATGGAGGGTGAAAATGCTGCGGAGGAGCCTGAAACTTTGCTTCCTGCAGTTGAGCCTGTTTCTTCTGTATTGGAGGAGGAACAAGAGGATGATGTTGTAGTTACTCCTTTAGTAACAGAAACAGATGATCAAATTATTTCTCAAGAACAAACAGAAAATAATGAGTTGCCTGATGTGGTATCTGAACCTTTTGAAAATGTCTTACAGGAATTGCCTCAGGAAATAGATCAGGAACAAATTGTCCGTGATGTAGATGATATTTTGTATAATAAAAAGGATGTGGATGAAGATATTCCGCCGCTTGAGGATGATGAAGAAATAACAGAAGATGATCTCAATATGATTGATAATCTTAATAATGCTATGCCTGCGGCAGAAGGTGAGGAAACTGAGTTAAATATCGAACCGGTAATTGTTGAAGATCAGGACGAAGCTGCTGAAATTGCTGAAATTAAAGAAATTGATGAATTGCCTGATGGTACGCCGGAAATAGTTGAAGACACCGAAAATGAAGACGCCGGTGTCGATGAACAGGAACTCACGGCAAATGCATCTGAAATTGATGAAATTGTAGAAGATGAAACTCCTGTTGTACCTGTTTATCCGGCTAATGATATCCCTCAAACTTCTTCTGAAATATTTGAAGCAGGAGATCAGGTTTCACACCCGAAATATGGAAATGGTGTGGTTGAAAAAATGATTAAATATGGTAACAAAGTTTTGTGTTCAATTAATTTTGAAAATATTGGCAGAAGACTTTTGGATCCTGCAATATCTGAAATTACCAAAATATAAGAATTGTTAAAAATAGCAGGGCGGCGGAAGAATTCCGCCGCCCTTTTCTACATCCTCTTTTTTATAAAAATTACCTGACCTGATTTCTGCCGTTATTTTTTGCACTATACATTTTTTTGTCGGCATTTTCAATCAGAGTGGCGGCATCCGTTCCATCATAGGGGTATGTTGCAACGCCAAGACTGATTGTAACACTGCTTTCTTTTCCGTTACTTAATTTAAAAGACTTTTCTGCCACGCGGCTGCAAATTTTTTGAGCGGTTGAGTATGCTTCGTCTTTGCCGATATTTGGCAGAATAATACTCATTTCTTCCCCGCCATAACGACAAACTATATCTGTGGCGCGAACATTACGTTTTAGAGTCATTGCAACCTGTCTCAAAACAGCATCTCCTGATTGATGCCCGAATGTGTCATTGAAACGTTTAAAATGATCAATATCTATAATTATTAAAGAAAAATTAGATTCGTAACGCTTTGCCTGTTCAACCTGCATTTTCATCTGCTCTTGAAAGTATCTGTGATTATATAATTCCGTAAGTCCGTCAGTTGTTGCTAATTTATATTGATGTTCAAAGTCTCTTGACTTAATAAGATATTTTACTATTAGGGTGCTAATAAAAGCTATCATTGAGAAGATAAGCGGATAAATGAGTTCAAACCAGACATTTCCGTATCGCATTGCATAATAAGCCGCAAGAACATAAATTAAATATATTGCAATTGAAATAATAGATGCATAAATTGCTGAATTTGATCTGATAACAATTGCCCCTATTATAAATGCCAGAATCAAACTGATAACAATAGTACTGAAACGTTCTACTTTATTTATAAAGTTATTGTCAATCAGGTTATTTATATATGTTGCCTGAATTTCAACACCCGGATAAATTTTATCAGTAGGCACGGATTTTATATCAAAGAGGCTTGCGGCGGTTGTACCAAAATATATTATTTTATTGTGAAAATTAAAATCTAAATCGGTAGGTTCGTTATTTATGGCTTTTATTAGTTTATAAAGAGGAATTTGTGTGTAAGTACCTGCCGGACCATACCAGTTTAATATAGCAGTTCCGTCTTTTTGCAGCAATATGTCTCGTCCGCCAAAACTTAATACAGAATTTGCGTCAATTTCAAAATCTTTAACTTTGACGCCTTCAACCTGATTTAAATAGTCAAGTCCGACCTTTAATGCTAGTTGAGGATAATATTTATCCTGATATTTTACAAATACAGGCATAGAGCGCAATATTCCGTCATCTGAACGTGAAACGTTTATGAAACCGATATTTGAAGAGTAATTCAAAATTCCTTCAATAATAGTTCTGCAATTAGTGAACGTTACATCAGAAAAATTTATACCATTAGAATAATTTCTGATATTTACTGACAGCCTATCCGGAAGCTGCGGGGGAGTTCTTAAATCAGACGATTGATTATCTAAGTTCATTGCGGTATATACATTTTTATATTTATTGAATAAATCGGCGAGAGCTTTATCTGCTTCATTGGCACTTTTTATTGATTTAACAAACATTAAGTCAAAAGCAACAATTCTTGGCGATTGTAATTCAATATAATCCACTATTTTTGCATAAATATCACGCGGCAAAGGCCATTCGCCATAATGGTCAAGAATATATTCATAACTTGCGTCATCAACAACGATTATTGCAATATCTTCAGATGCTTTTTTCGCTCCTGAATTTACCATAATATTCTGGCGCAAGTCAAAAGTTTTGTTTTCAACAGTATCTATAAAACTGCTTAAGTTTGCATTTTTTATACTCAAAAATACCAGCATAAAAAATAATGCAAGCCCGAATATATAAGATATCTTTTTGAACATATCCAACCCTCAAAATAATAGTAATAATTGCCTTCTAGAGATTCTATTCAGCATGTTTAGTATAATTGATTCGTGAAGATTTGGCAACAAAATTCTTCAATAAGAATTGTTTTTCAAGAATAAAATTGTTGAGCTTTAAAATTTGAGTAGAATAAGAAAGCTCATCCGGATTTTGTAAATATCTTAGTAAACATTCTTCATGTAGATTCATTGCACCAACCTGTAATCAATGTATTTGACGAATAGATTGATTATTGCAAATAAAATTTAAAAGTACATCACCCTTTTAAATAATATGTAAAAGAAATCTAATACAAATAAATTAAATAATATGGACATTTGAATAGTTCTTTTGATTTAGAGTGGAATAATCGGGTTAAGTTATTTTGTTTAATTAAAAATGTACACATTAAAAATATTAAGAAAAATTTACAAAATGTGCTGAAAGTTACACATAACGCCAGTTTTCAACAATCAGAAAATTATTGATACTGTGCCGTTTTTAAAAAAACAATCAATAAATCATGCAATATTTTTGCACGAAAAGCACTTAAAATCACTTGCAAACATTTATTTTTCAGATAAGATAAATATAGTGTGATAAAATAAGCACTAAAAATTTGTCAGCAAATAAGCAGCAGGATTTACACACAGCCGATTTTGAGACAAATATATGCATATAAAACAATCTTATGTATCAAAAAAGAGGAAAATATGTCAAAAGACGTCATAGAAATAGAAGGTACCATAATAGAATCAATGCCTAATGCCATGTTCCGTGTAAAATTGGAAAATGACCACGAAATTCTGGCACATATTTCCGGCAAGATCAGAAAAAATTTCATAAGAATATTACCTGGCGACAGAGTAAGAGTTGAAATGACCCCTTATGATTTAACCAGAGGAAGAATAACCTTCCGCTTAAAATAATAAGACTTACACAAATTAAAGATAAAGGAAAACAAAATGAAAGTAAGATCATCAGTAAAACCTATTTGCGATAAATGCAAATGTATTAAAAGAAAAGGAAGAATAGCAGTAATCTGTGAAAATCCGAAACACAAACAAAGACAAGGTTAGTTTTTAAGCCTGGTCTGATTGGCAGACCTTTGGTGTGTAAAAACAAAAATAACAAAGCCGAACTTGCGGGTATCAGCAGGTGGAGAGGAAGTATTTAAGCCTCTTACCCAAAAAAATCTAACAACAAGAAATAAAAGGAGAAAATTAAAAAATGGCAAGACTAGCAGGGGTAGATTTACCTCGTAACAAAAGAATGGAAATAGCATTAACCTATATTTATGGTATAGGACCAACCAGAAGTAAAAAAATTCTGGCAGCAACAGGAATATCTCCTGATTTGAGAACAGATGACTTAACAGATGAAGATATTAAATTATTAAGAAACGAATTGGCAAACTACCATATAGAAGGTGACTTGAGACGTGAAGTGACAATGAATATTAAACGCCTTCAAGAAATCGGATCTTATAGAGGCATGCGCCATAAACGTAACCTTCCTTGCAGAGGTCAAAGAACAAAAACAAATGCAAGAACTCGCCGCGGTAAGAAAAACGGCGCAGTAGCTAAAAAGAAATAAGATAGCCGTTGGCGAACGAAGTGAGCCTTACGGATATCTTATCCTGAATTTGTTTCGGGAAGTGTAAAAAGAATTTAAAAACTAAACACAACATAAAGGAAATAGAAATGGCAAGACCACAAAAAACAAAGAAAAAAGAAAAGAAAAATGTATTGCAAGGGGTTGTACATATACAATCTACCTTTAACAATACAATCGTAACTTCAACAGATACTCAAGGTAATGCTATTGCATGGGCAACAGCAGGGGCAACCGGATTTAAAGGTGCCAGAAAAGGTACTCCGTTTGCAGCTCAATCCGCTGCAGAATTGGTTGCTAAAAAATCAATTGATCAAGGTATGAAAAAGGTTGAAGTTCACATTAAAGGACCGGGTTCAGGTCGTGAAACTGCAATCAGAGCAATTCAGGCTGCAGGTTTGGAAATTACATTGATTAAAGATGTAACCCCAATCCCTCACAATGGATGCCGTCCGCCTAAAAAACGCCGTGTATAACGGAAAAGCATGCCGATTTTATTCGGCAAACAGTGATGTAGACGCGGGGGCTTGCTTAAAGCCAAATAAGCAAACCATAGATGCCCCGCACAAGAAAAGGAGAAAAGAAAAATGGCAAGATATACCGGACCTAATAACAAATTATTCCGCAATAAGAAAGTTAGTGATTTATCAAACAGAAAATTAACTTCCTCAATGCGTCAAACAGCTTCAGGTCAACACGGTGCAGTTAGAAAAAAACTTTCTGAATATGCACTTCACTTAGCAGAAAAACAAAAGATTAGATTTACTTATCTTGTAAGTGAAAAACAATTTGCAAAATATTATAAAGAAGCCGCAAGAAGAAAAGGCGTAACCGGCACAATTTTATTGCAATTGCTGGAATCAAGATTAGATAATATCTTGTTTAGAGCAGGTTTAGGCGTAACTCGTAAGCAAACAAGACAAATTGTAAATCACGGTCATGTTCTTGTAAATGGCAAAAAAGTTGACATCCCTTCTTATCTGGTAAAAGCAGGCGATGTTATCACTATAAAATCAAGAAGTACATCATTTGTAAAAGGAGTTACCGAGTTAATTGATATGGCTTGTGCTCCTGCGTGGATGACAATCGATAAAGATGCATTAAAAATCACGTTCGATAGAATTCCTGAAAGAGAAGAATTAGATCCTGACTTCAAAGAACAACTAGTTATTGAGTACTATTCAAAATAATGATTAAGTGATAATAACCGGGACTTTTTAGAAGTCTACCAGATGGAGAAATCCAAAATAGTTAATTAAAACAACTAGGAGAAAAAACATGGAATTAAAAATTAAATGTGTTAATACAACAACAAGTTCAGACGGGTCACAATATGGTAAATTTGTAGTTGAACCTTTGGAAAAAGGATTTGGTACAACGATAGGAAACTCATTGAGACGTGTATTGTTATCAAGTCTTGAAGGTACAGCTGTTACATCTGCAAGAATTGAAGGTATCACTCACGAATATACTGCAATTCCGGGTGTTTTAGAAGATGTAATAGATGTTATGCTGAACTTGAAAGGTCTTGTTGTAAAAACAGATTCTAAAGAACCGCAGCATTTAAGAATAGATGTTGATAAACCTGGTGCCGTTTTAGCAAGTGATATACAGTTGCCTGCCGGTGTAAAAGTTGTTAACCCTGATTGGTTAATCTGTACAGTGGCAGACGGCGGAAGTTTTCACGCTGATATCATTGTAGAAACAGGAAAGGGCTACGTTGCAAATGATGTTCCAAGAGATTCTAAAGGCGTTTCAATTGATGTATTGCCTATTGATGCTACATTCATGCCAATCAAACGCGTTAGCTATAATGTAGAAAACACACGTGTCGGCGATTCTATTGATTTTGATAAATTAACTTTAGAAATATGGTCAAATGGTTCAATAGATGTAATCAATGCATTAAGTCAGGCTTCAAACTTGTTAATTGAACACTTTATGCAAATTTCTGCAATAGCAGGACAACCGGCGATATCACCGATAGCAGCTATTGAAGAAGAGACAGAAGATGATTCAAATGTTCCGAGCATGACAATTGAAGAATTGGAATTGTCTGTTAGAGCATACAACTGCTTGAAACGTGCTAGCATCAATTCAATGGCTGAATTGTTGAAAAAATCAGAACATGATTTACTGAATATTAAAAACTTCGGTAAAAAATCATCTGATGAAGTAATCGAAAGACTTCACCATTTCGGATTAGACCTGGCTCCAAATCCGGAAGTTGAAGAAGAAATAGGTTAATAAAATAAATAATATAATATAAAAAATAATAAAGGATAAACAAAATGAGACACATGACAAAAAAACATACGCTGGGAAAGGCACAGGATCAAAGAAAAGCCCTGTTGCGTTCTTTGGCTACGGAACTTTTTGTACACGGTGAAATCAAAACAACTATGGCACGTGCGAAAGCATTGCGTCCATATGCTGAAGAGATTATTACCCTTGCAAAAAAAGGCGGTTTGCACAACATCCGTCAGGCTGCAAAGTTCATTTATAATAAAGAAACCGGCAGCTATATAGATCTTGCTACAGGCGAAGTTTTTGATGCTCCTCAGGCTGATAAAAAACTTGCATCTCAAACAGTTTTGAGAAAGTTGTTTGTAGTAATCGGTAAAAAATATTCTAATCGCGAAGGCGGTTATACAAGAATATTTAGATTACCACCAAGACGCGGTGATGCATCAGAAATGGCATTAATCCAGTTGGTGTAATCAATGCGTTATGCACTTCAGGTTCAGTATGTCGGCAAAAACTATGCCGGAAGTCAAATACAATTTGAAAATGGTGTAGAAATTTCAGAGACAATACAGGGTGAACTTGAAAAAGCGCTTCGAACATTGATATGCGGTGATACCGCAAATAATAAACGACCGGTTAAAACATATTTTTCCGGAAGAACAGATAAAGGCGTAAATGCATACGGGCAAGTTGTTCATTTTGACACAGATAAACAATTTGTTGCTTCAAAGTTTCTCTATTCGTTGAATGAAATTTTGCCCGATGACATTTCCGTATCAGATTTGAAACTGACGGATGAATCTTTTCATGCCCAAAAATCTGCCAGAAGGCGGCATTACAGATATGTATTTATAAATCGTAAAATGCATAATGCTTTTGATGGAGATTTGATGAGGGTGAAATTCGATGTTGATATAGAAAGAATGCAGAATTCTTTGAATTATCTTTTAGGTGAACATGATTTTTCCAGTTTCAAAAATTCCGGAACGCTAAACCCGAGCAAAATTTGTTTTATAGAACTTGCAAAAGTTCAAAAGGTCGACGACAAAGTTGTCATTGATATTGTAGGAAACCGATTTTTATATAATATGGTGAGAACAATTGTCGGAACCCTTTTAGAGATAGAAGGGCATAACCTGTTTCCTGAGCATATGAAAAATGTGCTGGAAGCAAAAGACCGCACAAAAGCGGGACAGACTGTCAGTCCCTACGGATTGACGCTGGTTAAAGTAGATTACTAAACAAAAATAAATGGAGATAAAGCATGAAAACTTATTCAGCAAAACCTCTTGAAGTAGAAAGAAAATGGTATTTAATAGATGCCGATGGAGAAATTCTAGGCAGATTGGCTACCAGAATTGCTAATATTTTGAGAGGAAAAAATAAACCTGAATATACGCCAAATGTAGATACCGGTGATTTTGTTATCGTTATCAATGCAGAAAAAGTTCGTGTATCAGGTAATAAAGAAACTGATAAAATTTATTATCACCATACCGGTTATCCGGGTGGGTTAAAATCCGCAAGCGTAAAAGAATTGCGTGAAAAAGATGCAAGATTGTTAATCGAAAAAGCAGTAAAAGGTATGTTGCAACATAATACTTTAGGGGCACAACAGTTTACTAAACTTAAAGTATATAATGGGTCAGAACATCCGCATGCTGCACAGAAACCGATTGTTCTTGAAAAAGAAGGAGGTAATAACTAATGGCTAATAATGAAGTTATGGCAACAGGACGTAGAAAAACCTCTATCGCAGTTGTAAAATTAGTTAAAGGTCAAGGCAGAATCTTTGTTAACGGTAAAAAATTAAAAGATTATATCGGAAACAGACCTGCAATTGAAATGTTAGTATACAGACCTTTAGTATTAACTGATAATCAGGAAAAATATGATGTCAAAGTAAAAGCCGTTGGCGGCGGTGTTGTTGCTCAATGCGGTGCTATCAGACATGGTATTTCAAGAGCATTGGTTCAAATAAATGAAGAATATAAAAACGTTTTACGTTTAGAAGGGTTATTGACCCGCGACCCGCGTGTTAAAGAACGTAAGAAATACGGTCGTAAACGTGCAAGAAAACGTTTCCAATTCTCAAAACGTTAATATTTTTGTTATATATTACAAGCAAAGTCGGTTATTACAGCCGACTTTGTTTTTTGCAAGCGAGATGAATTGTGTATTTTATTGTAAAGATTGTAAATTTTTCATAACCGGAAATATTATTAACCACATGGATATATTATGTGGTTATAATAAGAAATGGAAGGAGAAAACAGTATGGAAAATTTAACAGAAAAAGAGACAGAAGCCCTTCATTATGTAAAGTTGGGTTATACGAATAGACAGATAGCAGAAGCAATGTCCGTAAGTTATCATACGGCAAAGGCACATGTAAGCAGTATACTGCGGAAATTGGGAGTAAAAAACAGACTATGCGCCGTATTAAAATCGCAAGAGCTTGAGAAGTAGCAGTATAATTATACCAGGTGAATAAAGTGCCGTTATGGAATATTTAACGGCACACTGCCTCTTGCATAGAAAAAGGACTGAAGCCTTGTTAGTAAGTGACGGTCTTTGTCATTATTAACAGGTACTTGTGCGTGCCTATGAGCTGTCATGCTGAAGTTGATTGCGAGCTGAGGCTGGAGGAGCTTTCTTTGGAGCAAACACAGCTTGCGTAAAGAAAGTCCGGAACGCCGTTACAAGCGAGCAACCAAGCTCTTGTTTCAGGATCTCCCAAAATTAATCTATCTTTCTTAGTCACCTAATCACTCAATCACCCCAGTTAACAATAGGTCGGGCTTCAGCCCGACAATAAAAAGGTGGGCATGTTGACACACTCCGTCATCCCGCAGCGGGTTTGGCGCGATACACCACAGTTGTCGCCTTGCGGGATCTCTTTGTTAAAGGCACTAAGTTACTAAGGCACTAGGGCACTAAGTATTTACAAAATCAGGCAATATGGAATGCCACATGTATTAGTTAGTTATACAACCTTTGTACGTATGCAACATGGGTTAGCCCCCTAGTGCCTACAATTAAGAAGACAAAGTCTTCTTAATTGTCCACGCACACCGCCAGGAAGTTGATGTTGGTACGACCCTGGTGTTGCCACTCCGTGAAGGTAGAGTAAAAGTAGCGGTTGCCCGCGTAGCCCTGATTATCCTCCTGCCCGGACCAAACATAGAACATGTAAGAATATAGTGAGGCTGAGAGTAATTGGGAGGCTTTCTCGGTATCCATTGCTAACCCACTCGTTAGTTCACTTGAACTAACACTATCTGTATTGTAGATGTAGTTTGCTAACTGTGTTAGCTGATCTTGGCTTGGCATGTTACTAACTCCGCCGCATGCTTTCACTGCACCTGCCCAGTAGTCATTGTCATACTTACAAGCACTTATTCCTAAGTCTCCTTTTTGTGCCTCACATTCTGCTTTTGTTAGTAGTCCATATCCTGTGTCAGGGGCTAATATTTGACTTATGCACATCGTATCTGCTAATTCTGGTATCATACAACCGGTTACACCTGCAAGATTTTCTACGTTTATTTTACCGATGTCTTTACCGTTTGTATTTGGATTCTTATTTCCCGATACATCGTACAATATTGCCATACTTGCTGAAGTCGCGCTAAACTGGTTATTAAAAGGTTCCTGTGTTGTGTTAGGATTGTACGCGATTATTGCGTTCACGCCATTCGCAAATTGAACTGCAACGGTATCAGTATCCCAATCATCTTGACCGAGTGATGCGGCATTTTTGATTGTGGACATGTCAATCGGGTCTTCACCTTCGTTCCAAATAACTTCTTTGTTAAAACATTTTGTTATGTTGCTGTTGTCGCATACTCTTGTTATTTTTATGTATTTTTTAAGTTCGTTTACAAAGTCCATTGTGTTTGAATAGCCTGCAAGCTTTTCCTCTGTATTCATCTGACGGGTTGCGACCTCAAGACGTTTTGTGAACACATCCTGTGCCGTTGACCATGCCTTTTCGTTATAGTTCTTCACTAGTGAAGGGATTGTTATTGCTGCCACCACGCCGATTATCGCGAGGGTGATTAACACTTCGGCGAGGGTGAAGGCGGCTTTAGTGGTCGCCTGAGTAGTGGTGCAGGTTAGCCTGCCTTCGGCTAACGTAAACGCTGCGCGTTTACGCCCCCTCCTCGGAATTGAAAATTCCGGTTTCCTCTCACAAAAACAATCCACTGGATT
>CALUVG010000017.1 GCA_944324165.1 Candidatus Gastranaerophilales bacterium | reverse complement strand
GCGGGATCTCAAACAAAAATTCGACACAAGTTAAAATACTTGTGTGAAAGTGTATAAATTTTCAAAAAGTGAACTATCGGATAGAAAAATAAAAGAAAGGTAAAAATTTATGGAACAGAAACCAAAATCAACAAAAATTATTAATCAGAACGAAATTAATCACGGAGCGACAGAGCCAGCTTTAAGTAACTCCTTAGTGCCTCAGGGCCTGTCTTGGATTTGCTCCACGCTCACGGAGACTCGCCTATTGTGCTTACGCACAAGCCGGCTCATTCCGTTCGCTATCCGGACTCACTTCGTTCCGTCCGTCCGCAAATCCGCTAGTGCCTTAGTAACTTCTAAGAAGGTTGCCTTCACCCTCGCCGAAGTCCTCATCACCCTTGCAATCATCGGTGTCGTGGCAGCGATAACAATCCCGAGCCTTGTGAAGAACTACAACGAAAAGGCATGGTCAACAGCACAGGATGTGTTCACCAACCGCCTTGAAGTCGCAACAAGACAAATGAATACAGAGGAAAAATTGGCAGGGTATTCAAATACCATGGACTTCGTAAATGAATTGAAGAAATACATAAAAATAACAAGAGTATGTGACAACAGCAATATTACAAAATGTTTTAACAAAGAAGTAATCTGGAACGAAGGCGAAGACCCGATTGACATGTCCACAATAAGAAATGCAGCAAGTTTAGGTCAGGACGATTGGGATACGGATACAGTAGCTGTTCAATTTGCGAATGGTGTAAACGCGATAATCGCTTACAATCCTAACACAGAACAACAGCCATTTAATAATCAGTTTGCGGCAACCTCAGCAAGCATGGCAATATTGTACGATGTATCGGGAAATAAGAATCCAAATACAAACGGTAAGGATATAGGCAAAATAAACGTAGAAAATCTTGCAGGTGTAACGGGTTGTATGATAGATCCGAACTTAGTAGGCGGCATGTGTATATCACAGATATTAGGACCACAGAATGGCGGATATGGACCACTAACAAAAGCAGAATGTGAGGCACAAAAAGGCGACTTAGGCATAAGCGCTTGTGGTTATGATAATGACTATTGGGCAGGCGCAGTAAAAACATGTGGCGGAGTTAGTAAAATGCCAACAATGGAACAGCTAGGACAGCTAGCGACATATGTATACAACTACGACGGAACAATAGGAGCGCTACAAGATATTTCATCAGGACTAACCCTAGACACAACTAAGGCAGCCCAATTCCTCTCAGCCTCACCGTATTCTAGCTCGTTCTTTGTTTGGTCTGGGCAGGAGTATAGTCAGAACTACGCGTACGCCCGCTCCTTTACCTCTACCAGCACGGGCTGGAGCAACTACGTCTCCCGCGACCACAGCTACAGACTAGCGGTTTGTATTGGAGAATAATGCACTAATAGACAGCGGCTCGCGTTGTCTTGCTCGTTCGCGTTTTGCAGGTCTTCGGTTGACGCCTGTATGGCTCAGCCATTTCGGCGTCAAGCCTACGCCTTCCGCTCACTCGCGCTTTTCTCTTTCTTTGCCGGCATGTTTCTTTCTCTTTTGCATCGCAACAAAAGAGAAAGAAATGCGCCTATAACTTTTATATAAATAGACTTTTATTGTCGGCTTTACCAAGCTAACAAGTAAAAAAGGTGGGCACGCATTGCTTTGCCCACCCTACGAAACTAACGTCTTTTTTAACTCCTTAAGGACTGATATATCTCTTTTTCAGTTGCATTATTTGTGCGTACGAGTACTCAATATTTTCAAAGAGTTCCTTATCTGTAAGAGCTTTTTGAGCGATATTTTCTATTATATCAATTATTTCAGGTGTTGAATTTCTGTATATAAACATATTTAGACCTGCGCGTATTCCCATTTCACATGTTTGCTGCATGCCAAATGCGGCAACTCCTTTCATAATCATGTCATCTGAGATTATAACTCCATTAAAGCCAAGATTATTCCGCAAATAAGAAAGTGCATTTTTGCTTAACGATGTTGGGATATTTTCTCTATCAAAGCAGGTGCAGTGAAGATGTGCCGCCATAACTATTTCAATGCCGTTTTTTATGGCTGCTGCAAATGGTTTTATATGAGTTTTTTCCATTTCTTCAAGTGGTAAATCAATTTCGGGCAGGGTTAGATGACTGTCGGCATTTGCATCTCCGTGTCCGGGATAGTGTTTGACGCACGGGATAATTCCATTTTCACGGTATACTGAAGAAACTATTTGACAGCCGTTTATTACTTCATCAACATTTGAAGAAAATGCACGTTCCCCGATTATTGGATTATCAGAATTTGTATTCACGTCAATGCATGGGGCAAAATTCAGATTAAGACCGTATGATTTCAATTCATCAGCAATTTCCTTTGTCTGCCTGCGTAAAAATTCTTCGCCTTTTTCATATGCAAATTTGGCAGATAAATATTTTTTTCCGTTATGAATATTTTCGCTGCGTTCTACACGTCCGCCTTCCTGATCTATGGATAAAAACGGAGGGAGTGCAGCCATAGATTTTATGTTTTTAACAAGTGTTTTAAATTGTTCGGTACTTTTTAGGTCATGTGTGAAAAATATTATGCCGCCAAGACCTTGAGCAAGTGCTTTTTCATACCCGCCGCCTTCTGTACCGAGAATAAACATTTGATATAATTTTGTTCTAATATCCATTAAAACAGCTTTCCGCTTAAACTGATTAAGTCTTTTAGGTTACCTGTTTCTATCACTTCTTCGATTTTTGAAAGCACTTCTTCATCTTTACCGGTATTTTTGAAACCTTCCGGCAAAACAATATCACTTGTTTTTTCTGTTTTGGTAAACCCTTCATTTGCCTTCAAAAAGGAGCGGTAGGCATTTAATATATTAAGACTTGTGGAATCAATGGAGAAGTCTTTTCCTGTATAGTATTTAACATCTTTTTTAAGTTGTTCAATATAATTCAAAATAAAATCAACTTCAGAAAGTGTTTCTTCTTCATTATATTCACAGCCAAATCCAAAATTGTTTAAAAGCGGGGTGTCATCAAGATTTTTTATATAACTTGCCCACAAAATACAGCCTGTGTAAAATCCAAGATAATTTTCAAGAAGATGTTCAATTTTTGGCAATAACATCTTGAATTGTTGTTTTTTCATCCCGAAATTTTTAAATCTGTTCAAAGACCCGTAAGCATATTCTATATTCGGTACAAACGCAGAAATATGTTGTACAAACCCCGGGTCAAACTGTGCACCGTCCTTAAAATCCATTTTTGTATTCTCCTATAATGTTTTTTCTTTTGTTTTTAAATCGGTATTTACATCTTTTTTGATTTTTTGATATGTTCTGGAATTCAGCACTTTTTGTTGAAATTCAGGATCATATTGGAAATCATAACCGTAAAGATAAGTTTTTACAATTGCTTTTGCAAGAGTTTTGCTTGTACTCCAGTATGATGTATGCGCAAAAATGAATGAACGTTTACTCCAGATACTGGAATTGTCAAAGACAAAGCCTTTCGGGTCTGTTAATTCAATATTTGCTATTTGTGACATCTCATCATTGGTTAAGTTTTGAGAGGTTGGAAATCCCAGAGGGTCCTCGCGATAATTTACAGTGAGCCAGAATAATCCTTTTTCCAGAATATATTCAAGCATTAGCTTGTTATAATAAGTTAATTCATAATCAGGATCCGCAAGATCAGAATAAAATAAGACAAGCGGGCTGGCAAAATTTACTATACCTTTAATTGAATTTTCCGGCATACAGACTTGTTCGGTTACTGTATCTAATTCGTCATAAGATTTTTTGAATAAGTTTTCTTCAGGGTCAAATAATAGCTTGCCGTCTTCTGAAACAACACCTATGTGTCCGCTTTGAAGAGCCGCAATACAGGTATTACGTTTCGGGTGCTGTTTAACATAATTTTTTATGTTGTCATTTACATTTAAATTCTCGAAAAGATTATCAAGATTAAGATATGGCATTCTGTTAAAAAGGTATTCATATGTGACAAAGCTTCCTGCTGAATATCCATATAAAACGACATTATTGCCTTTTTCATATTCTGATTTAACAAGTGTGTTTAATTCCTCAAGAACTTTATTCATGTTGTGTGTTTTTTGTACCCATATAGCATCATGCAGGCAGGATGCTAAAAGTTCACGAACAGAATATGCCATTGTCGGACTTAAAGCTTTTGATATGTCCAGTTGTTTTTTTACAAATAAAAGATTGTTCTGGCTTTTGTCTCCCCAGAAAAAGATTACAGGATTATTATTTATTTGGTACTCTCCATTTTTCAAAAACAACTCATTAATTCTGTCATTTTTTTCAAATTGTTTTTTCAGTATCGGATGGAGTTTTTCAATCCCGTTAACGAACCAGTTATAGGATTTATCATCATTGCTATTAGAGCCGTTGATGTAAATAAAACTTATTCCTGTTTGAGCAAAAACTGTTGTTTGCAATGTTAAAACAGTTAAGAATAATAATAAAATCTTTTTCATAGAAATATTATAACATAAAAACAGGATACCAGTTGCGGTATCCTGTTAGATATGCGAGTTATTTTATTAGTTTGATTTTACAAATTTATAAACAAAAGCAGCAGCAAATCCTCCCAGAAGATTGGCAAGGATTGTCAATAGAATACTGGACCAGTCAGCGATTTGCATAGTGCCGAGAGCAATGGCAACAGCAGGATTGAATGCTCCATAACAAATTGCACTTCCAACCGCAAAAATCCCGACCATAACAGTTGAGCCTATTGCAAATCCATAATATGAATTACCTTCTGTTTCCGGAGATGTTGCTGTAAACAAAACTACATAGCATAATGCAAAAGTAAATAAAAATTCTCCGATTATTAACCCTGTGCTTTCATAGTTAACCATATTTGCATATGCCGGCGGGGTTACCATTTGCAAAATTAAGAATGCAGCGATAGTGCCGCCAAGTATTTGTGCAATCCAGTAAGGCACAAGCTCTTTTGCCTGTAGTGCCCCTCTTATAACTGCAGCAAGAGACACTGCCGGATTATAATGACCGCCGGAAATCTGACCGCCTGCATACACCATAATCATTAATACCATACCTATTGCTATAGCAGGGATTACGCCCGGTATGCCAAACAATACGCAGCAGCCGACAGTAAAGACCAGAAAAAATGTTCCAATAAATTCTACAAGATATTTTTTTACGCTTTTATTCATAACCATAAACTCCTTTCTTTTAGTTAACTTTATAATAATATTTTTATTTAAAAATTTTAATATTTTATATAGTTAACTTAACCTATTTTTATATTACAATAAAAATATGTTTTATTATACCTCTATAAATATGAAAAGAATTTTGAAATCGGATATGCTTGAATGTGTGGAGCATTTTTTTACAACAAGAGAAACTTGCATCAAGTCTAAAGAGCCTGAATATGAGCCTATAGTTGCGGAAAATAAAAAAGAAATTTGTGAATATTTGAACATTAAACCTGAAGATTTAATCACACCTTCGCAAACACATACGGCAAATATTGCGGTTGTACAGCCGCAATGCAATGTTTATCCTGATACTGACGGGCTTATTCTTACGGATTCTAAGCATGCAATATATTTGAATTTTGCAGATTGTACGCCCGTAATTTTTTACGATAAAAAGCAAAATATCGGAGCCGTTTCACATGCAGGATGGCGCGGTACTGCTCAGAAAATATCTTATTTGACTGTGAAAAAACTCGTCTCGGATTTTAATTCAAATACCAAAGATATAGTTGCCGTAATAGGACCTGCTATCTCAAAATGTTGTTATAATGTTGGTGAAGATGTAATGCAGCAGCTAAAAAGTACAATCAGTGTTTACGATGATTTGTTTGAAGAACGCGATGGCAAGTTGTTTGTTGATTTAAAAGGAATAAACAGGCAGCAAATTGTTGAAACCGGCGTCGAGAGTATTGATGTGTGCCCGTATTGTACTGTCTGCAATAATGATATGTTCTTTTCTTACAGGAAGGAAAATGCAACAACAAGCAGGCACAGTGCAGTGTTGAAGTTAAATTAGTTGCGGGTTTTGAAAATTTATGGTAAAATAAGATTATGGATTTTTGGAATGAAAAACGGGTAAGATTAGCAAATCCGAAAGCAAAATTATATAATTTTTATGAAGGCTGGCATGCAAAAGGTATTAAAATTACCCACAGTTCTTTTGAGGACGGCAATATTGCAATTGTGCGCACGGGCGAAGAAACTATAGGAATACCTGTAGAATCCTTAGAAAAAGTTTTGGATAGGGCAAGTGCTATTGTTTGTACTAATGCACAACCTTTTTTGGAATTGAATATTCCTATCGTTGAAGTGCCGGATTTGAGCAAATCCGTTATTTATTTTGCTAAATTTATAAGAAAAGTTTTCAAAGGTAAGGTAATCGCAGTAACAGGCAGTTCCGGAAAATCAACTGTTACAAAGATGTTTTATGATGTATTGGAAGAGTACGGTGTATCCTCAAATCTTAACCAGGCAAATACAACCTGGGGGATTTGCTGGAATATGTCAAACTTTTCATTACATGTTCCTTACTGGGCGATTGAAACATCTCTAGGCGGCGGTATGACAAGAAATTCTTTGATAACCCGTCCGAATTATGCAATTGTAACGAATGTCGCTCCGGTACATTTAAAAGAACATCAGAGTGTCGAGGATATTGCACGCAACAAAGCTAAAATATTTGATGCTGTACCTGAAAACGGCGTTGCCGTAATATACAAGGAAATGCAATATTATAATATACTGGAAACAGCGGCAAAAGATAGAAACTTACGTATTATAACTGTGGGTGAGAGTGTAGATGCCGATGTAAGAATTGAAACTGCATCTGAAAATGTTATTTATGTTGGTGACAAAAAATATATTATGAAACAGTTTTTGCCGCGGCATATTCTTCTGGATATGGCATTTGTCGTTGCCGTAATTAACGATATGGGGTTATCTGTGGATAGTGCGTGTGAAAAATTAAATAAATTTCAGGCACTTGCAGGTCGCGGTGAAGTTTATAAAGGTAAAATTCTACCTAATCGTGAAATTATTATGGTTGACGAGGCATTTAACGCCAATCCGTTATCAATGAAAGCATCACTTGAAGGGTTTGGTAAAATGTTTGGCGGGGCTGATAAAACACGTGTATTAATCCTCGGTGATATGGCTGAAGGCGGACCCGAAACACATAAAAATCATCTCGCGCTTGCCGAAACAATAGACAAAATTCAACCTGTCAGAGTATTGCTTTGCGGCGAGCAGATGAAGGCGTTGTGGGATGTTTTAAAAGATAAATATTCAGGTCAATGGTATCCTGAATATAAAGCTCTTAACAAAGATTTATTAAATTGGCTTAAAGACGGAGACTGTGTATTTATAAAATCTTCGCATTCAATCAGTCTTTATAGAATTGTCAATTACTTGAAAGTATTAATGGCTAAATACAATGATTCTGTATAACTATATTCGATATCTGGATTATTTGACGAATAAATTAGATGGCTTTTTTAAAAACCAGCAGCCCTATATTTGTTGTAAAAAAGGCTGTGCAAAATGTTGTAAAAACGGAAATTATCCGTTTACGGAAATAGAATTCCGGTATCTGATGCTAGGGTTTAAAAAACTTAAACCGGAACTGCAAAATGTAATCAAAAATAAAATTCAAAATATATTTGAAGACAGATTGACTTTTGAGGGCGAACATTTTAATTACGAATGTCCGTTTTTGCAAAACGACGAGTGCCTTGTCTATGATTACCGGGGCATAATATGCAGAACTTTCGGACTTATGTATTTTCGTGACGACGGGTCTTCCAAAATACCTTTTTGCGCATTTGAAGGCTTAAATTACTCAAAAGTATTGGATGCGGAAACTAAAACAATATCAGAAGAAAAATACAAAGAACTCGGTGATATCACAGAACCCTATGCCTTTAATGTAAGTTATAATTTTCTTACAAATCAAGATCATGAATTTGCATACAGTATACAGTTTGGTGAGCGTAAAACACTTATAGAATGGCTTGTAGATGAGTTTAAAATTCAGTAACTGTAAGATACTTGACTGAGAGTGCACTCTCAATGTTACTTTATAATATGAAAGGAAGGATAGCAATGTCAAAAAAAGTTCTAATTTTATCAAGCAGTCCGCGAAAAGGCGGAAATTCAGATGTTTTATGCGACGAATTTATGAAAGGAGCAGTTGAAACCGGTAATACTGTTGAAAAGATTTTTTTACGGGATAAAAAAATAAATTACTGTATCGGCTGCGGGTTATGTACATCAAATGGTTATTCAGGATGTTCCCAAAAAGATGATATGGAAGAAATTCTGGATAAAATGTTGGATGTGGATGTTATTGTAATGGCATCACCTGTGTATTTTTATACAATTGATGCGCAAATGAAAACATTAATTGATAGATGTTGTGCAAAATACACAAAAATGCTAAATAAAGAATTTTACTTTATCGTAACAGCAGCAGATGATAATCCTCACAATCTAGAGAGAGCGGTTGAATGTTTCAGAGGATTTACGGATTGTCTGACAGGTGCTGTAGAACGAGGAGTTATCTATGCAGCCGGCGTTTGGAATAAAGGTGAAATAAATGAAACCCCTTATATTAAAGCCGCTTATGATGCCGGTAAAAGTGTGTAAAAATTTTCTATAAAATTTTGCAAAAAGGCGGCGGGGCGTCAGCCCCGCCGCCTTACACATCTTTTATTATAAATAACATTTAGGTTCCTGACCTTCAACACCGGCATAGAGTTCTACATACTGTTTAGCCGGACTTGAGTCGATTTTGGTCAGTAAAACTTCTTCTATCTGGAAAAATCCCACATCTGCAGTCATTTCTATTGTAATCTTAATAGGTTTTCTTTGACCGTGATGAATGCCAATACGTGTTATTGCATTTGCGGAATATTTATGGATGTCACCTACTTTTGGAGTTGTGTTTATCGCAAGCGGTATTCTTGCACGTCCTTTTGTCATATCACAGCCGTCAGCAATTAGTATAATGCCGGCTTCAAGAGAATGTATTTTTTTAGAAGACATATGACCTATAATTGCCTCAGTAGCTAACGATTTTATAACTACTCTTTTATGAAGATTGTCTGGGAAAATATGCATCAATGCTCTTTCAATAATTGGCTGCGCAAGAATTACGGACATATCTTCATGCCCCTGACGACCGATTGTCATGCCTAAATCGTGCATTAAACCGGCAAGAATTACTGCGCACATGCTGTCTTCAAAAGTCCCTATCTCTTCTTTTTCAAGTGATGTTTGTATGCCTGAATCCTGAAGAATATTCAACATTTTTATTGCATTACCAACAACCTGTCTCATATGAACAGGACCATGATCATTATAACCAAGACGTTTAATGGAAACATTGTTTGCGTATTCCTGCAATTCCTGCAGTTCTTCATCAGCAAATAAGTATTCTGCAAGTTCCAGTGCTTTTGAATTCTTCTTTAATCGTCCCAGTATTTTTGTTTCTATTGCTATTTCTTTTACAGATTTCATAATTTAACCTCTTATATATAATATACCCTATAATACAAAAAAAATGCAAATTAAATATAAAAAAAGCCGGCAACTGGAGAATTGCCGGGGCTTCACTTTAGTTTTTAAAGTAAAGAGGTGATGATTATACTTAAATCTTGCTTCCTGTTGCTTTATACAAACTGATGTAATCCACCATACATTCAACTTTTTGTTGGGCAACAAGTTTATCAATTGTCAATAAATTTTCTTTAAACTGAATTAAATCTAATTTAGAAATTGTGCCTTGAGCATATCGCATTTCATTATATTTGTAATCGGCTCTTTCTAAATTAGCCTGTTTAAGTGTTTGTTCCATTTTTTCTTTATCAAGCCTTGCAGCCACAAGAGAGTCATTTATCTCCTGCATAGCTGTAAGGTTTGTTTTGTAATAATTCTGAAGAATTCTTTCATAAGTATTTTTTCTCAATCTCAGAGTTGCAACCCTTGAACCGCCGGTGAATAATGGCAGTAAGGCTGCCCCGCCAAGTGCATATAACATACCTTTTGTAGAGAACAAACTGCCAAAACTTGCCGTATTGAATAATGCTAAACCGCTTAAATTAATTGTCGGTAAAAACTCTTTCTTCGCTATTCTAACGTCCAGACCTGCTTTTTCCACCATTTTTTCAGCTTTCAGATAATCCGGACGCTGAACAATTACTTCCGTTGAAATACTGTCAGGTATTGTATGGTTATAAGTTAAATCATCAAGTGTGGCTCTTGTAAGATTTGCAGCGTTTTCCGGGCTTTCGCCAATTAATACTGCAAACTGGTGCAATAACTGTTCTCTCTGTTTTTTTAATTCCAACAAGTCTGTTTTTCCGTTAACAAGTGATTTGTTGGCATTTAAGGTGTCAGCAGTTGAAGTTAATCCTTCTCTGTTTCTTACCAGCATTAAATCATATATCACCTGTCTGTCCGTTACTATTTCTTCTTGAAGTTCAATCATCTTATCTAACTTGATAATATTAAAATAGGTTGTTCCAACGGCAGAGGCAACCGAAATGTAAGCTGCTCGTTCGTCGAATTTTGAAGCTTCATAATTTTTCTTAGCGGATTTTGTTTTATCGCGATTTTTTAGGAAAATATCAAATTCATAATTAACTAAAGCAGGCATGGCGAACATCCAGTCTCCGGAAGAAACATTTGGCATTTTTACATAATTAGGCGCAAAACCTATACCAGCCATAGGCAATTCGTTTGCAAATTGAAGTTTTACCTGTTGATAATATTCTTCAGTTGCGAGTGTTGCCATTTTTAAATCATAGTTGTTTAATACTGCTTTTTGAATATAGCCGTTTAATAAGTCATCATTAAATCTTTCCCAGTAATCAAGATTTACATAAACCAGTTTGTAATCATCACTGGTACGTTTATTTTTTTTAACCATGCTCTTGAATTGTTTCGGGGTATTGTCTGTTTCCTGTTTATTTTTTATTGCAAATACAGGCATGGTATTCATACCCAAAATGCTTAGAATAAGTGCTATTGATAGTATCTTTTTCAATTTTCTTTTTCCTTTTTTAAAAC
Source organism: Candidatus Gastranaerophilales bacterium (assembly GCA_944324165.1). Taxonomy (GTDB): domain Bacteria; phylum Cyanobacteriota; class Vampirovibrionia; order Gastranaerophilales; family Gastranaerophilaceae; genus CALUVH01. The sequence continues at coordinate 36,664 of CALUVG010000017.1, read as the reverse complement.
TACTTGCATTTTCTATATTAGTATGATAACATAATATTGTTGTAAATGCAACAAATTTTTTTTACAACAATATGTTAAAATTGTAAAGCAAATTGGAAAAAGAATGCAAAAAATACAGAAATTACCGGTTAAACATTTTACAGACAGTATATATTATGATCTGGAACAAACAGCCAGATTAATGAAAAAGTTAGGTAATCAGGTGTTTGAAAAGCTGAATCTTGGACTTACATCAGATGAATATATAACATTGGATACAATATCATGTAATGCCGGTATATGCCAGCGCGATCTTGCAAAGCTTATTTTGAAAGACAGGGCTAACACCGGCAGAATTCTTGATACATTAGAAGGTATGGGGCTTATAACAAGGTTTATTGATACCAAAAATAATCGTCTCGTGAGAAAGATGGGAATAACAGAAAAGGGTTTAAAAAAGCTGCAAGAGTTAAGTAACAAAATGGAAGTGCATTTTAGAAATACAACCGCATCTTTTTCAGAAGAAGAAATTGAAGCTTTACAGCAATCGCTAAAAAGATTTAGAAATAGTATAGAAGAATTTGTAAAAATGAATATATAATATTTATTATAAGTAGAGGTAGTAAAAATGGAAGAAAAAAAATTAGAAAACAATACAGAAGAGCATAAAGCCAAAAAAGTTAAGAAAAGATATTTGGCTATAGGACTTGGAGTATTAGTAGTAATTGCAGTAGGGTACTTTATACACGAAACACTTATGTTTCAATCTACAGATGATGCTTATGTTGAAACTACAACTGTTCAGGTTGCTCCAAGGGTTGCAGGACAGATTACGGATGTGTTTATTACTGATAACCAGAGAGTACATGAAGGCGATTTAGTTGCAAGAATTGATGATGCGGATTACAAAATAAAGGTTGAGCAAGCAAAAGCACGTTATGAAAGAGAATTGCTAAATCAAACAAATGCAAAAGCAAATTTTACAGCTGCAACTACTAATATTGAAGTTGCAGAAAAAGATTTGGAAAGATATAAAAATTTGTATGCAGAAGGCGCAGTATCCAAACAAACACTAGATGCTGCACAGGCAAAATATGATTCTTCAAAAGCACAGTTGACAACAGCTGAACAATCTTTGTTTTCAAAAGATAATAGTAAAGTTGCCGATGCTGACTTAAAAGAATTAAAGGCATTGAAAGATGAGGCTGAATTAGATCTTTCATATACAAATATTTATGCGCCTCAAAATGGTACTGTATCAAACAGACGCGTAGAAAAAGGTATGTATGTGCAAGTTGGTACTCCGCTTTTTGTAATTGTACCGGATGATGTATGGGTTGTCGCAAACTTTAAAGAAAATCAATTAAGGCATATGAAACCCGGACAGGAGGTTGATATAAAAATTGATACTTATCCTAATAAAGTCTTTAAAGGAAAAGTTGATAGTATTCAAAGGGCTTCAGGGGCAAAATCCAGTCTTTTCCCGCCCGAAAATGCGGTCGGATCTTTTGTAAAAATTGTACAGAGAATACCTGTTAAAATTGTATTTACTGAAAAAATTAATCCTGAGGAATACAATATTGTACCTGGTATGTCTGTTGTACCAAAAGTAAGAGTAAAATAAAATTTCTGAAATGATATTTTTAACCGAAAGCCGGATTTTAAAATTTAATATTTTAGATAAACCGGCTTTTTATTTTATCATACCGGATTTTGGAACAAGTTGGAGGAAAGATGTCAGAACAAATAGAACAAGAGAATGAATGGCAGCCATCGGTAAGTCCATGGTTAATAATTATGCCGGTAATGCTGGCGACATTTATGTATGCTTTGGATGAAACGGTCGCAAATGTTGCTTTACCACACATTGCAGGCTCATATTCGGTTAGTAATCAGGAATCTATATGGGTTTTAACAAGTTATTTGATGGCGAGCAGTATTGTAATACCTATGATTGATTATTTTTGTAAATTGCTGGGTCGAAAAAATTTGTTTATGCTCGGAGTATTTATTTTCACACTGGCATCGTTTTTATGCGGTATATCTACATCAATAGGAATGATTGTAGTTGCCCGTGCAATGCAAGGGGTTGGCGGCGGATGTTTGATGCCTATGGCACAGGCGATTACTATGGAAAGTTTTAAAGGTGAAGCAAGAAATAAGGCTATGTCTGTATTTGGATTAGTTGTTGTGGTTGCGCCGATTTTAGGACCGGTTATGGGCGGATATATCACGGAAAACTGGTCATGGCCATATATTTTCTTTATTAATGTTCCATTTGGTTTTTTGTGTATAGCTCTAGCTAAGAAATTTCTTGAAGACCCACCATATGCAAGAAGACAAAAGAATGTACATTTAGATAAATTTGGATTTTTATGGCTTTGCGTATGGCTTGTGCCGCTGCAGATTGTATTTGATAAGGGTAATGATGCCGATTGGTTTAATGCACCATGGATTTGCTGGCTTTCTGCAATTGCTGCATTAGGTTGTATTTGTTTCTTTTATACGCAGGTTAAAGGTAAAAACCCGTTGGTCAAACTGGATGTGTTAAAGGATGTAAATTATTTATGCGGCACGACTATGTTAATTCTGTTAAATGCTGTATTGCTTGCATCACTGGCGATATTGCCTCAATTACTGCAAAATATGATGGGATACGATGCATTTACAAGCGGACTTGCAATTATGCCTAGAGGTGTGGGGGCATTTACAGCACTGGCAATTTTTGGCGGATTGGGCGGAAGGTTGAGTTATAAAACTTATGGTATTATCGGATTATTCTGTATGGGACTTGGCGGCTGGATACTAGGTTCGTTAAATTTAGAGATAAGCATGATGAATATTGTTATACCAAATATTGTTTTTGGTGTGGGACTTGTATTTACAATGATGCCTATTACAACTTTATCGTGTATAACTTTAAGAAATGATCAGATGACAAACGCATCAGGATTTCAGAATTTGCTAAAAACGATAGGCGGTGCAATTGGTACTTCACTTGTTGCAACAATGATTTCAAGATTGTCACAGGTTCACCAGAACGGACTGGTTAAATCTCTTCATGAAACAAATGGTGTTTTTATGGATCGACTGAGTTCATACGCCGGCGCGTTTATTCATCAGGCGGGTGATATGCTTAACTCAACATACATGGCTGGTAAAATGTTATACAATCAGTTAATTCAACAATCAACATTATGTGCATATATGACAACTTTTAAAATTTTTGCAATAGCATGTTTTATTTTAGTTCCGTTTATGTTTTTATTAAAGGGAGAGAAAAAAGCAGAGAATTAAAATATGTCAAATGAACAGTTAAAAGAAGAATGGACCCCGTCGGTTAATCCATGGATAATGGTAATACCGGTAATGCTTGCTGTATTCATTTATGTTTTGGATGGTACAATAGGTAACGTTGCATTGCCTCATATGGCGGGAAGTTTTTCAGCGACACGTGATGAATCCATGTGGATTTTGACAAGTTATTTAATCGCAGCAGGTATAGTTATTCCTGCTGTTGATTTTTTTGGTAAAGTTTTCGGGCGAAAGAACTTTTTTATAATAAGTATAATGCTTTTTACAATAGCGTCCATGCTTTGCGGCATGGCAAAAAACATTGAGTTTATGATATTTGCAAGAGTGTTACAAGGATTTGGCGGCGGCGGAATTTTGCCTATATCACAGGCTATAATGATTGAAAGTTTTCCTAAAGAAAAGCGTGGTCTGGCAATGTCAATTTTTGGTATGGGGGTAATCCTTGCACCTATTATAGGACCTGTTTTAGGCGGATGGATTACTGATAACTGGACATGGCCGTGGATCTTCTTTATTAATGTGCCGTTTGGATGTGTGGCAGCACTTTTGTGTCATAAACTGCTTGAGGATCCTCCTTATGCTAAAAAACAGAAGAATGTTAAAATTGACGGAAGAGGATTTTTTTATCTTACAATCTGGCTTGTAACACTTCAAACAGTTCTTGATAAGGGTAATAATGCCGACTGGTTTAATGCAACATGGATTAGATGGACTTTTGGAGTTTCAATGGTTGCGTGTGTATTGTTTTTCCATTCACAGATTACAAATAAGGAGTCATTGATAGACTTATCTGTTTTTAAGGATAGAAATTTTTCAGCCGGAACTATTATACAGGTTGTTATACAGGCTGTTTTGTATGCATCACTTGCTATATTGCCGCAATTTTTGCAGAGTATGATGGGATATACGGCATTTTTAAGCGGTGCAACAATGATGCCGAGAGGGTTTGGAAGTATGACGGCAATGCTTTTGACTGCAACTTTAACCAATAGAATAGATAACAGATTAATGGTAATGGTTGGACTATCACTTATTGGCGGGGCAAGCCTTGCGTTCGGGGCATTGAATTTACAAATATCTAATATGAATATTGCTATACCAAATTTCTTTATGGGATTGGGTATGGGGCTTTCAATGGTACCTATTATGAATTTGTCAGTGGACACTTTGAAAAATGAACAGATGACAAATGCGACGGGTATTCAAAACTTGCTGAAAAATATCGGAAGTGCAGTAGGTACTTCACTTGTAGCAACAATGTTAACACGTTTTGCACAAGTTCATCAATATATGCTTGTTGGTAAGATGCATGAATTGAACCCTAATTTTGTCGAAAGAGTGCAGTCAACTGCCGGGGCACTTGCTCAGTATACACAGATTGCCGTCGCACAATATATGTCTCAGTATTCTATGTATAAACAATTGATACAACAGTCAACACTGTGGGCATTTATTGATTCTTTTAGAATTTTCGGATTGATGTGTTTTATAGTGATACCGCTGTTGTTATTGATAAAGGTTAAAAAATCTCAAACACAAACAGTTGAAATACGAGATAATGAATAAAGTATTATGAAAAATTTTACTTGATTTCTTTAATGAATTTAATTTTTATACCCAGTATAGTTATAACCTTTCTTACTATATTTTCATACACTTCATTTTTTACAGAAAATATTCGCTGCCAGAAGTTTGTATAACCGATTTTTGTTCTATATTTATACCGACCGCGTTCCCAGACGTGTACATATTTCATATCTTTGTAATATGTAGAAAAGACACAAACAAAATATAAGCCTGAGCATTCATTGCTTGCAATAAAATACTTGCATTTAGAAAGTATGTACATTGAGAAAAGATATTCAATCGCAAGTTTGTAGTGATGATCTGGGCGGTCAACTTTAATCTGAGCCAGCAGAGTTTTATCAGCATTTTCATATTTATCATACATATATTGTGTATTAGGCAGTAACATGTCGCCAAATTCTTTTTTAAAAGTTTCATAAATCTGCTTGTCTTCAGTCGCAACGTAAATCTTTTTGTAATGGTATTTTCCCAGTAATTCTTTAGCTTCTTTTATTAGCTGTGTAGGTGTGGCAGGAATAATGTGACCTAAAGGGCGGTAATTTATATAATCAGTTCCGCGGCAAAGAATACCTAGTATTTCTGTTTCATCTCCAACAATTTTTTTATAGTTGTCGTCGATATAGCTTTGAAACTCGTCACTGAATTGTAAAAATTTCATATGTTCTTCCAGATAAGGGACTGTTTTAGCGTATTTTGGGTTTAGAGCGAAAAACTCATCAGTTAGCGGATTACCCATCATTTCTATTTCATTATCCCAACAAAAAATTTGAGAAGTATCTTCCAGTTGGTTTATGATATCTAAAGATACTCCGCAGGGCTGTTTGAAGAAATATTCCCAGGCATTGTCTTTTAATTTTCGACCATCTTTGAAGTATTTATAACTCATATGTTTCAGGTCAACAATAGGAACGTAACCTAAATTTGATGCCTTTATAACTTTGCTCATAACAAGCCTGGTAACTGCTCCCAGACCTGTTGTTACTATTTGTAGAGGGCAAATTATAGCATATTTTTTGCGTGCTGCATTGTCTTCTGTAAGCATATTTTTCTCCTTATTCAATTATTTAGTTTATATTCCGGCATGAATGTACGGTCGCTGAAATATTTCTAATCATTTCTTCGATTTTTGGTGCAGCTTTGTAATGAGTCGCCTGCCAGATTTTTGTATTTTTTTCTTTATTTATTGTGGACAGTGTCCGGTCAATTTTTATTTCGGTATTTACTTCCGTAATTTTTATATCTTGCCTGTCAAAAACATCTGCAAATATTTTGAGCATTTGATATTTTGAAACAATATCAGCAGGCACAACATGCTGTGTGCCGCTAAAGAATATGTCATTTTTGATTATCCCTATGCAGATATCAGCGAATGTATCTGTTGTAACTCCGTTCCATAGATGATTTTTAAAGCCTTTTACCTCTGCATTTTGCTTTTGATTTAAAAACCATTCAAGAAGTGATAAATAAGATTTTTTTTCCCGCCCTATAATTGAACAACGCAGGTTTAGAAAGTTTTCTTGCTGAACTTCTCCCAAACTTTTTGTTTTACCGTAAACATCTGTCGCATTATGTTTTGAATTTTCATCATATAAACCGTTTTGTCCGTCATAAACACAATCAGTTGCGATTTGAATAACTTTTGTTCCGGTTATTTTTGAAACGGCAGCAAGTTTGTGAGGAAAAAGTGCATTAACTTCAATTGCACGTTTAACCTCAAATGAATTTTCATCGTGAATATAGGGCTTAATTATACCGATGCAATTTATCGCGTAATCACAGCCATGCAAAATATTTTCAATATCTTTTGGGGCGGATTTTTGTGCATCAAGTTCTTTTCTCGTTGTTGCAATTATTTCAAAATCCGTGTTAGAAAATGCTTTTAAAACAGCATTTCCGAGCATTCCTGTTTTTCCGAGTATTGCAATTTTTGTCATTATTTTGCTACTCCTACATATTCTTTTGAGTGTAATTCTTTCTGGATGTAATCGAGTTTCAATAATGTTTTGATTACTTCATCTTTAGTTAATCTTGTTGTGTTGGCGGATGTGTATTCTTCTTTTTTAGAAATTTGTTCGTTGCCTTCGATGAAATATTTATCGTAATTCAAATCTCTGTTATCTGCCGGAATTCTGTAGAATTTACCCATATCCTGCGCTTTGATAATTTCTTCTCTACCAACCAGAGTTTCGTGAGCTTTTTCACCGTGTCTTGTGCCGATGATTTTTATTTCCACATTCGGGTTAAAGAGTTCTTTAACAGCAAGAGCAAGATCATAAATCGTTGATGCCGGAGCTTTTTGTACGAAAATATCACCGCTGTTTGCATGAGAAAATGCGAATAGAACAAGTTCAACGGATTCTTCTAAAGACATCAAAAATCTTGTCATATTTGGATCGGTAACTGTTATCGGTTTGTTTTCTTTGCACTGTTTAATAAATAATGGTATAACAGAACCGCGGGACGCCATAACATTACCGTATCTGGTTGCAGAAAGTATTGTTTTATTCTGGTCAGTATTTCTTGATTTTGCAACCATAATTTTTTCCATAAGCGCTTTTGTCATACCCATGGAATTTATCGGATTAACAGCTTTGTCAGTAGATAAAACTACGACATTTCTGACCTCATTTTCAACCGCGGCGTTCACTACATTACTTGCACCGAGAACATTAGTTGCAACGGCTTCCATAGGATAGAATTCGCAGGACGGAACCTGTTTTAATGCGGCGGCATGAAACAACAAATCAACACCTTTCGTTGCCTCAAGAATACTTCTGTAGTTTCTGACATCGCCTATGTAGTATTTAATTCTTTGGTCTTTGAAAACAGTTCTCATGCGGTCTTGTTTTTCTTCATCGCGAGAAAAAATTCTAACTTCTTTAATATTTGTATTGTTGATAAAGTAATTCAACATTTTTTGTCCGAAAGAGCCGGTACCTCCCGTAATCAAAAGTATTTTGTCACTAAAATCCATTTTATTCTCTCCTTTATAAATATTTTTTGTCATATTTTTCGTGTACAACTTTTCTGCCGTATCGTTTTTTCAAATAGATACGGTAAGTAAGTTTGTAGAAAAGCCTCCATAATTTATTGTCCGCCAGTTTAAATCTTTTTCTTAACTCTGAATTTTTGGCATATTTATTCAATTGCTCAAATACAAATTCGGTTTCTGCATCAGTTTTATGATTTGCGATTACTTCTTTGTAAATGTTTATCATTTTGTTGATGTAGACTTCTTTGTCGTAATTTTCTTTTGCAAAAGTTAATGATTTTTCTCCGCGTTCTTTTATTTCTTCTGGAGTATTAATCAGTCTTTGTAATTCTGTAGAAAATTTATCTGCATCAACAGCAAGCCCGCATTGTGGAGAATTTATTACATCCGGTAGTGCCGTTCCAGTAAGTGCAAGCACCGGAACTTTGCAGCTCATAGCCTCAATAGCCATCATTCCAAAGGCTTCTTGAGTTGAAGGCATAAGAAATAAATCCGAAGCCTGATAAAGTTTTGCGAGTAGTTTATCATCTTTTAACCAGCCGTATTCCCTTATGTCGAATTTGTTTTTTAATTCTTTGAGTTTGCCTTTTTGGGCTACAGTTAACAGGACAATTTTTTTATCTGTTTTTAAGTTTTTCAGTGCATTTTTTATTAAATCAAGTCCTTTGAATGGAGAAAGATCACTTCTAAACATTAGAACGGTTGCATCTTGAGGAATATTTAAATCCTTTCGTATTTTATTTTTGTCCTCCGGTTTAAAAATATCCTGATTAATACCGAATGGCAGTCTGTGTATTGTTTTCCCCTGCCAGATCGGTGATTGTGCAACTTTATTTTCCATCCATTTAGATGCAACAATTGCTGTGATATTTGAATTTTGAATAATATGTTTTTTCATTGAAAATTCAAAAGCAGAAGAATCTCTTTTAAGCGGAAATGGTGAATCTAAATTTGGACAATCTTTGCAGAATGATTTCCATTTTTCGCAATCAAAATGATGAATGCAATGTCCGCCCAAAAAATATGGATCGTGCAATGTAATAACAGTAGGTTTCATTGCCGTAATTATTGGTAAATAATTTAAATCAAAGAGTGTATTATGAATTAGATGCAAATGTATAATATCAGCATCCAAAAACAGATCAGAAAAGATTAAACTTTCTGTAAATTTTTTTTCTGATTTTGTTCTGAGAAAAAGAAAAGTATTTTCATCATCAGAAAGTTTCATCATTATGATATGATTTGCATCAATATTTTTTTCACGCAGATATAAATGCAGATCGTGCCCGTTAAATTTGTTGCCGATTAAATCATTGTCCCCAATTTGCAGGCAGTTAAATTCATAACATGGAAGATTTAATTCTTTTAAATAAGGGATTTTTCTCTGTCGTTTTTCATTTTTTGAGAGATTACTGTTTTCAATCAGCGAAATATAATAGTTAAGAATGGATTTTCTGACGGTCGGCTGAATGTTTTTAATTTCATCCGGCAGATTTTTTTCTTCAAAATAATATTTGTACCATACTTCAATTTCAGGAATGGAATTATATCTGTCGTGCGATATTTGTCCGCTGTGAACGCGCCAATTAGCGAGCACTTCTTGGACATGTAAAAAGTCGCCTACCAATGCCATATCCCAATACATTTCTATATCGTTAATATGTTTAAAACGCCCTCTTTTAATAGTTTTCCATTCTTTAAACGGCTCTCTTCTAATAAAAGTCCCAGCAGATGCGGCATAACAGGCAAAATTAGATAATGCCTGTTTAAAATTCCAATCAGGAGATTTTGTTACAGAAATTATATTATCGTTTTCATCAATGAAATTAAAATCAGGATATGCAAGAACTTTATCGGGATGTTTGTCCATAGCTTCGACCATTTTTTCAAAAGAATCAGGGGTAATAGTATCATCGGAATTTACCTGAGTAAAATATTCACCGTTTGCTAAGGACCATCCCCAGTTAACAGTTTGTGCCTCTCCCTGATTTTCATGATAAAGGTATTGGACTCTTGGATCAGATAAATATTTTCCAATGACTTCTTTAGTATTGTCGGTTGAACCGTCATCAAGAATTAAAAATTCAAAATCTTTGTATGTTTGATTAAGAACACTTTCAATTGATTTAGATATCAAATTGGCTCTATTATATGCAGGCATTATAACTGTTATTTTTGGTGTCATTTACTCTCCTTTTATAAGTAATTTAAGTCCATTCCTTTATATCTTTTTTAGAGCGTGACCATGGTAGGTCAAAACGTCTTTCGTCAATTTTGCAATATCTGCAAAATGCCATTGGTTTCGCTAGAAAATCCAGTATTTCTTGGAAACTTTGTGCTTTATATATATCAATACTGTCAGAGTCTAAAACTTTGATATTTGTACCAAAATATTTGTTGAAATGTTTTATTGCCATTGGCAAAACGCATGTATATAATCTTCCGTTAGATAATCCCACACAGCTATTACCAACCATACATTTAGTAAAATTGTATACAGGTTCCTGGTGACCTTTTAGATCATATGGCCAATGCCAGCTTGTTTTTATTTCTTGAAATATATTTTCTGCGATAAAAGTCAAATCTATTGTTACTCCTTTTTCATCAGCCTTCTTTTTTATGTTTTCCCAGTTTATTTTTATTGGATATATAGTAGGCGTGATTTCTACGTTATATTTATGAAGTGTTTCCCAAAAAATATCCGGTTGTTGCTCTAATAAAATTCCGTTGGTAGTTATTGTAATTTCGGAATCTGGAAAATATTTTCTGGTAACAGGTATAAAATCTAAAAATTGAGGATGTAATAATGGTTCACCCCCCTGAAGTTGAATAATATCAATACCTAAGCCCCCCCCCCCTTGCTGAAACGCAAGCAGCGCAAGCCTTTCCAGATCGCGTTCATAACTGTTAATATCTAAAAATTCCGGTTCTGCAAGTGGTGAACAATGACTGCATCCATAACAATTTAGGTTACAATGCTCAGCGACCATAATTGCAATTTGTCGTATATATGGTTGAGTTTTAGTGCGGTTATATGTTGAGTTTATACAAAATTGTTCAACTTTTGCGAGTCTTTCATTAAGCATTGCCATCAGGTTTGTTTTCTGTTTTTTATTTTTGTATTGAATACCAAATAAATAATATTTCTTACTTGTTGGAGTATATTTTGTTGTATGCACATTAATTCCGCATATGTAAATTTTTTTGCTATCTTCTGATTTAACTTTTTTAAATATAAAATTATTCATGTCTTTCTCCTTGCTGAATTGTGTTAGTTTCTCTAACTTCGGTAGGATTATTTATATCCCATTCAAGATATCCTTTTGCCTGAATTGCAGCAGGTACAAAATGTTTATTAATATTTTGATTACCATTGCAATACCTGCAAAAATCTACATAGCCTTTTGCATTAAAACCTAATCTGTATTCAATGAGTTCTTTCTTGTCTTGGGTAGCAATAAAATTATTAAGATCATAATAATCGTTTATTTCAGTCAAAATACCTGCTTGATAAGCAAATTCTGCCCAATTACAAGTATATAATTTACCATTTTTTAACTCCTGGTAAATTTGATTACATGCATCAAATTTTTTACATAAGTTTTCTTGTGGTGTAATTTCTTTTGGAGGGAATAGTTCATAAAAAGTTGTTGCAATATTTGTTTGTATATCAATGTTGAATTGAGTAAGTTTATTTTTTAATTTATTTATATTTTCTTTTAAATGCGGTAAAGATATTGTATAATCGTCAATTTCTACCCTTACATCGTATTTTTGTAAGACTTTACATAAATTATCAGATGGTAATAGGGTTCCATTTGTTACTGTACCCAAAATATCTATTTGGTCCCTATAGTTTTCACCTATATATTCAATTAACTCTTTAATGTGTGGATATGAAAAAGGTTCGCCGCCTGAAATATGAAATAGACCAACTCTATCAATACATTTGAAATAGGTGTCTACATCACTTTTTAAACGTTCTAAATCGTAATGAGTTTTATGTTTGTCATATGGCGCAAAATTTAAACAATCGCGGCAGTTAAGCGTACAAACCGTTGTACATATAAAACAATTACTAGGAAAATATACTTTATCCGAAACATAAACTGCATAAATACTTAAAAATTTGTTGAAGAATTCTTCTTCTCTAAAATAATTAATTTTTTCTTTTAATTTGAGTTTCGTTAATATTGTTATCAGACGGTTATTGTAGGCAATTGAATTAGCAAGTATAATTGTTTTATTTTTTAAAATATTTTCTAAAAATTTAGTTTTAATTTGTTTAATTCTTTTTTTTAATCCGTGTCCTAAATCCAAAATATTGATATCAGTAAAGGTGGAAATTTTTGTATTTAAAAATTCCAATTGTTTGTATATTTTTTCGGCATCATTTTTATTCCCTATTACAAGTATTTCAGAATTTTTTTGAAATAAAGCTCCTAGTTCATCAAATTCATGACCTTTGTTTTTCCATTTCATTTTTATTTTCTCCATACTTTTTCATTTACGTAATCTATGTAGCTGAGTATTGTGCGGACAACTTTTTTCGATACATTATCCGCCTCATAATCCTTCACTATATGCATTGATGTTTCTCTGTGTTGTGACATCACAACTTCTACCGCTTTCATTACTCTTGCTTTTTTATAACCGCACATTACAAGTGTGCCTTCATCATTGCCTTCAGGACGTTCGTGCGCGTTTCTTATAGTTACCGCAGGAAATCCTAAAATTGAACTCTCTTCAGTAATTGTGCCGCTGTCAGAGAGTGTGCACGCTGCATTTTTTTGCAAAGAAATATAATCAAAAAATCCAAACGGTTTTGAAAAAATTATCCGCTCATCCGCCTTTAAATCCGCGATTTTTTCGAGTTGTTTTTTTGTCCGCGGGTGTGTTGAAAAAATTATTGGATAATTATATTTTTCAATTAATCCGTTCAGCGATTCTATCAAATCTTTTAAATTTTCCGGACTGTCAACCACTTCTTCCCGATGCGAACTTACTACAAAATATTTACCTTTTTGCAAATTTAACTGCTCTAAAATGTTAGAATTTTCGATTTTTTCTTTGTATTTTAAAAACAATTCTTTCATTGACGAACCTGTTTTTATAATCGTCTCCGGTGCTATGCCTTCGCGTTCTAAATAATTTCTTGACTGTTCTGTTAATACAAGATTTATGTCTGATAAATGATCGACAATTTTGCGGTTTATTTCTTCCGGAACACGAAGATCAAAACATCTGTTGCCGGCTTCCATGTGAAAGATTGGAATTTTTCTACGCTTGGCTGCAATTATTGAAAGACATGAATTTGTATCACCGTATAACAAAATTGCATCGGGATTTTCTTTTTCTAAAATTTCATCAGTTTTTGCAATGACATTTGCAATAGTTTGTGCAGCATTTTTGCCTGCCGCATTCATAAAATAATCCGGTTTTCTCAACTCTAAATCCTTGAAAAATACTTCATTCAATTCGTAATCAAAATTCTGACCCGTATGCACTAAAATATGGTCGGTATATTTATCCAATTCTTTAATTGTTTCTGCAAGTTTTATTATCTCCGGTCGTGTTCCGACTATTGTCATTACTTTCATTTATTTTGCTCTCCCGATGAATTTTTTATAATCGTCATAATTTCTTATATATTCTTTTTCAAAATAAGGCTGATCCGCCAATGCCAGTACAACTGCATCATCTGAAAAATCTGACAATTCGCACCAGACTTTTCTGTTAAAATAGACGGCGCGGGACGGATTGTTGAGAACAAATTCGCCTGTTTTATTGTTCAATCCGTCAACCAATTTTACTCTCACAGACCCTCTGATTGCTGACAGCACACGCGAAGATTTTTTGTGCGCATGATGTGCTCTGTCTTTGCCCTTTGAAACATCCGAAAGATAATATACTCGCTTGATTTTGAAAGGAATATCTGTATTTTCTATTGTGGTTAAATAACCTCTGTCATCGCCGTATCTTCTTATGCTTAATTCATAAAAATTTTTGCGATTTTTTCTGCATTTAATGTATTGTTTTATGCCTTTGATTAAATATATACCGCCAAGCTGTAAAATATATTTCAGATAGTAATTTTCGTTATGAAATCTGTAGAAAGTTTTTAGTTCTTTATACAAATCTTTTTTGTTTAAATATTTCAATAATTCTTTTATTGAAACGAGTTCTTTTTGGCGTAAAATTCTTCTGACTTTCATAAAAGAATTCATGTATTGTTGAAGTTCAGGAAACTTCTCGACATAGACCTTTTCATAGTTGAACATCATATCAAAATCTTTAATTCTGCCGGTATAAGTATTCTGTCCTGTCAAACTTTTTGAATGTAATCTGTAAACATAAAGGCTTTCCGGAATGTTTGTAATTTTTGCGGCTAATTTCATACGAATCCAGTATTCATGATCTTCAACTAAAGTAAGATTTTGAGAATACTCACCAACTTTTTTCGCAACTCCTTTTGTGTAAAGAAAGCAGGCGCCGATATAATTTGCATCAAATATTTTTTCTGCATCTGCCGGAGTTGCTCCCCATTCGGCATATTTTTTGCCATTTTCATCAATCATATCACTTATCGCATATACCATTCCGTAATCAGGATTTTTCTGTAGAAATTTAACCATTTTTTCAATTGCTGCAGGCTTATAATAATTGTCATCCGATGTCCAGGTGTAATAGTCTCCTGCTGCATGTGAAAATCCGATATTTAATGATGCGGCAACTTTTTTATTAACTTCATTTCTTATAACTTTTATACGTAAATCTTTTTGTGCAAATTCATTTATGATTTTGTTTGTATTATCTGTAGAACAATCGTCAACTATGATTAGTTCCCAGTTGTTATAGGTTTGTGCAAGAATTGCATTAATCGCTGTTTTTATATATTTTTCACCATTATATGTCGGCAGAATAATTGATACTTTCGGGTTAATAGAATCCATTATTTCACCTCCAAAATTTGTTTGCCAAACAGCACAATGCTTATTCTTCTTGACGGGTTAATGCGTATTGAAAACATTTTTCTTCTTTGCATTTTTTTATTCTCTTTTTCAATAATTTTTTCCATAGATTTTTTAAATAATTCTTTGTCATTTAGCAGCAGATTGAATAAATTTTTATCGTGTTTTTTATAAAATTTTTCAGTAATCTCACCGTCGTTAAAATATTTTTTAAACGTATCAGAAAAGACATCTATAAAATTGTCTCTGAATTTGTCATCAATTCTTTTCAAATTCCACAGATAAGTTGAATATTGTTTGATGAGTTTTGGTGTGTTTACAAACTTTTTAATTTCAGGATTGTGATTGAGAAAATCAGTAATTTTATTGTATTCTCCGCAGATAAGAAAAACTTTTTCTTTAGAATTTACTGAAGAATTTTCATTGTCCTGCCTGTAGTATAAAAATGCTTTGTCTGTGAGTACAATTTTTTCGGCAAGAGAAAGTGTTATGAATGCAAAAGAAGTATCCTGATAACTTGCGCCGGGTGTTTCTAAAAATCTGATATTATTTCTTTTGATAAATTCATTTTTATAAATCGCGCTCCAGATACTAGGCGGCATTTTGAATAAATTTTGATAGCTTTTTGCATTTAAGAATTTATTCGCAAAATTTTTGTCAATAATACCGGATTTTCTTGATTGATTATTGGATGTTGTATATTGGAAAAAATCAGATTTAACAATTTCTGCATCAAATTTTTTTGCAAGTTTGTATAAAGACTCAAACATTGTACTGTCGGCAAAATCATCAGGTTCTATGATGCCGATATATTCGCCGGATGCGGCATCTAATCCAAGATTCATAGAAGCACCATAGCCGGAATTTTCTTTATCAATTATTTTTATTCTGGTATCTTTTTGGTGATAATTTTCTAAAATTTTTAGACTTGTATCGGTTGAGCCATCATTTATGCAAATTATTTCAATATTTTTTAACGTCTGATTTATTAAACTATCCAGACATTGCGGCAGATATTTTTCAACATTATATACCGGGACTAATATAGAAACTGCTATATCCGAATTCATAAACAAACCTCCTCAAACATTTCTATTGCCCTCAATATTGCTTTATCCATGTCGTAGTATTTGTAGTCTCCAAGTCTGCCGAGAAAATATACATTATTTAATTTTTTTGCCTCTGCAAAATATTTATTATACAGGTTAATATTCTGGTCATTTAAAACGGGGTAATATCGTTCATTTTTTTCTAATTCAAAATTTTCTGAATACTCTTTTGCAATTACGGTTTTGTCAGATTTGTCATTTAGATAATGTTTAAATTCATGAATTCTGGTAAAATCGTAATTGCATGGATAATTTATTACGGAATTTTGTTGATAGAAATCTTTTGTGTGTGTTTCAAATTTGAAGTTTACACTTCTATAAGGAAGTATTCCGAATTTGTAATCAAAAAATTCATCAATCGAACCTGTATAAAATATGCGCTCAAATTGTTCATTGATATCTTTAAAATTTGTATTTAAGCGAATTTCTATATTCGGTGAATTCAACATGTTTTCAACAAGTTTTGTATAGCCTTCCAGGGGAATGCCTTGATATTTATCTTGAAAATATCTGTTGTCTTTTGATAAATATACTGGTACTCTGGCAGTTACAGCACTATCAATATCTTTGGGATTAACATTCCATTGTTTGGCTGTGTAATGAAGAAAAACTTTTTCGTAAATATAATTTGCTAGAAATTTTAAATCTTTATCATCCTGTTTTAAAAATTCCAGAATAGGAACTTTAGAATTATATTCAAATTTTTGCAGAAGTTTTTCTTCAATTTTGTTTGCTAATTTTTGCGGAAAAACATTATATAAAGTATTAAAATTGAATGGAATAGTAGTTTCTATCCCGTCAATCAATGCATAAACTTTATGCATATACTGATTAAAACTGCCGAATTTTTTGATAAAATTCCATACTTTTTCACTGTTCGTGTGAAAAATATGCGAACCGTATTTGTGAATCATTATACCGTTTTCGTCGCGAAAATCATGGCTGTTTCCTGCAAGATGTGATTTTTTATCAATTATGACAACCTGTTCATTTAGTTTGTCCGCAATTAAATTGGCTATTGTTCCGCCGGCAAATCCTGCTCCAACTATTAAATTTTTCTTTTTAGCATTCATTTTTTAATGGTCTCTCCGGATATATTATTCTGCTGCAAGCAATAGTGAGTCATTAATAAACGTATCAGTTAGTTCGTGTTTATTTTGCCGGTATTCATTTAATAATTCCGGTTGATTTATAAAGTTTGAAATTTTACTTTCAAAATCGTTAATATCTTCGGTATTAAAAGTGAACAAATTGCTTGTGCAAAGTTCACTATCTCCGCCTTTATCACCACAGAGAACAGGTATATTTCTTGATATAAATTCAATGGTTGCCTGTGAAATGGTTTCAGCAAGTATTGAGGGCACAATGCCCAGTTGTATTTTGCAGGCTAAATTATCAAATATTGATGCGTTAAATGAATTGTATGTGAAAATTTCATTTACATTATTTTTTAATTCTTCAATATCTTCGTTTGTTGCAAGATTTGATATTAAATATAAGTTAATCTTATGAGTAATGTTTTTATTAGTTTTTGTTATTAAATCTTTAAAATAATTCAGTTCTTCCCGTGTATTGAGGTATTCTATATATGCAATATTTAAAATTTGATTTTCCATTAATCACCCTGTTTATAACATTTTTAAAAATTTTCGGCACATTTTATCCAAAATGTGATTATAAAATTTTAATCCTTTATCTATATTAATAATAACACAAAAAAACGGAATTTGGCTATTTATTAACTTTTGTTATGCTATCTGACTATAAGATTTTTATGTTACCTCAAATCCTTTTAAATCAAGACTTTTACGATTACATCACATTTTGGATAAAAATTGTCGAGATTTAATTTTAAAAAATTATTTTTAATCTTTTTCGATTCTCAAAATAAATCCACTTATAATTTTAGTATAGAATTTATACAAAATTATAAAATGAAGTTTGCGTAGCTTTCATCAATTTGATCTTGTTCAATTCCTATATATCTCAGGGTTATTTGCGGACTTGAGTGGTTAAAAATTTTTTGAAGCATTGCTACATCTTTAAATTTTTTATAATGGTGATACCCAAAAGTTTTTCGCATTGTATGTGTTCCTACCTTTTCTTCCAGCCCCGCAGCTTTACAAGCGTCACGTATTATATGATATGCGGCAAATCTCTCAAGCCTGTTGTGGAATATTGTTTTGAATAAAGGTTCCTCCGCACTTTTACCTCTGGTAAATTCGGCAAACATTGGTTTTAATTTTGCATTGATGGGAAATTTTTTAAACTTTCCGGTCTTTTTTTCAATAATTTGGATGTAATTTTTCCCCATAACATCCCCTACATTAAGCGCAAGAATATCCGAAACACGTAAGCCGCAATTTGTGCCGATTGTGAACATCAACAAATTTCTTTTGTTTTGTTTTCTAAGCACTTCCTCCACTTTTTTAATGTCTTCTTTTTTTCTAATAGGTTCTACAGTTGTCATGTTTTCTCCTTTCTATTTATCAATCATAATTGTGACCAATATTATTATTGATAAATGGAGACTTTAAATGCAACTATAAGCATTAAAAACTATTGTTACTCCAAAAACTAAAATTATGCCTGTTTTTGAGAGGTATCTGTTTTGAATAAGAATGCCAGCGGTATAAGTAAAAATGCAATAAATGCAAATATTTCAAACACATCCACATAAGCCATTAAACGGGATTGGGTAAGCAGGGATTTGTACATATACGAATTTGTTTTAATTGTCGCAAATGAACTAGATGCATTTGCCATAAATGTATGCACTAAAGAGGCAAATTTTTGCTGAAATATCAGATTAAAGTTAGAAAGGTTATCAACCAGATAAACCTGATGCATCTGACTGTGTCTTGCCACAAGGGTTGAGGCTACAGATGCTATAACCGCTGTCATTGCACTTTTACATAGGTTATGTAAGCTTGCTCCGTTTGTTAATTCTGTCTTAGGCAAAGTTCCTAATACCAGTGAAGAAATAGGAATGAATGTCATAATTACGCCAACCCCCATAAGAACCTGTGGAATTGCTATATAAATAAATGATACACTGAGATTTAAATTCATAAAGAATAAAATTGAAATCCCTAAGAAGAAAAATCCAATTGCTATTAAGACCCTGTTATCAAAGAGTTTCATCAGCGGATTTATTACAATCATCATAAACACACATGAAATTATACGGGGGGCAAGGGCATAGCCGCTTAACATTGCCGTATATCCCATCATATTTTGTAGAAATTGCGGCACAAGTACTATTGAAGAGAATACTATCATGTTAACAGATGCACTTAAGATTGTACCTATTAAAAAATTCTTGTCTTTAAACAGTCTTAAATTAATTAACGGAGCACTGCTTTCTAATTCTCTAATAATAAAAAATACAAACATACACACTGAAAATCCTGAAAGCCATGATATCCATGCGCAGTCAAACCAATTATACTGCTGCCCTTTATCGAGAACAATCTGCATTGATAAAAGCCACAAAACAAGAGAAATCATTCCCAGATAATCTGTTTTTTTAATTTCCTTTCTTGTCTTAAGTTCTTCAATATTTGCATGCACCATTGAAATTGAAAGAATTCCAACCGGAATATTTACAAGATAAATCCATTGCCAATCCGCGTTGTCAACGATAAATCCGCCAAATGTAGGTCCTAATATTGCGAATACCATTACGGCAATTCCATACAAACTCATTGCAATGCCTCTTTTGTCCGGAGGAAATGCTGCAAGAAGAATTGCCTGCGATAAAGGTGTCATTGGTCCTCCTCCAATCCCTTGAATTAGTCTTCCAAGTACCATCAAGTTAAGGTTAGGAGCAATTGCACAGATTAATGAACCAAGAGTGAAAATCCCGATAAAAATTTTCAAAAAACGTTTTCGTCCCAAAAGATTTTCCAGCCATCCGGACATCAAGATTAAACAGGCATTTGCAATCATATATGATGTTATAATCCAGTTTGCCTCATCAATTGTTGAACCGAAATATCCTGAAATATGAGGTATTGCAACGTTAGTGGCAGATGTCGCAAGACAGGAAAAAGATGTCGGCAAAAGTATTGAAAATGCAACCAGCCATAACGGGGCAGGGGTATGTTTATATACAACTTTTGGCATTATTTAACTTTAACCTCCGGCACAACAGACATCCCCGGTACTATATTGTATTTAGAAATATCTTCAGTAAATACAATTTTTACAGGAACTCTTTGAACAATTTTTACGTAACTGCCTACAGCATTTTCCGGCGGGAAAAGACTTGCTCTTGCGCCTGTTGAACGCTGTATGCTGTCAACTTTGCCTTCAAATTTTTTACCTCCATAAGTATCAATTTTAATTTTAACCGGCTGACCCGGTTTCATGTTGGCAAGCTGAGTTTCTTTAAAGTTTGCGACGATCCACATTTTCTCAGGTACTATGGCAAATAAAGGTTGGGCAACCTGAACATAATTTCCCTGTTCCACAGTACGGTTTGTAATCCTGCCGTCAGCAGAAGCGTAAATTTTGGTATAAGACAGATTTAATTCATCCTGTTTTACTTCAGCCTCCAGTCTTTTAATTGAAGCTGTAATTTCGTCATATCTTGCCTGTGCGGATTTACTGTTGGATTGAGCGGCGGTAAGTTTATTTGAGCTTGCATCGTAATCCTGTTTTGAGGCTATTCCTTTGGCATACATTTTGGAGTACCTGTCATAATCTGCCTGTGCAAATTCTAAATCGGATAAACTTCTTGTAACCTGATTTTCCGTATTTACAAGTGATGCTTTTGCCTCTTCCAGTTTGGCAGAGGTTTCACGCAATTTTGCCGCGTAATCTTCCGGATCAATTTCAAGTAAAAAATCGCCTTTTTTAACTTCCTGATTATCTTCAATATTTAAATTTAATACAGGTCCTGATACACGAGGGGCAACTGTTATTACATGACCTTCAATAAAGGCATCATCTGTGGATTTGTAATAAACTGTATGTATTGCATAAAATATGCCGCAAATCAAAAATATTACAGCAGTTATACTCGGCACAAGAACTCTCTTTTTCATATATTCGGGGCGGGTATCTTCTATTTCTACTATATCTTCTGTTTTTTTGTTACTCACTTTTTATTTCTCCTTTAAATCTGTAGTTTAACTTTATCTCTTATATTTAAATTCATTTTTTCAAGAGTATTGAATGTAACAGCCAGTTCTTCTTCTGTTATATTATTTGTTATCATTTTTCTTAGGTCTATATCCATAGGAAATATTTCGTCTTTTAATTTTTTACCCTTTTCAGTTACTATAAGTTTAAATATTCTTCTTCCGTTGGAATCAGGAATTTTTTCGATAAGTCCGTTATTATGCATAATATCAATGATGCGGGAAATATTAGCCCTGTCTTTAAACATAATTTCTGCGAGTTGTCTTTGATACATTATTTCATCATTTTCAAGCAATAAGGATAGTATTACGTATTGATCCGGGGTTATATCATACCCTTTTTCAACAAATGTTTGAGATGACAGTCCGCGTATGAGGGTACCTGTTATATAAATTAGCGAACCAATTCTGTGTTTTAAATATTCTCTATACATATTTATTTTGCCTTATTTACTTTTTAATATTCTTGTGCTGTAATTATAGCACAAGAAAAATTTTAAGGATAGTATTTATGAAAAAAAGTTTATTAATTGTTTTTTTAGTTACATTAACCCTTGTTACCCCGGCTTTTGCAGGGAACAAAAATTCCGAACCCGAAAAACATATTGAATATATGAATATGCAATGGTGGGCGCATTATAACGATGAACATTTATCAAATAATTTGCAGAAACTTTATGAAAAAAATTACGATTTGAAAAATGCTGCTTTAAAAGTTAAAGAAAATGAACAAATTGTTAAAATGCAGTTTGCGAATGAATTGCCGCAGCTCGGCTTTTCAGGAGAATTAACCCGTGCTTTTCGATCATCAATGCAGCAGTATGGAAGCATGCGTATTCCCAGTTACGCGCAGTACAATTATTACTTACCTCTAACAATGGGGTATGAAATTGATATATGGGGGACAAACCGTCTGAGAACTAAAAGCGTTAAACAACAGTTAGAGATTATCAAACAGGCTGAACGCGCAACATATATTGCTTTAACTTCAGATTTCGCGGCAGATTATTATAATTTGATTAAAACAGATACTTTTCTTAATATACAGGAAGAACTTATTAAGACACAGGAAGAGATTGTATCTAAAACATCTGATAAATATTCAATTGGTTTATGTACAATAAATGAATTGCTTGCAGAACAAAGATTGCTGACCTCATTGAAAGAAGAAAGAAATACACATATAAAAACACGTGATACATTAATTAATTCGCTGCGTGTCTATTTATCGGACGCGGGTGATAATATAGAAAGAAATACATATGACAGCCTTGTGCTATTGAAGAATATCCCTTCAGAATACAGTACGGAAGTTATAGAAAATCGTCCGGATTATCTTCAGGAAGAAGCTAATATAAAACGTATAGGGTTTGATGTCAGGGTTGCAAAGCGTGAATTTTTGCCGAAATTCATAATTTACGGACAAATAGGGTTAAATGCATATCATTTGGATACTTTATTTAATTCCGTATCTCAAATGTTTAATGCAGGAATTTTGCCTTCAATAGATTTATTCTCCGGCGGAAGAAAAATTGCAATGTTAAAATTGCGTAAATATGAATATGAAGAAGCTTTAAACAGTTATCAAAAAACTATACTTACAGGCATAAAAGATATGAATTCCGGTCTGGTTGCATATAAAGAAGCTTGTGAAAATTACGATGAAAGCGCGCAGCGTTTAAAAATGCAGTCTCAAACATATTCTCTTATGAAAGATAAATATGAAATTGGGGCAGCCAGTGATCTGGATGTATTATATGCAAAAGAGGCTTATCTGGTTGTGAAAAAAGAAGAAGTTTCCAACAAAATAAATTCATTAATTTCCACAATCGGCTTGTACAAAGCTGCGGGCGGAGTAGACTTATATAAAATAAATGAACATGTTTAAATAATATTTTATACTGCTAGCAAATTTTATTTTTACCATTTTTTACTTTTTAGGAGGTAAAAATATGAATACAAAAATTATTGGCAGTTATGATAAATTTATAAATACATTTTCAAAAACAGGTCGTGTTAAAAATAAAATGTATAGAGAACTGCATTCCGCAGGCATGAAGGAAATTCGAGAAAGAGTAATTTCAAAAGATAAATTTGTTCTAATGGCATCAGAACATACCGGTAAAGGAACAGGTGCAATGACTTTCGGAGTAGATATGAATAGCGGTTATGTGCAAAAACAAACACAGACAGCTAAAATTATGACATTTTTTGATAAACAACGATCCGGTATTGTTAAGTATTTTACTGATTGGCAAGGCAATCTTGTTAGAAAACTTACAAAAAATAAGGCATTTGCAAATGGAGAAACAATAGATGCCAAAACAGTTACAGAAATTCCCGGCAAATATGTAAAAACCAGTGAAATGAATATATATACACCTGTAAGAAGGAGTGTTAAGGTAGAATATGCAAACGGTGATAAATATTCATTTGCTGAGTATGAAAACGGAAACAGAGAATATAATAGAACTATTAAAGGTGTAGATTACAGTTTTACAACGAAAAAATAGATATTAGTTCTTATACGGCATGGTAGTGTCTTGCTCGGTAATGAGTAACAACATTATTTGTTTGGAATGGTGTAATAGTTTGTTTTTAGTAGATATGAGTTCTTATAATGCTGAACAAACATCTTGATAAGTCGTTAATACTCTCAATATTCTCAAAATCTTGTTATCAATTATCCTGTAAATAATCAGATAGTTCTTTTGTAGAATATAAAACTTTACATCTAAATAAGTAAAATCTTCTCTTGATTTTCCAAGGTTTGGATGGCTACACAAGGTATTAAATGTTTTATTGAACAGTTTCACAAATTTTATTGCTGCATTTTTGTTGTCCTTAGCAATATAATCTGAGATTAATTCAATATCGTGATATGCTTTACTTGTAATTTCAAGTTTTAAATTATTCATATTTTTGGAGCAAATTATTTATTGCTGATTGTCCATCTAAAATGACCGTATCATTCCAGCCTTCTTCAATATCACGATTTAACTGTGTAATTTTTTGTGACGAAATGTTATCTCTTGATGCCATCATTCTTAAAGCTTCTCTAATGACTTCACTAACAGAGTTGTATAATCCTGATGCAACTTTATCTTGTACAAATTTTTCTAGAGTAGGAGTTAAGGATATGTTCATAATATACCTCATTAATAACTATTTATGTCAATATTATAACAAAGATTGACATAACTTTCAATCGTTAGAGGATATTTTGTAACAATTTTTATCCATCCGCAAATAAAAAAAGCCCGCTAGGGCTTTTCAAATTCTGGGGCGGAAGTGTCTTGCTCGGTCGCGAGTAACGGCATTTCGCGTTTTGCCAGATGTAATTGGATTACATCGTCAAAAACGCTCCAGCCTCAGCTCCCTCGCGCGATTCGAACGTGACAAGACTTCGTCTTGTGGTTCTCATCCATCCGCAAATAAAAAAGCCCGCTAGGGCTTTTCAAATTCTGGGGCGGAAGTGTCTTGCTCGGTCGCGAGTAACGGCATTTCGCGTTTTGCCAGATGTAATTGGATTACATCGTCAAAAACGCTCCAGCCTCAGCTCCCTCGCGCGATTCGAACGTGACAAGACTTCGTCTTGTGGTTCTCATCCATCCGCAAATAAAAAAAGCCCGCTAGGGCTTTTCAAATTCTGGGGCGGAAGGATTCGAACCTCCGGATGCCTGGACCAAAACCAGGTGCCTTACCACTTGGCGACGCCCCATTAATGGCTACTATTTTATTCTATATGCTGAAATTTCATTGTCAATATTTTTATTTTAAATCCAATCCCGTTAACAGACCACGCAGCCTCTCTCGCGCCAATTTTTTTTCTAATGCCTCAGCCGCAAGGCTGATTAATTCGGTTTGTGCATTATTTAATGCCGCTTTTTCAATTATTTTACGCAGTTTTTTTATGTTTTTGTTATAAGTTTCTATGACTTCTAATGTCATTTTATCGGTTTCTATATTCTCTATATCAAACAAAAGTTTCACCGGAACATTTAATACTGTGCTCAATTTTTCTATTGTTTCTGCAGTTACAAAGCTTTCTCCTGCCTCTATTCTTGCCATTTGCCTCTGGTCAATTTCTATTAATTCTGCGAGTTTTTCTTGAGTCAGCTTACGCGACTTCCTTATTATTTTTACATTGGTACCGAATGCTTTTTTTAAATAACTCATTTCAGCTCCTTTTAATTAATTATATTTTTTGTATTGTTGGAAAATAATGGATATAAAATTCATATTTTAAATACTATTGACATTATGCAGTTAAATGTCATATAATTACGACAAGGAGGTACAAAATGCAGAACAAATCTAATTATAATTTTTTTAAGGCATTCACTCTTGCAGAGGTCTTGATAACACTTGCTGTCATAGGTATTGTTGCCGCTCTAACTATCCCAAATCTTATACAGTCATACAAAAAGAAAGTCGTCGAAACGCGTCTTGTAAGATTTTACTCTATGATAAATCAGGCGATTCAAATGGCAGAAATTGATTATGGAGACAAGAAAAACTGGTATCAGGATATTAATGGTTATGAAATTACTGATGATGAAGGAAATCCTATTCCTGGAATTCCTGAAAAGGAAAAATGGTTTAGAAAATATTTAGCACCGTATCTGAAATATGATAAAATTGAGTTTAAAAATAATATTATAACTGTATTTTTTAATGATGGCAGTATAATGCGATCTGGCTCTGCAACAACGCGTGATTGGCATTTTTTTACGATGGATGTTGATAAATGTATTAAGTTACAAAATAATCAAGGAAAACTGTATGGTGCCTGCCAGTTTGTATTTAATTTTGTGCCTGATAGAAAAGATAAGTATTTTTCCTGTATTTACAATAAAGGAATGGAGCCCTCAAACTATCAATGTATAACCGATGAGGAGCAATTAAAAGAAGGTTGTTATAATAATACATTATTAACTGATGACAATACGGTTGAGGGAAGTGTTTACTGCACTGCATTGATTCAGAAAAATAACTGGAAAATTCCTGATGATTACCCGTTGAAATTCTAATAGATAAATGGGCTGTGTTCTTTGGCGTATATTATTTCGACGTCGCTTAAAAGAGATGCGAGTACCGGTAGAATTAATATTTCGCTTTCAAAATGCCCTATGTCAAACACAACTATTTCACTATCGAGTGCTGTATGGAATTTCAAATCACCGGTTACAAGTGCATCAGCCCCTTGTTCTTGTGCTGCATTGATAAATTCCGAGCCGCTGCCCGCGCAAAATGCTATTCTATGCAGGATTTTGCTGCCAAAATTGTTTACATAACGCAGATTCGGCGAAATTTCTTTTAATCTTTTTACTAAGTCATCTACAGAAATTTCACAGTCAACAAAGCGCAAAAAATCGTTTTTCCCGCTTGTAATAAAGCCGCAAGCCGCAACAAGTGTATCGGTTGTGCCGCCATCAGCTCTGTCAAGGTTTGTGTGCGCACTGTAAATATTTATGTCCTGCCATTCAAGCGGAACATAAAACAGAGGATGATGTGAAATAATCATGTCACAGTTTGCTTTTTTCGCCTGATTTACAACATCATTGGTAATGGTTAAGCAAAGCATTATTTTGTGAATTTCGTCTTGCCCTTTGACTTCCACCCCCCAGCCTGAGCAGTCCCAGTCTTCTGCAAGTTCAGGCGGTGCAAATTTCTCTATGCTTTGTGTAAGCTCGTATTTATCCATAAATTTCCTCAAAAATTTGGCGTGCAATTGTATATTTATCTGCTTTTTCAAGTTTTTTTATGGAACCGTCTTTTTTCAGTATTGAAACTTCATTGTAATCGCTTGAAAATCCTATATCTTTACGTGAAATATCATTTGCTATTAAATAGTCGCAGCCTTTTTGGGATATTTTTTCTTTGGCATTTTCAATTAAGTTTTCGCTTTCAGCGCAGAAACCTACAACAGTCTGGTGAGTTTTTATTTCGCATAAGTGTTTTAGAATGTCCGGATTTTTGACAAGGGTCAATGTTATTTCTTCATCTGATGTTTTTTTAATTTTTTGTTCGGATTGTTGTTTTACCCTGTAATCAGCAACTGCTGCCGCCATAATTACGCAATCGGCATTTTGAAAAGTTTCATCAAGTGCATTTTGCATCTCACGGGCTGATTTGACTTTTTCAACAACGTAAGGCTTTTGGGTTGAAACTGTTGTGATAAGATGCACATCTGCCCCGAGGCTGTATGCTGTATCTGCAAGCGCGATCCCCATTTTGCCGGAGGAGTAATTTGAAATATATCTTACAGGGTCAATATCTTCAATAGTGCCGCCGGCTGTAATTATGATTTTTTCCCATTCAAGGGGTTTTTGCTGTGAAAGTTTTTTGACAGCTGCATCAAAGATTTTTTCTAAAGCACAGAGTCTGCCCTGACCTTCATAACCGCAGGCTAAAAATCCATTTTCAGGCTCAAGTATTGTGTAACCGTAAGCCGCAAGTTTTTTCAGATTTTCTTGAACAGCCTGATTTTGCCACATATTACAATTCATTGCAGGAGCAATAATTACAGGTTTATGAAATGCACATACAACCGAAGTCAAAAGATTGTCACATATGCCATTTGCAATTTTAGATATTGTATTTGCGGTTGCAGGAGCAATGACCATAATATCAGCTCCATCAGCGTATGAAATATGTTCAGGTTTAAAATCAGGTATTTCAAATTCTTCAATTCCGACTTCGTTTTGACTTAAATTTTGTAAAGTAAGTTTTGTTACGAAATTCATGGCGTTAGGGGTACAGATTACTTTTACGTTTGCGTTTGCACGTTTAAACATGCGTATAAGTTCGCATATTTTGTAGGCAGCAATGCCGCCTGTTATGCCGATTAGAACCGTTTTTCCGCTTAACATTTTTCCATTTCTCCTTTAATTACACTTTCAAGAGTTGTTATAGCGGTTTCTAAATCGTCATTTACAATTCTATAATCGAAATTTTCAGCAGCTTTCAGTTCTTTTTTTACTTCATCAAGTCGCTTTTGTATAGTATCTTCATCTTCAGTATGGCGTCCGCGAAGTCTGTTTTCCAGAGTTTCGTAGGATGGCGGACAGATAAATATTAAGACGGCTTCGGGCATTTGTTTTTTTACCTGCATTGCGCCATTTGTTTCTATTTCAAGAATAATATCTTTGCCGTCTTCAAGGCATTGATTAATATATTTTTTCTTTGTGCCGTAAAAATTTCCTGCAAATTCTGCCCATTCAAGAAATTTGTTATTATCTATACAATATTGAAATTCTTTTTTAGAAATGAAAAAATAGTTAACTCCATCAACTTCTCCCGGGCGCGGAGAGCGTGTCGTACAGGAAATTGAAAGCATAAATTCAGGATTTCTTTCTAAAAATCCTTTTAAAACAGTACCTTTTCCGACACCTGATGAGCCTGATATTACAAATAATTTTTTGTTCATATTATAATTATACAATGAATATGGCAAATAAAAAATCAATATATTATTTTTTGAAAAAACTTAATACAATAACAGGATATAAAGAACTGGCAAGAGAGTTGACGATAAATCTTTTAGAGATATGTAATGCTAAGGCATGCTGGCTTTGTCTTATTAATTTTGAGACTGGAAAAGTCGGCATGAAACGTTTTCAATATGCGGATGATGCGATTGATGATATAGAACTTCATACTGAAGCAGAAAAGATTAATACAATTGCAACGGATTTTCTGACAAACAATTATGATAATGAAGAAGTTATCGAGTATTTTGAATCAATTTCAATTACAGATAAAATTATTGAGCCTGTAATTTACAGAAACAATTTGTTGGGGTATATCGGGTTAATAGGCGGCAGTAAGGATTTTAATGAAGAATATAGAGATGTTGTGGGAATAATTGCAGAAAATGTTAACTCCCGTTTGGAGATTATCTCCATGAATGAAGAAAATGAAAAGGCAATGCGGGAGCGTGTGGAATTTCTGGCAAGCATATCACATGAATTCAAAACACCGCTTAATTCAATTATTGGATTTTCTGCTGTTTTAAAGGAGAAGTGTAAAGATAAGGATAATCTTAAATACATTGACAATATTGCCAAAAGTTCCAAATTTTTATTAAGTCTTATACAGGATGTTTTGGATCTGGCTCGTTCTCAGGCAAATCCTATGGAAA
Source organism: Candidatus Gastranaerophilales bacterium (assembly GCA_944324165.1). GTDB lineage: Bacteria > Cyanobacteriota > Vampirovibrionia > Gastranaerophilales > Gastranaerophilaceae > CALUVH01. The sequence goes on along the minus strand of CALUVG010000017.1, from coordinate 7,418 downwards.
TTAAGTATGAATATTTTCGTCCTAAAGAAGTAATAAAAGATATTATATGGGGATTTGACGAGGAGAGGAAGGAAAAGAATATTGAATTTAATTATACTCTTACGGATATTATAATATGTGCGGATTTGCGCCGATTTAAACAGTTGATTTATAATCTTATTTCAAATGCTATAAAATTCAATAAGATAAATGGTAAAATAACTATAGTTACTTATTTAAATGAAAAGCAAGAATTTGTATTTGAAATAAAAGATACCGGAGACGGTATAAGTAAAAAGGATTGCGCAAAGATATTTAATTTCTTTTCACAGGTTAACAGAAACCAGCTTAAACGCCAGCAGGGTTCAGGTGTCGGACTTGCGTTATGTAAGACTATAGCCAGGGCGCACGGCGGGGATTTGAATTTTAAATCCCGTTTAAGTTATGGCAGTACATTCTGGTTTTCTATTCCTCAAAATCCGCCGGCAAAATAATATGTACTAATTTGCAACTGTTCTTTTTTTGCGTTCGTTGAGCAAAAGTACAGTACAAATTACAATACAAATTATAGCGGATAGTATCCAAAAAGCAATTGCCCCGTTCCAGCCGAATTTATCAGTCATAAATCCTGTTCCGGTTGCGGACAATACAGCCCCTATATATCCGAATGTGCCTGTAAAGCCGGTAGCTGCGGATGCAACTTTTTTAGAACTGGATTCTACTGCACACAGCCCGCCAATCATCATTTGCGGACCATATGTGAATGCGCCTAGTAAACCAATTAGTACAAAATCGAGGCTGCTAATCGTATTAAATTTTAAAAGGATAAGACAAATAGTCACTCCTGCCAGATAAATCAAGTTTACAGGGGCTCTTTGTCCTTTGAAGATTTTGTCGGAAATAACGCCGGCACAAACGGTTCCTGCGATACCGACAAGAGGAAGAGAACTTAATTTCATGGCAGCAAGCTCAAGTGAATTGTGTTTAGCCTCACTTAAATATTTAATCATCCAGTCTTCTGCCCCAAATCTGATTATATATACAAAAATATAAGCAATTGCAAGCAGCCATATAGTTTTGTTGCACAGTATATGTTTTTTGAATATTTCTATGTAAGATCTGTTGTCATCACATGCATCCTGAACTTTAACAGGTTCGTTATTGTAAGTTTCAATGTCAGGAAGTCCCAGAGATTGCGGTCTGTCCCGCAGGCGGTTAAATAACCAGATTGCTACAATAATTGCAAGTGTAGCCGGAGCAAAGAACGCCATTTTCCAACCAAAATGCGCTACTAAAAAGCCCGAAATTATGACGCTTAAAAATGTTCCTGTCTGGTGAGAACAAGACCATAATGACCATTTAGTGCCTCGTTCGGAGTTTGAATACCAGTAGGTTAAACTTTTGGCAATAGCCGGAAAACCTGCAGATTGAAACCATCCGCTTGCACCCCAGAAGAAGACAAAAAGCCATAACAAAATGGTATTTGTAGGTAAACCAAAGAAAGATATCTGCCCCGGGGTTATAAATACTGCAGATAATCCAAAGCATAAGTTTGCAATAGCTGTCATAATTAAAGCTGTCGGCAAAAATTTTCTGACATCTGCACGGTCAGCAATTACACCGTTAACAAATTTGCCTATTCCGTATGTCAAATATAAAGAACTACCCAACAATCCGAGTTCAGTGTTAGAATAACCGTATTCGGCACTAAGACCAGGTAATGCTACAGCAATATTTTTCTTACACAAGTAAAATACTGTATATCCGATAAAACAAGCATAAAATATACGCCAACGCCAGTGCGCATAATCTTTTTTTATCTGTTCCTTATCCTGAATTAATTCTTTTTCCGGAGGTTCCTTAAAAAATTGAGCTAATTTATCTAACATTTTTTACTTACCCGCTTTTATAATTTGGACATTTCTGGTTTCAGTCAACTCCTGACGTGCTTCCCTGATAATTTCTCGTTTGTCTTCATCAAGCCTTCCGCCGCTTACCAGACGGTCAATAAAACCGGTATTGACTTTAACAGCTTTTTCAAGTGCTCCGACTTCTTCCAGTATATCTTTTATTTTTTGTAGGTCATAACCGAACGACTGTTTAGAACTGTAGATAAGAGTTTCACCGGTTGGGGAAGTAATAGGTGTACCACCTTGTTCAAAGTATAATTTAAATACGGATTTTAAGTCCTGTAATTCTGATTGTAGAGTTGTAACCGTCTGTTGTATGCGCAGATAGCGTTCCAAAAGATATTCAACATTGTCAAGTTGTTTAACTTCCCAGTCATATTTCTGTGTGTAAAGTTTTTTGAGTTTGGGATAAGCAAGAGCAAGCCCCATTGTATCAGCCATTGCTCTATGGTGGTTAGTCAGGTCGACCTTAAATTTTTTAGTAAGTGCTTCCAGCCCGTGAGATTCAAGATCCGGATATATTTCTTTAAACATCTGTTGAGTATCAATTCTCGGGTTTGTAAGTTCTTTGCCCAAAACTCTTAAAGATGCCTCATTCAGAAAAGAATAATCAAAAATTGCATTATGTGCGACAATGGGATAATCACCAATAAATTCTAATATACGGGGTAAAATTTCTTCTTCAGTCGGGGCATCTTCTACCATTTCAGGTGTAATTCCATGTATTGCTATGCTTGATTTTCTAATATGTTGATGCGGGTTAATAAGAGTCTGAAACTCATCTTTTATTTTTCCGTTTTCAAGCCTCACCGCAGCGAATTCTACCATTTTTTCGCGCGTATAATCTAAGCCGGTTGTCTCGGTATCAAGAACAATTTCTATTACTTTTTTTCTTCCCATTATCTTATCCTACTAAATGCTATTAAGATAATAGCACAAAAATTTTTTCTGTGTTAGAATAGTCTGGTAAAATAAATTAGACTAAGGAGATATTATGTCAAACGCAATAGATATTAATGACTCAACTTTTGAAACAGAAGTATTGAATTCACAGATTCCTGTAGTAGTTGATTTTTGGGCTCCGTGGTGCGGACCATGCCGTAAATTGGGACCTATATTGGATGAAGTAGCCGATGAATTTTCTGATAGAGTTAAATTTGTAAAAATTAATACAGATGAAAATTTGAAGACTGCTAAGGATTATTCAATCAGCGGGTTGCCTAGTCTTTTAGTATTTAAAGATGGCAAAGCACTAGAAAGACTTGTCGGATTAATGCCAAAATCAACTATTATTTCAAATATAGAAAAACATTTATAATTTTTATATTGTAAGATATAAATATTAAATGTCGGAGCCGGAGATTTTATGTCACCGGCTCCGATTGTAAATTTTTGTAAATATTTTTTTGATAAAAATCACCAATAATTAAAGAACTGCAGGCATAATTCCGATAAAAGTAAAAGGAAATCAGTATTGTTTGTTCAAATTGAAAGGGAAACGATGTCAGCAGTTGATAATATATTCAACAAACTTAAAAGCACTTCAGCATATGGTTCTATGACTGATGATCAACTGTATGACCTTGCAAATGAGTTAAGCAAAGCAGGTATGTATTCCCGTATTGCAGGTATATTTAATTCTCAAATTGATCCGTTAAGCCCTTTTACAGATGAAAATAGTGTGTGGGCACAATTTACATATACTGAACTTATCCAGATGGAAGAAATGGGGGTATTAATTCCTGAAGAAGTTCTTGCATGGGCACATTCTATGCAGGATTCTGACAGCATTAATTATGAAACTCCTGAAATAACAAATACTGATGACCAAACAAGCCTGGATTCAATGAATACAAGCAGCAATGCAAGTTACCCTGAAATGAAAAACAATGCCTTAGGTATGGTTGAAAAATCTAAAGACAACCAGAATGACATTGAAAATGAAAAAGAGAATATTGATATTTCTAAAAAAGCAGCAGAAAGCAAAAATATGGAAGCTGAGGCTGCTCAAAATAAAGCACTATCTAAAATTGAAAATTTGTATAAGGAATGGGAAAAATTACAAAGTAAAATTAAACGCGGGACACCTCTTTCAGAGTCAGAACAACAACGCTTTAATGAGTTAAGTACATTATTAAATAATGAAACTAAACAGTATCAGAATGAAATGAACGATATTGATTCTGCAATTGATGAAATAGCAGAATCATTGAACGAAATTGACGAAATGTCTGCTAAATCAGAAAAATTATCTGAAGTTTCAGAAACTATTGGAGAGGAAATTACAGAAAAAGAAGCAAAACACAAATATACATCAACAGGTAAAAATGGCGATAATACAACCGGTATAATGGGGGTTATTTTAAGTGGATCTTTATCTAAAAACTTAGCACAAACAATACTTGGAGCAGCAATACAAACAGATAACTCAACAGAAGATATGCAGCTTGAGGTAAACGAAGTTGCATCAATAAACGATTTGACAACAAATGTTACAACAAGAGCGGCTGAAGATTCTCAGGCGCAAAATCAGGTTTCCGACGAACAAACAGAACAAACAATAAATAATGTGAAAGAAGGTGCTGAAAATGAAGTTAAAGATGGAAAAGGCTCTGCAAAAACTACAGAAACACAGGCAAGCGAAGCTGCAACACCAGCTCAATCTCCTGCGCAGGTTCCGACAACAACTGCAGCAACAGACACTACAAGCATAGCTGAAACTACAAATGTCGGTGAAACTTCAACAGAAAATTCTGTTGAAACTGATACCTTGAGTACTGATAATTCAGAATCTGCCGGTAATGATTTGAGAACTCAGGCTCAGGAACAAATTAATAAATGTAATACACGTTCAGCAGAAATGACTGCCGCTATAACTAATATTGATTCACTTAAAAAAGGGGTTGAAGAAATTAAAAGTGAATCTAAATTAGAAGCAAAAATTCAGGATGCAAAAGTTGAAAAATCAATGAATGCATATGAAGAACTTTGTAATAAACTTAGAAATGGAGAAGAATTAAGCGCAAAAGAAGAAGCTAATTTCAAAAAATTAACAGATGAACTAGATAAAGAAAACGGTGAATATGTAAACGGTTTAAATGAAAAAATTAATACATTAACCGGTTACACACAGAGTTTAAACAGTGCCATGAGTATTGTTGGCGAAGGTTTTGAAATAGCCGCAGCAACAATTGAAAAAGGTAAAGAACTTGCTATTTCAGAATTAGGTGACAGAAGTCATTTGAAAAAGACACTGTTCTTTATGCTTATGGGGAATGAAAGACAAAAAGATATTTTATATGGTAAAGCCGGTGAATCTTTAGGTCGTGACGCAATAGATCGCGGAGAATTACTTGACCAGGAATCAACAGACGCAAATACTGTTTTGACAAGACAGGTTCCATTGTCTAAATATGCTCAGGAACAAGTAGGCGTTATTAACGAAAGAAAAGGTTCCTTTGTTGATAAAATGACCGAAATAACAAAAGATTTGCCGGAATCAACAGTTTCAACAGACAACGTTCAAGCAGTAGAAAAAACAGGTAATGACAGATCTAATGCTGAAAATGTCACAGTTATTAACAATAAAGACAATATTGATGAAGATGGCGTACCTCAAACACGTGCAATGGCAAGAGCAGCAGCTGCACAAGCACAGACTCCTGCATCAGGAGAAACTAAAACATCCTCTTCAAATAAATCTGAAGGTAGTGAAGAAATTAATGCTGACAATGGTAAACAGGCAGCATCAGAAGTTGATAAGGCTGCTGATGGTGTAGAAAGTGATACCGCTACAACTGAAAAAAATACAGAAGAGATGGAAAAAGCAGACAAAGATGCACAAAAGTCTGATAAGAAATTAGAAAAGGATTCAAAATCATTACAAAAAGATATTAAAAAGAATGAAAAACAATTAGCACAGAACGAAAAACAGGTTCAAGAAACACAACAAAAAATAGAAGAAGAAATTGCTGCAATAGACTTGTTGCAATCAGAAGTTGACGGTTTAATGCAGGCAGAAGAAATGGCAGCAGCTCCTGCAGCAGCAGCTGCTCCTGCACAACAAAATCCACAAACTCCGGCTCAACAGCCTGCAACCCCTGTAGATCCACAGCAACAAACTACTCAGGCAACTAATAATAGTTTCAATGTTATGGATAGTGTAATGAATGGTACTAATGCTCCGGCTTCAGATACAGCAAGTGATACACAGGTTAAAGTTGAAGGTTTGAATGAACAAATTGGTGAAAAAGCCGGTAAAATAAGTATTTATTCCAACAAATTAACTTTCTATCAAACTAAATCAGACAGAATAATTAAAACAATGGCTATAAATAATAAAAATTATAATAAAGCTGTTGCAAAAGAACAAAAAGAAAAAGAAGAAGATCAATCAACAAGCGAAAAAGTCTTAGAAGTTGCCGGTAAGGTTGAAAGCATATCATCAACAGTTGCATTGACAGGTATGGTGGTCGGACTTACAGGTGATATATTGATGAAAGTTATTTTACCGCCTTGGATTCCTGTTGTCGGGGCAGTTATGTCACCTATAGGACATGCGGCAGAAGCTGTCGGTAACTATGGTGTTGCAGCTGCAAACGTTACTAAAATGGCAACTTATGCCGCTCAAGGCAATTTGATGGGAGCTTTGATGAGTGCAGGTATGGCTATTATGGCAGGTGCATCTGCAGTCAGTGCTACAAATGCTGCTACAAAAGGGTTCCAGCAAATGGGTAAAAATATTGCTATGGCAAAAGGTAAAGCCGCAATTTATGCCGCTGCAAAAGAGGGCGCAAAAGCTGCAATTACTAAGACAGGAGAAGAAGGGCTTAAACAATCAATGCAAAAGACGGCTGCAGCAGCTACAGCAAATGCAATGAAACAGGGCGCAAAAACTGCAGTAAAAGAAACTATTAAATCCGCAGGTAAACAAGTTCTGTTAAATGCAGGTACAGCATTCATGAGTGCTCAACAAAATAAAGCTAATAAAGAACCTGAAAAAGCTGAATTAAATATTCAACTTTCTGACAGAGCAAAAGAAATTATTGCTCAAGGAAATAAGCGCAGACAAAATATTCGTGAAGGCTTAGCTGCAAGAGAAGCGGCAAGCGAATATTTACCTGAAGAAGACGAAGATTCAATTTATACACTTAGACAAAAATCCTTAAGAAGTTCTTCATCATCATATTCTTCAACCAGTTCAAATACAAAATCTACTACATCAACTTCTAACAATGCAAAAAATGATTCTGACAATAATACTGTCTCAAGCAGAACAAGAAGTGTATCTGAACAAGATGAAAATGATTCAACTAATAAAGGAGATGAAGAAAATAAAAACAATGACAACGTAGCTGCAACAAGAGCTATGGCAAATAAAACTAATGCTGTAAATTCTGAAGATAAAGCAGCCGAAGAAACAGACGAAACTGCACAAGCAACAGCAGAGCCTGCAGCAGCCGAAGAAACAGACGAAACTGCTCAAGTTCCAGCAGAGCCTGCAGCAGCCGAAGAAACAGACGAAACTGC